>NZ_JBHTGV010000002.1:21818-1074501 GCF_042675445.1 Cohnella sp. GCM10027633 | reverse complement strand
ACAAATTCTCCTCCAGTTATCCGTATTTTATCCAGAACGAATTGGCCAATATCTGCCGTAAGAGCTTCGTTCTCCCCCTCGGGGGAGGTTCCCATAAGAGAGTTTACACAAAATTATTGACAGACCCCCGTGATGCGCAAAAACCTTATCTATAATCACTTGTGTCGTTAACGGAGAGACTAGTCCGAGGATTTGAATAAAAAGAGAGGCGACCAATACTTCGGTCAGTATTCGTTTATATTTCCATATCACAGGGAAAAACCATTTTACGCCGAACTCTCTTTCTCGTGCATCCTTCGTCGTGGGAGTGAACAACATCACTTCTCCCGTCCATGACTCACTAAAAGCTTCTGTTGCGATTGTCGTTGGCTTGCCGATCTTTGGGTTGAAAACTAAAAATCCCGCCTCCACCTGTTTAGCAATTACGATAAATTCTCCAGTTGTCAACAGTACAATGGAGGGAAGTCTTAACTTCGGTAATTTGTGCATGTCCGTATGAATAGACTTACTTTTCAATCCGGTGCTTCGGGCTATCTTGACCAAATCAGCAACTTTAATGTTGTCTTCATCTACCGCGAACGCATGTTTAATCTGCTCTACATCAATTCTTATTCCATGATAGTTAGCTACGATTATTAAGCACTTCAGCCCGCCGCTATCCGTAATCGAAGCCGATTGAGGAAAATCCACTGCATTCATAAAGCACCCATCTTCGCTAATATTTAACACTTATAGAATAGTTCATTTGTACCAAGTTGGTAAATATACTTTTTTTGTAGAAGTAGGTCAAATTATGTCGAATAATGTAACTTGTGATTGAATTGAGACTATTTCAACTGCGGAATTGGTCTAAGGATGTCGAGTTAGCCTAATCACAACCCTTACGTACTGTTCGGCAGCAACAAAAAAACAGCCCGGTCGCCCGGACTGTTCGCGTATCGTCTCTGTATCTAACCTTAAGTATAACTACCCTTGCTTGCGGCCCTTCTTCTCTTCCGAATGCACGACGCGCTGTACCGAAGAGGATCCGTCGTCGTACCGGCGGCGCTCCTTGCGTTCGATTTGCACGATTCTGCCGTCATGCACGACGATGTTCACCTCGCCGTACTCCAGCCCGTTCACTTGCTCCGCGATCCGCGAGAGCCAACGATCATCCACTTCTACCGGTTTCGCCATACGAATCCCCTCCATGTTATTTAATAGTCCAAGCTATTCGCGCTCATGCTCCTTGCTCATGCGGGCTTCCACGATCGACTTGATGACCAGCGTCACGATCGCCAGCAACATCAAGAGCGAGGCGACGGCGAAAGAGGCACTGAACTGGTACTCGTTGTACAGAATCTCGATATGGAGCGGCAGCGTGTTCGTCTCTCCGCGAATGTGCCCGGATACGACCGACACGGCGCCGAATTCGCCCATAGCACGAGCGTTACATAGAATCAAACCGTACAACAGGCCCCATTTGATATTCGGCAGCGTAACTTTGAAGAACACCCGCCAGCCTTTGGCGCCAAGCGTAACCGCGGCCTCTTCGTCTTGCGTGCCTTGCGCTTCCATGATCGGGATCAGTTCCCTCGCCACGAACGGGAAGGTCACGAACATCGTAGCCAGAACGATGCCCGGCGTCGCGAAAATAATGTTGATGTCGTGCTTATCCAGAAACGGTCCGAGCAGCCCCTGCGCCCCGAACAGCAGGACGTAGATGAGACCGCTGACGACAGGCGATACCGCGAACGGCAAGTCGATCAACGTGACGAGCAGGTTTTTGCCCCGAAACTTGAACTTCGTGATCGCCCATGCCGCCGCGACTCCGAATATGGCGTTCAGCGGTACGGCGATAAGCGCCGTGACGAGCGTCAATCGGAGCGCCGCGATCGCATCGGGATCGTTCAGCGCGTCGAAGTAAGCATCCCATCCTTTGCGAAGCGACTCCGCGATGACGGTGATCATCGGCAGGACGACGATGAGACCGACGAACAACAGCGCGATCGTGATGAGCACCCACCGCACGACCGCCAATTCCGTCAGATGGGTTTTGGCGTTCGTTCGCTTGCTGCCGCGAGGATTCGTTACGATTCCGGCCATCTCCCTCACGCTCCCTTCGCTACGCTCTGCAGACGACGGTTAGACCATCGTTGCAGAATGTTGATGAACAGCAGCAGCACGAAGGAGATGAGGAGCAGCCCGACCGCAACGGCCGCAGCCTGGGCGTACTGGTATTGCTCCAGCTTCGTAATGATGAGCAGCGGCGCGATCTCCGTCTTCATCGGCATGTTGCCCGAGATGAAGACGACCGAGCCGTACTCTCCGACGCCGCGGGCGAACGCCAACGCGAAGCCGGTGAGCAGCGGCGGAATCAATTCGGGCAAGATGACCTTGCGGAACGTTCGCCACCGGTAAGCGCCTAGCAATACCGCCGCTTCTTCCATATCGGCTTCCATGTCTTGCAGCACCGGTTGAACGGTTCTGACCACGAACGGAAGGCCGATGAAGATGAGCGCGATCGTGATGCCGAGCGGCGTGTAGGCCACCTTGATGCCGAGCGGCTCGAGCAGCGACCCGATCCATCCCTTCGGCGCGTAGATCGTGGTGAGGGCGATGCCCGCCACCGCCGTCGGCAGCGCGAAGGGAAGATCGATCAGGCCGTCAACGATGCGCTTGCCCGGGAACTTATACCGGACGAGCACCCATGCCAGCAGCAAGCCGAAGAAGAGATTGGCTATGGCCGCGTACAAGGAAGTCAGCAAGCTCAGTTTATACGAGGCCAGCACCCGCGCGTCCGTCACCGTATCCCACCATTGCGAGAGGGAGAGATCGAGCGACTTAATGACGAGCGCCGCAAGCGGGATAAGGACCAGCAGGCTCAAGTATAAGACGGTAAATCCTAACGAGAGGTGGAACCCCGGGAGTACCCGATCTCCTTTGCGTTGTCGCATCATCTTAATCGTCTAATCCCTTCTACCGGCTCCGATCGATCAGGATCCCGGCGTGTAAATTTGGTCGAACGTGCCGCCATCGGCGAAGTGCTTCGCTTGCGCTTCTTTCCAACCGCCGAAGTCGCGATCGATCTCGAGCAGGTTCAATTGCTGGAATTGATCTTTGTACTTGTCGGCGACGGCTTGCAGGCGAGGACGATAGAAGTTCTGCGCCGCGATCTCCTGGCCTTGCTCGGAGTACAAGTACTGCAAGTAAGCTTCTGCCGCTGCGCGGGAGCCTTTCTTGTCTACGTTCTTGTCGACGATCGCGACCGGAGGCTCCGCGAGAATGCTGAGCGAAGGCGTTACGATCTCGTAGTCGTCGCCGTATTCCTTGAGCGCGAGGTAAGCTTCGTTCTCCCAAGCGAGCAATACGTCGCCGATGCCTTTCTCGACGAACGTCGTCGTCGATCCGCGGGCGCCCGTATCGAGCACCGGCACGTTCGCGAACAGCTGCTTCAGGAAGTCTTGCGTCTGCGCTTCGTCGTAGCCGAGCGTCTTCTGAGCGTAGCCCCATGCCGCGAGGTAGTTCCAACGCGCGCCGCCGGACGTCTTCGGATTCGGCGTAATGACTTCGATGCCGTCCTTGATCAGGTCGTTCCAATCTTTAATGCCTTTCGGGTTGCCCTTCCGTACGAGGAACACGATCGTCGACGTGTACGGCGTGCTGTTCTGCTCGAACTGTTGCTGCCAGTCGGCTTCGATCAGGCCGGCGTTGGCGACTTCGTCGATATCGTAACCGAGCGCCAGCGTCACGACGTCCGCTTCCAGACCGTCGATGACCGCGCGTCCTTGCTTGCCGGAACCTCCGTGCGATTGCTTGATCGTTACTTCGCCGCCGGTCGTTTGCTTCCAGTAGTCCGCGAAGCTCTTGTTGAACGCTTCGTACAGCTCGCGGGTCGGATCGTAAGAGACGTTCAGCAGTTCGACCGGATCGGGTACCTTGCTAGGTTCAGCCGACGCGCTCGGCGAAGCGCTCGTCGTCGCGCTTGGGCTTTCGCCCGATGGGGAAGCGCCGGAGTTGCTATTATTATTAGAGCCGCAAGCGGACAATAACGTGATCAATAGTGTCGCGATAATAACCAAGCGGAAGTTTTTCAATGTTTTCATTTGACATGCACCCCGTTATTTTTTTCTGATTGCCGTGCCGCTCCGGTTGGCCTGACCGGTCGCGCGCGGACTTGACTCGCCGACAATTCCAACAACCTTTATAATTCCTACCTGTTTACTAGGTATTGGGAAAATAATAACAGGGGCATTAGCCCCCTGTCAATAAGTGTTTATAAAAATAAATGATAATTTCTTTTGCGTACTCGTTCGCCTACCCGCCGTACGCCTTCGTCGCCAACTCCCCGACGCGCTTGACGACAAGGACCAGCGCCGAACCGACGATCGCGCCGACCAGAACGTAGAACTTATAGCTCGTCATCCATTGCATGTTCTCCTGAACCCACGGAACGAACGACAGCAGCACGCAGCATAGCGCCGCGCCGAGCGCGAGGCTGACGACGATGATCAAGGCGGGTCACTCCTTCTCGGCGCTGAGCTTGTCTCCCAAGTAATCCGTGAACGCCGACTCCGTCTCCAAGAAGACGTCGACGGCCGTGCCGTAATCCTCGCCCTTGCGCGACTGCAATCCGGTGCGGATCACTTCCGCGGAGAACGCCATCTGCGTCGCGTATTCCGCCAGCTTGGCGTCGCCGATGCCCGCGGCGAGCATATCGAGCGCCTGCAGTCGTTCGACCTGCTTCTTCATGCCGGCGTAATCCTTCTTCGGGATGAGCTTGACGAGCTGCTCCATGATCTGGTTCTTCTCGATAAGCATGTATTGGTACACCGAACGGTTGGCGACTTGTACGACGCGGCCGCTCTTCGACTTCGCGAAGTCGACCCGTACTTCCCGCGCTTCGGTATTCCACGATACGTCTCCGCCGATCGCCTCGCCGATCGCGCGTATCGGCATATAGATCGTCCCGTTATAGTTAAGCACGTCCGGCTGCGCGGACGATAGCTGTCCGTTGATCCGCAGCCCGACTTTGTCCGCGAACACTTTGATCGTCTTGTATTGGCCCGTAGCGGCAGCGTATCCTCCCGCGACGAACGTGGCCAGCAGCGTCAAGATGACGACTTTCCTCTTCATGGCGTTTCCCCCTTGGACGGTGCGATCGATTGGAAGGCTCGCGCTTCCGGGAATCTCTCCAGGAGCCGTCCCATGCTCTCTTCGGTCGCCGATTCGGCTTCTCTCGTCGTTCCGAACAACTTCTCGTACGATGGCGCGGAATAGACCGAGAAGCCGAACGTCAAGTCGTAGACGAGCCGACCGTCGAATTCCGCAACGTCCCCGATACCTTCGTCCTTATGCTCCGTCAGGCTCCAGTTCGTAATGTTCGTAACGGCTTCGTTCGAAGCGAGCAAGTCGAAAAAGTTAAAGACGAGCGGCAGCGGTCCGATAGCGGTAATCTCGTAACTGTCCGCGCGGATGAGTCCGTCGGTGCCGGCGCCCTCTGTAGGTGCCGGCGCCTGGCCCTCGGCGTCGGCGCCATCGGCTCCGCCGCCGAGCTGCTCGATCTGCTGCTCCAGCCCGCCCTCCGCGGCGGCCTTCTCCTCGGTATGCTTGAACAACGCCAGCCGCACGCCCGCGGAATCGGCGAACTCCCCGAGCCGGAGCATGACGTCGGCTTCGTAGTGCTTCGTCGGCACCTCGCGCAGCAAGGCGTCCGCTTGTTCCCGCGTCGGTTGCTTCGGCGCAGGCCGGCTCTCGAGCTGGACGAGCCGCTCCTGGGCAGCCGTCATGCTCGCCCGGGCGGCGCTGCGCTCCTCCAGACCGGGGAGAGTCCGCAAGCCGAGATAGGCCGCGTTCGCGACGACGAACAGCGTCGCGGACAGCGCGACGAGCGAAGCCGGCTTGCTCGCCCACGCGCGTATTCTGATCATGGCCGTCTGTTCCATTAAGGACTCACCGCCTTCCCGTTCGCGACGATCGGTATTTCGAGATTGAGCACGTAAGGCGTGCTCGGCCGCTCTTCGGCCTCGCGGCCTTCCTCCGGCTCGCTGGTCGGCGAGACCGACGGGACCGGCGTCTCGGGCGTAGTCGCGGGAGCGCTCGGCACAGGCGCTTCCGGCTTCAGCAATTGCTTCAGCCTGTCGCTCAGATCGTCCGGGTTCGACAAGAGCAGCTCCCTAACGGCGAGCTCTCCTTCCGTCAAGCTCTCTTCCGCCGGCGCTTCGATCGGAATCTCGTCGATATCCGGCAGCGCTTCTTCGCCGGCGCTCGCGATCGTCTCCGCTGAAGCCTCGGTTTCGGTCGCTCCGGCGTCCGTCTCTTCCTCTACCTTCTTGAATTCGATGACGCGCAGCCCTCGGAACCGCCGTTCCGATTGCATGTCGACCAAGTATTGAACGACGTCCGTCTCCGATGCGAACTTCATCTCCAGGTCGAGCCTGTCGTTGTTGCCGACGTTGATCCTGGTCATGACGGCACCGTCCGGCATGTAGCCGAGCACGTAAGTCATGTCCGACAGCCAATCGTTGCGCGACGCCTTCAGCGTCTCCGTCGCTGCCAATAATCGCTCGTACATGACGGTACGCTCGTCCGGCGCCAGGCGTGCCGTTAGCGCCGCGATCTCCTGTTCCGTCCGTTGCCGCTCTCGCTCCGCGCTCGCCGCATCGTCCCGGTAGTCCGTCGCGACCAAGTACTGGGCGATCAGGAGGAGCGATCCGACGGCTGCGATCGCGAGCAGCGCGACCGTACGGTATTGCTCGAAGAAAGGCTTGCGGGGAAATAAGTTGATGTCGCGCATTTACTTCCCCCTCCTCAAGCACAGTCCGAGCGGAACCGCGTACGTCGGCAAGTCCCATTCCGAACGGCTTCCGGCGACGTCGATCGACGGCGCCGCGGCCGTTGCGACGGTCAGCGACATCCGATTGCCCAAGTAGGCGATCAGCTCGTCCATCATCGTTATATCGCCGGTTACGACGAGGCGATCGAAGACGGCTTCGCGGTGATTAAGCGTATAACGATAGAAGTTGATCAGCCGTTCGATCTCTCCGGACAGATCGCCGAACGAGCCGTCGTAGCTGACCGTCTGCGGAATGAAGTCGGCGAATAGCCTATCCAATGCGTCTGCCGGCTGTTCCTTCTGCGCGGTGAAGGATAACGGCACGTTGCGCGTGATGCGGATTACGCCGTCCTGCACGATCGTCAAGTCGCAGTTCGCGGCGCCGACGTCCGCGAGCAGCAGCAGCTCCTGCTTCGGAGAAGACAGCTGCTGCAATCTGTTCAACGAGAACGCCTTGATCTCGATGCTGGACAGCTTCAGCCCGAGATCCTCGAACAACCGGGTATATTGCCGGAGCGATTCCATCGACGCCGCGACGAGCATGACGTCGCACGTGTTGACGGCGATATCCTCGGAATCGGCCGGCGGAGCGGCGAACGGATTCGATCCGGACGGCTCCTTCGCGGCCGCGGCTTCCCATTGGTGCTGGAACAGCTTGGCGTCGGATTTGATCGCCGGAGCCGGCGATTCCTTCGTCTCCAGCTTCACGAAATCGTAGAAAGGGTCGTCGAACGGCAGATGAATGTTGTGCTTGATTTCGAAATCGACGATTTTGCGGAGCGCCTTGGTTCCGACGTTAGGCATCTTCAGAAACCGTACCATGACGGTCTGGCTCGGAATGGCGAACCGAACGTCGCCCGTCGACCACGGGCGCAAGTTAAGCGCCTCCCTGCAAGCTTGCGCGAGCGCAAGCTCGTCCATGAGGCGGCCGTCGTTCATCGTCCCGTTCGGCAGCTCTACGGAGGCGTAATGCTTGACCTGCGTCTTGCCGCCCTTCTTGCGCGCTTCGCAGAGCTTGACGTGAGTGTCCGTTATCTCGATGCCGAGCGGATTTCCGCGCAGTAGCCTCATCACATCCAAGCTCCCCTTTCTTCTATGTACGGTGTTACGAGCGGTACGCATCCGTTACGACCTCCAGCTGCCGAATACGAGCTTCGGTCCGCTGGAGCCGCCCCCGCCCGCCGGAGGCGGGTTGTGGCCGACGATGATCGCGCAATCGCCGTTGTTCGAGCCGTTATATTTGTACCAGTTCGGGAACGTCGCGTTGCCTCCGGCGTAGAAGCCGCCGAATTCGTTGTAGCCCGGCGTAAGGTTGCCCGTGAACGTAATGTTCTGCGAAGCGCCCATCAAGCCGTCGATGTTGAAATTGTTATAGACCGCCCTGAAGCTGATCGAGCCGCCCGACAGGAACGAGCCTCCGATGCTCAAGTTGCCGCTGTCCACGTCGACGGTCAAGCTTCCCGCGGAGATGAGCGAGCCGGCGATGTCGATGTTCGTCAAGTCTTTCGAGTAGAACGTTCCCGTCGTGACGAAGTCTCCGCCGATCGTCATGAACTTCGTCGAGTTGCCGAAGTTCACGTTACCGCCCGCCAGCACCGAACCGCCGACTTTGAACTTCGGGTTCGAGCCGGTATTGCCGATCGTATTCTGGAACTGAATGCCGCCGTCCGCATAGAGAGATCCGCCGATCGTGATTGCATCGACCGAGTTCGAGAAGGAGAACAACCCGCCTGTCGCCACGCTGCCGCCGATCAGCCACTCGTTGACTCGGCCGAACGCCATGTTCGTCTTGCTTACGACGTCGCCGCCGGTTTTCAGATTCACCGTCACCGATGCCGAGCTTGCTTGCAACGCATTCGCGCTTATCGTCCCCGACACGCGGACGTACGCGGGTCCGGTTTCGAACGTTATCGCCTGGGTAGCCGCCAACGAGGCGCGGTCATTGCCGACGATCGTCCCGGTGCTCCAATCGTCGGTGCTCCATTGACCGACGCTGATCAGATCCGCTCCCGAGTTCTTGAAGTTGATCGCGTTCGCATGGAAGACGCCGGTGACGATCAGCTTGCTGTTGTTGCCGAAGACGACGTCGACGTTGCCTCCGGCGACGATATTGCCGTTCACGCGCACGGTCGTATTGTTCTTCACGTTGATCGTGATGTTGCCGGTTCGCGTTAGATTGCCGTTAACGGTCGGATAGCCGGCTACGCCGTCTTTGTATTCGTAGTCCCCGGAGGGCGCCCCCGTCGCGGGGATGACGGCAGTCGCAGCGGGTCGCTCCGTGGCGTGAAGCCGCGTCGTGAAGTTGGCGCCGGTGTAATATTGAATGAGCTTGTTGAATTCCGTCGTATATTTCGTTCCGTCGTACGTATGGCTGATTTCCGAATCCGCCAGCTTGACCGGCGGGCCGACCTCCTGCTTCGTGCAGAACGTCTTGTCGTAGACGACGTCGTTATGGGCGACGACCGAGTATAGTTGATAAAATTCCGTTCCGTCGCTTACCGATCCGGGGCCTGTTCCGCCGCCCGTATTCGATGACGGGTTATAGTTAAGCTGGAACTTGACCGGCGCCGTCTCGGCTACCGCCCCGCTTCCTTCCGTACAGCTTACCGTTACGTTCCGATTCGCTTCGTCGTAGACGACGCCGCTGCCTCCGCACAGGTTCATCGTCTGCAGCCGGGAAGCCCAGTCGCGAATTTGTTGCGCGTTCTTGAGATCGTTCTGGTCGGCCAGCAGCAGCGTCTGGAAGACGCGCGCCACGGACTCCGCCTTGGCGTGCGCTTTCTCGTACTGCGCGTTCATGACCGCTTGCCGGTGACCGGTACCCAGCATCGTCACCAGCGGCACGACGAGGATGGACAGGACGATCGCCAGCCCGAGCACGAGCACCAACGTATTGCCTCGATCGGAACGAACGGATTTTATCATTATCGTTTCCTCTTTCAACAATATCTATTATAGTATGCGTATACGAATTTTCGACAGAAGGTGATTCTATTGAACCAGGACAAAGGACTTACAATCATAGAGGTCGTCGCCTCGGTCGCCGTGCTGGCGATCATCGTTCTGGTCATCGTTGCCGTGCTGCAAAATACCGCCGCGACATCGGCTTCCTCGACCGGTACCGACCGCTCGTTGCAGCATGCCCGATCGGTCATGGAAGAGATCAAGAACCGGCTTGATACGAGCGAGACTGTATACGACTATGAGAACAAAGGCTTGATGATCGATCTTGCGTCGATCGGGAACGGCACTCTTGCCACTTATACGCAGACGATCTACTATCCTAGCAACTCGAATCGGCAATACAGCATTACGATTACGTCCAAGCGCCCGACCCAATCGGTCGATCCGATTACGGGGACGAGCCCTGCTTACAGCTTGAGCGCGATGTTCCGCGACATTACGGTCGCTTGCACGGACTTGCGCACGTCGCGCACGCCCGTAACGTTGCAAGCGATGGTTGCTTATTAGACAATGAGAAGAGGTGACGAGCAATGAACAGATGGTGGCGCAACGAGCGAGGTCTCACTTTGGCTGAGCTGCTCGGCGCTCTGGCGATTATGACGTTTCTCGTCGGCACGATCACCTACGTGACGATGTACGCGAGCAAAGGCGTGCAGAACGCGACGACCAAGGAAGACGTCATCATGGAATCGCGGACGATACTAAATCATATCGTGCAAGCGGTTCGCAGCGAGACGGCGACCGCATCGCAGGATACGGCGAATATACTGAAGCTGGATTACAAGACGAGAGACGACGTGACCGGCGCGCTCGTATCGAACGGGAACCGCACGTACTACACGTTTACATCCGGCGCCGACGGCAACGGCTCCTTCTCGTTCAACTCGCAGAAGGGGACGAATGCCTTATCGGCAGTATTGTCTAAGCATGTGAAGAGTGCAACGATCACGGTCGACAACCGGAAAATCGATATCAAGCTTGTCATGCAACTACCGAACGATCAAGACTATGAGGCGTCCACGGTCGTTTATTTTCCAAAGCTGATCATTTCGTAAGGAACAAGTCCAGGTACCAGTCGATCGCTTGATCGCCCCAATAGTAGACGATTAGCGCCCCGAGCGCGATGAACGGCCCGAACGGGATGACCGCGTACTTCTCCTTATTACCCGCGATCCGACTGCCCCAACTATAGACGAGCCCAAGTACGCTGGCGGCGAATACGCTTAGCAGCGTCAGCTTGATTCCGAGCATGAGACCAATGAACACGTACAGCTTGACGTCTCCCCCGCCCATCGCTTCCCGCTTCAGGATCGCCCCCGCTACGAAGCCGATCAGGAACAGAATGCCGCTCCCGACGAACAGCGCGACCGCGTAGTTCCACAGCGGAAGCGGATGCGTCCATAACCGCAGCGCTACGGCACCGATAAGGCCGACCGCAACGATGGCGTTCGGGATGCGCATGCTTTGAAGGTCTGTCTGCGTAATGACGATGAAGATGCTCGTGAGCCACAGGGCGACGAGCAATTCAGGCTGCCATCCGACGACCGCGTACGCGAGCGAGAACAGCGCGCCTGCCGCGAGCTCTCCCGCCGGATAGCGCGAAGAGATGCGCTCCTTGCAATAGCGGCATCTCCCACGCAGAAATACGTAACTTAGCACCGGTACAAGGTCGAGCGGCTTCAGCGCATGGTTGCACTTCGCGCAATGCGAAGGGGGAAACGCGATGGATTCCCCCTTGAGCACGCGGATCGCGACGACGTTCAGGAAGCTGCCGATGAGGAGACCGAGGAGGAGGAAAAATACAGTAGAAATGTATGCAATCATTGCGCTAATTCCTCCGAAAAACACGATCAACTTCGCAGATATTAAGATGCAATTGCCAGTGTACCGCTGCTTATACTAATTACCTTGTCGCTAGCTCCATAAACAATGACAGAAATTACGCTGCCGGATACGGTCACTTGTACTTCTTTGAATTGAATCGCAGTGTTCCCCTTGGCCTGTTCCGTAAATTTAGTCAAATAGCCCGGTGTTTTCAAAACCGTCTCAATTGTTCCCTTCGTGATTGCACCAGTTTCTCCATCCGCTTGTTTATCTAGCGAAGCCCGCGTAGCCGCATCGACGATCATTTCATAAGTTCCTACATCCGCTTTATCCTTCGACTTCTCGATCGTATTGCCAATCGCAGGCACCGCAATCGCCGCCACGATCCCCAAAATCACGATAACCGCCAACAACTCGACCAACGTCAAACCCTTCGAATTCTTCAACCACTTTTTCATAGTCAAGCTCCTCTCAAACCCTTTTAATTTATATGGTCATGCATTAGACCCGCTAGTTATGGACTACCTTATTGCACGCCTTCCATTAGCTTAAACGTCGGCATCAGAATCGCCAGCACGATGAAGCCGACGACGCCCGCGATCGCGAGAATCATGAGAGGCTCTAGCAGCGACTTCATCCGATCCGCCATCGCGTCGACGTCGGCTTCGTAGAAGTCGGCCACCTTCTCCAGCATCGTGTCCAGCGCGCCGGTCCGCTCGCCGATCGCCATCATCTGCACGACCATCGGCGGGAACAGCCACGACCGCGAGAACGGCTCGGCCATCGGGTTGCCGCCGCGAATGCCTTCCCTGGACTCGGAGATCAGCTTGGCGATCGCCGCGTTGCCGACGACGTTCGATACGATCGCCATCGCCTGCATCATCGGAATCGCCGCCGCGAACAGCGAGCTGAACGTCCTTGCGAACCGCGCGATCGCTTGCTTATGCCAGAGCTGGCCGAATACCGGCAGCTTGAGCTTCCACAGATCGAGGCGATATCGCCCGTTCTTCGTCTTGCCGATCGACTTGAGCAGCACCGCCGGAGCGATCAGCACGATCGGGATCAAATACCAATAGCCCTGAATGAGCTCGCTCGCCCGCATGACGATGCGCGTCGGAAGCGGCAGTTCCAGCCCCATCGCCTCGAAGTTCTCGACGTACTTCGGAATGACGAAGATCATCATGAACGAGACGACGGCGATCATGACGACGGACATGATGACCGGGTAGATCATCGCCGACTTGATCTTCTGGCTCGTGTAATACTCTTTCTCGTAGAAGATGGCCAGGCGGTTCAACATCTCGTCGAGGTTGCCGCTCGCTTCCCCCGCCTTGATCATGTTAACGAACACGTTGGAGAAGACGCTCGGGAACGCGCTCGCCGCGACGGAGAATTGCGTGCCCCGCTTCATCTCTTCCGAGACGGCGGCCAGCACCTTCCGGAACGGCTTGCTCTCGGTCTGCTCGCTTAGAATGCGAATCGCCTCGACCATGTTGACGCCGGCGACGTACATCGTGGACAGCTGCCGGCAGAACACCGTAAAATGCTGCGTCTTCACCTTCGGCCCGCCGAACAATAGCTCGTCGAGATCTCGTTGCAGGATGCTCTCCCCGCGTACGTTCAGCTCGGAGATCCACAGGCCTTGGCCGCGTAGCTCTTCGACGGCCTGCTGATAGGTGCCGGACTCCATCACGCCTCTCGACCATTGCCCGTTCCCGTTCACCGCGCGATAGCGATACTTCGGCATCCTAATCAGCTCCTGTCTTAAGCAAGTTGTCTAGTCTACTATCGCCCCTACAGCTCCGAATGGCCGAACATGGCGTTCTTCGCTTCCTCGACGGTAATCTGCCCGCGCTGCAGCAGCTCTCGAAGCGACATCTCCATCGTCTGCATCCCTTGCGACTTACCCGTCTGCATGACCGACCGGATCTGATGCACCTTCTCCGAGCGAATCAAGTTTGCGACGGCGGGCGTATTGACGAGCACCTCGATCGCGGCGACGCGACCGGCTCCGTCCGTCGTCGGCAGCAGCCGCTGCGCCATGACGCCGAGCAGCACCGCGGCCAACTGCACGCGGATCTGCTGCTGCGCGTCCGGCGGGAACACGTCGATAACGCGGTCGATCGTCTGCGGCGCGTCGGCCGTATGCAGCGTCCCGAACACGAGGTGCCCGGTCTCCGCAGCGGTAATCGCCGTGCTGATCGTCTCGAGGTCGCGCATCTCGCCGACGAGGATGACGTCCGGGTCTTGCCGGAGCGCCGCCCGCAGACCCGTCCCGAACGAAGCGGTATCGCTGCCGACCTCCCGCTGGTTCACGATGCACTGCTTATGGTCGTGCACGAACTCGATCGGGTCCTCGAGCGTAATGATGTGCTCGCTCCGCGTGCGGTTAATGTAGTCCACGATCGCCGCCAGCGTCGTCGACTTCCCGCTACCCGTCGGCCCGGTTACGAGCACAAGACCTTGCGGCTTGTTGGCGAATTCCTGCGAGATCGCCGGCAAGCCGAGCGCTTCCATCTCGGGAATGCGCTGCGGGATCAAGCGGATCGTCAGACTGACGTTGCCCTTCTGCTTATAGGCGTTGATCCGGTACCGCGACACGTCCGGTATGCCATAGGCGAAGTCCAGGTCGCCCTTCTCGATGAACGTCTCGTATTGCTCGGTCGTCATGAGCTCTTTCGCGAGCTCCATCGTTCGGTACGGGGACAGCACCTCGCCGTTGGCCGGCTTCATGCTGCCGTTGACCCGGAACATCGCAGGCGAATTGACGGTAATATGGATGTCCGACGCCTTGCCGTCATAGGCTTGTCTCAGCAGTTGCTCCGCGCTCATCGCGATCTCTCTCCTTGCTCTCCGATTGTTCGTATTCCTTCGCGGTCACGCGGTAAATTTCCGCGATCGTCGTCTCGCCCTCGGCCGCCTTCATCAAGCCGTCCCTCAGCATCGGAACGAGCCCGCGTCCGACCGCGTAATCCCTGTATTCGTTGTCCGGCCGCTTCTGCAGGATCATCGAGCGCAGCGCATCGTCGACGCGCAGCACCTCGTGAATGGCAAGCCGTCCCTTGTACCCGCTGCGTCCGCATTCCGCGCAGCCCCTGCCTTTGCGCAGCCGCTCCGTCGATAGCCCATGCTTCTCCAGCATTGACCGTTCCTCGTCGTTAGGATCGTGCTGCTCACCGCAATGCGGACAGACGCGCCGGACGAGCCGCTGCGCGACGACGCAAGTGAGCGCCGAAGAGATCAAGAACGGCTCGATGCCCATATCGATCAACCGGCTGATCGCGTTCACCGCGCTGTTCGTATGAAGCGTGCTGAGGACGAGGTGGCCTGTCATCGCCGCGCGGATCGCGATCTCCGCCGTCTCCGCGTCGCGGATCTCCCCGACCATGACGATGTTCGGGTCTTGGCGCAGAATCGAGCGCAATCCTCGCGCGAACGTCAGCCCGGTTACGGTGTTGACCTGGACTTGGTTTACGCCCTGCAGCTGGTACTCGACCGGATCCTCGACCGTGATGACGTTGACGTCCTCGCGGTTCAGCCGCGAGAGCGCCGAGTACAATGTCGTCGTCTTGCCGCTGCCCGTCGGTCCCGTTATGAGCACGACGCCGAAGGAGGATTCGATCCCTTGCAGGAACAGCTGGCGATTCGCCTGCGAGAAGCCGAGCTTGTCCACTTCGGTTAGCGCCGTGCCCAGGTCCAGTACCCGCATGACGACTTTCTCCCCGTGAATCGTCGGCAGCGTCGAGATCCGGATATCGACCTTGCGGAATTCGATATCCATCTCGACCCGTCCGTCTTGCGGGAGTCTTCGCTCGGCCACGTTCAGGCTCGCCATGATCTTGATCCGCGCCACGATGACCGCGTGCATGTTCGGCGGCAGCGTCCGCTCCGTGCGCATGACGCCGTCCACGCGGTACCGGATGCGCACGCTGTCTTCCTGCGGGTCGATATGGATATCGCTCGCGCCGAGCTGGACTGCTTGAATGATGAATTGGTTGACCGTCTTGACGACGGGCGACTCTTCTTCCTCCTGCGTCTGAACGGGCTCGTCCGCTTCCTTCGTCTGCAAGTTCTGGTTGATCTGCTCGATCGTCTCCTGCAGCCCGTAATACCTCTTGATGCCCCGCTCCAGCTCTTCCTTGGACGCGATGACCGCGTCGACGCGCATGCCCGTCGCCATCCGGATCTCGTCGATCGCGAAGTAGTCGAGCGGATCCGCCATCGCCAACACCAGCTTGTTGCCTTCGACGCGAACCGGAATGACCGTGTGCTGCTCCGCCAGCTTCTGCGGAATCAAGTTGATGACCTTCTGCTCGATCTTCTGCCGGTACAGCTGCACGTGCGGAATGCCCAGCTGGAACTCCAGCACTTCGATGAATTGCTGTTGCGTAATATATCCTTGCGTGATGAGCACGTCTCCGAGTCTCATCTTCAATTCCTTCTGTTGGCCGAGCGCCCTTTGCAGCTGCTCTTGGTCGATGACCCCGGCTTCAAGCAGCAAGTCCCCGATCCTCTTGCGCGGTCCCGCCATGAAGCTCCACCTCCCGCTTGATGCCGATAAACGAAAAACAAAAAACCGGCGCGTGTTCCTTATGGTTTCGCATAAAGAATCGGCCGGTTGCACTACTCGCTCCTGACAGTCCAAGTGCCCAAATAAGAACTGTCAATCATTGCGCTCCTGAGATTGTCGATATTACTAGAATTATGTCGAATGTGCAATGTATATGCAATAAAATCCATCGAACGTACTTAAATTAAAACAAAAATAAGGGACTTCGTCAATACGAAAGTCCCAACATTTTCTCTTTATTTAGTTCTGGCATCCTAATATATTCCAACCATATACCAGGACTATTTACCCAGTATTTTCTTCATGTTCGGTGAATGTTATTTCCGCTATTCTAAGTCGCAGGCACAATCATCCCCGGTGATTCCGTCCCCGCACGTGCACGACGTCGACGAACGGACGGACGCGATCCATGAGCCGCTGCCCTTTGTGCATCTCTTCGCCTTCCTTGTGCGTGAAGCTGAAATGCCTCTCCAGCGCTTCCAGATCGTGGTTGGACGTGTAGAACGTCGGCTTGCGGTTCATCCGGTAATTCAAGATGGCGCCGAGCACGTGATCGCGTACCCAAGGACTCAAGTTCTCCGCGCCGATATCATCGAAGACGAGCAGGTCCGCCTCCTTCATGAGCGAGACCGTCTCCTTCAACTGCTGCGGCTCCAGCATAAGCGCCTTGGCGTCTTCCACGAACTCCGGCATGTAGACGATGACGCCAGAGAACCCTTCCTTGGCCAGCCGCTGAAGCAGATAACCAGCCAAGTACGTCTTACCTGTTCCGAAGTCGCCCATCAGGTACAAGCCCTTTTTCTGCAATCCCTCGCTACGTGTCTTTTCAATGTAATTTAACATAGCATTTACAGCAGGTTTGCGGCTCAGATCATTCGTCGCCATTTCATATGGATCATATTCGGCTCCGATCATTGACTCGTCGACGAAGAAACTAGTAATGCGCTTTCGAATTTGCAGTTGATGTTCGTTCGCCGTCCATTTGGCGCACGCGATCTTCTCATCAAGCACTTGCCAACGTCCGTTCAACGGTGTGCACGTAATGCCCGTAGAATGCCCTTGCATATCATTCGGGCAATTCGCGAGTCCCGGACATTGCTGACAATTGCGAACCTCGACCGACATCTGGTAGAGCCGGTTCAAGTTCAACCGTAACGTCTTTTCGTCCACCTCAGGAAAACGAGAACGAAGCTTCAGCACGAGCGGATCGTTTAACACTTGCTCGGCCAATTGCTCGGAACGCTCCAGGCCGCCGAATGATGGCATCCGCTTAAGCGCATCTCCCAAAGATTCCATTGTCCCGTCCTCCTTCTCGATCTGTCGTTAACGTTCTTCCTTCAATCTGCGGGCAAGTTCCAACATTCGTTCATTCTCTTCCTCTGACATGCCCGGAACCGGACCTTCGTCCTTAACAACCGGCATTGCAGGCTTACGACTCACTCCCGCACGCCCTTGTCGCGATCCCCCGCCCGCGCCGCGCGCCGCCGGCGGTTCGCCGTTACGCTTGCGCTCGAGCGAAGCGTTCAGCTTCTCCTGCTCCCGCACGTACATGATCGCCTTGTCGAGCGTATCGATCCCCTTGGCGAGCATATTGGAAGCGATCGAGTCGATGAACGATTTCGTTAGCCGCTGGTTGCTGCTCATCCCGAGCACGTAATGAATCAGGACGTTGATGACCGGCTCGGGCAGCTTGTAATTCATATCGATCTTCTCGAACATTCGAATGAAGGCATCCGGAACCGCACCGGGAAAATAACGCTCCAGCATCCGCGTGTACGGCTCTCTCCGAAGCATCTCGTTGTAACGAACCGGCGTGACGTCGGCCAGGAAGCGCTCCGGCACCTCCAACTGAATCGTGGACGTCGCGGCCGCGGCGATCGATGCTTCTTCCGTCGTCCTGCCTTCTCCGCGAGACATGAACCGCTCGCGTTCTTCGTCGCGCTTGCGGCTCTGGCGATACATCAGGTTCGCGCGGCTCTGAAGCTCGTCCCACGCCAACGTTCCGTCGCCGTGGAACGTGCCGTCCTCGTCGAGCAACCGGCAAATTTCAGGCACTTCCAGGTCGAACTTGTACGCCAAGTAGTTCAGTTGCTCGAGCAACTCCGGCGACCGGCCCAACCGTTCTACGTGAGAGCGGTTCGCCGAGCCCTTGGGGAACCGCATCAGCATGTCGCTATGGCGGATCTTCTCCTGCCCGCGGAACGACGGCGTCCGCTCCGCGGCGGACGCGCTCTCCGTCCAGCCGGGCTCGAGCTCGGGGTCGACGGATCCAGCGGCGATCTGGAACAGCTCGTAGAACGGCACCGTCGCTTCCTCCCGGTTCATGAAGCGAGCCAGCTCCTGCGGGGGCTCGGGCGTGTACTGCCGACGAAGCTCCAGCAACGCGGGCTTGCCGAGCTTATCCCTGAGCAGCAGCGTCAAGTGCAAGTTCGAGAAAAATTCCCCCGGCTGCAAGGGACGCAGGAGGGCGTATTCGTATAAGGTTTCCTCGTTGAGCGGATTATGATGACGATACGCTTGCAGCAGACCGACGGCTTCCAGCTTCGATGAAGCTTCCACGACGGCTTTGCGGCCGGCCGCGTTCGGCTCGGCGCCGAGGCCGAGGAACAGCCCGCGCTGCGGCTCGATCGACGAGAAGCCCGTCCCGTCTTCCGCGATCCGATGGTAGAGCAGCTGATAGAGCCCGATCGCCATGGCGCCGACCATCGGCTGATAGAGCGAGAAGAGCACCTTGCGGTCGAGACCGCCGAGCGCGAAATCGCGGTTCGCGAAGTAGCGGTGATTCTCGGTAAATTCCATAAGATTCGATACGCGCATCGACGAATCGACATCCTTTTCGCTAGAGAGTATTTCTCTATTGTAGCACAAACGGCTATCGCCATTGATAGAAAAATAGAGCCAATCGCGGCTCTTCATGCGGCATTCTATTGGAAATCCGGAGGTCGTTCAGGTCAACCCGCCCGTTCGCCGCCCGGTTGCGCGCGGAATACCCACAAGCGGTAGCCCGCGTAATTCGCGACCATCGAGACGAAGACGGAGCAGCCTTTGGCAATCGCCGATTCCATTCCCGCGCTTTCCAAACCGAGCAACGCGGCCGTCGACAGCCCGAACGATACCGCGTTGACGGCGACGAACCGGACGACATCCCCGAGCTGACGCTCTCCGCGCGCCTGGAACGTCCACTTCCGGTTCAGGACGTAGCTGTTCGCGAGCGCGATACCGTACGAAGCGACCTGCGCCCAGACGGAGGCTACCCCCGCCCCGTACACGAGCGCGCAGAAGACGGCGAAGTCCACGCCCGTATTCATGACGCCTACGAGCGCGTATTTCGCCATCCGGACGAATTCTTGCTTCTTCCGCATCGATTGCGCCCCCTTACGGCACGACAGCCGCGGATCAGAACATTTTGTAGCCGCCCTTGCGGAGCGCGCGGATCGCCCAGCCGCTAATATAAGCGCCTGCCGCGCCCGCGACGACGAGAATGATATCGGACACGAGCATCGACTGGACGTTCTCCGACATCGTCAGGTCCGGTTGCCATAGCTTGTAGATTCCGAACGGCACGACGAAGATGAAGAACAGCCACATCGGCAGCCACGTCGTCTTGATAAGCATATTCAATATGAAGCCGATGCCGAAGAACAGCACCAGACAGAGCAGCGATCCGACGATCGCGAACATAATTCCCCCGAGCATGTGAGTCCCTCCAAGTTATGCGGTGCCTAACCGTTGTATCTTCCATCTTACAGTGTACAAGATCGATTTCCCGCGCGTCAACGTCGCGGACGCGTTGCCACAACGTTGTCACAACGTTGCTCGCCCCTGGCAGTTAGGCTACAATGAGGGAAGCTAGAAGGACAAGGAGAGATCATGGATGAGCGAAGCCGCCCAAACCCTGGACGGATGGTATGCGCTGCACGACTTGCGCAGCATCGATTGGGAAGCATGGAACGCCGCGAGCGCCGCGGAGAAGGACGCCGCGCTGAACGAATTGAACGGCCTGATCGCCGGTTGGCAAGCGGTCGAGGAGCGCAAGGAAGGCAGCTTGGCGATGTATTCGGTCATCGGGCAGAAAGCCGATCTGATCTTCATGCACCTGCGCGAGACGCTGCAGGAGCTTAACGATATCGAGAACGCGTTCAACCGTTCGGCGTTCGGCAAGTTCGCCAAGAAAGCCTACTCGTACGTCAGCGTCGTGGAGCTGAGCAACTATATGGCCGCGCCGGGCGTCGACCCGATGCAGGTACCGGAAATCGTCGCGCGGCTGAAGCCGATTCTGCCGAAGAGCAATCATATTTGCTTCTATCCGATGAACAAGAAGCGCGACCTTCAGGATAACTGGTACATGCTCCCGATGGAAGACCGCAAGACGATGATGCGCAGCCACGGCATGATCGGACGCGGTTACGCGGGCAAGGTGAAGCAAGTGATCTCCGGCTCCGTCGGCTTCGACGATTGGGAATGGGGCGTCACGCTGTTCGCGGACGACGCGCTGCAATTCAAGAAGCTCGTGTACGAGATGCGCTTCGACGAAGTGAGCGCGCGCTTCGGGGAATTCGGCGCTTTCTACGTCGGCAACCTGCTGACGACGGAATCGCTCGCGAAGCTGCTTAAGTAAGCCGAACGCAATAGGAAGACCGAGTGCCCCCGCAAGAGGCGCACCCGGTCTTTTTGGTCGTCTAACCTTGGTCTCTCAGCAGATGCTCTCCGGCGATGCCCGGCGTCGTCATCTGCACCGGATCGAGAATTTCGTCCATCTCCGCCGCGGTGAGCAACCCCTTCTCTAGAATGAGGGCTTTAATAGACGTCCCTGTCGCGAGCGCCTCCTTCACCAATTGCGCGGCGACGTCGTATCCGAGATGCGGGTTCAGCGCCGTGACGATGCCGAAGCTATGCTCGACGTATAGCTCGCACTTCTCGCGGTTCGCCGTCATCCCCTGCAGGGCGAAGCGGTCGAACACGTCCAGCGCGTGCGCGAGAATATCGAGCGATTGGAGCAGGTTGAAGGCGATGACCGGCCCCATGACGTTCAGCTCGAATTGCCCCGCTTCGCAAGCGAGACAGATCGTAAGGTCGTTGCCCATCACTTGGAAGGCGACCTGGTTCACGACCTCCGCCATGACCGGATTGACTTTGCCCGGCATGATCGAAGACCCGGGCTGTCTCGGGGGCAGCATCAGCTCGCCTAACCCGACGCGCGGACCGGACGCCATGAGGCGGATGTCGTTGCAAATCTTGGACAGATTGACCGCGAGCACTTTCAGCGCCGCCGACAGCTCCGTGTACGCGTCCGTGTTCTGCGTCGCGTCCACGAGGTCGTCCGCCGTTCGGATCGGCATCCCGGTCTCTTCCGCCAGCTTCGCCGCGACGATCCGGATATAGTCCGGCGTCGCGTTCAGCCCGGTACCTACCGCCGTCGCTCCCATATTGACCGCAAGCAAATCTTCCTTCGCCCGCTCGATCCGGGCGATATCCCTGCCAAGTACGCCCGCATAGGCGCCGAACTCTTGCCCCATCCGGATCGGCACCGCGTCCTGCAGATGCGTCCGTCCCATCTTCAGCACGCCGTCGAATTCGGCAGCTTTGCGAACGAACGATCGCTGCGTCTCGCGAAGCGCGGCGAGCAGCTTCTCCGCCGACCGGTACGCCGCGATGCGAAGCGCCGTCGGAATGGCGTCGTTCGTCGACTGGGACATGTTCACGTGATTGTTCGGACTGCAGTGGAAGTAATCGCCTTTGGCGTGCCCCATCAGCTCGAGCGCCCGGTTCGCGAGCACCTCGTTCATGTTCATGTTGATGGACGTGCCCGCGCCGCCTTGGATCGCGTCGACGATGAACTGGTCGGCCCATCGCCCTTGCGCGACTTCGGTTGCCGCATCGGCGATCGCGCCAGCGATGTTGGGCGGCAGCCGCCTCAGCTCGGCGTTCGCCTTGACCGCGGCCAGCTTCACCTGCGCCAACGCGACGATAAGCGTCCCATGGACCCGTACGCCCGTAATCGGGAAATTATCGACGGCGCGCATCGTCTGAATGCCGTAGTACGCGTCTTGCGGCACGTTTAAGCTGCCTAACGAGTCTTTCTCGATTCGCTCTGCCATTGTCCTCCACCTCCGAAAGTCATCGTCCGAAGTACGCCTAACCTTCATTATGCTTCTTATCTACCCGTCTAACTCCGGAATCAAGCTCGGTTCGAACGATAGCAAAAAACCGGCACGGCGTCGTTGGACGCCATGCCGGCTTGTTCGGTCCGATTAATCTTCGTCTGCTTCGGCCAGCGCGCGCATCTGGGCTTCCCATTCCGCGCGGCGCTTGTCTTCCAAGTACTCCTGCGTCTTCCGGTCCCGTTCGCGTCCCTTCTCCTTCAGCCTCTCGATAGCGGGTTGAATGAGCAGATCGACCTCGAACTGCACCGTTGCCGAGAGATCATAGCGGGATTGGCTCTCCAAGTAGGAGCCGACCTCCATCAGCGCGTTGTAACGGTCCAGTTCGTCGCGCGTTAACAGGCCCCGTACTTGCACGCTGCAATGTCTCATTACAGGAATTTACCTTTGCGAAGCACCAACGGAATACCGCCGATGATGAACAGGTAACGGATATCGACGAGCTTCTTCAGCCATGCGGCTACGCGGCCTTTGTACTTGCGGCCGAACGCGACGCCGATCGCTTCGCCTTTGCCGAGGGACGCAACGACGCCTTTGTTCGAGAACGCGAACTTCTTCAGCGGTTGGTTGCGGATCGATGCCACCAGATTGTGCGCGCAGTTAACGCCTTGTTGCATCGCCATTTGGGCAGTCGGCGGATAAGGACGGCCTTGTTCGTTGAAGAGCAAGGAGTTGTCGCCCAGGATGAAGATGTTGTCGTGGCCGGGAGCGCGAAGGAATTCGTCGACTTTGACGCGTCCGCGCATCGTCTCGAAGCCCGCTTCTTCGATCAAGCGGTTGCCGCGCACGCCGCCGGTCCAGATAACCGTCTGCGATTTGATCTCTTCGCCTTCGCCGACGATAACGCCGTCCGGGCTGCACTCTTTGATCGCCGTGCCGATGCGGAACGTGACGCCCTTCTTCTGAAGAACTTGCATCGCGTACTCGACGAGCTCCGGATCGAAGCCCGGCAATGCCGTAGGCGCCGCTTCGATGTTGATGATCTTGACGAGCTGCGGGTCGACGTCGAATTGCTTGCACAGCTCAGGCACGCGGTCGGCTAGCTCGCCGATGAACTCGATGCCCGTGAAGCCCGCGCCGCCGACGACGAACGTCAGGTAATCGGTACGGTGTGGCTCGCGCTTGAAGCGCGCGAATTGATATTCGATATGCTCGCGGATGAGGCGAACGGAGTTAATGGAACGAATGTTCATCGCGTGCTCGCCGAGGCCCGGGATGCCGAACGTCTCGGGCTCGCCGCCGAGACCCACGATCAGGTAGTCGTACGAGAGCGTGCCGTCTTCGAGAATGACTTTGCGGTCTTGCGGACGAATTTGCACGACGGTCGATTTGACGAAGTCGATTTTGAATTCGTCGATCAGCTTGGAGATGTTGACGCGCGCGTTCTCCGGATGATCCGTGCCTGCTGCCGGCATGTGAAGGTGAGTCGTGATGTAGTGATAGTCATGCTTATTGACCAGCGTTACATCCGCTTCATTATAGTTTAATTCCTTCTGCAGCCGAAGAGACGTCAGAACGCCGCCGTATCCCGCGCCAAGGATAACAATTTTCGGAATGCTGCTCATGTGGTGATCCCATCCAATCCTATGATGTATTTATTTTGTGAAAAATTACACAATGTCCGCCGTTAATTTGCGGGGGCGGAGCTATACATGCGTATCATATCGGCTTTTTCAACAATTTTCAAGGTTCTTTTTCACGAATAAATTTGTGCTTCTTTACAAAATCCTTTTCTTGTGCGAACCGCTTGCTTATAATTGTAAAATAGATACAGTTCCCTATCGACAGGCAAATGACGGAGGTGTTCCATACATGAGTCAAAGCATCGATTCTCCCGTGGACGTAGCCATTATCGGCGGCGGTCCCGCCGGCATGTTCGCCGCGTTCTACGGCGGCATGCGCCAGATGTCCGTGACGTTGATCGAAAGCATGCCCCAGCTCGGCGGCCAGCTTGCCGCGCTATATCCCGAGAAATATATTTATGATGTCGCGGGATTTCCGAAAGTAACCGCCCAAGAGCTCGTTAACAATTTAAGTTCCCAAATGAACCATTTTCAGGCCGATATCAGGCTCGAAGAGAAAGTCGTCAAGGTGAAGAAGCTCGAGGAGCGCTTGTTCGAAATCGAGACGGACGTGGGCGTCGTTTACTCCCGCGCGGTCATCGTGACGGCCGGGGTCGGCGCGTTCGAGCCCCGCAGGCTGGAGCTGCCGGAAGCGTCGCGCTTCGAGAAGGCCAATCTGCGCTACTTCGTCAGCGACCTGGAGCAGTACCGAGGCCAACGGGTGCTCATCAGCGGCGGCGGCGACTCGGCGGTCGATTGGGCGCTTATGCTCGAGCCGATCGCGGAGCAAGTCATGCTCGTCCATCGCCGCGATAAATTCAGGGCGCACGAGCATAGCGTCGAGCTGCTCGTGCAATCGAGAGTGAAGATTATAACGCCGACGGAGATCACGGCGCTGCACGGAGAGAAGTCGATCTCCCGCGTGACGCTGACCGACGTGAAGACCGGCCAGGCGACCGACCACGAGGTGGACGCGGTCATCGTGAACTTCGGCTTCGTCAGCTCCCTCGGCCCAATCGCCGAGTGGGGACTCGAGATCGAAGGCGGATCGATCGTCGTCGATTCCCGGATGGAGACGAGCATTCCCGGCGTCTTCGCCGCCGGCGACATTACGACCTATCCCGGCAAGCTGAAGCTGATCGCGGTCGGCTTCGGCGAAGCGCCTACGGCGATCAACAACGCGAAAGTCTATATCGATCCGAACGCCAAGCTGTCGCCCGGCCATAGCAGCAACATGAAGCTTTGACGGGTCTTTTAACGAACAGAGGGCACCCTATCCATGATAACCGGAACGTCTGATCCGGCAATCGAAGGAGGGTGCCTTTGTGATTTGTCCCGTATGCAACGCTTTGAGCCTCCTAGCCGTTTCTTGTCCGCAATGCGGGGCCGCAGCCGAAGACGAAGGTCGTTGGAGCGATTGGAGCGGACCTTACGCTCCCTACGAACCCCATTTGGTCGCCGAAACCCGAGAGTCCGGCGCCGATGCCGGCTTCGTCTGCCGTCATGCCGTCCGCTGCGCGCAATGCCAGCTTTCTTTTACCTCCGAGATTGCAGGCTGGAACGTCTAGCATATACGCTCTCCGGGCACGGATAGGTTGCGACGGCGGATTTCCGCGCGAAGCATGTATACGAACTCCCTCTCCAGCCGCAATCGCAACGCGCTGCGGTAAGCATCGATCAATAATTCGTCCGTTAATATGGGTAGCATCGCCCTACATCCTTTCCACTCTATAATGGAAGATTGTGAAGGCATCATAGCATGCTCCCAACAAGGGGTACAAGCATGGCGATATCCACATCCGACTGTGAATAACCTGTGAGAAAAATGTTGAAAAAGACCGTCAACCTTTGACTTATCGTGTGGAAATTGTGGATGAAGTTATTCACAGCCTGTGGATGGAATTACTTATAAATAAGTTTCATGGTTGCGTTTTCGGTTGATTAAAGGTTTTAATAGAAAATAATGTCAAACGCCGTAGATTACTGCGGTCGAGTATTGACCTCCAGAATCCAAACGTGTCCGTTCCGGTCGATTCCATAATCGTATCCGAGCTGCCCGATGCCCGGGAAATGGCGCTCCAACAGCTCTGTTGACGCTTTCGTCAAATGTCGCATCTCTTGCTTCTTGCGGCCGACAAGTCTCGCGGACAGCGAAAGCCGAATTCCTTGCGCCGCCGGCATCTGAACGCCCCCGCGGCACAGATTCGTGACGAACAATCCTCTGCGCGCGAGCCGCCCGAGCATCGACCGGTACCTCCAAACCCCGTTTTCCTTCACGTATTTCACGCGATAGTCGATCGGTCTGCCCGCGATCGTCGCCAGGCGGATTCCCCGTTGGATGAGATAGGACCTTCTTCCCTTGCGCCTGTTGATCTCGGATAGGATGCCGCCGAAGCTTGACCTCGTGACCGTCCGCGACATGTAAGTGCAGCTGTAACGGCCGCCTTGCCTGCTAATCTTCATGACGCCGATGCCGCCCCCGCCGCGTACCGGTTTAATGACGACCATGCCGTACCGGGAGAGCATCGTTCTCAGGTTGGACGAGTTGAACATACGAGAAGACGGTAAGTGCCTTGCGATATAAGGATTCTGGGACATGACGCTCGATTTGAGCCATTTGCTGGCTAGCTGCCGATTCATCCATCGTGACTCCTTTCCTGTGTATATGTATACAGTACTCGGGCGGGTGGACAGCTTCTTGGATGGATGACGCGGGTTTTTCGCCTGTTTAATCTGTCGATGGGCACGGATAAGGCGGACGCCGGGGTGCCGGGTATGTATCTCCTTCCGGTGCCGTTGCCGTCGTGAAATCTGAATGGTTAACCCCGTGACAAGGGGATTTCACGACGGCAAGAGGTCACCGCTTCGCTCCTTCAGGAGACACATACCCTCTACCCCTCTGTCCCTAGTGCGTGCATTATCGGAACCAACAGGCGAAAGACCGCGTCAGGGGTGGGGGTGGAAAAGCATGCCTCATTGCTCCGCATCATTTCGGTGATAGCCGCATATGCAATGCTATTGGCTGCATAGAAGGGAGCTGACGCATGGGAGAAGCTTACGGATGCTCGCGGGACTTGTCGTTGCGGCGACGGCGATATGGATCTCGGGGTGCGGGACGGATTCGGCCGAAACGGAGCCCGCTGCCGCCGTCGACGAAAGCGCGGAAGCGACGAAGGACGGAGACGAAATTACGGTGAAGACGGACGAGGGCAAAGCGAAGATCACGACCGACGGCGAGAACGGCGCCGTCCAATACGAGGCGACCGACGCCGACGGCGGGACGGTCAAGGTGGAGACGGGGGCGAAGTCCCTCCCGGCGGACTTTCCGAAGGAAATTCCGCTGCCGGACGACGCGACGATCGTCACGACGGTCAATATGACCTCGGATCAAGTTAAAGGCTATATGGTAGCGATCACGACGGGCCTCGACGCCCAGAAGGCGGCGGATTTCTACCGGAAAGCGCTGAACGACGAAGGTTATCAGCTAAGCGATACGTCGAATGCCGACGGCGTAACGTTGGTCGGAGAGAACGATACGTACAACATGCTGATCATCGTGATGCCCGATGCCGTGAACGCCGGCCTTACGTCCGTTACGATTACGTTCGGCTCGAAGGAATAGAATAGCGGACTAAAAAAACGCCTCCCGAGGGAGGCGTTCCATGTTGTTGTCGATATTAGCAAGGCTCCGCTGCCGGATTGCCCGCTTCCGTCGCCGTTCTGAAGCTCGAGCCGCAGCCGCACGTCGCGGTCGCGTTCGGATTGTGAATCGTGAAGCCGCCGCCCATGGCCGACTCTTTCCAGTCGATCTGAACGCCGTTCAAATACTTAAGGCTCTGCCCGTCAACGACCACCTTTAATCCCCGAATGTCCAGCTCCGTATCATCCGAGTGCTTCTCATCGTCGAAGCCCATGCCATATGAAAATCCGCTGCATCCGCCCTCATTTACGCCAATGCGCAGAAACAAATTCGGAATTTCTTCGGCGGCGAGCATCTCCTCAATCTTCGCCCCTGCGGATTCGCTAATGTTAACCATATCCGATTCCTCCCCTGCCTGATCTCTCTTTAGTATAACCTAGAGAACTTCAAGCCTCAAGAGAGGTATCTGCCTGCGCTTGCTGTCCCAAACCCTTGAGCTCGATGCGCGTGCGGAATTGCCCCTTCTCGTTCTGCAGGAAATCGGCCAACCGGCGGAACACTTGCGCCAGCTCGTAGCCCGAGGAGTCGGTATCGAGCGTATAACGGAATTGGTCGGCGGACAAGCCGCGCACTTTCGCCCGGTCCGGCTCGCGAATATCGGAATCCTGCAGCCTGCGCCATTCCTTGGACGGCTCGAACTTGTCCGCGCGCCTGACGATCTGCTCGTAGATCCGCTGCTTCTTCAGCCACATGTAGTATTGGATCGGATTCGACAACTGCCAAGCCGCGCTCAGATCCTTGATCGTGTAGGCGGCGCGATATTGTTGGAGCGTCTGGATCTTGTCCGCCTCTTCCATCTGTTCGAGTTCGCTGAGCGGTAAAATTTCTGGTTTCAGTTGAATACACCTCCTGATTTAAAACTATTTTAAATCCGATTTCAATTTAAACATAACCAATAAATGTTTATAATTCAAGTTGATTCCCGATTTTGAACGGGTTTATACATTTCATTTTTCCAGTTGCCGGTGCTTGGCCGTAGGTTTATAATTGTTACAGTTGTTTACCCGCGATTTTCATTGCTTTGTTAGAAAGTTATTTTTTTCACAATTCATTCTGCCAGGTGTCATTACGGCTATAGGAGGCGAATGCCTTGTCGCTCGTCACAACTCACCCAGACCGCCAGATGGCGGAAATCGCCGATAAAGTACGTAACGGCGAACGCTTGTCTTTGGAAGACGGCGTATTCCTCTACCGCTCCGACGATCTGCTTACGATCGGCCAGCTCGCGAACGAGGTCAATTTACGCAAGAACGGCAAGAAAGTGTATTTTATCGAAAACATGAGCCTGTACTTCACGAACGTATGCGAAGCGCACTGCGCCTTCTGCAACTTCCGCAAGGACGAGGGCGACGAGGGCGCCTACACGCTCTCGCCCGAGCAGATGATCGAATACGTCGAGCAGCACATCCACCCCGGCGTCCGGGAGTTCCACATCGTCGGCGGGCATAACGTGCACGTTCCGTTCGAATATTACGTCGAATCGATACGCGCGCTGAAGAACAAGTACCCGGACGTCACGATGAAAGCCTACACCGCCGCGGAGATCGACTTCTTCTCCCGCATCTCGGGCAAGAGCTACCGCGAAGTGCTCGAGACGCTCATCGAAGCCGGACTCGAGACGCTGACCGGCGGCGGAGCAGAGATTCTGTCCGACCATTACCGGAAGAAGATGCGCGTCGACAAGGCGAACATCTCCCAATACTTGGACGTGCACCGGACGGCGCATCAACTCGGCCTCCGAACGCATACAACGATGCTATATGGAGCCATCGAGACCGTCGAGGAACGCGTGCAGCATATGCTGCACATCCGCGACCTGCAGGACGAGACGAACGGCTTCCAAGTGTTCATCCCGCTCTCCATGCAGCCGATCAGCCCGAAAGCCGGCATTCGCCGCCGTAACTCGGCTTACGACGACCTGAAGGCGATCGCGATCAGCCGGTTGATGCTGGATAACGTCCAGCATATCAAGGCGTACTTCATCAACATCGGCACGCAGCTGACGCAAGTGGCGCTGACGATGGGAGCGTCGGACGCGCACGGCACGATCGTCCGCGAGAAGATCAGCCATGCGGCGGGCGCGTTGACGCCGGCGGGCATTACTCGCGAAGACTTGATTTGGCTCATCAAGGGCGCCGGACGCATTCCGGTCGAGCGCGATACGTTCTATAACGAGATCAAAATTTACGAATAGCAGCATCCGCCCCGTCGGAAGACGCGGGCTTTTCTGTGTCATACTAACCGAACGAACCAGACGCACCCGCACACAAAGGAGAACGTAAGCATGAGCAATGTCGTAATACTCGGCGGCGGCTACGGCGGCTTGACCGTCGCCCAGGAGCTGCTGGACAACATCCCGGCGGATTGCCGGATTTTCCTCGTGGATCGCATGCCTTATCAAGGCCTGAAGACGGAATACTATGCATTGGCGGCAGGCACCGTGTCCGATCTGGACCTCCGCGTCGCCTTCCCGATCCACCCGCAATGCCATCTCGTATACGGAGAGATCATCGACGTCGATATGGAGAACCAGCTCGTGCACATCGCTTCGCAGGAGTCTCTCCCCTACGATTCTCTCGTCGTCGCGCTCGGCTGCACGGACAACTTCCACGGCATCGACGGCGCATCCGAATTCGCGTGCAGCATCCAGACGCTGTCGGCTACGCGCCGCACGTACCAACAGTTGAACGATACGCGTCCTTACGGTCAGATCACGATCGTCGGCGGCGGCTTAAGCGGCGTCGAAGTGGCGGCCGAGCTGCGGGAAGCGCGTTCGGACATCAACATTCGGATACTGGACCGGGGCAACAGCGTCCTATCCGCGTTCCCGGGCAGACTTCAGAAGTATGTCGCATCGTGGTTCCGCGAACACGACGTGGAGATGCGGTCGCATATCGGCATTACGCGGCTGGAGCAAGGCGTCATCCATAACGGCGACGAGGAAATCGCGACGGACGTGACCGTATGGACGGCCGGCATTCAGCCGGTGGATCTGATCCAACGCATGGAGCTGTCGAAGGATCACGCGGGCCGCCTCGTCGTTAACGGCTATCACGAGCTGCCCGACCATCCGAACGTATACGTCATTGGAGATTGCTCCAGCCAGCCGTTCTCCCCGAGCGCTCAGCTTGCCGGGGCGCAGGGCAAGCAGGTCGCCGAAGTGATTCAAGCCCGTTGGGACGGCAAAGAACCGAGACTGGGCCGCATTCGGTTGAAGGGCGTTCTCGGTTCGTTAGGCAAGAAGGCCGGCTTCGGCCTGATGGGTTCGACGCCGCTGCTAGGACGCATTCCGCGCATGATCAAGAGCGGCGTGCTATGGAAGAGCAAGCGCCACTTCGGATAAGCTTACAGGTCGTCGAGCAGCTTATCGAGCGCGGACCGGCGGGACTCCTGATCCTCGATCGCGGCCAGAATGAGCTCGTATAGCTGATCGGCCGTTTCGGCGACGACGGATTCGCCGTTGACGAGCGCGTACGGCGACAGATAGCATTCGCCGCAGTTGCCCAAGCATCCGTATTCGATGACCTCGACGTGAGGAAGCTGCTCCAGCTTCTTCAGCACCTCGTCGGTGCCATGGTGCATATTGCTAACGCAGAACTCTACGATGTGCATGGCAGGCTTTTCCTTTCCGCCGGATCTCGAATGTCGGCAGTCGTCTGTTTGAAAAATACGTACGATGTACTATAATGGAATGAGAAAGGAGTGGATGAATATGAGTACAAATGCTCCAAGCTCGCAATACGACGAGGTATTGGACGTGCTCGATAAGCTGCGTCCGTTCCTGCAACGCGACGGCGGCGACGTCGAACTCGTGGAAGTCGAAGACGGCATCGTGAAGCTTCGCCTGATGGGCGCATGCGGCAGCTGCCCAAGCTCGACGATTACGCTGAAAGCCGGCATCGAGCGCGCGTTGTTGGAAGAAGTCGAAGGCATTCAAGAAGTCGTTCAAGTGTTCTGATTTTCCTTTATTCAGAGGAATGAAGAAGGTCCTGCCCTGCGGCGGGACCTTTCGTCATTTACCGACCGTCGTGCGGATCGGATCGAACCCTCCGGATACGTCTATCGTGTTGCCCGTAATGAAGTCGGATTCGGGAAGGCAGAGGAACGCGATCATGCGCGCGACGTCTTCGCCGGTGCCGGGACGCCCCCGCGGAGACTCCTCGTCGATCATTCCCTCGACGTCCGCGATGCTCTTCTCCTTGTTGCCGCCCCGAATGTCGCCGGGACAGATCATGTTGACGGTAATGCCGTTCGCGGCTTCTTCGACCGCCAGCGTCTTCGTGAACGAGACGAGCCCCACCTTCGCCGCCGCGTACGCGGCACGGTGCGGCCACGATCTCGCTTCTCCGGCGTGGCCGAAGCCGAAGTGAATAATTCTCCCCCACCCGCGGCTCCGCATCCCCGGCAGCGCGCGATGATCGAGCAGCATCGTACCAACGAGATTGCCGTTCATCATGTAATGGATTTCCTCGGGTTTATAGTCGGCGAACAACCGCCTATCCCGAATGAACGGTCCGGCGTTGTTGATCAGAATATCGATCGACCCGAGCTCGCTCTCGACTTCGCGAACGAGCCGTTCGGCCATCTCCGGCTGCGCGACGTCCGCTTGAATCGCGATCGCCTTGCGGCCGAGCGCGGCAATTTCTTCCGCCAGCCGCTCCGCTTCCGTCCTGCTCGTCACGTAGGTAACGGCGATGTCGCAACCGAGGCCGGCAAGCTCGAACGCCGTCCTGCGTCCCAATCCTTTGGCGCTGCCCGTGATGAGCGCCGTTCTGCCGATCAGCTTCACGCGGCTCTCCCCTTGATCCTTAATGTGTCCACTCCAACCGCTTGCAGGCGAAGCGGAAGCTAAGCCCCAGCGTCTGCTCGATCATGTCCCACGCACGGTCGAGATCCGCCATGTTCGCCCGGATGTCTTCCAGCTTGCCGCGTTCGCCGTTATGCGAGAGCGAGGTTCGAAGATCGTCCTGCAGCTCGGCGTTCATATGGTGAATTTCCGTATTCCTTCTGCTTCTTAGCCGGTTGAAGGGTTCGCGATGCCGCTCCTTCAGCCCGTTCAGCGGCTCCATCAGCTCGACGTGCATGCGGTTCAGGCGCATATTGCGAAGAACGGTGAAATACGAGAAACGGGCTTTCATCCGCTCCGTCTTGAGCGCGAGCAGCTCGTTGAGCAGCGTGCCTAGCTTATCGAGCAACGCGAACACTCGAATGTAGGCGTTCTTGTCGAAGTACACGTGCCTATCGTAATTCATGCTCTCTTCCGGCGTGAATTCGTCCACGCGGGGATGACGAATCAGCTCGGCGTATCGCTTGGCGGCATATCGGCTCTGCTCGAGTTCGTCCATCGCCCGGAGCAAGCCTTCCGCCCATATCCCGTATGTCCGGTACATGTCGCCGGCTTTGGCGTCCGCGCTTCGTTCCGATGCCTCATAGGCAAGCCCGATAAACTTCCCGATGGCCTGAACCGTGTCCAACGACGATCCCGTCCATTGTCGCGGCTGCTCTCCGAACATCATCCTTAGCAAGACGTTGCCTCCCCGTAATTCGCATCCCGATGAATCGTCTCGAGGCATGAGGCCCCGCTCGGCATTCTTCCCCATTGTAACGCAAAAGAGGCGGCGCGCTCAACCGAATGCGCGTAACCGCCTCTTCCCGATTACCCCCGCCAACCGGAGGTTTGCATATATTCCTTCCAACGCCGGTCCACGAGCTCCACGATATCCTCTCGCGGGAACAGCTCGTCCGGATAGCCCGGCTTCATGCGGGCGTCGATGACGATCGGCAGCCGATAACCGATATGATGCCGGCCCGCTTCGCTTGCCGCGTAGATGTCCGCAGCGGGGTTGAACCGGGTGAACGTCGCCCACAGGAACGCCGTCTGCCCGTCCGCGATGTCCGCGTCGTCGGCGATGACGACGAGCGGCCATGGGCAATCTTCCGCGGTTAACCGCTCGGCGAGCCTTGCGCCGAGCTGCGGGTCTTCCGCGTATGCCGCGCCCTCCACGACGAGACAGCCGCGGCAGTAAGGCTTGACCTTATGAATGCCCGGAATCGGGCCTCCCGTATATTCGCCCGGCAGTTGCCGGACCGGATCGCCGACGCCGAGCAGCACGGCCTTGCTGCCGTGATTGAGCCTGGAGCCGGTATAGTCGAGCGTATCGTGCGACGTCTGGTCGAAGACGAACAAGTCCTTGAACGGGTCGAACCGTTCCAACACCGTCTCCAGCAGCAGCGGGAAGTCGGCAAGATCGAGCTGACGGTCGGTTAAGATGAGGAATTTCGTCAGCGACAGCTGGCCTTCCCCGAGAATGCGGAACGCCGTGCCGAGCGCTTCCCGCGAATAGCTCTCGCGAACGACCGCCGCGGCGAGCGCGTGCACCCCCGTCTCCGCGTAAGCCCACAGGCTGCGCACGCCGGGCATGACCATCGGGAACGCGGGCGACAGCAGCCGCTGCAAGTATTCGCCGAGGAAGTAATCCTCCTGCTTCGGCTTGCCGACGATCGTCGCCGGGTAGATCGCATCCTTCCGGTGCCATACGTGGCCGACGTCGAATACCGGGAAATCGTGCTGCAACGAATAATAGCCGAAGTGATCGCCGAACGGACCTTCCGGACGCCGAACGTGAGGCCTCACGCTGCCCACGATGGCGAATTCCGCTTCTGCCGGAATGCGATGCCCGCCGTAAGGGTTGTCCGCCATCGGAAGCTTGCCGCCCATGACGAGCGAGGCGAGCATGAGCTCGGGCATATTTTCCGGCATCGGGGCGATGGCGGATACGATCAGCGCCGGCGGTCCTCCGAGGAACACGGAGACGGGCAGCGCTTCTCCGCGCTGCTCGGCCGCGTAGTAATGGAATCCGCCGCCCTTATGGATCTGCCAATGCATACCCGTCGTGTTGTCGTCGAAGATCTGCATCCGGTACATGCCGAGGTTATGGCGCTTGCGATGCTCCGGGTGCTCCGTGTAGACGAGCGGAAGCGTGACGAACGGGCCTCCGTCCTCCTGCCAGCTCGTGATGGCCGGAATGCCGGCCAACGGACGCTCCGTGCGGGAAGATTGCAGGACTGGCGCTTGCTCGCGGCCGACCTTCTTCGTTCCGACTTTGACCAGATCGAGGAACATGCCCCGCTGGCCCCATAGGGACGAGAACGACGGCGGCAATAGCGAGTCCACCGAACCGATCAACTGCTGCACCAATTGCTCCGGTCGCGGGCCGAACGCCATGTCTACCCTGCGCTCGGTGCCGAACAAGTTCGTCACGACGGGGAACGTGCTCCCCTTCACGTTCGTGAACAAGAGCGCGGGACCGCCGAGCTCGATGACTCTGCGATGAATTTCCGCCAGCTCGAGAACCGGATCGACCGGCGCGTCGATGACGATCAACTCGCCGTTCGCGCGGAGCGCTTCGAGGAATGGGCGCAGAGAAGTATAGATCATTGGTCGGCCTCCGTTCGGGTATTCGAATTCGTATCGGCGCGGCTAAGCTGTCTCGTTCGGATCGCCAGCAAACATAGCATGCTGAACAGCGCCGCGATAATAATCGTATGGATGAGCCCGGTGAAGATGTAGACGTTCTCGTCGTCCAACGTGAACGACAGCAAGCCGCCGCTCAGCACCTGCAGGACCACAAGGCCGACCGTTCCCGAGGCGATCGCGCCAAGCTCCGTCCCCTTCCCCGCCGATCGGCGGATGAAGCCGGCGAGCAGGAACACGAGCACGAGCATCCCGAGCGCCGCCAGACGGTGCGCGAAGGCGACGCCGACCGATCCCGTCAGTTCGGGCACGACGTCCCCGTTGCAGAGCGGCCAGCCCTCGCAGGCGCCGCCGGAGCTCGTATGGCGAATGTAAGCGCCAAGATAAATAACGAAGTAGCAATAGACGAGCGCAGCAACGACGGCGCGGAACAGCTTCGCCGGAACCGGAGGCGACGCCGGGCTTGTCCGATCGCCGGTCTTGCCGCCGCGCTTCACGTACGAATAGTGCAGCCAAGTACACGTGAAGGCAAGCAAGGAGATGCCGAAGTGAAGCGCGAGCACGAGCGAAGACTGCTCCCAGACGACGGCCATCGCGCCGAGCACCGCCTGCATAACGGTGAACAGCAGCGCGCCGTCCGCGTACAGCATCGGTTCGCGGGCGCGGGCGGGCTTCCAGAAGCGCGTCGCCAGGAACGTCGCGCCGACGAGCAGGCCGACGATGCCGCTGATCGCGCGGTGCGTATATTCAACCATGGATTCGACGGTATAAGCGGGAACGAATTTCCCGTTGCATAGCGGCCAGTCGGTACCGCAACCCCGTCCGGAGTCCGTATTCGTGACGAGCACGCCGGCGATCAGCACGAGGAACATGCCGATGCACGTCGCAAGCGATAATAGTTTGTATCTTCGTTCGGTCATGCCCATCCCCGATTTCTTGTGAAAGTAGGCGCAAGGAGGCCATTTCCCATTATACAGAACCCCATCCGGCAATGCCATGTCACATTTGTGAACGCTGGCGCCGCGGGATGGGGCTCTTGTCGTTAACGTTTCGGCCGGAAGTCGGCCCGTACCGCCGATAGCCGGTCCCGGATTCGCTTGCCGGCGACCCGCGGCGAGAAATGCGCGCGGATCGTCGCTTGCCCGTTGCGGGCGATCGTCTCCCGCCACTTGGCGTCGGTAACCATCATCCGCATCAGGTAGGCGGCATGGTCGACGTCCGGCTCCGCCCATGTCTGGTGCGCCCGGTAAGGACCGTAGTCTTGGCCGACCTGCACGAGCCGGTAATTGACGACGCCGGCGTTGTTCGCGTTCATGAAGTCGGTATTGCCCGACCAGTTCGTGCCGATGACGGGAATCCCCAGATACATCGCTTCCGCCAGCGGCAGGCCGAAGCCTTCGGAGCGGTGAAGGGAGACGACGCAATCGGCGCAACGGATGAGCGCCTTCGCCTCCGTTCTCCCGAACACGCGGTCGATGATCCGCACGTTAGGAATGCCGGCGAGCTGCTCGCGCAGCGCCGCCGTCTCCGCCTCGGTCGGATGATTGATCTTGACGACGAGCTCGGCCCGCAGCTGGCGGTGTTCGCTCATCAGCCTGCGGAACGCCTCGATGACGGCTTGCGGGTTTTTGCGTGCCTTGATGCTGTAAGAATCGTACATGCACAAGAACAGGAAACGGTCTTCCGGAAGCCCGAACCACTTCCGGTTCAAGTGCTCCGGCAGCTCCTCGACATAGACGCCGTGAGGAACGACGACGGTCGGCACGTTGGACTTCGCCGCGATGCTATCCCCCACGAACCGCGTCGGCACCCATACTTCGTCGAGCAGCTCGAGCCCGTGGAGGAATTCGTCGGGGAACTCCGGCAGCTCCCAGTGCCAGTAGCCGATGTTGAGACGGTTCCGGAACAGCGTCTCTCCGAACCGGCCTCCGACCAAGGGCATCTCGGTGGCATTGATGTGGAAAATGTTCGTGTTGTAATGAGGAACCGCGCTTTCCTTGTGCGCCCACGAGATATCGACGTTGACGAGATTGTCCAGGTCGACCGGCAATATCCCGAACGGCAGCCCCGCGCTCTCGATCGCCCGCGCGGCCAGCCGGCACGATTCTCCCATGCCGGTCTCGCTGCGCGCGTAACCGATCAAGTTGATGCCGAGATCTTCGGCTTGCGCGTCTGCGTTCAACGCGCGCAGCAATTCTTCGGACAGCTCCCGCACGGCCGTCTCCGCGGTAATCGCTTCGACCGGGACCGGCGGGTGCGCCAGTCTCTTCCATGCCGAGCGCGATCTGCCCCTGCGGTGAACGGCGTTCGCCGCCTTGCGCCTGACCGCGCGATGGCGCAAGGCGCGCCGGGGATGCCGATGCGCCGGCTTGCTTCGTAATCTCGCCTGCGATTTTGCGCTGCCGGACGCGACCCGCGTTTTGCTTCTGCCCCGCCTGTGCCGTCTCTGCTTCGCGTGTGCCGCAGCTCCCGCCATGGTCAGCCGCCGACTTCGCTATGCGTCTGCGTCCGCCAGTAGTTCAGCAAGTCTTCCATCGTCTTCTCGAACGGAATTTCCGGCCTCCAGCCCGTCGCCTCATGGAAGTTATCGTAGTTGCCGAGCAGCAGCTCCACGTCGGAAGGACGCATGCGCGCCGGATCCGGCTTCACTTCGATCTTCACGTTGCTGAACGATAGGAGCAGATCCAGCATCTCGGAAATTCGCCAGCACGTTCCGGAAGCGATATTGTACGCTTCTCCCGGCTCTCCCTTCTCGAGAGCGAGCCAATACGCGCGCACGACGTCGCGGGCATCGGTGAAGTCGCGTTTAGCGTCCAGGTTGCCGACGTGAATGACCGGCTCCTTCAAGCCTTTCTCGATATCCGCGATCTGCTTGGCGAAGTTGGAGGTCACGAACTGTTCGCCGCGGCGCGGGCCGGTGTGGTTGAACGTGCGGGTGCGGACGGCATGAATGCCGTAGCTCTTGTAGTATTGATACCCCATTAGATCCTGCGCCACCTTGCTGATGGCGTATGGGCTAAGCGGACGAAGGGGATTGGACTCCCGGATCGGCGCTTCGTGAGGATCGACGTGCCCGTATTCCTCGCTGGAGCAGGCGATCTGAATTTTCGCGGGCAGATCGAACCGGCGGACGGCCTCGAACAAGTTCAGTTGCCCCGCGATGTTGTTATTGATCGTATCCATGGGCGAGTTCCAAGACGTCGGGACGAAGCTCTGGGCGGCCAAGTGAAAGATCAGATCCGGCTTCTCCGCCTTCACGAGCGTCTCGACGGAGAACGGGTCCCGCAGCTCGCATTCGACCAGGTGCAACTCCTTCGCGATATGCTCGATGTGATTCATGCGGCTGCGATTGCGAATCGTGCCGACGACCTCTACGCCCTTTTGCAGCAAAAACTCGGCCATATGGCTGCCCACGAATCCGGAGATCCCCGTCACGAGTGCCTTCATGTTATTGCTTGCCTCCTTCGCTGTTCTCCAATAGCTGCACGTACTTCTTCAGAAGCGATTCGCTCGACTTATGGCAGACGAGCAGGCCTTCGTCGGTGGCGACGATGATCAGATTGTCCGCGCCGAGCACGATCGCCTGGCGCTTCTCGCTGAACACGATGTTGTTCGTCGCGTTCGCGAGCATGGCGTTGCCGATGACGACGTTGCCGTCGCCGTCGGACCGGCCGAACCGCTCGAGCGATCTCCACGTGCCGACGTCATCCCAATCGAACGTCACGGGAATGCAGTATAAGTGCTCCGATTGTTCCAGAATCGCGTAGTCGACCGAGATCTTCGGCAATCGGGCATAAGCCTCTTCCCAGTCGTCCCCCGCTTCGAGCAGCGGGTTCCATATATCGGGCCGGTGCCGCTTCATCGCGCTGGCGATCGTCGAAGGCTTCCATACGAAGATGCCGCTGTTCCAGTACACGCCTTGCATCGCCATCCAGACGCGCGCGCGCTCCTTGTTCGGCTTCTCGAGGAACGCCCTTACTTTGCGCACGCTCCCGCTCGCTTCTAGGTGCGTATGGATGTACCCGAAGTTCGTCTCGGGTCTTGTCGGCACGACGCCTAGCGTTACGATGGCATCCGGGGCTTCGGCTTGGGCCTCGGCTTCGGTCAGCCTGTCGACGAGCGACTTCGTATCGGGGATCAGGTGGTCCGCGGGCATCGTGACGATAACCTCGTCGTCGTCGTTCCGCAGGAACCGCAACGCGGTCAACGCGATGCCGGGGGCGGTGTCCCGCTGCACCGGCTCCACGATCAACCTGTCTTCTCCCAGCTCCGGCAGCTGCACCTTAACCAAATCTACATACTTGGCGGCCGTCGCCACGAACAACTGCCGCTCGGGCAATGCCTTCGCCAAGCTTCGGTAAGTCATTTGCAACATCGTCTCTTCGGAGGTCAAGGCAAGGAACTGCTTCGGTTTGCCGCTTGCGCTTTTGGGCCAAAGCCGATTGCCTTTGCCGCCGGCCATAATGACGATCTTCACAACTCGATCAGCTCCAATCGCGCCTTCCCGGCTTGATGCGGTGTCTAAAGTTGCCAATGCTTTGTTATTTTATGGACTGCCTAGCGGGAAGGAATGGACGATCATCTCTCTCTGAAAAAAATTGCGGAATTTGCGTTGTTCCAAGGGGCCGGCGGCCGGCACGAAAACAAGGAATCGAGCTCGCCGGCGGCCGCAGATTCCGAAATCCCCCCCTCTTTTTCCAGATTTTCGGCTTCTTCCGACCCCGAATCTCCGATTTATCCGGTCATTACGCGTGAAAAGTCAGGTTGTTTTCTTGTCCGTCCCGGTCCCAGAATGAATCATGAAAGGAGGGAATCATTAACGACTATTCGCGGGCATCGCCCGCCCTCGCAGCTGAGATGAATCTCATAAGGTAAACGCTTACAAAACCACATCCGCAAAGGAGCTGTAAACGTGTTAATGAGAATGTCCGGCAAGTGGCATACCTCCGCGATCGCGATTCTCCTCAGCCTGCTCGTGACGATCGGCAGCCTTCCGCTCGGCGCTTCGGAAGCGTCGGCGGCAACCGCCTTCTCCAATGTCGCCTTGAACACGACGACCCCGGCGCAGAACGCCAAACTCGAAATCTCGTTCAACTTAAGCGCGACGTACACGAATCCGTTCAATCCCGACGAAGTGAACGTATACGCGACGTTCACGACGCCGTCCGGCGCGACCGAGGTCGTTCCCGGCTTCTTCAAGTCCAACACGTCGCCGAAGTGGGCGGTGCGTTACTCCCCGCGCCAGGCCGGCAACCATAGCGTCGTGCTGACGGTCGTGGACGCGAGCGGCACGGGCACTTCGTCCAGCTACTCGTTCACCGCCGGCGGTCCGGGCAACAACCGCGGCTTCATGACGACGCAAGGCGACCGGTTCGCGGACAGCTTCGGCGACCAGCTTACGCTGATCGGCACGAACTTCGCTTGGAACAACCCGAACCCCAACGCGGTCACCAACGAGATTCCGAGCCTGAAGGCGGCGAAGATGAACCTGCTTCGCGTCTGGTACTCGTGCTGGTGGAGCAGCCTGGCGCCGGAATGGGGACCGATTACCGCCAACGAGGCGGGCCTGACCATTCCATACGAAGGCGTCGGCAGATATCAGCTCGACAACCAAGCCCGGATGGACCAAATGCTCGAGACGGCCGAAGCGAACGACGTCTACATCATGCTCACGATGCTGAGCTTCGGCGACTTCTACTACCAATGGAACGTCAACGCCTACAACACGGCGAACGGCGGGCCGACCTATTATTCGGACAACAACGCCGGCTTCTGGACGGACGCGACGGCCAAGGCTTATTACAAGAAGCTGCTTCGTTACGTATTCGCCCGCTACGGCTATAGCCGCGCGCTCGGCATGGTCGAATACTGGAACGAGTCCGACAATCACGTGGACACGACGCCCGCGATCCGCGGAGCGTGGCATACGGAGATGGACAACTACTGGAAGAGCCTCGACTTCTACAACCATCCGACGACGACGAGCTTCGCGTGGAAAGACCATGCCGGCTCCGGACAGCAGTCGTGGCAGAACCTGACGACGCTGGACGCGACGAACGTTCACCGCTACGACAGCAGCGCGACCGTCGTCGACGCGTGGGAAGAACAGATCGACAACTTGCACGCGATCCAGCCGGGCAAGCCCGCTTTCATCGGGGAAGTCGGACGTACCCACGAGGACCAGACGACCGATCCGACGATCGACGAGTACATGCATAACGCGCTATGGGGGCCGATCTTCCGGGCCGGCGCGGCGGGAGGCAGCCTATGGTGGATATTCGAAACCGGCTTCGCCTTGCCCGCGAACTTCAAGGCGATCCATACGTACTTGGCGAACTTCGTCCAACCGGTCGAAGATCACTTGATCGACATGCCGCACGTGGATTACGGCTCGCAATCGAACGGCACGAAGGCAGGCGGATTCAAGACCAATTCGCGCGCCTATCTATGGATCAACGATCCGCAAGGCAATCATACGGTGGCTTCGCCGAGAACCGTCAGCGGCATGACCTTGAACGTTCCGATGCCGAACGGCTATTACGACGTCACGTTCTACAACACGTACACGGGCGTATACGGCTCGACGGCGAGCGTGCAGGCGACCGGCGGCAACTTGGCGCTGAGCGTGCCTTCGTTCTCCAGAGACATCGCGGTCAAGATCGAGTGCGAAGGCTGCGACGTGCCGGACACGACGGCTCCGACCGCGCCTACGAGCTTGACGTCGCCGTCCAAGACGGACACGACCGTCAGCTTGAGCTGGTCGCCTTCGACGGACAACGTCCGCGTCGTCGACTATGACGTGTACCGCGGCGCGACGTTGATCGGATCGACGGGAGGCGCCACGACTTATACGGCCACGAGCTTGACGGCCAATACGGCGTACAGCTTCACCGTCAAGGCGAAGGACGGCTCGGGCAACGTCTCTGCTGCCAGCTCGGCCTTGAGCGTAACGACGAACCCGCCGGATACGACGGCACCTTCCGCTCCGGGCAGCCTGACTTCCCCGTCTAAGCTGGATATATCCGTGAACTTGTCTTGGGCCGCATCGACGGATAACGTCGGCGTAACCGCCTACGATATTTACCGGAACGGGACGTTGTCCGGCACCGTCAGCGGGACCGCCACTACGTTCACCGATACCGGTCTGACGCCGGAGACGACGTACAGCTATTACGTCAAAGCGCGCGACGCGCGCAACAACGCTTCCGCGTCCAGCAACACGGTGAGCGTCACGACGCTTCCGCTCATTCCGCTCAACAAGCTCGCCAATCCGGGCTTCGATACGAGCAACAGCGTAAGCAAGCCGGATCAATGGGTATGCGAGAACGATTATTTCTGCTACCGCGACACGTCGGTTAAGCGTAACGGCACCGCCTCGATGAGAATGTCCGGAGACACCGGACCATGGCTCGCGTTCTATCAAGACGCGACCGCGACGGCCGGAGAGACGTATACGTTCGACGGCTACTACAACGCGGCTTCCAACAGCGGCACGACGATCGAGTTCAAGCTCCGGTTCCTGGACGCTTCGAACAACGTCCTGCAAGACAATCTGTTGCACGCCCACACGGGAACGACGACGGGATTCGTGAACGTGAACGGCTCGCGCGTCGCGCCGGCGAACACGGCCAAAGCGCGCGTATACACGTACTTGAAGGACCTTCGCGGAGCGCTCTACTTCGATGATTATTCGCTCATCGGAACCGGCGGCGGAACGGCGGACACGCTTGCCCCAACCGTTCCGTCCGGGCTGACGTCGCCGTCGAAGACGACGACGACCGTCAACCTCTCTTGGAGCGCGTCGACCGACAACGTCGGCGTGACGGGCTACGACGTCTATAACGGCGCTACGCTCGCCGGATCCGTCGGCGGTTCGACGACGACGTACCAAGCGACCGGCCTATCGCCGAACACCGCTTACAGCTTCACCGTCAGAGCGAAGGACGCGGCGGGCAACGTCTCCGCCGCCAGCGGCGCCCTTAGCGTCACGACGAACGCCGCCGCGGATACGCAGGCGCCGACCGTGCCGTCGGGACTGACGTCGCCGTCGAAGACGACGACGACCGTCAACCTCTCTTGGAGCGCGTCGACCGACAACGTCGGCGTGACGGGCTACGACGTCTATAACGGCGCTACGCTCGCCGGATCCGTCGGCGGTTCGACGACGACGTACCAAGCGACCGGCTTGTCGCCGAACACCGCCTACAGCTTCACCGTCAGGGCGAAGGACGCAGCGGGCAACGTCTCCGCCGCCAGCAGCGCTCTTAGCGTCACGACGAACGCGGCGACCGGCGGCGGCACCGGAAGCATCTCCCGCGACTATTGGACCGGCATTAGCGGCACGACGATCTCTTCCATTCCGCTGACGACGGCTCCATCCGGCACGAGCACGCTGACGAGCTTGGAGACGCCGACGAACTGGGCGGACAATTACGGCACGAGAATTCGCGGTTACATTACGCCGTCGACGACCGGCTCCTATACGTTCTGGATCTCTGGCGACGATTACAGCGAGCTGTATCTGAGCACGGACGCGAATCCGGCCAACAAGACGCTGATCGCGAGCGTGAACGGTTGGACGGGATCGCGGGAGTGGAACAAGTACGGCTCCCAACAATCCGCGGCCAAGACGTTGACCGCAGGACAGTCCTACTACGTGGAGGTCTTGCATAAGGAAGGCGACGGCGGCGACAACCTGGCCGTCGGCTGGACGGGACCGGGCATCGCGACGACGACCGTCATCGACGGCAGCTATCTGTCGCCTTATTCCCCGCCTGCGGATACGCAAGCGCCGACCGCTCCGGCAGGATTGGCGTCCCCGTCCAAGACGGACACGACCGTTAACTTGTCGTGGACGGCGTCGACGGACAACGTCGGCGTAACGGGCTACGACGTCTATCGCGGCGCGACGCTCGCCGGTTCGACGACGGGCGCGACGACGTTCGCCGTCACCGGCCTTACGGCCAGCACGGCGTACAGCTTCACGGTTAAGGCGAAGGACGCGGCAGGCAACGTCTCCGCGGCAAGCAGCGCGCTTAACGTGACGACGAACGCGCCTTCTTCCGGCGGCGGTTCCAATCTGCTCGTTAATCCGGGCTTCGAGACCGACAACGGCGGCAGACCCGCATCCTGGACATACGAGCAAGACTATTACATCTCCCGCAACACATCCGTCTATCGTTCCGGCTCCGCTTCGTTGCGAGTGAACGGAGATTCCGGTCCGTGGATGGGCTGGTATCAAGACGTGAACGCGACGGCCGGCACGACGTACACGTTCGACGGCTACGTGAGCATTACCGCGAACACCGGCAGCACGCTGCGGTTCAGGATCCAGTTCCTCGATGCTTCGGGAACGATTCTCGCCGACAACACGGCCGCGACGTTCACCGGCACGACGAGCGGCTTCGTTAACGTGAACGCCGCGTATGCGGCGCCGGCTAATACGGCCAAAGTCCGCGTCTATCCGTATTTCAACGACATGCGCGGCACGTTCTTCTTCGACGACTTCTCGCTCACGAGCAACTAAGCGCATTAAGCATGGCAACGCCAAACAGTCCGGAGCGCGGGTACCCGCGTTCCGGACTGTTTCGTTATTCGGATGAATTACGGCAAGGCCCTGTAATAGATCCGCTCGACCTTCTTCTTGCTATCCAGCAAGAACATCGTCGCCGCGTTCGGCGACGCATAGACGAGCGCCTGCGACGACCCGACTTTCGTCGCCGTCTTGGCGCCGTACTTGGCGACGACGCGCGTACTTGCATCCTTAACCGGGGCAATCCCCCTTAGCGAGTGGGCCAGCTCCGTCTCGACCTTCAGGCTCGCGATCTTCCCGTCGAGGAAGGACACCGCGAGACCCCAATTCACGCTGTATTCCGCGTATCTGTTCGCCTCGGCGACCGTAACGGTCGTCCACTTCCCGTCCCGATATTCGTACTCGCGCTCGCTCGGCTTCGGCTCCAAGCTTCTCTTGTACTGCGCTTCTGTCAATCCTTCGGAGAACAAGTAAATCTGGCGCATGCGATCGCCCGCCACGACGCCCGCGAACAATCCGAGGTTGTCCGCCAAGTCCGCAAGCGGCGCGTAGACGCGACCGCGATGCGAGAGCGTCTTCTTCTTGTCGAGCCGATACGCATGCTCTCCGCGCTCGATGTTCCATCCCGTTCCGCCGGCCGTCAGCTTCGCCCCGAGCGCCCCGGTGAAGTCGTTCAGCGGCACGAACCATTCCTCGCTGCCGGTGCCGGTCGTCATGCGCTGGAACGGGCCTTGTCCCGTATACGTCATTCGCTTGTCGTCGATATTGATCTGATAAGGGCGGTCCGGCGACAATAGATCGTCCAACGATCCGCTATAGGCGTGCGTCGAGATCGAGAAGTAGCCGTCTGGATTGCTCGGCTCGTGCATGACGGTCGCGATGCCGGTTTCCAAATCGATATACCGGACGTTTGGCTTCGCGGAGAATGCGAATTCGACCTTGACGATCTTGTCGCTCACCCATTCGAACAGCGGCTCGACCTTATAGGACTCGAAGTCGGGCAGCGTATGCACGACTTTCGCCGTTCTCGTATCGACGACGAGAACCGAAGACGTCGTCTTGCCCGTAGCCGTATCCTTCGGCGTCGTGGTCATGACGAGCAAGTAACCGCCGTTCGGAGACACGCTCGTCTTCGTTTTGTATCCGGCAGGCGTGAGCGGTACATAGCTCTTTCCTTTGGCGTAACCGATTCTCCATAGTTTCGTCTTCGCGTCGTAATAGTTCGCGAACGTGAACGCGCCGGCTTTGACCGACCACCACACCTTGTCGATGTTCTTATTCTGGAACAACTCGGTTTTGCGGCCGTCGGAGGTCATTTCGAAGTTGCGCACGATGTAATCGACGCCCTTCGCGTCCTTCTCGTAGAACGTGCCGTACTCCGTCTTCGGCGGCAGTTTGACTTTCGACTTCTCCAAAGTCTGAACGATGAGCGAGCTAGAGAGCGGCATGCGATCGTAACGATAGTATTGATTCGGATCTGCGGAAATGAACGACGGTTCGCGATACGACGTACCGATCAGCTTGTTCGTCTCGAGGCTGTAGATTTGCCAGTTCGCTCTCTTGAAGTCCGAACGGGCCGCGTTCGGATCGTCCGGTTCGAGCACGTAGCCGTTAAAGTCCGGAGATAATTGGAATCGCGAGCGCGCTTGCCCGCTTTCGGCTTCGCGAAGCACCTTCGCTTTCTTCGTCGCGAGATCGAACGCCATGAGGCGGAATCTCGCCGGCTCTAGCTTCTTGCCGGTTGCCGCGTCGATGACGACGGTGCAATCTTCCCAGACGGCCGCCGCTCCGCCGGATAGCTTGAACATCATCGCTTGCGTCCAAGGACCGCATTCCGCGTCCAGCAATCGCGGCGTCCCGTCGTCATCGTCGAGCGACGTGCCTGCCGCGAGCGGAATGCCGAATTCGGGATATTCGTACGTTTGTTCCGTTTCGACTCCCGTTCGATAATCCGCGGTCGTTACTTTAATGTTCAGAATCGCTTTCGTTTTGTTGTCGTTCGGAACGTAATAGGGCGTCACCTTCGCGGACGTGCCCGGGCCGGCAGCGGGAGCCGCCGCGCGCGCGACGGCCGGCGCCGTCGGAGCCGCTCCGACGAGCAGCGCGGCGAGCAATGCGAATAAGATCATGTTCTTCATGCGGGTACCTCCGAATAGGCGAGAATCCGAGCTGTTTCTACAGCATATTACAAGATTTTCCTCCGAAACGCAAAAAAATTAGCCGTCCCCCTCTATTGGGAACGGCTTCTAAAGCCTGCATTGCGATTACTTCGCCGCCGGCATCGCGCCCGCCACGGCGACCGCGCGGTCGAGGAATTGCTCGATCTCCTCGCGCGTCTTGCGCAGCTTGCTGACGAACCGGACGACCTCTTGGCCGCCTTTGAACGCGATGAAGCTCGGGATGCCGAGAATGTTCAGCTCCGAACACAGATCGGCCATATCGTCGCGATCGACTTCCGCCATCGCTAGCCGATCGGCGTACGCCGCCTCGACGTCCGCGATGAACGGGTCGATGAAATGGCAATCCTTGCACCACGTCGTCTTGAAGACGACGACCGTCAACTTGTCTCCCGCGACGAAGTCGCGGAACGCGGATTCTTCCGTTAACTTAAGCATGGATGTCCCTCCTTCTCGTTGCCGTCTATTATAACCCTCCGTCCGGCCGCGTACAATAAGCCGGATGACCACGACGCACGCCGAGGAGCAACCGGAATGAACCGTCGCCGCAACAGCCGCCCGACTCTCGGACGGGGGCTCTATCTCCTGACCAAGAAGCTGGCGCTCGGCCTCGTCGCCAAGCTAAGCGGACTCCGAAGCTCGTATCGGTTAACGCGCCGGCGCAGCCTCTCTCCGTTGCGAGCCGCGCCGGGTCCCGATGTCCTGACCGCGCTCGAACGCGTATCCGAGCGCTCTGCCCGCGGGCAGCACCTCCGACTGACCGACGAAGAAGAGCGGCTCTGCGAAGCGATCCGCCGGGAGACGGACCAGCATAACCGCAACAACGTGACGAGGACGATGGCTTATTGGCGCCTGTACGAACGCCATCCCGAGCTGCACTGGGCGTTGCTCGCCCACCTCGTCTCGCGGAACGGCGGCTGGAACATGACCGACCTGCGGGGGCAATGGCTGCCGGGCTTGATCGAGCCGCGAATGATCGACGACGTCTTCCGCATGCTCGAAACGTGCAACGCCCTCATCTTCGGAGACGCCTACCCCCAGTTGCTCTTATACGCCGAAGGCAAGCGCCTCGGCGCCTCGCTCGTTCATCTGCTTCCCCGCTTCGGCGTCTCGGCGTTCATGACGCCTTTCTGGAACAAGTTCGCCGATGACGGGATACCGGCTCCGCTTACGTCCGCGCTCATCGTGAACGAGCAGCACGTCATCCAGCGCCCCGTCGTCGAGGACCGCTACTACGCCGACAACGTCCTAGGAAAGCTATCCTTCCGCGCCCAGCCTTGGCTGCAGAACAACCAGATCGTGTTCCCGTTGCGCGATGAATCCGGCCATGCGATCCGGTTGGCGGGAAGAGTGCTCGAACGCTTCGATAGCTTGCGGGAGCGCATCCGGTTCGGCCAGATGCTGTACGCCATGCTGTACGGCTATCCGGCGATCCTCGAGCGCGCCGTCGCCTTCGCCCGCGGCGTGCCTCATACCGGATCCCGGGCCGATTATTGGCCGCATCGTTATGCTTCCGTAAGACGCGAAGACGGCATGCCCGAAGGACATGCCGCCTCTTATAGTCCTACGCTCGCCGACGCTTGGCCGGATCAGCCATTGAAGCCTACGCTGCGCGAGGATTGGTTCGAATCCGAGGAGTCTTTCGTCTACTTGCGGAACCTGAAGCGACCGCTCGTCGTCGATATGACGCACGAACACCTCTTCGGTCAATCCAAGCTCGAAGCGGCCGCTCTCGCCCTGCGCAGCTTCAAGAACGGGGACAGCAGCTTCCGTACCGGCCGCGGATAACCCGCGATCTCTTCCGCCGTCACGACGCGAAGCAGCACGAGCAGCGCCGGATACAACACCGCCAGCGCGGCGCCCATGACCGCGCAAGAGATCAGGTACGCCAGCTTGTTCGGCGCGCCGTCCATGATCGCGAGAACGATCCACTCGAGCAGCGCCAGCACGCCCGCGACGATACCCGTCGTGAGCAGGAAGGCCGGCATGCGGTTGCCCATGATCTTGATCTGCGTCCGCTTCCGAAGGCTAAGAATGTTGAACGCCAGCGCCCAGACGAAGCACACCGTCGTCGCCGCGACGATCCCGTACACGCCGAACAGCGGCGCGAGCGCGAAGCTGAGAATTACCTTCAGGAGGATGCCGGTCATCGCGTGCATCGTCGCCTTCTTCGGCTGCCCGATGCCGAGCAGTATCGAGTTCGTCACCATCATGCCGATCTGGAAGATCGTGCCGAGCGTCAGAATCGCGACGATCGCGCTTCCTTCCGGCTTCTCGAACAAGAGACCGTTCACGCTATATGCCCCGACGCCGAGCAGCAGAATGATCGGCATGCCGCTGTACAGCGCGATCCGCACGGCGAGCGACGCTTGCTTGCCGACTCGCTCCCGGTCGTCCGTCGCGTGCGCCGAGGAGATAATCGGAATGATCGACTGGCAGAGCGCGATCGCCAAGACGACGGGAATGCCCGCGATCGATTGCGCGTTCATGCCGAGCACTGCCGACCAGTGCAGCACCTGATCGTATTCGAAATGTCCTTTGGTAAGCGGAATGACCATATACGTATCCATCGTGAACAAGAGCTGTACCGTTACCGAAGTCATGACGATCGGGATCGACAATCTGAATAGCTCGCGGTAGATCGCCTTCAGCCGCAGCTTCCGGGAAGGATCCATCGCTTGCCTCGGTTGAGCGCGGTCGGCGGCTTTCAGCTTGCGGGCGTAATACAGCATGACGGCGAACGCCGCGATGCTGCCGAACACGCTTCCGAGCACCGCGCCGGACGCGATGCCTTTGTCGTCTAGCGGATTCGCCGAATACAGCGCGTACGCGATCGCGACCGCGGCGATGACGCGGGCGAACTGCTCGACGATCTGCGAGATGCCGCCGGCCGTCATGAACTGCCGGCCTTGGAAGTAGCCGCGAATCATCGCGATCATCGGGAACAGCAGCAGCGACGGCGCGATCGCCCGCAGCGACGCGGCCGCGTCCGGCAAGCCGAGAATCGAGTTCGCGATGAACGGCGCAAGCGCGATCATGAGCAACGTAATGACGACCCCGGTTACGGCTCCGAACAACAGCGCTGCCCGGTATACCTGCTGGGCTTCGCCGATTTTGCCGAGCGCGTAACGCTCCGATACCATCTTGCTGATCGCGCTCGGAATGCCCGCCGTGGCGACCATGAGCAGCAGCAGGTATAAGTTGTTCGCGGAGTTGAAGTAGACGTTGCCTTCGTTATGGAGGAAGTAATCCAGCGGCACCCGCTGGAAAATACCTAGCGCGCGGGCGATCAGAGCCGCCGCGGCCAGGATGAGCGTGCTTTTGAGCAATGTATCTTTTTTCAACGTGATCGAATCCTCTGTTTAGCCGATCGGCTCTAATGGTTGATGATTGCCGCGGAACGGAACGGCCGCGCCGGAGGGCGCCGCCCACTTGACCCCGTTGGCGATGACGCGGCGAACAATCGGATGGTAATAAGTCGGGTACGTCTCGTGCCCCGGACGGAAATAGAAGATCTTCCCTTGGCCGCGACGGAACGTACAGCCGCTGCGGAACACTTCCCCGCCTTCGAACCAGCTGACGAAGATCAGCTCGTCCGGCGCCGGGATATCGAAGTGCTCGCCGTACATCTCCTCCGGCTTCAGTTCGAAATATTCCGGCACTCCTTGCGCGATCGGATGCGACGGATCGACGGTCCAGATCCGTTCCTTCTCGTTCGCTTCGCGCCACTTCAAGCCGCAGCCGGTGCCCATGAGCTTCTTGAATATTTTCGAATAATGGCCCGAATGCAGCACGACGAGACCCATGCCGTTCATGACGCGTTCGTGCACGCGGTTCACGACGTCGTCGCTCACCTCGTCGTGAGCCATATGGCCCCACCAGACGAGAACGTCGGTCTCGCGCAGCGTCTCTTCCGTCAAGCCGTGCTCCGGCTCGGGCTGCGTCGCGGTGCGAACGGCGAACCCTTGCCCGGCTTCGTTCAGTCCGGCCGCGATCGCTTGATGGATGCCGTCCGGATACACGCTCCGCACTTCCTCGTGGATTAACTCGTGCTTGTACTCGTTCCATACGGTAACGCGAAGCATAGGGAGTCCCCCTCGGTACGTTAGTTGGCGATGAGCCATACGACGAACAATACGATCATGGCTAGCTGCAGAACGACCTTGACGAAGACGCTCGTCAGCAAGCCGACTAAGGCGCCTACGCCCGCCTTAAGCGCGACGTTCATCCGCGAGCCGTGAATCAGTTCGCCGATGACGCCGCCGGCGAACGGGCCGATAATCAGGCCGAATGCCGGGATTACGAAAGGGCCGATCAAGATGCCGATCGTGCTGCCGATGACGGAAGCCCTCGATCCGCCGAACTTATCGACGCCCCAGGCGCTCACCGCGTAATCCGCGACGAACAGGACGACCACGATGAGCGTCTGAATCGTCCAGAACACCCAGCCGAACGGCTCGAACGCGAAAAACCAGCCGTAAACGAAGAAAGCCGCGTATATCGCCAACGCTCCCGGCAGGATCGGATAGATCGCCCCCATCATGCCTACCACGAATAATACCGTTATCAGACCCCAACCAAGCACGTCCATCCACATCATCGCTCACCCTTGCAGCAAGTATTGGCGAATCACTTGCGCGACGCCGTCGTCGTTATGGTGCGCGGTGACGACGTTCGCCGCTTGCTTCACAGCGTCTTGCGCGTTGCCCATGGCGACGCCGAGCCCCGCTTCGCGGATCGCCGCGATATCGTTAAGGCTATCTCCTACGTGCACCGCTTCGGATATATCGTAGCCGAGCAGGTCGCAGATATTGCGCAGCGCCTCGCCCTTCGAGATTCCCGCAGCGTTGATCTCGATGTTAAAGTCGGCGGAATTGCTGATCTCGAGACCGCCCATCCCCCGCAGTTCCTCCCGGATGCGACCCAGAAGGGCGTAATCCTCGGAATGGTACCCGAACTTCAGCCACTGGTGAGCCTGCGGCTCTTCTGGCCACGACTCGGTGTTGAACATCCGCTCCGTCGTATAGGCCCAATACCATACGTCGCGTCGCGTCGCGATATCCAACATCTTGACGATCTTGTCGGCGTCCATCGGCGCTCTCCTGTGAATCTCATGCGGCATGGCCGGCTTCTTCGTCCAGATCTCGCCGCCGTTGACGGTAATCATCGGCGTATCGAGCTTCAATTGTTCCGCGTAAGGCAAAGCGCTGACGAACCCTCGCCCCGTCGATACGCATACGGTGATGCCTGCCGCGACGGCGCGACCGATCCACTCGGCGTTCGTCTCGCTAATCTCGCTGCGATCGTTCAGCAGCGTTCCGTCCAGGTCAAGCGCGAGCAGCTTGTACTTCCCGACTTGTTCAGCCAACCGATTCGGACTCCCCTTCGAAATAAGCTCCGAGTTGGCCGCGGCCGCCTCGGAGCTCCGGTATGTTAGTTTTGCATGATGTAGTCTTTCGCGACCGTCTCGTTCACGTCGTCGTACACCTTGATCGTCTGGTAGCGCGTATTGCGTTGCGCCGGAATTTTGCCGGCTTCGCGAATGAGCTTAAGAATAAGTTCGATGTTGACCTTGTGCGTCGTGCCCGCGGCGGATACGACGTTCTCTTCGATCATCGTGCTGCCGAAGTCGTTGCAGCCGTAGGACAGCGACAGCTTGCCGATGTCCGGCCCCATCGTGACCCACGAGGACTGGAAGTTGTCGATATTATCGAGCGCGATGCGGCTGATCGCGAGCGTCTTGAGATATTCCTCCGGCGTCGCCTTCTCGCGCTTCATGTTCGTGTTCTCCGGCTGGAACGTCCACGGAATGAACGCGAGGAAGCCCGGAGACGGATAACCGTTGTTCAAGCACTCATCCTGCGCTTCGCGAACGCGAAGCAGATGCAGCGCGCGCTCTTCCATCGTCTCGCCGAAGCCGATAACCATCGTCGCCGTCGTGTTCATGCCCTGCTTGTGGGCCGTCGTCATGACGTCCATCCAATCGCGCCAAGTGCCCTTCAGGCGGCTGATCTTCTTGCGCGTCCTGTCGTCCAAGATTTCCGCGCCGCCGCCGGGAAGCGAATCGAGCCCCGCTTCGTGCAGCTGGCGAACGACGTCTTCGATCGGAATGTTGCCCGCGACGACTTGCATCTTGCGGATTTCCGCGGGGGAGAACGAGTGCATCGTAATGGTCGGGAACCGCCGCTTGATCTCGCGGAGCAGATCCAAATAATATCCGAACGGCAAATCCGGATTCGTCCCGCCTTGCATCAGAATCTCGGTGCCGCCCACGTCGATCGTCTCCTGGATTTTCTGGAAGATCGCTTCGTCCGGGAGAACGTAGCCCTCCTTGGAGCCCGGAGCGCGATAGAACGCGCAGAACCGGCAATACACATCGCAGACGTTCGTATAGTTCACGTTGCGTCCGACCACGAACGTCGTAATCGGCTCGGGGTGACGACGCAACATATGCTGATTCGCGGCGTGGCCCATCTTCTCGATCTCGTCGCTCTCGAACAAGGCGACGATATCTTCTAACTGCAGCCGTTCGCCTTGAAGCGAGCGGTGCAAAATCCGGTCGATCTGATTCATATCCGGATCCTCCTTCTTGCATATCTTTGTATCTCTTAACAACGCTTATCCCATCGTAACACAAAAACACCGCGGGAGTCACCTCAAGAGGCGACTTCACCGCGGCGATGTTGAATGCGCGCTTTCGTTTCCTGGAACATGTCGCGCTCGTGTTCGTGCAGCAGCACGTTCGGCTTCGCGAAGTAGAAGCCTTGTCCCATCTTGACGTCCAAGCGGAACAGCACGTCCATCTCTTCTTCCCGTTCGACTCCCTCGGCAACCAGCTCGCACTTGATCTCGCGGGCGGCCGCCACGAACGCCTTCAGCAGGCTTTCCTTGATCGCGATGCGGTCGACCTGCTGGATGACGGACCTGTCGATCTTGATCAGCTCCGGGACGAGCTCGCCGATCAATTGGAGGCTGGAGTAGCCCGAGCCCGCGTCGTCGACGGCGAAGCGGAAGCCATGCTTACGATAGGATTGCAGGATATCTACCATGGCGCGGAAGTTCGTCACTTCGTGGCGCTCCGTAATTTCGAAATAGATCTGCTGCGGGCTGAGCGGCGGATGCTTCTCGAGAAGCTGAAGCACGTGCGGCAGGAACAGCGGATGCGACAGCGTGACGGCCGTCACGTTCAAGAATACCGGCTCGCGGATTCGGCGGGAGGCGATCTCTTCGAGCGCCCGTTTCACGACGAGAAATTCGAGCTTCGTGAGCATTCTCGCCTGCGACGCGAATTGGAACAGCTCGTCCGGCAAATGGAGGATCGAATTCTCGGGACCGCGGGTCAGAATTTCCCAGCCGTACACGTCGCCGCTCGTTAAGTTCATGATCGGCTGCGCGAGGACGGTAATCGTCCCCTTCTCCAAGATTTGCTCCATCTGGCCGCGCAGCTGCTTCATCTGCGGCGTCATGACGCCCGTCGCCAAAGCTAACGCGGACTGGTAAGCTTCCGACAACGCCTCGTGAACTTTGCGATGGCCGTTCGGGCTTCCGACCGGTACGTAAGCTGAGGCGATGTGCAGGCAATTGCGCCATGCCGGCAACGTACCCGCCAGACCGATCTCGAGCGCGGAGCGGACGTCGTTCAACGCGGCGGTCAGCCGTGCGGGAACGAGCCCTTCCTCGGCGGAAGCCTCTTCCGGTTCCGCGCACGCGATCAGCGCGAAATCCGTCTTCGAATATTGATGCAGCGCGACGATGCTTCTCTCTCCGAGCAGGCTCAGAGCGGCGATCCGAAGATGTCTGCGGCAGCCGTCTTGCAGGCTCGCCCAGCCTTCATCGGTCACTTCGTCGTGCAACAAGGAGAAATCCAGGCGGAACAGCGCCATGTAGCAGGCCTTGCCCTGCTCCAATTGTTTGCCGAGCAACGAAAGAACGGGTTGTCTAAAAGTGAAATCGGGAGGAAAAAATTTCAACGAGCGATCCGGAAGCGTCATCTTGAGGGCAAGTGCGACGCGGTCTAGCAGCGCTTGGATATTCACGTTTAGATCCTCATCCTTGTCGTTTAAGTGACACTATTGTAGCACGATTAGCCAAGTTCTAATAGTCAATTATGGAAGAAAACCGCGAGAATCGGATGATCTCTCGCGGTTTTCTTCCATGGCTCGCTAACTCTCGATATTAACGGTTGCCGACGGCCCCGGCGAATTGCTCCAACGCTTGCAGCAACAGCGACCGCGGACAAGCGAAGTTCACCCGCAAATGTCCCGGCCCCTGCTTACCGAAGATCGAGCCTTCCGTGAAGGCGACGCCCGCTTGCTCGAACATGATTCGCTTCAGCTCCTGCGGACTGGTAGAGATGGCGCTGCAATCGAGCCACGCCATATAAGTACCTTCGGGCCTCATGACCTTGATCTGCGGCAATCTCGTCTCGACGAATTCGATCAGCGCGTTCAAGTTGCCTTCCAGGTAGACGAGCAACTGATCCAACCAATCGTCCCCGTGCTTGTAGCTGCTCTCCATCGCCGTCGAGCCGAAGAAGCTCTCCATATGAACGGACAGCGTCTTGACCGCGGCATTGTAACGGTTGCGAATGCCCGCGTTCGGAATGATCGTGCCCGCGACCTGCAACCCTGCCAAGTTGAACGTCTTGCTCGGCGCGAAGCAAGTAACCGTACGCTGCGCCGCGTCCTCCGAGAGCGTCGCGAACGGCACGTGCTTGCGCCCGGAGAAGACGAGATCGTGATGGATCTCGTCGGCCACGACGATGAGATCGTTCCGGCGGGCGATGTCGGCGACGCGCTCCAGCTCCTCGCGCGTCCATACCCGTCCCCCCGGATTGTGGGGCGTGCAGAGGAGCAGCAACTTCGCTTCCTTCGCTTGCCGCTCGATCAGCTCGTAGTCCATGACGTAACGACCGTCCTGCAGCAGGAGCGCGTTGTCTACGACCGTACGGCCGTTCATCTTAATAACGTCGTAGAACGGGTAATAGACGGGAGATTGCAGAATGACGCCGTCGCCGGGATCCGTGAACTCCTGAACCACGACGCTCAGCTGCGGCACGACGCCCGGAGTCGCGGACGCCAGCCACTCCTGCTCGACTTTCCAACCGTGCCGGCGCTCCATCCAGCCGATAATCGCGTCGTAATAGCCTTGCGTCCGGATCGTGTAACCGTAGATGCCTTCTTCCGCCCGCGCGACGAGGGCGTCCTTCACTTCCCGCGGCGGCTCGAAGTCCATGTCGGCGACCCATAGCGGCAAGATATCGGGTCTGCCGAACAGCTTCTCCGACTGATCCCATTTATAGGAAGCTTTGCCCGTACGGTCGATCCGTCTGTCGAAATCATAAGTCATCGCTAACGCTTCCTTTCGCTGCCCCGTATCGTTATCCGTTGATTTCCCGTTCCGCGGCTTCGATCGCCTGCTTCAGGTCGGCGATAATGTCGTCGACGTGCTCGATGCCGACGGAGAAACGAAGCAGCCGGTCGTCGACGCCGATCGCTTGGCGAATCTCGAGCGGAATGTCAGCGTGCGTCTGAACCGCCGGGTACGTCATGAGCGACTCTACGCCGCCCAAGCTTTCCGCGAAGGCGATGAGCCGAATATGGCGAAGGATCGGCTCGATCGTCCGCGCGTCCTTCATCTTGAAGGAGAAGATGCCGGTGTTGCCCGAAGATTGGGCTTGCTGAACCTCGAAGCCCGGATGCGTCGGCAAGCCCGGATAGTAGACTTGCAGCACGGACGGATGCGTCTGCAGCCACTCGGCGACGCGCGTCGCGTTGTGTTGATGCCGCTCCATCCGTAGCGCGAGCGTCTTCATCCCTCTCATGAGAATCCACGAGTCCTGTGCTCCGAGCACCGCGCCGATGGAATTGTGCAGGAACCCGATCTGCGCCGACAACTCCTGGCCCTTCGTCACGATCAAGCCCGCGAGCACGTCGTTATGGCCGCCCAAGTATTTCGTCGCGCTATGGACGACGATATCGGCGCCAAGCTCGAGCGGACGTTGCAAGTAAGGCGTCAGCAGCGTGTTGTCGACGATGGTGAGCAGACCGTGCTGCTTCGCCCATGCCGACACTTTCGCCAAGTCGGTGATCATCATCAGCGGATTCGTCGGCGTCTCGATCAATACCGCCTTCGTATTAGGCGTGCGATGGGACTCGAGCGCGTCGAGATCGTTCGTGTCCACGTAGGAAGCCGTTACGCCGAACCGGGACATCACCTTCTCGATGAGCCGGTACGTCCCCCCGTACAAGTCGAGCGACACGAGCAGATGGTCGCCTTGGCCGTACATCGAGAACACGGTTTGCAACGCGGCCATGCCCGTGCTGCACGCGAAGCCCGCGTCCCCGCTCTCCAGGTCGGCGATGGCGGATTCCAGAACGGCGCGCGTCGGATTTTTCGTGCGGGAATAGTCGAACCCCGTGCTCTGTCCGAGCTTCGGGTGGCGGAACGCCGTCGCGTTGTAGACGGGGAAGCTCACGGCTCCCGTGTCCGGATCGCTCTGCGACCCGATTTGGGCCAATCGGCTTTCGATGTTCATAAGTTACAATAACCTCCAGTTAGATTGAATAGTAACCGTTGTACGGATTCGCCTTGCCGAGCTCGTACGGCGTCTCTTGATAGACGAAGTAATTCAGCCAGTTCGAGTACAGCAGGTTCGCGTGCGCTCGCCAAGTCGACAACGGCAGCTTGGACGGATCGTCCTGCGGGAAGTAGTTGCGCGGAACGTCGATGCGAAGTCCCTTGGCTTTGTCCCGGTCGTACTCCCACTTGAGCGATGTCGAATCGTATTCCGAGTGTCCGGTGACGAAAATCTGCTTGCCGTCCGCCGAAGCCACGATATAAACGCCGGCTTCGTCGGATTCCGACAGAATGACGAGACCCGGGATCTTCTCGATGTCTTCCCGGCGCACTTCCGTATGCCTCGACTGCGGGACGAAGAACTGTTCGTCGAAGCCGCGGAGCAGCTTGTCGTTAGAACGCGTAACGCGGTGCGCGAACACGCCGAACATTTTGTCGTCGAGATCGTACTTCGGCACGTCGAAGTGATGGTATAGCCCCGCTTGCGCGCCCCAACAAATATGGAAGGTCGACGTGACGTTGTTCACGCTCCAGTCCATGATCTTCTTCAGTTCTTCCCAGTAGGTGACTTCCTCGAACGGCAGGTGCTCGACCGGCGCGCCGGTAATGATCATGCCGTCGTACTTCTGGCCCTCGATCTCGTCGAACGTCTTGTAGAACGATTCCAGATGCTCGGCCGACGTATTCTTCGAGACGTGCGTCTTCGGATGGAGCAGCACCGCTTCCACCTGCAGCGGCGTGTTGCCGATGAGCCGCAGCAATTGCGTCTCCGTCGTCTCCTTCGTCGGCATTAAATTCAAGATCGCAATGCGCAACGGCCGAATATCCTGATGATACGCGACGCTTTCGTCCATGACGAAGATGTTTTCTTCCGCCAGCACTTCCTTGGCCGGCAAGTTGTCCGGTACTTTGATCGGCATGTCGATTCCTCCTTGCAGACGTCGTACGTCAAGGTTCGACGTCCAATGGCATAATAAAAACACGACCCCAGCTGGAAGGGTCGTGTAACAGGTATCGTACGCGGCGCCCTTCTCATCCGTCAGAAACGCATAACGTTTCCGCAAGAATTAGCACCGTGCGTCATGGGTGACGCCGGTTGCCGGGCTTCATCGGGCTAGTCCCTCCGCCTGCTCTTGATAAGATGGCCAATCACTTTTCAGTTGTGGGTTAAACTACCCTTAATGTACCTGAAATCGAAGGACGCGTCAAGACGCGCCCGGCCCTGCGCGAATGTCGTATTTTCTCCTTGATAGGAGGAGGGGGTGGAGATTATACTTATCACGTCCACCGCGCCGTACGGGCGCGAATTCATCGAAGACAGGGGGGAGCCGCAATGGAAGGCGATACGCCCAGGCCTTATGGGAGCATCAGCTTGAACGACGCAGGAGGGTATTCCGTATACGTTCGGGGAGTCGCATCCGCGCCCGGCTTCTTCGCCGGGTAGGGCTCCCCCACTGTCGCCCGGATATCGCCTGCATGACGATTCAGATCATGCGAAGGAGCGATTCCTATGAAAATCAGGCTCGTGAACAATGGCGTGTTTACGCCGATCGAGGATATTAACGATACGTTGCTGCCGCCGTCCAGCGGATTCTACTGGATCGACGCGGACATCGACGACCTCGTCGTCCTGCAGCCGCTGTTCGGCCTGCACGACCTGGCCGTCGAGGACTGCTTGACCGAAGAGGAACAGCGGCCGAAGCTCGAGATTTACGAGAACCAATACTTCCTCGTGATCAACAGCATCCGGTTCGACGACGAAGAAATTTTCTTGCGCGCGCTGAACATTTTTCTAGGCCGCCATTACTTGATTACGGTTACCCGGCAGAAGATCAACGAGCTTCGCGCCGTTAAGCCGATCCTGTGGGAGCAAGAGGTTAACCATGCCGACCGCTTCCTGTACCACCTCGTCGACATCGTCGTCGACAACTACTTTTCCGTAGGCGACCGGATCGAGGCGCGCATCGAGAGCCTCGAAGAGGACATTCTGATGCACACGAAGAAGTCGCACCTGACCGAGATCATCGGTCTGCGAAGCGAGATCCTGTGGCTGAAGAAGGCGCTCGGACCGCAGCGCGAGCTTATCAGCACGCTTAACCGCAAAGAGCTGAGACTCATCGACGACCAACTGCAGAAGTACTTCGGGGACATTCACGAGAACGCCGTCAAAATTTACGAGACGTTCGAGACGTACCGCGACTTGATGGGAAACTTGCGAGAGGCGTACCAATCGAGCCTCGCGAACCGCGCGAACGAAATCATGCGCGTGTTCACGGCGCTAACGACGATCTTCATGCCGCTTACGTTCATTACCGGCGTCTACGGAATGAACTTCGACTTCATTCCCGGCATGCATTATCAATCCGGATCGATCATCCTGCTCGTCCTCATGGCCTTCATCGGAATCGGCATGTTCTATCTGTTCCGCAAGAAGGATTGGCTATGAACCGAACGGGCGACATACGAACATAAGGAGCGAGGACGTACCGCGGCGCGGACATCCATCGCTCCTTATTCGTTGCCGCGCTTACGTCGCGCTCGCCTGAATACCGCTTGCAAAGTCGTTCGCGCGATGGCCGGCGCCTTCTGAGAGCTTGCCGGTCTTCCGGTGCGCGCGCCACCTGAACCACATGACGACGCCCCGCAAATATTCGTCGAGTATCATGCCGACATACACGCCGTACAGCCCCCACTCGAGCGACAATCCCAGCGCATAGGACAATCCGAACGCGATCACCCACATGCTCGGCAGCGAGATCATCATCGCGAACCGTCCGTCGCCGATCGCGTTGACCGATTGCCCGAGCGCCATGTTCAGCATCTTGCCGGGCTGAAGGATCAAGTTGAGCCAGAGCAGGTTGATCGCCACGTCGACGATCCACGCGTCGTCCGTGAAGTAGTTCAGAATCGGCCCCCGGAACAGCAGCATGATGCCGGTGTTGACCGTTACGAGAACCATTCCGATCGCCATCGCCCGGTAGCAGCTGTTGTACGCTTCCTTCAGCCTGCCGGCGCCGTACAAGTATGCGATCTGAATCTGCGCCGCGACGGCGAGCGACCAGCCGACCGTGAACGCGAACGACTCCATCGTGTTCATGTACGTCCGGGCCGCCAGCTCCTGCGTTCCCATGATGCCGATAATGCTGAAGATCGCCAGTTGGGATACGGTCCACGACGCGCCGTTCAAGCTCATCGGCCAGCCGATGCGAACGACTTCCTTCAGCAGCTTCGGCTTGAAGACGAGGAACTGCGTCCAGGCGATTCTCGGACCGAACGCGTGGCGGAATAGCCGGAGAAGCACGAGTACCGCGAGGAACCGAACGATGACGGTCGAGAGCGCGACGCCGAACAGCCCCCACTTCGGAAACCCGAGCCACCCGAAGATGAACAGCGCGTTCAAGATCACGTGAAGCACGTTCATCCCGAAGGCGATATACATCGGAGAGCGAGTATCTCCCGTATTGCGGACGCACGTGCTGAGCGCGACGTTGAGCGCCGTCAATACCATGCCTGCGCCGACGACGGTCATGTATTCGTCCGCATCCGGCAATATCTCGTGCGGCACGTTAAGCCATTCGGCGAACGTGCCCGCCCAGAAGAAGAGGACGACGCTGATCACGATGCCGAGGACGGCCGTGATGGAGATCGCCATCGTCCCTAGCACCCGCGCGTCCCGCTCCTGTCCCGAGCCGAGCCGCTGGGCAATGAGGATGCCCGCCCCGCTCGCGACTAACATGAACACCATGATGACCGCGTTGAAGAACTGGTTGGCGAAGCCGACGACGGCGACCGCGTCGTTCGAGATGCGGCTTACCATCAGCGTATCGGCCGTTCCGATCGCGAACTGCAGGAACATCTCGATCATGATCGGCCATGCTAACGTCCCGAGGGACATTTTCTTGTCTTTCATTCGGTCTGACCAGCCTCCAGCGATTCCCGTATCGGCATTTCTTGCCTACTATACCACGCATGCCGAAGGCGGAGAAGATCGCCCGAATCGCGTGAGCGCCGGATGCAACCCGAATCCGCGCTTATATCGCCGTTCTGGTCGCGCGACGGAACCGAATGCGCGCCATTCTCAACCTCTCGTAATGTCTCTCGGTTTCTTGATCATTCGTCTTCGCGTCTCCGTAGACTTTGCGAAGCAGCGGCTTCAAGTAACGGTCGCCGAGCTCGCCGAGCGCCGATTCGATCTGTCCGATCTCCTCCGCGGATACCGTCGACAGTTCTTGGTCGACGATCGGAAGCACGTCGTAGCCTTCTTCGTCCAGCCGTTCGATTCGCTCGACGAGCGACCGCCTAGGACAGCTGAGCTCCCCCTCCAATTGCTCGAGCGTTCTTCCGTCGCGGATGCCGAGCAGCAGCGAACGCTTCTCCCTCACGGCCGTCAACGTCTTGCCGTACTTCCCCTCCTTGTTCGTGAACAGCCATACGGACAGCTGCTCCGCCGAGACCGCCTGGGGCACCCAGCCGTCGAGCGGGAACCGGTGCTCGCGCGGCGCATCCTTCAGCGCGGCGATGAGCCCGTCCCCGTACTTCTCCGTCTTCGCCTTGCCGAAGCCGGGAATCTCGAGCAGTTCGTCGATCGTACGCGGCACGAAGACGGCCAGCAACTGCAGCTCGCGGTTCGTCGCGATCAAGTAGGCGGACTTCTTCTCTTCCGAAGCCTTCGCCCTGCGCCATTGCCGCAGCTTCTCGACCGTCTCCTCCGCCTGCTGCATATCCGCGTAGCATTGCAACTGCTGCGGAAGCGCCGGACGCCGGTCCCAGAACGGCGTCTCCTCCAGCATGCCGTCCAGAAGCGGCCGGAACCCTTGCCGCATCTTGCCGGCAACCCCGTGCCGGAAGGAAGCGAGAAGCTCCTCCCAGCTCATGCCTTCGTACCATGGATCGTCCGCCGCGTCGCCCTCCGGTTCGTCCGTCCGCCAGCCGGCGCTCCATACGCCTTGCTGCTCGCCGATGAAGACGTGCGCGCGCTCCTCCCGTTGCCCTCCGGCAACCATTCGTTCGAATTGATTCAGAAATACGATGTTCATTCCCTGCTCCTCCTTGGCCGCATCGCGGCGAAATGTTCGTCCATGCCGCGGCGATCATCGGAGGAGGAGCGCTACTTGAACGCGAAGAAGCACCTCCCGCCGAATCGGCGACGAGGTGCTTCCTCTGGTCCGCTATACATGTACAGCTCAAGATTAACAAAATTTTTCAGGTTAGGCAATACCCCCGCCTTGCTTTATAATGGGGAAAGCCGAAAGCGCCCAAGGAGGACTTATCCGCATGCAAGATTACGATTTCCTATCCGATTCCACGGAGCAGACGTCAACCCGCTTCGTCACGTTCATTACGCCGGGCCTGAAGCGTTTCGACCTCGCCATTCTTACTACGAACCGGTTCTACGGGAAGAAGCTCGTTACCGATATGCAATTCGGCCGCAGCGCCGTTCTCGGCCCCGACGATCTCGAAGAGGAAGGCGTGCTCGAATCGGTGTTCCGCATTACCGAGGAAGAAGCCGCGGAGCTTGCCCAGTTCCTCGTGCTCGTGCTCGGCGCGGTCAACTTCACCGACTAAGCGCTCGGGGAACGGGGCATCCTGTTGGCAACTCATCCAACGAACCGGAGGTTGCCGACATGTTTCCGTTCCGATCCAAAAGAAATCGTCCCAACGCCGATCTCGAGACCGTCGAATCGAGACGCAACGACCTCGCGAGCGAAGAGTTCCCGGAAGGTCCGTACGGCTCGGCCATGACCGCTCCGACGCTTGGCAAGAGCGCGCCTTGGGGCGAGGAACAGCAATCCGCGAACCCTTACGACTTCGAGAACGAAGCGCTTCATGCCGGCTTGGAACGGGATTATCCCGGCGAAGACGACTAGCTTCGCAGAGCAGAGCCGAACAGCAACGAATTGCTGATCTGCCTTCCCGGCACGGTCAGCAAGCGGCCTTTCGCGAATAGGCCGGATGACGCTCCTCCATCCAAGTTCATCCCTTGGACGGCGCCGAGCGCCTTCAGAATCTCGCCCAACTCCTTGATCGTCGCCTTGCCCGCGGTCACGATGACGACGCTGCCGTCCTTGCGGATGCCGATGCCGCTGCGGGCCGCCGGCGTCGTCAATATTTTGTCCTGCTTGAACCCCTCTTTCGCCGCGTCGTTATAGACTTTGCCGTCTTTCAGCACGCGCGGCCCCGCGCCGACGGCGGTCACGACGTCTCCCCAATCGATCGCGTTCCCGTTCATGTCCTGATACGCAAGCCGATAATGGATTCGCTTGCCGACTTCGAACTTGTTCCCGAGAGTTCTCTCTTCCGCGCCGTTCAGCACGACGACGAAGCCGTCCGTCGGAATCGCCGCGTTCTCGTCGTGCGCGATCCGCTTCACGACGCCGCCTTGGACGACGATCGCCGTGCCGTAAGCGAAGCCGATCCGGCTTCCGCGGGCCGGCGTGAACAGAATCGACGAATTGCCGTCGGGATTCGGCGTCCGGTTCACGAACGTCGCGTACCAATTGTTCGGATACGCGTAGCTCCCGTTCCCTCCGCCCTGCACTTTCACGCGCAGCGTGTCCATCTTCGCCTTGCCGTCCGCCGTGAACCCGATCGTCGTGCCGTAATGGCCGAGATGGATCGCTTCCCCGTTCTTGATCAGGTTGCCGAGCGGCTCCTGCGGATTATCCACGTCGTAAGCTTCGAAGAACGTGCCGTTCACGGCGACGTCCGCTCGGGCGCGGGCCGCGATCGACTTGAGCTCTTCGACTCGCCCGACCGCATTGCCGGCGACGCCGATATCGACCGGCATGCCCTTGGGCAGGAATACGGCTTGCACGCGGAACGTCGTCTTCCCGACCTTCACGCTGCGCAGCTCCGGCTTGGGAGCGAGCGCCGGCTTCGACGCCACCGCGTCGACGACTTCAACGTTCGCTTCGCACGTATAACCGTACCAGACGCCGGCGTCGTTCCGAGTCCAGCCCGTGGCGACCAACTTCGCGCTCCCCTTCGCCTGCGGGACGATGAGCCCGTCCTTCGTCACGGTCGCGACCTTCGCGTTGCCGCTTGCATACGCGCTATCGACGGGCGCATAGACGAGCCCCGCGAAATCGAAACGCTTGTTCAGCGGCACGCGCACCGCTTCCTTCGGACAGAGGAACGGAGACCCCGGCGCGGCGTTCGCGGCCGGCCGAGAGCCGGATCCGGAAGGAGACGACGCCCCGCCTGGTTGCGTCACGACCGGCGCCGTCGGAGTCGTCGGCGCGCTCGGACCCGGCACCGACGGCGCGTTGACGGCTGCCGAAGCTCCGCCGGATGCGAGCAGCCCGACGAGCAGCGTCATCGCAAGCGCGCGTCCGGCGGTATGGATGAATGTCTTGCTTGATTTCATTAGCGAAAAACCCCATCTCTCTCGAATAGTTTACTATTCGGTAGATGGGGTTCGATAGTTTAGAGGCGAAATTTCGAACACGGGCCAATCTGCGATCGAGCTCCGAGATTATACACGCTTTTTCGCTAACTCGATTCTTCTTCTACCCGCTACGATACCGCGATCACTTTGCCGACTTCCTTCACGAGGCTATTGAACTCGAGCTGCTCGAACAGCGCCGCGATCTTCGTCTGCTCCGGCCGCCATACGCATTCGTCCGGCGTGCACGTTACCGGCGCGTCGAGCAGGATCGTCGCCAGCTCGCGGCACAGGTGCAGCATCTCGACGTCCGCTTCGATCTTCGCTTTGACGCCCTTCGGCAGCAACGCCAGATTGTCGAGAATGCCCTCGATCGACGCATAGTCGTTCAACAGCTTCGTCGCCGTCTTCTCGCCGATGCCGCGAACGCCCGGATAATTGTCCGAAGTGTCGCCGATGAGGCCCTTCAAGTCGATGAACTGCTTCGCCGTCAGCTGCTTCTCCGCGAGCAACGTCGTCGGGTCGTATACCGCGTAGTTGGAAGGCCCCTTCTTCATGATGACGACCTTCACGCGCTCGTCCACGAGCTGCAGCATGTCGTGGTCGCCGGTCAGCACGTAGACGTCCATATGCGTGCTGAGCTGACGGGAAAGCGTGCCGATGCAGTCGTCCGCCTCGTAACCGACGATGCCGACGTTCGGGATGTCGAACCCGCTGACGACTTCCTTCACGAGGTCGAACTGGGGAATCAGATCCAAAGGCGCCTCCGGACGGTTCGCCTTGTAGCCCGCGAACTTATCCGTACGCAGCGTCTTGCTGCCCATGTCCCAACAGCAGACGACGTGCGTCGGTTTGAATTCCCGGCATGCGTCGAGCAGGTACTTCACGAAGCCGTACACCGCGTTCGTCGGCAAGCCGGCTTTGGTCTTGCGGATATATCCGCCGTACGCGTTCGCGTAGTAGCCGCGGAACAGCAGCGCCATTCCGTCGACCAGCATGACTCTATTCTCGTTATTGATCAACAATCGCGTCCGCTCCAATGCGAGATAATATTAGCGCTAATCTACCTTCTATTCTATCATCCGGACGGCCCCGCCTCTAGCCGCGGGATAGGAGAAGTTATTGGGAGCGCGCGCCTTGAAGGAACTCGCCGATCCGCCGCGACGCTTCCAGCAGCCGCTCTTCCGGCTCGACGAGCGCGAGGCGCACGTAGCCTTCGCCGCGCTCGCCGAAGGCGTTGCCCGGTATCGTCGCGACGCCGGTCGACTCCAGCAGCTCCCGCGAGAATGGCCTGGACGTCCAACCGGCCGGAACCGGCGCCCACAGGAACATCGTCGCCGAAGGCAGCGGCACGTCCCACCCGTACGAGCGAAGCGCGGCGACGAATGCGTCTCTCCGGCGTTCGTACAGCGCCGCGACCGGTCGCGGTTCGCGCATGTCTTGCTCCAGCGCCGCGATGCCGGCCTCCTGCGTGCCGAGGAAGACGCCGAAGTCGATCTGGTTCTTCAGCGCGCGAAGCGATGCCAGCACGTCCCGGTTGCCGACGGCGAATCCGATTCTCGTACCTGCCAGATGGAACGACTTGGACAACGAGTGGAACTCGATGGCCACGTCCGATGCGCCCGGCACTTCGAGCACGCTCGGCGGCCGCATGCCGTCGAAAGCCATCTCGCTGTACGCGTTGTCATGGACGAGCAATACGCCGTGCTTCCGCGCGGCGCGAACGGCCCGCTCGAAGAACGCCAAATCCGCCGTCGCGGACAGCGGATTGCTCGGATAGTTCAAGATCATGAACTTCGCGCGCGACCAGTCTTCGTCCGGTATCGCCTCGAAGTCCGGCAAGTATCCGTTCGCCGCGTCGAGAGGCAGCGGTATCGCCTCCACGCCGGCGACGGCCAGCCCCGCGCCGTATACCGGATAACCCGGATCCGGCAGCAGCGCGGCGTCGCCGGGATCCGTGATCGCCAGCGCCAAGTGCGCCAGACCGTCCTGCGTGCCCATGAGCGACACGATCTCGCTCGCCGGATCCAGCTCGACGCCGAACCGGTGCAGGAACCATTCCGCCACCTTCGCGCGGAACGGCAGCGTTCCTTCCGTACCCGGGTAGCTGTAATTGTCGGGCCGCATCGCCGCGTCGGCCAACACGCGGCGGATGCTCTCCGCCGGCGGCTGGTCCGGGCTGCCGATATCGAGGCTGATGACGTCCAAGCCCCGCTCCTTCGCTTCGCGCTTCCAGCCCGCAACCTCGGCGAAGATCGCCGAGCCGAGCCTGTCCAGCCGAGCCGAACGCGGCGACAGACGGGTCATCGCCCACCCCACGCCGCGCCGAAATCCGGCTCGCGGTGGCCGACCGTCACGCGGCTGCCGTCGCTGACGACCGGACGCTTGATCAGCATGCCGTTGGAGGCGAGCAGCGCGATTTTGTCCGATTCGGACATCGTCTTCATCTTGTCCTTCAGCCCGAGCTCGCGGTAGGCGTCTCCCGACGTATTGAACCATTTGCCGATCGGCAGTCCGCTGAGCGAGACGAGCTTGCTTAGCTCCTCCGCCGTCGGCGGCATCGCCCGGAGATCCTGATCGTCCACTTCATAGCCGTTCTGCTTCAATTGCTTGATCGCCAGCTTGCAAGTGCTGCAAGTCGGCAGGTGATATACCTTCAATGTGCTCATGCCCGCGATGTCTCCTCTCGAATGTGGCGCAGCTCCGCTTCGAGCCGCCGTAAATCTTCCGGAAGCGCCGCCGTAAGCCTCATCTCCTCGCCCGTGACCGGATGCGCGAAGCCGAGGCTGATCGCGTGCAGCGCCTGGCGCCCGATTACCCCCGACAGTCTAGCCGCCAGCGCCGTCCCGTTCCAGCGCTCCTCTGAATAATAGCCGTCCCCGATGAGCGGACTGCCGATCGACGTCATATGAACCCGAATCTGATGCGTTCTGCCCGTTCCTAGCTTAATGTCGAGGGCGCAAGCATCGTCTCCGTACGTTTCCGCTACCTCGTAATAAGTAAGCGCATGCTGCCCGTCCTCCCGCACGACCCGGCGATGAGGATCCTCCGTCTGCCGTCCGATGGGCTTGTCGACTTCGCCCTTCCTCTCGGGAGGATGACCGTAGGCGTATGCGCGATATTGCTTGTCCACTTTGTCCGCTATCATCTGCGCGGCCAGCTGTTGGTGCGCGAACTTATGCTTGGCGACGATGACGAGACCCGACGTATGCTCGTCTAGGCGGTTCACGGGCCGGAAGCGGACCCGCTCTCCGCGCGACTGCCAATAATGCACGATGCCGTTCGCCAGCGTATTCAGGTATCGTCCCGTCGTCGGATGCACGATGATGCCCGCCGGCTTGTTCGCGACGAGAAGGTGATCGTCCTCGAAGGCGATGTCGAGCGCCATCTCCTGCGGCATGATATCGTCGGAAGCCTCCGTCTCCATGCGCAGCTCGATCACGTCGCCCGCGGACACCCGATCGTACGGCAGCGCCTTCCGCCCGTTGACGGTCAAACCTTCCTCCGACGTCTTCAGTCGAACCATGAGCCGCCGGGATATGCCGATCCGCTTGCGCAGCACGTCGCGCAAGCCGCAGCCTTCGTCCGACGCATCGGCCACGAAGACGAGCGGCTTGTAGTAATCCCCGTTGTTTGTTCTCGATTCCGCCACTCTCTACGACCTCCGTCTGAACACGTTGGCGCCGCGTTCGTACTCGACGTCCTGCCGGCCCGACATCGCGTTCGCCGCGCGCGCTGCCGCGAACAGATAGTCGGACAGCCGGTTTAAGTATTTGACGACCGGCCGCGGGCACGGCTGCGCCGCCGCCATCTCGACCACGCGCCGCTCCGCGCGCCGGCACACGGTGCGGCAGACGTGAAGCGCCGCCGACTGCTCGCTGCCGCCGGGCAATATGAACCGGGCGATCGGCGGCGTCCCGTCTTCGTACGCGTCGATCCAGCGTTCGAGCTGCGTCGCCATCTCGTCCGTTACCTTCATCTTCTCCGGTTCGGGATTCGCGTAACTAAGATCGGAGCCGCAATCGAACAGTTCGTGCTGAATCGTCGTCAGCTGCGTCAGCAGCTCGTCCCACATACCGTCGTTCTCTCTCCCGATCAACGCCGCGGCTTGCCCGACGAACGCGTTCAACTCGTCGATCGTGCCGTACGCCTCCACGCGCGCATCGTCCTTGGACACCCGCGCGCCGATGACGGACGTCTTGCCTTCATCGCCCGTTCTTGTATAGATTCTCATCTTCGTAATCCTCCCGGTTCACCCGATAGCCTTTGACCTCGGTCGCGATGCCCGCGGTCAACCTGTACACGGCCCGGCTCCTCTCGGACAGCGCGCGAATCGCGCCGGCGAGCCGGAACGCGTACCATTGCGTCCATGCATCCATATGTAAGCCCGCCGCCGGCTCTTCAGCCACGACGATCAGTCTGCCCTGATACGACAGGAGTTCGTCCATGACTTCGCCGAACGCTTCCGCAACCTGCGATTCCAAGGCCGCGGCGTCCGCCGTCCGCGCTTCCCCGATCGCCCCGCGCAGCCAGCCGGACAGGCTGTCGACGACGAGCACGCGCCGGTCTGCCAGGAACGGATTCGACTCCCGGTTCACCGAACGCAGCTTCGCCGCGAGGGACGCGTCGGCTTCCGCATGCAACCATTGGAACGCGGAGCCCGAACGATCGGATGCCCGCGAGTCTAGCGTCCCGGCATCATCGCCGACGGGAGCCGGAAACGCCGCGCACCCCATGCGGATGCCTTCCTTGCCGACGCTCGCGGCCAACCGCCGCGCGAATTGCGTTTTCCCGCTTGCGATTCCTCCGGTAATGAGCCAGAGCATCACCCGTCCCCCTCCGCTTCCCCATTATTGTAACTATAGCACATTCGGCGAACCGAAAAAGAGATCCGGCGATTTCCGCCGGATCCCTAAGCGCCCTACGCGCGGGCGACATGCTTCATATATTCGTTGATCTTGTCGTCGAGCTCGCGGCTGATCTCCATGACGGGATCTGCGGTGAGGGACAGCTCTCTCATGAACGTATCCGCCATTCGCTGTCGCAACCGATCGATCTCCTCGGACAGTCTTCCGTCGTACTTTCTGGATCGTGACGCCGTTCCCAGAACGCTGCCGCCGGGATAGACGATCAGATGGGCTTCGGTGTTCGCTTGCGATAACATCGTTGGGTCTCTTTCCGCCGCATCCATGTTTTTACTCCCCTCGTTCGCGCAGGCTTGGAAAACAAACATGGTAAGTATAGCAGATAGACTATCGATTGAACACCCGATTTTGGAATGAAAGCGCGATTATTCCAATTTTCTTAAGAATGAGTAAATTCGTTCCATCGCCTCGTTCAATTGAGCCACCGAAGTCGCGTAGCAGCAACGAAGGAAGCCTTCGCCGCCTTTGCCGAACACGTGGCCGGGTACCGCCGCCACCTTCGCTTCGAGCACGAGGCGTTCGGCGAACTGCTCCGACGTCAAGCCCGTGGACTTGATCGACGGGAACGCGTAGAACGCGCCCTGCGGCTCGTGGCATTCGAGACCCATGTCCCGGAACCCTTGCACGACGAGCCTGCGACGTTGGTTGTACGATTCCATCATGCGATCCTTCTCTTCCAAGCCGCCCTTCGTGAGCGACTCCAGCGCCGCGACCTGGCCCATGATCGGCGCGCACATGACGGTATATTGGTGGATTCTGAGCATCGCCCCGATCAGATCGGGATGACCGCACGCGTAACCCATCCGCCAGCCCGTCATCGCGAACGCCTTGGAGAAGCCGCTGACGAGAATCGTCCTGTCTTTCATCCCCGGCAGCGATGCGAAGCTGACGTGCTTCTCCCCGGTGAACGTAAGCTCGGCGTAGATCTCGTCGGAGATGACGATCAGATCGTGCTCTTCGACGAGCTTCGCGATCGGCAGCAGCTCTTCGTACGACATGATCGCGCCAGTCGGGTTGCTCGGGTAGCAGAGCACGAGCACTTTGGACTTCGGCGTGATGGCGGCGCGCAAGCTCTCGGCCGTCAGCTTGAACGAATTCTCGGCGAACGTCTCGATGCCGACGTGGACGCCTCCGCCAAGCGTCGTAATCGGCGAATAAGATACGTAACAAGGCTCCGGAATCAGAATTTCATCGCCCGGCTCGATAAGCGCCCGAAGCGCGAGATCGATGCCTTCGCTGCCGCCGACCGTCACGAGAATCTCTTTCGCCGGATCGTATTTGACGTTAAACCCGGTTTGCAAATAGCCGGCGATCGCTTCGCGCAGCTCCGGCATGCCCGCGTTGGAAGTGTATTGCGTTTTCCCCTTTTCGAGCGCGTATACCGCGGCGTCCCTGACGCGCCAAGGCGTAACGAAATCCGGCTCGCCGACGCCGAGCGTGATAATGTCCTTATCTTTGCTCGCGCTGACTAAATCAAAGAATCGCCGGATGCCCGACGGAGGAATGGCGCGCGCGCTGGCGGCCAGGTGATGCTGCATGCCGCTCGCCGTCGGCCGTTCAACCTGGGTTTGCGGCTTTTCTTCGTTTTTTATCATGGGGATGACTTCCTTTTCGTTTAGACTGCCCGGTTAGGGCGATACCATCATGCGGTGATCGTCTTCGAGCTCTTCGAATACGATGCCGTCCTGCTTATATTTCTTGAGAATGAAGAACGTCTTGGTCGAAATGACCGATTCGATTGTCGACAGCTTGTTGGATACGAACGAGGCGACTTCCTTCAAATTCCGGCCCTCGATCTCGACGAGCAGGTCGAACGCGCCGGACATCAGGTACACCGACTTCACTTCCGGATACAAGTAGATGCGCTCCGCGATATTCTCGAAGCCGCGGCCCCGTTCCGGCGTGCACTCGACTTCGATAAGCGCGGTAACCGTATCGTCGCTTACCTTGCTCCAGTTCACGACCGTTGCGTATTTAACGATCACGTGGTCTTGTTCCATCTCCGCGATCGCGGCGGTGACTTCCGCTTCCGTCGCGCCCAGCATCGTTGCGATGGTGGTTGCGGACAATCGGGCGTCTTCCTTAAGCAGATCCAGGATGCTGAGTTTCAATTGATTCATCGCGATTCCCTCCACAGTGCGATCAAGAAGCAGCTCCCCCGGAGTCTGCGGTTGGTCGTCTTGAGTTACTCTCCATATTACATCACAAACAGGCCGGGTGAAAAGCGAAATCAAGCCCGATCCTCGAAAATTAACCGAAAAATCCCCGCAGCCGCGTCAAGCGCCGGTACGGGGATCGTGGATTCGAGCGAACGCCTAAACGCCGCGCTGCTGCTGGACGAATTGGTTCGTCTTCTGTTGCGTCTGCTGGTATTGCTTGTATTGCTTGTCGATCTCTTGGCGCAAGGCGGGAGAAGAGACGTTGTACATCTGTGCTTGGTTCATCGCGTTGAACAGGTCTCCCTGCTGCTTCAGCGTCGCGTCCAGCAGCTGCGTGAACAATTGCCGGATGACCGGACACACGGACTCGGTCGCCGCCGTCGCGTACTCGCGGGTAACCCGCTTCAGATCCGACAATATCGTGTAGGCCATATCCTGGTCGGGCAACAGCGCTTGCGGCTTCGTTAACGTTGCGGTTGCGTTCATGTAGCGATCATCCTCCCGTTATCAAGCTTGCGGCGCCGTCGGCGCGAGCGGCTGGTGCTGCTGCAACGCGCTCATCAGCTGCGCGTAATGCTGCGTATGAACGGAGATCATGTTGGCGATCGTTTGCTGCAATGCCGGAGTCGTTATGGTCGCTGCCGCGACGGCGCACTGCTTGATCAACAGATCCTCGTTGGACATCGAATCGGCGATATACTCCAGTTCCTTGGCGGTCAATGCTTGCATCGCTGCCCGAACCCCCTTCGTCTTCGTCGAACATCGACTATTGTCCCACCCGGAGATAACGTTTATAGCCGGTAACGATTAGAAAATATCCATGCTCAGGTACCGCTCTCCCGTATCCGGGGCGATACAGAGCACGCGCTTGCCAGGACCGAGCTTGCGGGCGATTCGAATCGCCGCCCATACGGAAGCGCCGGAGGACGGTCCTACGAGCAAGCCTTCCAGCCTCGCGAGGGCTCGCATCGTCTCAAGCGCGTCCTGATCGGTTACTTGAACGATCTCGTCGTAGACGGACGTATTCAGAATCGCCGGCACGAAGCCCGGGCTCGTCCCGACGAGCTTATGCGGACCGGGCTCGCCGCCGGAGAGCACCGGGGATCCCGCGGGCTCCACGACCGCTAAGTACAGTCCGGGCAGCTTCTCCTTCAGGGCTTCGCCCGTGCCCGTGATCGTGCCTCCCGTGCCCGCCGTCGCCACGAACGCGTCGAGCCGGCCCCCGGTCTGCTCGATAATCTCGGGCGCCGTCGTTACGCGGTGAATATCCGGGTTCGCCGGATTGTCGAATTGATTCGGCATATAGCTGTTCGGAATGTCCGCCAGCAGCTCCCGAGCCTTCGCGATCGCGCCCGGCATCCGTTCGGCCGCCGGCGTCAGCACGACTTCGGCGCCGTACGCGCGCAGCAGCGAGATCCGTTCCGCCGTCATGTTGTCCGGCATGACCAGGACGAGGCGGTAGCCTCTCGCCGCCGCGTTCATCGCCAGCCCGATGCCCGTATTGCCGCTCGTCGGCTCGATGATGACGCTGCCCGGGGCGATCAATCCTCTCGCTTCCGCGTCGTTGACGAGACCGAGGGCGGCGCGATCCTTCACGCTGCCGCTCGGATTCATTTTCTCCAGCTTCACGAGCACTTCCGCTTCGTCCGGTCCGGTCAAACGCTTGAGCGCGACGGCCGGCGTATCACCGATGAGCTCCGTAATCGATCGTACCATTCTCGCCATGCCGTTACCCTTGCCCGCCGGACTCCGCGTCCGGCTCTCCGAAGCCCCGCATCATCTGCTCGCGGCCGTTCTCGGATAGCTGCGTCTGCGTCGCGAAGCATGCCGGGCATACGTACAGCGTCAAGGCGAACGGAGCTTCGAGTATCGGCTTGCCCAGCGATTGCGGAACGCGCGAGCGGAATTGATCCGCGGGGACGGTCTGTTCTCCCGCCTCGAGCATGTATTCCCGGCAATTCGGACATTCGGGCACGAACTCCTGCTCGTCGAGGAGGCGCTCGGTCTTCTCGTCCAGCAGCAAGCCTTCCGGTCCGCTCTCCCGGAACGATAAGGCTTCTCCCCATTCGTCGTCTTCCTCTTCGTCGTCTTCGTCATCATCGTCGCCCGGGTCCGCATGCCGTTGGGCGACTTGGCGTTCCTCTTCTTCCTCTTCGTCTTCGCCTATATCGACTCTCAGCGTACGATACCCGTCAAGCTCGTTATCGCAGACGGGACAATATTTTTCCGGTTCTTGGCCTTCCTCTACCGGTATTTCGCTCTGGCACCATGGACATAGCGTGACCGCCATAAGTCCTTCGCTCCCCTCAATCGATATTGACCCAATAGATGACTCCGATCGCGATGAACAACAGCGCGAACGCGAGCAGCGTTCCCCATAAGTACTTCATGACTTTGACTTCCCCCGATTACGTCACGGCAGCGCCGATAATATAAGATAACGATACCGACAGCACCATCGCCAGCAAGCCGACCGCCCGGTTGTCCTTCGCGATTTCCTCGTCGATCCGGAATACCGGCGTGAGGAATTCGAATAAGAAGTACGCGGCTAGCAGCAGCACGAATCCGACCGCCGCCCACACCATGCTCTCGTAGATCGAATCGTTCGCTTCGATGGAGAAGCGGAAGATGTTGCATATACCGAATATTTTACCTCCCGTCGCCATTGCCGCGGCAACGTTTCCTTTGCGAATCTCGTCCCAGCCGTCGTACTTGGTCACCCATTCGAAAATGGACAAGAACACGATCAGCGCCAATATTCCGACCGAGAAGTACGCGAGCACCGCCGAAAAAGGGTGCGACATCATCTCGTCGACGACTCCCTGCATGCAACGTCACTCTCCCGTCAATGGAGTTCTGCCACGGTGACTCCCGCTCCGCCCTCGCCGAAGTTGCCGAGCCGGTAGCTCTTGACATGCTTGTGCCGGCGCAAAAACTCTTGAATGCCGGTACGAAGCGCGCCGGTTCCTTTGCCATGAATCACGTATACTTGGCCGAGATTGGACAGGAACGCTTCGTCGAGGAACCGATCGACTTCCATGATCGCTTCGTCGAGCGTCGTTCCGCGCAAGTCGAGCTCGGTCCGGATGTTCTCGTCTCTCGTGCGCTTCACGACCGTCGCCTGCGCGACCTTGTTGGCCTTCGATGCATTCTGCTGGCGTACCGGTTCGAGATCCGCCAGCGCCACCTTCATCTTCATGATGCCGAGCTGGACGAACGCGTCCGCGTTGCCGGACAATTCGACGACATGGCCGCGCTGGCCGCCCAAGCTGAGCACCTTCACTTCGTCGCCAGCTCCGATCTTCGCCGGTTTGCCGCCCGCGGCAGCTCGCGCTTCCCTTGCCGCCGGCGCGGGAACGGCGTCCTCCAGCCGCTTGCGCGCCTCGATGAGCTTATGCTCCTTGACCGACGCTCCTTCGTCCAGCGCCAGCTTGCGCAGATCGGAAATAATGTCCTCGGCTTCCCGCTTCGCCTTGGCGACCGAGAGCCGCGCCTGCTCGCGGGCTTCTTCCAACAGCTTCGCCTTCTGCTCCTGGAATTTCTGCCGCTCCTCTTCGATTTGCGACTGCAGCTTCTCCACGTCCCGGCGCAACCTCTCCGCCAGTTGACGCTCCGATTCCGCCGTGCGGCGATCCCTCTCGAGGGAGGCGATCATCGTATCGACCTTCAGCTCGTCCTCGCTTACTTCGCCCCGCGCATGCTCGATGATCGTCATCGGCAAGCCGAGCCGCTCGGCGATCGCGAACGCGTTGCTTCGTCCCGGAACGCCGACGAGCAGCCTGTACGTCGGCCGCAGCGTCGCCACGTCGAATTCCATGCTCGCGTTGATGATGCCTTCCCGGTTATAGGCGTAAGCCTTCAGCTCGCTATAGTGCGTCGTCGCGATCATGCGGCATCCGATACGATGCAGATGCTCCAGAATGGCGATCGCTAGAGCCGAGCCTTCCGCGGGATCGGTGCCGGCGCCGAGCTCGTCGAGCAGCACCAGGCTGCGGGACGTCACTTGGTCGAGCATCGAGATCAGATTCGTCATATGGCTGGAGAAGGTGCTTAAGTTCTGTTCGATGCTCTGCTCGTCGCCGATATCGGCGTAGATGCCGTCGAATACGCATAGACGGCTGCCGTCGTCCGCCGGGACGAACAAACCCGACATCGCCATCAGGCTAAGCAGACCGACCGTCTTCAGCGACACCGTCTTGCCCCCGGTGTTCGGTCCGGTCACGATGATCGCGGAGAAGTCGTCGCCGAGCTCGAGCTCGATCGGCACCACTTGCTTCCCGTCGATGAGCGGATGGCGGGCTTTGCGGAGATACAGGCGGCCTTCGTCGTTCACCGACGGGCGCGTCGCGAGCATCGTATGGGCGAGCGAAGCTTTGGCGAATATAAAGTCGATCTGCCCGACCAGCTCCACGTCGCCCGTCAGCAGGTCGGCGCGTTCGCCCGTCGCTTCCGTCAACCGCCGCAGGATGCGCTCGACTTCCTGCTGCTCCTTGAGCGTCAGCTCCCGCAGCTTGTTATTCATCTGCACGACGGCTTCCGGTTCGATGAACAGCGTCGCTCCGCTTCCGGATTGGTCGTGCACGATGCCGCCGAAGTGGGCGCGGTATTCTTGCTTGACCGGAATGACGTAGCGGTCGTTGCGCTGCGTGATGAGCGCGTCCTGCAGCATCTTCTGTACCGAGCTCGAACGAATGAGGCTTTCCAGCTTCTCTCTCGCCCGCCCCGCGTTGATCCGAATATCCCGGCGAACCGAAGCAAGCTCCGGACTCGCCGAATCCATCACGTCGCCTTGCTCGTCGATGCAGCGGCGGATATCGTCCTCGAGCGGCTTGAAGTCGGTCAGCGGCTCGCGCAAGTCGGTCAGCAGCGGAAGGTTCAATTCCTCGTCCGCCGCCGCTATGAACTTGTTCAGTCTTCTCGAGCCCATGATGAACTGAGCGACTTCCATCAGCTCGGAAGGCTGCAGCATGCCGCTCAGCTTGGCGCGGCGAAGCGAAGCCCGAACGTCGGTTATGCCGCCGAACGGCGGAGAGCCCTTCAAGCTCATCGCCTTCGATGCTTCGTCCGTCGAGGCCAGCCGCCGCTCGACCACCCTTAGTTCCTGCGACGGATACAGCTTCTCCGCCTCGTCCCTGCCCAAGCTCGTCGCGGTAACCGCCATCAGCCGCTGAACGATTTTGTCGTATTCCAATGTATGTAATGCCTTGGCGTTCACGGCATCGTCATCTCCTTCTTATCCTCTACGTTCCCTATTATAGCCGAACGGACAACGCTTGCGAAACCCGCGCTCATACGCGAGGCCTCCGCCGGACACACTATGTCGCAAGGAGGTCGATAAGATGCATGTTCTCGGTACCATCGTAAGGTTCATCGTATCCGCCATCGTACTGATGGTCGTCGGCTATTTGGTTCCCCAATTCGCGGTAGGCGGCTTCTGGAGCGCGCTCATGCTCGCGCTCGTCATCGCCGTGCTCGGTTGGATCATCGAAGGGATATTCGGCAAGCGGGTTACGCCGTTCGGACGCGGAATCGTGGGATTCCTGTCCAGCGCGCTCGTCATCTGGCTGGCGCAGTTCGTCGTGGGCGACGTGGACGTCACCGTTCTCGGCGCCTTGTTGGCCGCGCTCGTCATCGGGATCATCGACCTGTTCATACCGGTCGCGAGTCCATACCAGACGACGCACGATCGTCGCTAGCGAATCGCGTCGCGCAGGGCCGATCCCGGGTTGCATCCAACCCGGGATCGGCTTCTTCGCGCGTCCGAAAGTTCACCGGGCGTTCAAGGTTCGAACGGAAACGCCCGGCGCCCTTATGGTACAATCTTCATATCACGAATAGCCTGATCATCTATAGGAGGTCAAGACATATGCAGAAGAAACTCGGTTACGCGCTCATGGCGCTCGCGTTCGTCCTCGTCCTTGTCGCTTGCGGCGGCAACGATTCCGATAACGCGGAGCCTTCCGAATCGCTCGTCGCTTCGCAAGAAATCGTCATCAAAGCATCGAGCTGGGACTTCGACCGGCCCGAATACATCATTCCGAAAGACACCCCGGTCAAGATCACCGTCGAGAACTTGAGCGGCGCGCACGGTATCGAAATTCCGGACGCGGATCTGAAAATTCGCGGCGGCAAGTCGAAAGTCGTCACGCTGGCGGCGGGCACGTACGAGTTCCACTGCAACATTCAATGCGGCACCGGCCACGGCCAAATGGTCGCGAAGCTGGTCGTGCAGTAACAGATAGGTTGGATTGAGCGAGGCCGGGAAGTCGTTCCCTGGCCTCGTTTTTTGTATCGCTCGACGTTACATGAACGAAAAAGCGGGCAGCGATATCGTATATCGCCGCCCGCCTTTCTATTGCCGGTATTATTCGTGCTCCAGCATGTCGATCCACTCGTTGTACTCTTCCTTCAGCTTCGCGTACTCGGACTGAAGGTCCTCGTGCGCCTTGCTCAGCGCGGCATGCGCCTCGCGCTGCGCGTCCAGTTGCGCTTGCGCGCCGCCGAGCTCCTCCGCGAGCGCGCGCAGCTCGTCGTGCGAGGCGGTCAACTCCGCCTCGCGGGAAGGAGCGGCGGCGGCTTCCGCCTGCGCCGCCTCCAGCTCGCGCGACGCCTGCGCGGCGGCTTCGCGCCATTCGGCCTCCGCCACGCCCAGCTCGGCGAGGCGAGCTTCGAGCGCCGCCGCCCGTTCGGTGGCGGCGCGCTCGCTTTGGCGCGCGGCAGCGAGGCTATCCTGCAGCCGCAGCGCCTCGTCGTGGGACGAGGCTTCCCGCTCGTCCCGTTCGCTCAACGCGGCCAGCGCGGCATCGAGCTCGCGCTCGGTTTGCTCTCTCGCCGCGATCTCCATGCGCAGCATGTCGAACGACTGGCCTTCGACGACGTGCAGCATTTCCTGCTGCTCGACGACGGTTCGGCGCTGATCTTCCGCTTCGTTCGCCCAACGCGCGACGTCCGCTTCGAGCTTGTCGCGAAGCGATTGCCATTCCGCCTCGCTCGCCGCCCAACGCTGCCGCTGCTCTTGCCATTCTTTCCGCTCGGCTTCCCGCGCGGATTGCGCCTGCGCGGCCGCTTCCGCAGCCGAATCGCGTTGCGCTTGCGCCGCTTTGAGGTCGCCGGTCAGCTTGCTCTCCAGCGAAGCCATCTCTTCGAACTGCTCCTCTTCGAGCGCGTTCCGTTCCCGTTCGCGTTGCCTTTGGAGCTCTTCGATCGCGGACGCGTTCGTTCTCTCGGCTTCCGCGAGCTTCTCCGCGTAAGCAGCCTCAAGCTCGGATTCCTTCGCCGCGAACAGCGCCTCCCGATCGGCAAGCGTCGCCTCGAGCTCCCCGATGCGCAGCACGAACCGTTCCTTCACTCCGGCCAGCTCGCTCTCCGCTTCCGCTCTCGCGGCCTGCAACGCGACTTCCGCTTCGGCTCCGATCGCTTCCGCCAGCGAGATTTCCTCCGCCGCGCGAGCGGCTTGCGCCATCGCCTGCTCGAGCAGCTTCGAAGCTTCCGCGCGTTCCCGCTCCAACTGGAGCGCGAACTCCGCCTTCGCCCGTTCCAAGCGCGCTTCGGCTTCGGCCTTCGCTTCGTCCCATGCTTCCTCGGCGCGCGCCCGCTCGGTCGCCAGCTCTTCCGCCGCTTGCGCCCGGGCATCGGCGACTCGGTTCTCCGCTTGCGCCTGGATCATTCGCAATTGTTCCGCGGCTTGCGCCTTCGCGATTCGCAGCTCTTCGTCCGCTTGCGCCTTGGCGGTCCGCAGCTCGTCCGCCGCTTGCGCTTCCAGGCTCGACATCAATTCCGCGGCCAAAGCCCTTTCGGTCGCCAGCTCTTCCGCCGCGCGCGCCTGAGCTTCGGCCATCTGCTTCTCCGCTTGCCGTTGGACGATCGTCAGCTCCTCGGACGACTGCGCCTTCACTCTCGCCAGTTCTTCCTTGGCATGCGCCTTCGCCATCGCCAGCTCTTCCGAGGCGAGCGCTTCCGCATCCGCCAGCAGCTCCTCCGCTTGCGCCTGCACCTTTGCCAGCTCTTCTTCCGCTTGCGCCCTCGCGAGCGCCAACCGTTCCTCGGCTTCCGCCTTCGCGGCCGCGATAGCCTCGGAAGCCCGCGCTTCCGCTCGCGCCGCTTCGTGCGCGGCTTGCGACTCTACGCTCGCGAGCAGCCCGGCCGCCTCTTCCCGTTCGCGCTCCAGCTCAAGCTGAAGCTCCGCGATTCGCTCTTCGGCTTCCGCTTGGACCCGCTCCAAAGCCTCCGCCGCCTGCGCTTCCGCTCTCGCTTGCTCCTCGGCAGCCGTCGCCTTCGCGTCGTCGAGCAACCGGGCGAGCCTCGCAAGCTCCTCCGACGCGCCGGCTTCCGCCCGCGCCAACGCCTCCGCGGAACGCGCGCGTTCAGCCTCCAAATCTTCGGCCGCTTGCAGCTTCACGTATTCGAGCTCTTCGGACAATCTCTTGCGTTCGATCTCTTCCTGCTGCAGACGTTCGCTTTCGCGCCGCAGCCGCATAAGCTCGTCGCCCATGTTGACCGCCGCCAGCACGGCCAAGCGCGGCAAATCGAGCCTCGGAGAACCGCTGTTGATTTTGCTCATCTGTTCGTTGACGAGCGCGGCGACCCTTCTCATATACTCCGTACTAGAGTGACCCGTCAGCGTATACTGCGTTCCATATATGTCAACGGTCACACGCGACTTATCGTTTCCGCTCACGGCGTGATCCTCCCATTGCGTCCCATATTTCTTCGATAATTGCTGCAAATCGTTCCGAATCGCCGTCCGCCGACAAGGTTCCCGTTCTCGCAAACGTCATCATTCGCGCCCGAGATCCCGCGCCACGTATAGGAAAATGCAGCGAAACACCAGCCGCCTATCAGCGTCTTGATGTATTCGCTGCATCCATTGCCGTTTCCTGCCTATTTACGAAGTTCCGCACCGAAAGATTGTTCCAGAAGTGTCAATACGTTACCATGCGCGGCCGTTACCTCTTCGTCGGTCAGCGTACGCTCGCCGTGCCGGTACACGAGCGCCAGCGCGACGCTCTTCTTGTCCGCGGCGACGCGGTCTCCCGTGTATACGTCGAACACGCGCACCGACTCGAGCAGCTCGCCCGCCGAAGCCGCGATCGCCGCGGTCAGCGCCCCGCCTTCGACGCCGCGGTCGACGACGACCGCGATGTCGCGCTCCATCGCCGGATAGCGAGGAAGCGCCTTGTATTCGATATGCTTATCCGCGTATTCGTAGATCGGCGCGAGCGACATTTCGGCCGCGTAAGCATCCGGCAGATCGAATTCGCGTTGCAGCTCCGGATGCAGCTGGCCGACGTAACCGATCGTCTCGTCGCCGCGCTCCGTATGCAGCTTGATCGCCGCCGTGCGTCCAGGATGGAAGCCGTCCGGCTGCGCCGCCGCGTAAGATACTCGTCCCGCTACGCCAAGACGCGCGAAGGCCGCCTCCAGTACCCCTTTGGCATCGTAGAAGTCGACCGCTTCCGCCGGACGGTTCCAGCTTGCCGCGCGGCGGTTGCCGGCGAGCAGCAGCGCCAATCTCGGCTTCTCCTGCGGCAGGCGCGTCAGCGTCGCTTCGTCCGTATGGTAGACGCTCGCGATCTCGAACAGCGCGATATCGTTGTTCTTCCGCGTCAGATTGTAAGCCGCCGCCTCCATCAGGCTCGGCAGCACCGTCGTGCGCAGCACGCTGCGTTCCTCGCTCATCGGCATCGCCAGCGCGATCGGCTTGACGTCGCCGCCGACCAGATCTTGGAACAACGCCGTACGCGATGCCGCGGTTACCGAATAGCTGATCGCTTCCTGCAAGCCCGCGTTCGTCAGCAACGTGCGCAGCTCGCGGCGAATCGCCTGCGGCTTCGTTAACGCTCCCGCGGTGGAAGCGCCGTCGATCAGCGTCGTCGGAATGTTGTCGTAGCCGTGAAGACGCGCCACTTCCTCGATCAGGTCGACGTCCCGCGTCATGTCGCCGCGGCGGGACGGAACGGTGACGTCCCAGACGTCGCGCTCGGCGGATGCCGCCGGGAATTGCAGGCGCGACAGAATCGTATCGACTTCAAGGGAGGAGAGCTCCGTTCCGAGCATGCCGTTAACGCGATCGAGCGTCAGTCGGACGACGGCCGGCTCGAACGTAGCCGTGCTCGCTTCCGCCACGCCTTCGGTCACGAGACCTTCCGCGTACCGGGCCATCAGCACGGCCGCGCGGTCGAGCGCTTCGCGAACGCGGGAAGGATCGACTTCCTTCTCGAACCGGGCCGACGCTTCCGAGCGGAGGCCGAGCTGGCGAGACGTGCGGCGAATCGTGCCGCCGTCGAACTTCGCGGACTCGAGCACGATATCCGTCGTGTCCGGCGTCACTTCGGAGTTCGCGCCGCCCATGACGCCCGCGAGTCCGAGCGCTTTCTCGGCGTCGGCGATGACGAGCATGTGCGGCTCGAGCTTGCGCTCTTGGTCGTCGAGCGTCACGAGCGTCTCGCCCGGTTGCGCGAGGCGCACGTTAATGCGGCCGCCGGCGATCTTCGCCGCGTCGAACGCGTGCAGCGGCTGGCCGTATTCGAGCATGACGTAGTTCGTGATGTCGACGATGTTGTTGATCGGGCGCACTCCAGCGGCCATCAAGCGGTTCTGCATCCATTGCGGCGCCGGACCGACCTTGACGCCTTTAATATACCGAGCCGTATAGAGCGAGCATAGCTCCTCGCCCGTAATCTTAACGCTGATATGATCGGACGTCTTGTCCGCGGACGCGTACAAGTCTTTGCCAGGCTCCGGCAGACGGAGCGGACGGCCGGTGAGCGCCGCGACCTCGTAAGCGACGCCTAGCATGCTGAGGCAGTCGGAACGGTTCGGCGTCAGATCGAGCTCGAGAATGTGGTCGTCCAGCGCGAGCACGTCGAGAATATCGCGGCCGATCTCGGCGTCGGCCGGCAGCACGAGAATGCCCTCCTGCTGCTCCTTCGGCAGCAGCTTGTCGTTCATGCCGAGCTCGCGGGCGGAGCAGATCATGCCCTGCGATTCGACGCCGCGCAGCTTCGCGCGCTTGATCTGGAAGTCGCCGGGAAGCTTCGCTCCGACGACTGCGACCGGCACCTTCTGTCCGGCGTCGATATTGGCCGCGCCGCAGACGATCTGCAGCGGCTCGCCGCTGCCGACGTCGACGTTCACGACGCTCAGCTTGTCCGCGTCGGGATGCTTCTCGCGCGTCTTCACATAACCGACGACGACGCCGGACACGCCCGCGTTGCGGGACGGCACGGAATCGATCTCGATGCCGCCGCGCGTCATCATTTCCGCCAGCTTCTGCGGCTCGAGGCCGCTCAGATCGATATATTCGGATAACCACCGATAAGATACGTTCATGGGATACTCCCCTCATTTTCTCAAGGTAATCTATCGTTTCCGGTCGTGCGCCCGTCCGCTACAGCTTGGCGAATTGGCTCAGGAACCGCGTGTCGTTCGCATAGAAATGGCGGATGTCGTCGATGTCGTACTTCAGCAGCGCGATCCGTTCGACGCCCATGCCGAACGCGAAGCCCGTCACCTCGTTCGGATCGTAGCCGCCGTGCTCGAGCACCTTCGGATGCACCATGCCGCAGCCGAGAATTTCGATCCAGCCCGTATGCTTGCACATCCGGCAGCCGCTGCCGCCGCATTGCGCGCACGTGACGTCGACTTCGGCGCTCGGCTCGGTGAACGGGAAGAAGCTCGGACGAAGGCGGATTTCCATCTGCGGTCCGTACATTTCGCGAACGAACTGCAGGAGCGTGCCCTTCAGATCGCTCATCCGGATGTTCGGTCCGATGACGAGCCCTTCGATCTGGTGGAACATGAACGAGTGGGTCGCGTCGTCGTCGTCGCGGCGGTACACCTTGCCCGGGCAGATGACTTTGACCGGCGTCTTGCCGTTCATCGCCTTCATCGTGCGGATTTGCACCGGGGACGTATGCGTGCGGAGCAGAATTTCGTCCGTGATATAGAACGAGTCCTGCATGTCGCGCGCCGGATGGTTCTTCGGAAGGTTAAGCGCCTCGAAGTTGAAGAAGTCCGTCTCGACTTCCGGTCCCTCCGCGATCGTATAGCCCATCCCGATGAAAATATCCTCGATCTCCTGCGCCACCTTGTTGAGCGGATGCACCGCCCCTACGCCGGGCGCCTTGCCGGGCAGCGTCACGTCGATCGTCTCGGCCGACAGGCGCTGCGCCGTCGCCGCGCGGTCGAACGCTTCCTGCTTCTCGGCGATGACCGCCTCGATGGCCGCCCGCACTTCGTTGCCCACTTGCCCGATAACCGGGCGCTCCTCGGCGCTGAGCTGTCCCATGCCGCGAAGAATTTCGGTCAGTTGACCTTTCTTGCCTAAATAATGAACGCGCAAGTCGTTCAATTGCGCCGCGTCCGATACGCTCCCGAGCAGCTCCAGCGCTTCGAGCCTGAGCGCTTCCAATCGTTCCTTCATACCGTATCTCTCCTTAATTATCAGTTGAACTGTGGGGGCCCCCCGAAAGTAATCGGTATACGCTTCGAAGCTTAACGTCACTTTTGGGGGAATAAAAAAAAAAGCCCTCTCTCCCGTAAGGGACGAAAAGACCGTGGTACCACCCTTTATCGGAATATCTGCCACCAGCGACGCCGGACGCGGATATACCCTCTAACGCGACGTATCGGGTCGCGGTCCGATGCTCCCTACTGGCGCGAGTCGCGCGTTCAAGGCATTGCTCCGGAGCGAAATTCGGCAGCCCGTTACTTAGGAACGCTTCCAGTCCACGGCGTTCCCTCCCTGCAAGAAGGCACTGCTTACTTATCTCCATCATCGCGTTACGCTTATGTTGATTATCCCACATTATAGGGGATAATCCGCGCGGAAGCAAGCCGCGGGCGCCTTATAGGCTCCGGCTTCCCGCGCTTGCCCGGTCGAACGGCGTCTGTTTTTAGTATAATTTTAACTAAATCTTCCTCCCCCTGTGTTATGCTGGAATAAATCTAGCAAAGATTAGAAGGGGAAGTGAAAGAGTGGAAAGAATGGTCAACTTCCGCGCGGCCGCTCTAGCGGGCGGCGTTACGCTCGCGACATTGCTGGCGGGTTGCAGTTTCGGCGGCGCCGAGGAGCAAGACGACGATACCCCGAAGACGCTGAAGGTCATGTACTACGACGAGCAACAGTTTTTCCAACAATACGGCATGCTGTACTATGCTCTTCACCCGAACGTCGAGATTGAGGTCGTCTCCAACCGATCCGTCTACACGGACAACGCCAATCCGCAAGAGAGCTTATCCGACAAACTGAACAAGTTCATCGAACAGGAGAAGCCGGACATTATCATGACGGACAACGAACTGTTTCGCAAACTCGCGGAACAAGGCAAGCTGCTCGACCTCGAGACGAAGGTCAAAGAGAAGTCTTATAACGCGGACACCGTCGTCCCCGGCTTGCTCGACTACTTGCGCGGACTCGGCGGCGGCAAGCTATACGGCTTGACTCCGAACTTATACAGTCAAGTCATCTACTATAACAAGGACTTGTTCAATAAACACGGCGTCGACCTGCCGACGGACAGCATGTCGTGGGAGCAGATGCTTACTCTCGCCAAGCGCTTCCCGACGGAAGGAGAACAGGACGACAGAGTTTACGGCCTCGCCCTCGGCTACCAGGCGGATCCGTTCCAGCTCGGCAGCATGATCGCCACCTCGCAGCGCCTGTCGATGGTCAACTCCGCCGATATGAAGGTCACGATCGATACCCCTTCCTGGAAGAAGGCGTTCCAAACCGCGTTCGACGCACTCAAGTCGAATACGCTCTATAAGCAGGACAACAACTTCTCGGGTGGTTCGTACGAAGAGTACCTGCTGTCTGATGCGTTCATCGCCGGCAAAGTCGCGATGAAGGTTGAAAGCAATTACTTGCTGTCGCAAATCAAGCAAGCGCAAGAGAACGTGCAAGTCAAAGACAAGATCATCAAGAACTGGGACATCGTCACGATGCCGGTCGACCCGCAGTACCCGGACCAGAGTCCTTATGGGGGCCTTTCGAACCTGTTCGCCGTAAGCGCTTCGTCGCCGAACGCGGACACGGCCGCGGATTTCTTGATGTACATCACGAGCGAACAATTCGCGCGCGCGACTTCCAAATCGCAGCAAGGCAACCAGTCGGTTCGCACGACAGCGTACGAGGACAAGGAAGGCCGCAACATGAAGGCGTTCTACGCGCTGAAGCCGGTCGACAACCCGATGAACGAGATGTACGCGAAGCTGCCTACGAACTTCTGGTCGCAGATGAACGGTACCCTGCAACCCGCCGTTCAGAGCGCGTACGACGGCAACAAGTCGCTAGACGAGGCTCTCGCCGAAGCTCAGACCCAGCTGCAAGCGGCGCTGCTGCAGGCGCAGCAGGAGCAGAAGAACGCGCCGGCCGCATCCGCGGAATCGTCGGCGGGAGCCGCATCCCCGGCCGCGGAACAGAGCTCGTCCGTATCGGAAGCCGTCGCGCAATAGCTTTTCCATGAACGAAACCCCCGGCCGCAATGGTCGGGGGCTTGCCTTGTTCGGGCGATAATCCTTACTTCCGCTTCCGCAGAGACAGCCCGAGCGCGATCACGCTGACGATCATCGCCGCTACAGCGAACGAGAACGTCAGAAGATCTCTGCCTTCGCCATCCTCTTGCGCAGCCGAGTCGGTATCCGTTCCGGCTTGGGCGCCGTGACCGTCGCCGTGGCCGTCGCCGGTCGCTGCCGTTACCGCCGTAACGGAAGCCGGCTTCTCGGCATCCGGCGCGCCCGTCCATTCGACCGTTTCGCCGTCCGTATACGTTTGGTACGCTTTCCAGCTCAGCTCGGTCGCGTCTTCGGCGACTTTGCCCTGCATCCGGAATTCGCCGAATTCCGTCGCGCCGATGCCGGCCCCCGACGCCGTCCACGTAATCGATATCACCTTGCCGTCGGCGTTCTTCTCGAACTCGTAGCTCCATTCCTGCTTCGGTTCGACGCGGCTGATGTTCACGCCGTCCGGGATCGCGACCTTCAATTGGTTCGTGGCCGCTTCCTTCTCCGACGGCACGCGTACGGTGAACACTTGGTAAGAGTTCGCCGGCACCTCCGCCGGCTGCACGGTCACGTGTGCGCTGGCGATACCGGCGAAGCCGATCGATAGTACGAGCATTAGCATAAGCGTAATCAGTTTCTTCATGGAGGGGTTGTCCTGCCTTTCATCTCGTTCGAATGGGAATCTGTACCCCAGTATAGACCGTTCTATCGGCATGCGCATGACTCGAAAGAGTCATATTCGGGTGACCGTTTGTGACGATCCGAAGGCGGCCGGCCGGGCTATTCGTCCGACGAATCTACCAATCCGCGCTCGTAGGCGTATCGGGTCAGTTGAACCCGGTTGTCGAGATGCAGCTTCTGCAGGATGTTCTTCAGGTGGTTCTTGACCGTATGCTCCGACAACCCGAGCGCGTTCGCGACTTCCCGGTTCGTCAGCCCTCGCGCCACTTCACGCAGCAACTCCGTCTCCCGCGGCGTCAGCCCCTCCGCCCGTGCGTCGCCGTCTCTCGTCCCCTGCGCCGGCAGCGTCTTCCGGTTCGCGAATTCCCGCAGAATCGACAGAGCGAGATCGGGATTCAGCGGCGCCTCGTCGTACGCGATCGCGCGCAAGTAATCCCGCCAAGCCGCCGGGTTCAAGTTTTTGAGCAAATAGCCTTGGGCGCCTTTCTTGATCGCCTCGAACAGGTGCGACGCGTCGTCGGACACGGTCACGATGACGATCTTCACGTGCGGCTGCCCGCCCTTGATCGCCTTGACGGCTTCGAGCCCGCCCATGCCCGGCATATGGATGTCCATGAGCACGAGGTCCGGCAGCAGCGCGTCCGCAAGCGCGATCGCTTCTTCCCCGCTCGCGGCTTCCCCGACGACGACGAAGTCGGGCTCCGCGGACACGATCATCCGCATGCCCTCCCGCGCGTGGGGATGGTCGTCCGCGAGCAATACCCGTATCGGCTGCGCCATTACGCCCGTCCTCCTTCTTTGATCCATTCGATGACCGTCCGGTCTCCCCTTCTCTCGGCCGCGAACGTCCAGCCCATTCGGTTCGCGCGGTCTTTCACCATCCGCAGGCCGAATCTCCCCGTCGCCCGCAGCGGATCGCCCGCGAAGCCGATGCCGTCGTCTTCGACCGCGCATCGGAAGCCTCCGGCGCCGTCGGACTCCCCGATCACGTAGACGTTCGAAGCTTGCGCGTGCTTGCGTACGTTAATGAGCGCTTCCCGGAAACAGGCGTGCAGCTCGACCTTCTCCTTGTCCGTCAAGCTCTTGTCGGCGATATGCCACGCGAACTCCGCCTTCGCTTCGGTAATGCCCGCGGTTTCGCCGAGCAGCTCCCGCAGCGGCATGACCCATGAGGCCGTATCGGGCGTAGGCGGCTGCCTCAAGCTCGCAATCGCCTGCCTTACGTCCTCGTGCATGATGCGCACCGTCTCGCGAAGTCCCTCCGCGAGCGGCTTGACGGGCCCTTCCCTCGCAGCCGCGTCCAGTTGATCGAGTTTAACGGCCAACAGGAAGAGCGACTGCGAGATGCCGTCGTGCAGCTCCCTCGCGAGACGCTCGCGTTCCTCGAGCGCGGCGCTCGTCGACTTCTCTCGCTGCAGCTCGGCTTGCGACTGCTCCAAGCGGGAGAACAAGCTTCTAACGAGCGTCAACGTGACGGCGAGCACGATGAACGGCGCCAGGAAGTTGCCGAGATCCATCGATACGTACGGCAGCAGGAACGCATGCCGGGCGTATTCCCATAGCCCGATCGTCAGCGTCGGAATGAGCAGAATGAGCCATTTGAGCCGTCCGTTGCGCATCGCCTTCACCCTTCCGCCGCAGCCGACCGCCCGCGGTTAATAGATTTTGAACGTCGTCTCCTTGACCCGCTCCGTATCCTCCGCGTCCGTCACCCGGATTTGCGCCGTCCATTCGCCGGCGAACGGCAAGTACGGCCCCTTCGCTTCGTACGTCGTCTTGACGAAGTCGGGGAACGCGTCCAGCTCTTCGTCCGTATACGGCTCGAGCGGAACGTCGATGTATCCGACTTCCGTCTTATCCTTCGGCGTCAGCCGTAGCTGCGCCTTTTTCGGCTTGCCTTCGCCTACCGACTCCGGCAGCCATATTTTCAACGTGAATCGATTGTCCCCGGGCGCGTTCGGCGTCACCCGAAGCGTGAAGTGCATATCCTTCCCCATCTGGTGGAAGCTGAGCGGCTCGTTCGCCGGCAGCGGCGTCTGATAAGTGAGCACGCCGACGGTGACGATGATCGCGCACAGCAGGCCGATGTCGACCTTCAGCAGGCCGCCTCGCGGCAGATCTCCCTTCTTAAGGCGCAGCCGGATGAAGAACGCCGCGATCGCGACGAGCACGGACAAACCGGCCTTCGCGAGCAGCCAGGTCCCCCAATCCGTATAGAGCAAATACGTCAGCGACGGGAGATAGTGCAGCGTCGACAACACGCCCGTCACCCATAACGCGGCAAAAGAAAGCAGCGCCCACTTGGAGAACAGCAGCGCGAACCGCCCCGCTTCCGGACGCTCCTTCGCCCAGATCGCGATGAGCAGCGCAAGTCCGCCGCTCCATAACGCCGCCGCGAGAAGGTGGGCGAAATCGAGGCCGACCGAATAGGCGATCGGCTCGTAGACGACGGCGTGACCCGACCATGCCTCGACGAACAAGGCGACGGCGACCCAGAACAGCCGCGCCGGCGGCGCGAAGCTCGTCAGAAGCGGCGCGGCCAGCGCGAGCAGCAGCTCCGCCATGTAGAGGCGGCCGATCGTCGTCTCCGTCAGGATGCGGCCCCATTCCGATACAGGCTCGTCCAAGGCGAGATCCTTCAAGCTGAAGAAGACGTAGGCGAGCGTCGCGATCAGCGCGAACTTGCCGGCGAGTCCGGTCGCTTGCTCCCGCACTTGCCGGGCGAGAGGCGATGCCGAGCGGTTCAAGCTCCAGAGGGCGAGTCCCGCCGTGCACAGCAAGCCCGCATAGTACATGATTCGCGAGGCGTACAGCAGGAACGAATCCGTCGTCAGTCCTTCGTTGGCGCCGCCATGCCCGGCATGTCCGACTTGGCTGTGCGGATCGAGCTCGCTCGCGTCCGTTAGCGGCGCCGGATTGCCGACCGTAAAGACGTAAGCGCCGGATACCGGATGCCCGTCGGCCGAGATGACCGAATAGGATACCGTATAGTGCCCTTCGCCGAGCTTCGGCAACGCGATCCGTATCCCTTTGCCCTCTTCGACGTATTCCGGCTTGCCTTCCGCGACGTCGCGCGAAGCCTCGTTCAGCACGAGCAGCTTCGCGCCGCCTTCATCCAGCCGTTCGTTGAAGACGAGCCGCGCTTCGCTCGGCCCTTCCTCGGACCGGCTGCCCGCGGCCGGCGACGCGGTCAGCAGCTCGGCATGGGCATCCGCGCGCCCGGCGAAGCCCGTCATCAGCGCGAACAGCATGCCGATGACGACGATCCACCGTAACCTTCTATCTTGTAACCGCAAGCGACCTTCCATCGCCCTTACGCTCCCCATGCTCATTGCGCTACCTCCTGCCGATCGATGGCCGTCTCCGATATGATCTTCTATTCTCCCATCGTACCGGAACGAGGCGGCGCGTTCAACAGAGGCCGATAGCGATCCTGTGACGAACAAGGGAAGAATGCCCCTCGCTGCGTCGCCCAACAAAAAAATCGAGCCACTAGGGCTCGATGCCTTTGCCGCGCGCCGCTTCCGGCCACCAATCCGAATCGACGGGCGGACAACCGCGCGATTCGGTCCAGACGTACAGCCAACCGCATTGCTCGGGCCGGTCGGCGTCGGTCGTCCATATCCGCTCGTAATCGTTCGTTTCCTCGATGCCCGAGAACCCCTCCAACTCGTCCAATGCCGGCAGCGCGTCTATCGATACGTCCAGCCATATTCCCCGCACCGTACGCGACGAATCCGGCAATAATGCCGGGTATCGTCCGGCATCGACGAGACGTCCGCGAACGCGTCCTTCCCGAGCGGCTACGACGTGCGATGATACGACGCCGTAATTATGCAAGCCCGGCAGCAACGACCCGTAGACGAACACGCTCTCGATGCCGGTCGCGGGCGCTCGTCCGCCGATTCGCCGCCTGGCATTCACGCTGTCGTCTCCCGGCGCCTGATCGCCCCTTCGCGCTCCGATTCGAACAGGGACACGAATTGTTCCGGCGGCACGGGACGCGAGAAGAAGTACCCTTGCGCTTCCTGGCACCGCTGCTCCCGAAGGAACTCGACCTGCCCTTCGCTCTCGACGCCTTCCGCCGTCACCGTCAGGTTCAGGTTGCGGGCCATCGCGGAGATGCCGGACACGATCGCCGCGTCGTTGCGGTCGGTCAGAATGTCGTTCACGAACGAACGGTCGATCTTCAGCTTGTCGATAGGGAAACGTTTCAAATAATAGAGAGAGCTATAGCCGGTACCGAAGTCGTCGATGCTGATCCGCACGCCGATCTTCTTAAGCCGCTCCAGCATCTCCGTCGCGTATGCCACGTCGGCCATGATGCTCTCCGTAATCTCGAGCTCTAGCCATTGCGGCGCCAGGCCGGTCTCCTCGAGCACTCTCTCGATGCGTTCGCACAGATCGTGCTGGCGGAACTGGCGAATCGAGAGATTGACGGACATGACGAGCGGGGGATAGCCGCTGTCCTGCCATTGCTTCGTCTGCGTGCAAGCGGCTCTGAGCACCCACTCCCCGAGCGGGAGAATGAACCCGCTCTCCTCGCACAGAGGAATGAATTCCGACGGCGGAATGGCCCCCTTCTTCGGATGGCTCCACCGGAGCAGCGCCTCCGCGCCGACCAGGTGGCCGCCCTCCAGATCGACGAGCGGCTGGTAGGCGAGATGGAATTGCCGGAGCTCCAGCGCGATGCGCAGATCGTTCTCCAGCAGCAGCTTCTCCTTCGCCCTCAGGTTCATCTCCGAAGCGTACCGCTTCCAGCCGTTTCTCGTATCCTTGGCGCTGTACATCGCCGTATCCGCGTTCTGCAGAAGCAGATCGAGCGAGTTGCCGTCCTGCGGATAGATCGCCATGCCGACGCTTACCGTCAGGTGGAAGTCCAGTTGCCCGACGCGGATCGGCGTTTCGAACGTCTCGACGAGCCGCTGCGCCGTCGCCTCCGCCGCGTTCAAGTCGCGAAGATCCGAGAGCAGGAACGTGAATTCGTCGCCGCCGAGGCGGAAAATTCTTTCGGGCTTGTTCGCGAACTTCGTCAGTCTCTCGGCGACCGCGACGAGCAGCTGATCCCCGAACGAATGGCCCATGGAATCGTTGATCGTCTTGAACCGGTCGAGATCGAGCCAGAATAGCGCGAATTGACCGCCGGAATGCGCGGCGCGGGCCATCTCCGCCTTGACGCGCTCGGCGAACATTCGGCGATTCGGCAGTCCCGTGAGCTCGTCGTGATACGCCAAGTAATTGATACGGGCTTCCGTCTTCTTCTGGCGCTTGATCGGCTCCTCGATCAAGACGTAATAAATGCCCTTGAGCAAATAATAGTATCCGATCAGCTTCAGGCATTCCGCGAACATATAGTGCACGTCCCCGATGCCGGGTCCGAGCGATTGCTCCAGCTTGGCCAGGAACAACCAGATGAGCGCCTGCACGACCGTGAGCATCGATTGCGGCCGTTCCAGCCGGTGGCGGTACAGGATCACCCAAGCCGCGGCCGCGTACAGAATCAAGACGGAAGCCGTCTGGTAAGGCTGTATCGCTTCGATCGCTTCCGCGTTCCAACCGTCCGCGCTGAATACGGCCCAAGCGATCGCGCTGACGGTAATCATGACCGGAACGATCATGTACAGCCTGGCTCTGGCTTTGACGGGAGCGTTGTTCATCGAGAAGACGACGAGCATTCCAGCCGCGCCGATCCATTGCGCGATCCAGCCCAGCACTTCGCTCGGCGCCTCGCCGAACCGATCGCTCGCGAGCGGCATGTAAGGTTCGCTAAGCGCGTGCAGCAGCTCGAGAATGCCGACGCCGGCGAACAGCGCGGCGGTCATGAGCCTTTGCCTGCATAACGTCGGAACGAATACCATCCAGCCCAACGTCAGTATCGTGAAACAAATCGAGAATCCGAGCGATTCGAGCAAAATATGAGTGGAAGCGCCGATATACGGCGCGAGCGCCTCTTCAAGCCAACGGTCCGCGAGCTGCAGAATGCCAAAAATTGAAAGGGCGGCGAGCACCGTCCACATCGTCTTCATTTCCGCGCGATTAATCGACATGCTGAACCCCCGGCAAAATTTACATCTGTACATCATTCCACGCGAATCGGTAATTTCCTGCAAGTTGGGAATCCGTCGACAAGATTTCGACCGTTTTTTCTTCGTTATTCGACAAATTCCGTAAACGCTACCGGTTCGGAGGCCGGATCGTTACGGAGGATGCGATCAGCGCTCGGCGAATCCGCGCCGCTCGTTCTGCCGCGTCCGGCGTATCCCCGTGAACGCAGATCGTCCGGACGCGCAGCCGGACAAGCGTTCCGTCGATCGTCGCCGCTTCCTTGTTCACGGCCAACGAAACCGCCTGCGCCTCCGCCTGCCCTTCGGCATGGAGCACCGCGCCCGGCAGCTTGCGGTCGGCCAATCTTCCGTCCGGCTTATACGCCCTGTCCGCGAATCCTTCCGGGACGAATGCGATTCCTTCTTCGCGCGCGGCGGACTCCATGAAGCTGCCCGGCAGCCCGAAGAGCAGCAACGAACGGTCTAGGCGGCATACGCCGCGTACGATCGACCGGGCCAACTCCTCGTCCGTCGACGCCATGTGGTACAGCGCTCCGTGTAGCTTCACGTGGCGCAAGCTGCCGCCGGCGACGCGAACGAACGCTTGAAGCGCCCCCGTCTGATACAGCACGTAGTCGCTCGCCTCCTCCGGGGTCACCTTCATCTCCCGGCGTCCGAAGCCGAGCCTGTCCGGCAACCCCGGATGGGCGCCGATCGCGATGCCCCGGTCGACGCAGCGCTCGACGGTCGATCGCATCTGGTAAGGATCGCCCGCATGGTAGCCGCAAGCAATATTAGCGGACGATATCGATTCCAATATCGCCTCGTCCGAACCGAACGTATAGGGGCCGAAGCCCTCGCCCAGATCGGCGTTCAGATCGATCTCGATCACGTCGTCCCTCCTGTCGTCAACGCGCATACTCTGGCGAACACGCCCGCCTTCAGCAGCGAGATGTCCCGTTCTCTCTCCCGTCGCGCCAGGAGCGCGTCCTTCTCTTCGACCATCTCGAACCGCACGCGGCGTCCCGGTGCGAGCTGGGCGAGCAGCGGCCAATCCGCCGCGATGACGTGCGCGGCCTTCGGGTAACCGCCGGTCGGCTGGCAGCCGGCGGCGAGCACGATCGGCTGCCCGTCCGGCGGAATTTGGACCGTTCCCGGAGATACCCCGTGCGAGGCCAGTTCGGACGCCGATCGTCTCTCTACCGGGGCGCCGCCAAGCCGAATGCCCATGCGGTCGGAGGACGCGTCTACCCGGTACGCCGAGCCGAACAGCCGATTGTTCGCTTCGACGTCGAATTGGTCCCACTCCGCCCCCGGCAGCACGCGCAACCGAACCGTAGCCGACCGATCGGCGCGCTGCTCCGAACCGTTGCCGCTTGTATGCCAGGTCACCGTCGCCCAACGTCGCCCTTCGAGCCGAAGCCTTCGGTGCAGACTGTCGCCGATCACGAGCGACAGCGCGCTCGGATGGCCGCAGGCAAGACGTTCGCCCGCGACGAGGGGCGAGCCGTCGCCGCTTCCTCCGCCGATTCGCGCCCGCGTATCCGCGCTCCTGCTTCCGAGCACGGTCGGCACGTCGATACCGCCGGCCACCGCCATGTAAGCCCTGCAACCCGAGGCCGCGCGGCCCAACGCGATCGTCGTTCCTCCGCGCACGGCGACGGGCTTGTTCATGGGTATCGCCTCGCCGTCCGCAGATGCTTCGAAGTCGGCGCCGCATAGCGCGACGAGCAAGTCTTGCTCGGCTATGAACGAACCGCCGATCAACGTGAATTCCAATCCTGCCGCATCTTCATCGTTGCCTACAAGAATGTTCGCCGTCCGAAGGGCATAACGATCCATCGCACCGCCAACCGATACGCCGTAAGCTTGCCAACCGGGCCTGCCCGCGTCTTGTACCGTCGTATGCATACCCGGCTTCAGGACGATCAGCGCGGCGGGCATCGTTCTGCCGCTACGTCGATTCGGCTTGCCGGCCGCCGCGTTAACGGCCTCTTCCGCCATTCGCGTCTCCCCGCCCGACGCCGGCACGAATTTCACCCGATCGCCGGGAGCGAGCAAGAAGGGCTGTTCCGCCTCCGGGCGGAACAGCCGCGCAGGTGTTCGTCCGATAATCTGCCACCCGCCGGGCGAGTCCACCGGATAGACGCCGGTCTGACCGCCCGCGATGCCGACGGCGCCCGCCGGCACGTTCAATCTCGGCGTCCGATGCCGCGGCTGCGCCAGCTCCTCCGGCAATCCGCTCAAATACGGGAAGCCCGGCGCGAAGCCGATCATCGCGACTTCGTAGACGGGTTCGCTATGCATCGCGGCGAATCGTTCCGCACTCATGCCGCATCGAGCCGCCGCCTCCTCCAGATCGGGGCCGTCGTCGCCTCCGTAGCTCACCGGAAGCTCGACGAGCTTCCGGTCGTTCCGGTCCGCGGACGGCGCGAAATCCCGCAACGCCCGAAGCAATTCTTCCGACGCCTGCTCGACCGTGACGTCGGACGACCGGATATAGACCGCGATCGTTCGATACGCGGGCACGAGCTCCTGCAGCCAGGGAAGCGACAACCGCGCGATATGCCGCGCGAATGCGGCGATCGTTCCCGTCGTGACGTCGCTTGCTTGCCATTCCAGCAAGAACGCTCTGTCTCCAAGCGGTCGTGGGCGTAAGTCCGCGTTCGTCATCTCGATCGCTCCTCGTCTTTGCGGATTGCAACCTTTTCCGTACTCACGTTACAATTAAGTTATCGGCAGAGGAGGATCAGATCAGAAGTGGAAACTTACGAATTAGCGAACTTGACCGTCTCTCAGCAAGCGTTCGCAACCGCGATCGCTTATACGCGCGCGAAACTGTACATTATTACCGAGCACGGCTCTAAGCATTGGTATATCGAGCTCGACGGCATTACCGACGATGCGCTGCTCCGTCGCTTCGCCGAATCGGAAGATATCGCCGTCACGCTGGAGGCGACGACGGCCGGCGGACGCAAGACGTCCGGCCGAGGCTACTTCCACCCGAATCCGGCGCATCGGGCGGCCGCGATTCGCGGCGAAGGCCCGCTCGAAGGATTCGGACGGCCTAACGGGGCGTGAACGATCCGATGACACCCCCCAAGCTTGATCGGGCATCGCGGCTATCGTGGGCGGTGCTCGCGGTTTGGATCGCGATCGCGGCCGTCGCCGCTTACGCGCTGCCCGGCTTGCCCGCGGTCGTGAGCCGAACCGAGCAAAGCTTCATCCCGAAGAACGCCGAATCGGCTCAAGCGTTGAAGCTGCTCCAGCAACTGGACGCGGCCGCGGAATCCCGCACGAGCGCCGTCATCGTGCTCTCTCGCGAAGTCGGGCTGACCTCGGCCGACCGGGCATGGATGAGCCTCATGCTCGCCGAGCTGGATTCGCGCAAGCGCGAGTTAGGCATCGCGGGCTTCCTGGACGCGCGCACCCAACCGGAATTGGCTTCGCGTTTCGTTAGCGAAGACGGCACGACGATGCTCGCGATCGTCTATTTGCCGCGGTCGGACTTCGACGACGCCACGAAGCATACGCTGGGCCTGCTGAAGCAGTCGTTGCGCGGCGCCCCGGAAGGCGCCGTCGCCGAGCTGACGGGGAGCGCCCCGATCTCGCAAGACTTCCAGCAGTCGTCCCGCGACGGCTTGCGCCGGACCGAGGTCGTCACGATCGGACTCGTGCTGATCATTCTGCTGCTCGTGTTCCGTTCACCGGTGGCTCCGATCGTCCCGCTGGCGACGATCGGAATCAGCCTCCTCGTATCTCGGGGCATTATCGCTTGGGCGGCGGGCTTGGGTCTGCCCGTGACGAATTTCACCGAATCGTTCCTCGTTGCCGTCCTGTTCGGGGCGGGAACGGATTATTGCATCCTTATGATTCAACGTTACCGCGAAGAACTGGCCGTCGAGGCTTCCCCCGACGCCGCGATGCGAAGAATGCTCCGCGGCGTCGGCCCGACCGTTCTATACGCGACGAGCACCGTATTCGCGGCGTTCTTCCTGATCGGCTTCGCGGATTTCGGCTTGTACCAATCCGGCGTCGGCGTGGCGATCGGCCTGGCGGTCATGCTGCTGGCGGGCATGACGCTGTCTCCCGCGCTCATGCTGCTGCTCGGCAAGTCGCTATTCTGGCCAAGATGGCCCCGGAAGGGCGAGGGCATCCTGCAAGGACAATCCCGGCTTTGGACCGCGGCCGCCGCGCTCGCGTCGAGACGCTCCGTCGCCGTGTTGCTTGCCGCAGTCCTGTTGCTCGCTCCGATGACTTTGCTGTTCCAAGGAAAACGTTCGTTCGACGACATCTCCGAGATCGATCCTTCGCTCGGCTCGGTCGCCGGCTTCCGGCAGACCGAACGGACTTTCGGCGCGGGAGAGCTGTTCCCGATCACGATGGTCGTTACTTCGTCTGCATCGTTGCGCACTCCTTCCGCGTTCGCGGCGCTCGAGCAGGCCAGCTCCGAGCTCTCCCGCGTTCCGGGCGTGCGGGAAGTGCGCAGCGCGACGCGGCCGCTCGGCGAGAAGCTTACGATCGGACGAACGACGCCGGAGGACGGCGATGCAACCGGTATCGAAGAGGCTGAACGAGACGCGCGGCAGTCGCTTCTGCGGGCGATCGGGACGGTGGCCGTTCGGGCGTCGTCGTTCAGCCAAGGGTTGATCGGCATCCTCCCTTCCATCCGGCCGATATACGAAGCGCTGGCTCCCGTCGTCTCCGAGCATCTGAGCGATCCCGCGGGGATCGAAGAGCTGAAGCGCCTTCTGTCTCAAGAAGGCGTCGGCAAGAACGGCGGCAAAAAAACCGCGGATCCGATCCAAGTCGGCATGCAGCAAATACTGCGCCATTATATGTCGCCGGACGGCTTCACGACGAAGATCGATATCGTCATGAAGACGAATCCGTTCGCGGGCGAGACGATGGACGCCGTAGATACGCTGTCGGCGACGCTGCGCGATAGCCTCGAGCTGTCCGTCATCGCCGATCCGGCGGTGTATGCTTCCGGCGCCTCGGCCAAGTATAACGAGCTGCGCGACATCTCGTACCGCGATTTCGTGCGAACGGGGACGCTCGTGCTCGTCGGCATCGCCTTCGTGCTCATGCTGCTGCTCCGTTCGATCGTCGGACCGCTGTATTTGCTCGCGGCGCTCGTCTTCAATTACGCGATCGCGATGGGCTTGCTCGAATTTCTGTACGTGCGGCTGCTCGGGTTCGAAGGGCTATCCTGGACGGCGTCGTTCTTCATCTTCATGGTCGTCGTCGCGCTCGGCGTCGACTATAGCATCTTCCTCATGGCGCGTTATCGCGAGGAATCGCGTAACGTCGACAGCCGCGAGGCGATGAAGAGAGCGATGGCGACGACCGGCGGAGTCATCGTCTCGGCGGCGGCGATCATGGCCGGCACGTTCGGCGCGCTCGGCTTCTCCGGCGTCGACACGCTCGTGCAGATCGGCGTCGGCACGATGATCGGCTTGACGCTCTACGCGACCGTGTTCATGTCGCTCGTCGTGCCGGCGATGACGTTCCTCGTCGGAGATCGCGTCGGGTGGCCGTTCCGCAAGCGATAGGCTTATTGGCCGCTAGCGACTCTGCCTCCGATGAACCGGAGCATCGCTTCCAGTTCCAGCTGCTGCAACCGTTCGAGCAGCTCGCGCAAGCCCGCGTCGTCGCCGTTCATCGTCGTCTCGTGGATTTCGATCGCGTTCGCGAACAACGACGGATTCCAACTCCCTTGCCCTTGCATGGACGCCAGCGCCGGGCTCAGCTTGCCTGCCGGCTGCTTGGCCTGCTCCAACAACGCGGTCGCCCTCGCTTGCAAGCCGTGGTATGCGGGATGATCGCCGGAGCGCACGAACCAGTAACGGGCGTTATCGTAGTCGCCTTCCCGCCGGTGCACGATTCCGTGAAGCACCGATCCCGTCGGCGATCGAAGCTCCTGCACGAGCTCGTGGGCCGCTTCCAGATCGTCGTTCCAGAGATGCAGCGCCGCCTTCCAAGCGGGCGCGGACAGCTTGCCGTCCGGGAAGCTCCCGGCCAGCGACTCCTCGGACAACGCGGCGATATCGCGCGCGAGCCCCGGGTGCCACGCGTGCTGCGGCGTTAACGGCGGCAAGCTCTGCCGGTTCCGAAGCTGCTTCGCGATCGCGGCGATTACCGTCGTTTCGTTCATGGCGAGCCCTCCTTGGACTTTCTCCAACTTTTGACATTACAATAGCCCATAGCGCGCGTTTTGTCGAGCGGCACGATGCGCCTTGCGCTCTCGCCCGCATGAGCGGGGAACGCAAAAAAAGCCAGACGGCGTTTGCCGTCTGGCTTTCGTCAACTCTTAAATTACTTGTTGTACACTTCAGGCGTCGTCATCTTGTCGTAGAAGTCGACGAAGTTGTCGCGCTTATCGGACGCGCGCCAGCCCATGGCGGAGCGCGGGTGCTCGTCCAGCATGCCGGTAATCATGTCCGGAATGAGGTAGCCCCACTCTTCCTTCTCGCGAAGCTTCAGCATATGCTTCTCGATCATGCCGAGCACGGGACGGAGGTCGTACTCCGGACGCGTAATCTTGGCAAGCAGCAGCTCGGTCGGCGTATTGCCCGCCGCGCGGCCCATGCCGTACACCGACGCGTCGAGAAGCTCGACGCCAAGCTTGGCCGCCGCCATCGTGTTCGCGAACGCCAGCTGCATGTTGTTGTGCGTATGAACGCCGAGACGCTTGTTCTTCAAGGCGCGGCGGAACTTCTCCACCAAGTAGCCGAAGTCGTCCGGGTCCAGACTGCCGAACGAATCCACGATGTAGACGACGTCGATCGGGCTGTCGTTGATCATCGCGAGCGACTCGTTCAATTCGTTGTCCATGACGTTCGAGAGCGCCATGATGTTGATCGTCGTCTCGTAGCCGCGTTCGTGGAACAGCGTGCCGAGCTCGATCGCCTTCGCCGTATCGCGCGCGTACGTCGCGACGCGGATGAGGTCGAGCATCGATTCGCTGCGAGGAAGCACGTCCGCTTCGTCCACGCGGCCGACGTCGACGAGCGCCGACAGCTTCGTGTCCTTCTTCTTGATGATATCGCGCAGGAACGAATCGTCCAAGAATCTCCAAGGACCTTCCTTGCCTTCGCTCTTCAGCAGCTTGGGCGAGTTCTTGTAACCGATCTCCATGTACTCGACGCCCGCGGCGTTCAAGGATTCGTACAGATCCTGAACGAACTCCACGCTGAAATCCCAGTTATTGACGAGTCCTCCGTCCCGGACGGTGCAATCCACGATTTTGCAATGGTTCGTCTTGCTTTGTACGCTCATTTCCGTTAAATCTCCTTTGTCTCCGATGGCCTGTGCGGTTTCTGGAATAATGATTACTAGTGTACAACAAACCGGTAACGTTTACTACCTCAATATGCCAACCGCGATTACTTCAGGATATAGATGATATTCTCCCCTAAGCGGTCGATCTTCAGGCTCTTGCCCTCCAAGAACCAGATGTCCTTGCTCTCCATGTAGAACGTCAGCGGCTCCGCCACCGTCGTCACCGCTGCGTCGATCGGCGTATCCCTCGTCATGCCGAACGCGAAAGGCGTCTCCGCGCCGCTTACGTACCGGACGAACACGCGAATTGTCTCGCCGTCCCCGAAACCCCATTCGTTCTTGATGCAGGACAGCGCGGAAGGCGTTATGACCAATTCCACTTCCATCACCCCATCGCCAATATGAATTCCCTTCCATTGTACAGCCTTTCAGGCAATAAAGATATTGCCTCACGTCGCTTCCCTGCTTCTGAACACGACCGGCGCGACGGCGATCGCGAGCGCGAGCATGCTCATCCCCGCGAACGTCGTTATGCCGTACCGCTGCAGCCAGCCGGGACCTTCCTGGGCGAGATCGTACAGCCAACCGCCGAGAATCGGTCCGATGAACCCGGCCATGCCGGTAAGCGCCGAGAACACGGCGACGTAGATCGGGCGCTCGGACGTCGGCGAATCTCCGATCAAGAAGTTGAACACGAGCAGATTGTAACCCGCGAGCCCGAAGCCGAGCACAGCGTGAACGAACACGAGCACGAGCAGCGTCGGGAGGATCGCCATGCCCGCCCATATCGCGCATGAAGCGGCGATGAGCGGGAACGTCCAGATGAGGAGCGTATTCGTGGCGAATCTGCTGTTGAGCACGCCCCAATAATAATAGCTGACCATCATGACGATGTTCTGCAGCATCGTAATGATCGTGACTTTGCTCGTGCTTAGCTCCACGATCTCCAGCATCACGTAGGAGAACAGCGGCACGACGATATTCTGCAGCAGAATGAACGCGGAGATGAACAACGTTGCCGATCGGAACCTACGGTCAGCGAACGGACGAGACAGCATGCGCAGCGACCTTCCGTTCTTCGACGGCTGGAACGGCGGATTCGGATAGCGCGATAATGCCCAGCCGTTCCAGACGACGCACGCGGCGCTGACGGCGAACAGAACCGTGAAGCCTCGCGGGCCGGGCAGCCATTCCATCAATTGCCCGCCGATCAAGAGCGTCGCGCAGACGACGAACCAGTGGATCGTATTGCGGATGCCGAAATACTTGCCCCGAACCGATGCCGGGACGACGTCCGCCATGAGCGACGTCCAGATGACCCCGCCGGCTTGACCCGAGATCATCGAAGTCAACCACAGGACGATATAGACCGGAATCCAGGCGTCGTTCGAGAAGGTTAGCGGTATCAATCCCGTCGCGATCCACAGCGTGCGATGCACGACGCCGAACAACGTAATATAGAATCTCCTGTTCGTCCACTTCTGCATGGCGAACGCGATGAATACTTGCACGAGCAACGCGAAATACGGAATCGCCATGACGATGCCGATATGGAACGCCGTGAACCCGAGATACGTCAAATAGACGGTCTGCAAGGGACCGCCTAACAAATTGGCGATTACGCTGGCCGGAATGCCCTCGATCAGGGACGTCCGAAGGCCGCGTCGGCTTTCCGATTCGCTGCGGCGTATTTCCATCGTGCGCCGCAGTCCGCCGAACCATTGTTTCATTGATAGCTCCCCCATGATGAACCGTGTGACCGATGCCGATCTCCCGCGAATAGCCTTAATCCGTCGTCGTTCGAATATATTCCGCCAGCGTCCGAACCATGACGCCGGTGCCGCCCTTGCTCTCGAAGCCGCGGTCCGACCACATCCACGCGGTGCCGCCGATGTCCAGGTGAACCCATGGCTTGCCCTCCGCGAAGTGACGCACGAACAGAGCACCGGCGATCGCGCCGGCCCAAGATCCGCCATGATTCTTCACGTCCGCGACGTCGCTCTTCAAGAGCGCATCGTACTCGGGATGAAGCGGCAGCTGCCAGACGTATTCCCCCGCCCGCTCGGAAGCTCCGATCAATTCGGCCAACAACGGCGCATCGTTCGTGAACGCGCCCGACGTCACGTCGCCCAGCGCGTGCATGACCGCGCCGGTCAGCGTCGCGACGTCGATCAGGCTCGTCGCGCCATGCCGGATGGCCGTCGTCAGCCCGTCGGCCAGCACGATCCGTCCTTCCGCGTCGGTATTCAGCACCTCGACCGTCTGACCGCCGTACATCGTCAGTACGTCACCGGGCTTGAAGGCGCTCCCCGACGGCATATTCTCCGCCGCGGGCACGACCATGACGACGTTGCGCTTCGGCTTAAGCTCACCGATCGCGCGCATGGCGCCGAGCACCGCCGCCGCGCCGCCCATGTCGGAGATCATCTCCTCCATGCCCGCGGGCTTCTTCAGGGAGATGCCGCCCGTATCGAACGTTACGCCTTTGCCGATCAACCCGAGCGTCCGCTCGCTTCCGGTATCGCCGTCATATCGAAGGACGATCATCCGCGGCGGATTCTCGCTGCCCTTACCGACGGCGAGCAAGCCGCCCATGCCTTCCCGCGCGGCTTCCTTCTCGTCGTATATGGTACACCCGAACCCGTACCGCTCCGCCAGCTCGCGCGCTTCGTGCGCCAGCAGCTCCGGCGTCAGCCGGTTGCCCGGCACGTTCGTCAGCTCCCGGGCATAGCAGACGGCATTCGCCGCATGATACCCTTGCCGCAAGCCCTCTTCCCAAGCTTGCGCGTCCGCGCCGTCCTCGAGCACGAAGGTCGCGCGGGCCAGCGCCGCTTGCTGTCGCCCTACGCTCGCCAAGCTGTCTCGCCGGTACATGCCCAGCAGCAGGCCTTCCATGAGCGCGGCCGCCGAAGAATCGGGCTGACCCGCGGGCACGGCGATGTCGGCGCTGCCCAGCCGAAGCTCCAACAGCTTGTTGCCGATCGCGCCGGCCGCGACGCGCAGTTCCTTGTCCGATATCGGGGCGCCGCCGCAGAAGGCGAATAGAACGTAAGGCTGCGGCAACTGACCTAACGTCGGCAGCTGGACCGTCTCCCCGGTCTTGCAAGCGATACTTCCGCGCCCGATTAAATCGCGAAAAGCACCGTCCAACGCCGCGGGGATCCGTTCATTCCCCAGCGGGTCGAGCGATGCGTCTACGAATACGATAAGCGCGTCGGCAACGCCTTCTTGCCGATTCGCGCTATTCGTCGTCAGCCATTTCAAATTCCAGTTCGTCCATAACATCCGTATGTTGACCACCTTGCGAGGAATCGACCGTATAACCCGATTCTACTCTTTCCCCTCGATGCAAGGCAAATAGATATAAAATTCCGTACCTTCGTTAACTTGGCTGTCGACGTGAATCATGCCGCCATGGTTCGTGACGATCCGGTAACTGACGGACAGTCCCAATCCGGTACCGGCTTCCTTCGTCGTGAAGAACGGATCGAACAGCCTTGCGAGCGTCGTTCTCTCCATGCCTTTGCCGTTGTCCCGAAACGAGATGACGGCGAATTTCCCTTCGCGCCGCGCGGAGACGTCGATGCGCCCTTTGCGTCCGTCGCCGACTTCCCCGATCGCATCCATCGCGTTCTTGATCAGATTCAGGAACACTTGCTTCACCTGCTTCACGTCGATGGCGATCATCAAGTACGGATCGAACACCTCGCATTGCAGCTCGCAGCCCTTCATATGCGCCTCGCTCTCCGAGAGGAGTATCGTCTCCTTCAGGAGAAGTCCGACGAGTACCGTCTGCTTCATCGGAGCCGAAGGCTTGGAGGAATTAAGAAATTCGTAGATGATGTCGTTCGCCCGGTCGATCTCGGAGATGATGATCCGACCGTATTCTTGCTTCCCGATATCCTTCAAGAACGGATGAAGCAGTTGGATGAATCCGCGAATCGAGGTCAGCGGGTTGCGGATCTCGTGGGCGATCGCCGCGGCGATCTTGCCCAGCATCGCGAGCTTGTCGTTCTGGAACGCCGCTTGCTCGATCTGCTTGTATTCGGATACGTCCTTCACGCTGACGAGGTAGTCGCCGTCGAGCTCGTCGATCTGCGAGATCGTTACGAGCAGGAACCGTCCGCTCGCGTCTTGGAACTCCCCTTGGAACCTCCGGTATAGAATCATCTCGCGATACATGCGGACGAAGTTTTTGCGGATCGGCTTCTGGATATGCGAATGGAAAAAAAGCTGGTACAACGTGCACCCGATCAACGTTCGGCGCGGAGCCTGCAGCATGCGCGACATCGGGACGTTCAAGAAGCGCAGGTTGCCCGCGTTGTCGAACAAGGCGACGCCGCTGTCCATGTGCTGCAATACCGTCTCGAACTTGTTCGGACGCTCATCTTCGATTGGAACCGCATTCAACGCCTTCGCCAGCAATAGCCTTTCCGCGTTGCCGTCAGGCAGCGGATCCTCGCTCGCGGCGGCGCTCTCGGGTAGACGAAGCGCGATAAGGAGCTCGGTGATAAACAAAAGAGACCGATGAACGAACGTCATTCGGTCTTCTGGATCGGCATAAGATAGCAGAAATTTAACGCTCTCTTCGTGGTGGTCCATAATGACATCCGAAGGGATATCCTTCAATGCCAGTCTAAGATTATCCAGGTCGGCGCGAACGACGTCCCCGCCATTGCGGACGAATTCGGCAAGAATCGGCAAATAGAGTGTTCTCCACCTATCCATGCGTACGATCCTCCCTCGGGGCAGCAGCTATGTCCATTGACAAAAATCACATTAATCATAGACATTGTTTAGCAAAACTGTCAACGGGAGATGTTGTCGAGTCGTGGTGGGTTCTGTCGACGCCGTTAATCGTCCCGGCCGCCTCTCGAGCCGCCGTTGCGGCCGTTACCGTCATCGCGCCCATTGCCGCCGCGATCTTCGCTGCGCTTGCCTCCGCGATCTTCGTTCCGGCGTTCGTCGTCCGGCCGGTCATCCCGGCCGCCCTTGCCGCCGTTATCGCGAATGACGACATTCGCGGACTTGTCGTCGTCGCCGCGTTTGTCGTCGTTATCGCGTTTATCGTCGTCGCCGCGCTTGTCGTCGTCGCGCTTGTCGTCATTGCCGCGCTTGTCGTCGTCGCCGCGTTTGTCGTCATTGCCTCGCTTGTCGCCGTCATCGCGTTTGTCGTCATTGCCGCGTTTGCCGTCGTTGCCGCGCTTGTCGTCGTCATCGCGTTTGCCGTCGTTGCCGCGCTTGTCGTCGTCATCGCGTTTGCCGTCATTGTTATTCTTGCCGCCGCCATTATCATTCTTGCCCGGCGTCTTAATGCCTGCGGTCGCCGACGGCGAAGGCGCGCTTGCAGGCTCCTTCGAAGGCTTCGAAGCCGCTTGCTGCAGCTTCTTCTTCGCCTTCGCTTCGTCGAGCAGCGCCTTCCATTGCGCCTTGGCGGCGTCGCGATCCTCGGCGGACTTGTCGTTGCCGAGCACCTTCTTCACGTCGCCTTCCCATTCCGAAGCGATCTTCTTGAGCGATTGCTTCTTCAGCGTATCGAGCGGCACCTCGTGGCCTTGGCTCTCGGCCGCCAGCCAGAATGCCATCTTGCCGGAGGAGACGCCCTGTTCGTTCGCGGCGTTCCGCACTTCCTTCGGCACCGATACCGTCGTCACGTCCAGAGATGCATCCGCTTGAGCGCCGTCGGTCTTCGCCGCCGCGTTGAGGATCGCCTTGATCTTCTCGGACACCGTTATTTCCCAATCCGTCTCGACGGCCTTCAGCGGCACGCTGGCGATGACGATCTCGCTCTCGGCCGGCACGAGCAGATGCGTCCGTATCAGGTTGTCGGCGAGCGCCTGCATGACCGGTTCCAGCTCGCGTCCCTTATACTTCACGCCGGCGATGATCGCGTCGGCGTCCGCGTTGACCGCGCGCAGCTCCCGTACCTTCATGTTCGCATCGAGGCCGATCTCGACGCTCGGATTCACGTCCATCGTCACGTAAGCGACGACTTCCGGAGGCCGGAGGAGCCAGAAGCCCGCAAGGATGAGGAGCAGCGCCGCAGCGCCCGCGCTCGCTTGCATCCATCGCCTCATCGCGAAGGCGGTTCGCTTCAGATGATAAGTAATTTCCGCGCCCAACTCGAATTCGGGCTTCCTCGGCACGCGAACGAATTCGCCGCCCGGCGTAAGCACGATCGCGGATTTATTTTCCAGCGCCATTATCGTTCCCTGGCTCATGGCGTCCCCTCTTTCCCCCGGCGATCCAAGCCGATGTAATGCTGCAAATACGGATAGGCGCCGCTCGCGATGAGCGATACCGCGATCACGTATTTGCGATGGCGTTCCGCCGTCTTGCGAGACACGGATTCCGCCAAACACAGTTCCTTCACGGGCAATTGCCGCTTCTCCTTCAAGAACCGAACGAGCTTCTCGTCCCTCGACAACGCCGTACCGAGCCGAAGCAACGTTTCCCTCGAATCCTGATGGCTCGGAGACAGGCGCACGAGATCCGCGAACGTGATGCCGAACGACGACAGCTCGTCCGTCAACGCTTCGATTTCCAGCTTGCGCTCGTCCGCGGATCGGGATCGCTCGTAAGCTTCCATCGCCTGGCTCACTTCGATCCGGTTCGTCGGCGTTTCGCCCGACTCGTCTTCGAAAGCGCTATAAGGAAGCACGCCGCTATGGCGGCTTTCTTGTCTGGCGTAGTCGATCAGGCGCCGTTTAATGACCGTTTCCGCGAAGCCCAAAAAGAGCCTGCCGTTTCTGGAGTCGAATCCGGTGATCGCCTCGTCGAAAGCGGATAGCGCGATGCTGAACGCGTCGTCCCGCTGCGGATCGATGTACCTGCGGTAAAAACGGCTCGTGATTTTAATGATGTATGGATGGTAGCGAACGATCAGTTCGTTGCGTAACGCCTCGTCTCCTTCGCGGATCCGTTGCACGATTTCCTCGGGCGTCGGTTCGTCCGATGGAACGCGGGCGGCGTTGCCCGATACGTTCAGCCATTTTTTCCAAAGTACGAGCAGCACTAGCTCACCCCACGTTAATAACAATTCGTACGCCGTCTTTCTTTTCGGGGGGTACCCCGTATCAATTAAACAAAAAAGAGCCGCCATGAAACAGATGAACTCTGCTCCATGCGCAGCCCTAATCCGATGTTGCGTCGTAATGCCGGCATGCCCTACAGCGCGCCGCCGGGCGTCCGCTTCAGCCGCAGCTTGTGCCGCCGCTGGCTCAGCACGATAAGCCGCTTCTTCAACTGCTGCGTCCATTCGCCGTCGCCGAGTTCCTTCGAGAACGACAGCAGGTCGAGCGACATGTCGATCTGATTCTGCACGACGACCATCGGATCCTCGTCCTCGTTGTTGACGCAGTTCTCGTTAAGCGCTTTGTCGGATTCGTCGACGTAATCGTGAAAGTCGACTTCGGAGGCGCCGTCCCCGTGCGCGTACTCTGCCAATATTTCGTATTCGTTCTCTACCAGATAGTGGACCTCGGTCCGAAAGCAGACCGGGCATAACAGGATCGGAACGTTATGGATTCTCGTCCGATAGTGGGTCATCGTCCCCTTCGTCCCGATCATACTCGCTCCGCAGCAGAAGCTCATCGCCCTCACCCCCGAATACCGAACCTGATTTCTTCACTATATTCTATACCGTATCGCGCGATTCCTGCCGCCAATAAAACAAACTCCCCGGAAGAAATTCTTCCAGGGAGCATGCGCGTCGTTTCGACTTATTTCGCGACGAGGTGCTTGTCGCCGGCTTTCCAGTTCATCGGGCACAAGCCTCCGGATTGCAGGGCTTGCAGCACGCGGAGCGTCTCTTCGACGCTGCGGCCGATGTCGTTGTGGTTAACGACTTGATATTTCAATTCGCCTTCCGGGCTGATGATGAACAGGCCGCGAAGCGCGATGCCTTCTTCTTCGATCAATACGCCGTAGTCGCGAGCGACTTGCTTCGTAAGGTCTGCCGCGAGCGGGAAGTTCAACTGGCCGAGACCGTTGTCGTTGCGAGCCGTGTTGATCCACGCGCGGTGGCTATGCTTGCTGTCTACGCTGACGCCGAGCACTTCCGTGTTCAGACCCGCGAATACGTCGGACGCGTCGGACAGGGCCGTGATTTCCGTCGGACATACGAACGTGAAGTCCAATGGATAGAAGAACAATACCAACCATTTACCGCGGTAATCGGACAAAGAAGCCGTTCCGAATTCTTGACCGTTGCCAAGTGCCGTCTCCATGCTGAAATCCGGCGCAGGGCGACCTACCAAACGTTCTGCCATGTGAATTTCCTCCTATCGGTCCGGCTTGTCCGCCGGTACTCTCTGTATCGTGTTGAACACGAATAGAATCGTACCATTAGCGGACAAGCCTAGTCAAGATGATAAACGTTCCTTTTTTATAATTACTCTAATTAAGTGACGAATTAGCGAACCATTGCGTTCACGATCAGATCGCCCATCGCGGTCGTGCCGATCGCGGCGCTCTTATCGACGGCGATATCGCCCGTGCGATGGCCTGCGTCCAGTACTTCCTTCACCGCGCGCTCGATCACGTCGGCCGCTTCCTCGAAGCCGAGCGTCAGACGGAACATGAGGGCTACGGACAGAATGGTGGCGATCGGGTTCGCGATGCCTTGGCCGGCGATGTCCGGTGCGGAGCCGTGAACCGGCTCGTACAGGCCGTAGCTGCCTTCGCCCATCGAAGCGGACGACAGCATGCCGATCGATCCCGTCAGCATCGCCGCTTCGTCGCTCAGGATGTCGCCGAACATGTTCTCGGTTACGATAACGTCGAAGCTGGACGGACGGCGCAGCAATTGCATCGCGCAGTTGTCGACGAGCACGTGCTCGACTTGAACGTCCGGATATTCCGGAGCGATGCGGTTGACCGTCTCGCGCCACAGGCGGGACGTCTCGAGCACGTTCGCTTTGTCTACGGAAGCCAGCTGCTTGCGGCGCTTCTGCGCGACTTCGAACGCTTGGCGGACGATGCGCTCGATCTCGCCGACGTTATAGACGCAAGTGTCGACCGCTTCTTCGCCGTTCGCGCCGTCGCGGCGGAACTTCTCGCCGAAGTAGATGCCGCCGGTCAGCTCGCGCACGACGATGAGGTCGGTGCCTTCCAGCACTTCCGGCTTCAACGTCGAAGCGTCCTTCAAGCAGTCGAATACGACGGCGGGACGCAGGTTCGAGAACAGGCCGAGCGCTTTGCGAATGCCGAGCAAGCCGGTTTCCGGACGCAGTTCTTTCGGATTGTTATCCCACTTCGGTCCGCCTACGGCTCCGAGCAACACGGCGTCGGCTCTGCGGCACATCTCGAGCGTGTCTTGCGGAAGCGGCGTGCCGCGTTCGTCGATCGCGATACCGCCGAACAGGCCGTGTTCGAATTCGAACTGGTAGCCGAACAGCTCTTCCGTGCGTTTCATGACTTTGATCGCTTCCCCGACGACTTCCGGACCGATGCCGTCACCGGCGATAACGGCGATTTTCTTCACTTGCGACATAGTTATCTTCACTCCAATATAGGGTATGGTCGTTCATTGAGACTATTTATCAATTGTAGTACATTCCGGGCAAGAGGCAAAATAGATAATAACTATGGTTTCTATAGGCTATGGCTATCGACGATCCAACGAATATCGCAAGATTTCAATAAGATACGACATAACTTCAATATACCGCTCATGCTAATCTAGCGTTGCACCTAATCCAAGAGGGTGAGTTAATTCGAGCCCGACGAAGAATTTATTTATCGAGGGTGAGTTAATTCGAGCCCGACGAAGAATTTATTTATCGAGGAGGAATGAATCGTGAGAACAAGGATCATCCGCTTGATCATCATGGCCCTGCTCATCAGCTTAGCCGTACCGGTCGCCTCTGTCAACGCGACAAACGTTAACTCTTGCGTTCTGCCGGTGCCCGCCGTATCTCCCCCGCTCCAAGCATGCGTACTATCGTTCCCATCCGGGTCGACCGACATCTACGTGGATATGAACAACTTGACGCTCCCGTCCGGCATCACCCAGAGCACTCTCGATCGGCTGTATATTCCCGAGGGGGTCTACACGAAGATTTCGCTCGTTAATCTGCCGCAGCGCACGAGCGCCAGACCGCTCGTCATCACGAACTACGGCGGCCAAGTCAAAGTCTCTTCTACGGCCGGAGATCAAGGCATCATCGCGTCCGGCGGCAAACACTGGGTGCTGACCGGCAAGTACGACACCGGCGCGAAGACGGGCCACTCCGGATATGTCGGTCACTCGAACGGAGCATACGCCGACTCCTCCGGCACTTATGGCATCGAAGTCAACAAAGTCGGCGACTCCGGCATCAAGGTCAGCAACGCCACTAACTTCGAATTGTCCCACATTGAGGTTGCGAACGTCGGATTCGCCGGCCTGCTCATCAAGACGGACGGCCAGCCGAACGCGACGATGGACGGCGTGAAGATTCACGATATGTACATCCACGACTCGGAATCGGAAGGCGTTTATATCGGCAATACGAGCAAAACCCCGAATAGCCAGCACAAGTTCACGAACCTTGAATTTTACAATAACCGAATCGTTCGTTCGGGCACGGAAGGGCTCCAGCTCTCCCATATGGGCAACGGCACGAAGGTGCATAACAACGTCGTCTTCCTGAGCGCGATCAGTTGGAAGAACCCTTTCCAGAACTGGCAGGACGGCAGCTTCCAGTTGTACGTCCGCGACGGGAACGTCGAAGTATACGACAATCTCTTCATCGGCGGCGGCCAGAAGCTGTTCGACGTCCAATTCATGGCCAGCACGGCGGAGCAACCGGCGGCGGGAGAGCTCTACATGCACGACAACTACTTCTCCCATAGCCGCGGCTTCTTCTCCTACGTATTCAACGACTCGACTAATTACGGCTCCGGCATCCGCTTCGAGAACAATACGATTCGCGAAATCAACTTCCATTATACCGAGGTCAATTCCGGGTACGCGAACCCGAACGCCCTCGTCCGGACTTCGCCGAACACGACGAATCCGGCTCAATACAATAACAACTCGTGGAGCGGTCCGCAAGGCTTCATCGACGTGCTGAACACGACGAACAAGGCGAACGGCACGTCCAGCAACGTTACAGCTAGCGGCAATCAGAAGCAGACTTCGATCGCTCCGGTCGCGTTCATGGACACGACGTTCCCCGTGAGCTTCGACTGGTCGCTCATCGAATACTGGCACCCGGCTTCGAAGTATCCGGGAATCACGATCACCTATAACGTCGGAGATTATGTGGTCTACAACGGCAAGATATTCCGCTGCGTCACCACGCATACCGGTTCGACGGGCAGCACGCCAGGCGCTTCCAGCAAGTGGGTCGAGGAGGATTGGCCGACCGACGATCTGCGCCTAACCGCGACGTCGCCATTCCAAGGACTCGGACTGAACGATGCCGGCGGTACGCCCGAGGAGCCGGAAGAGCCTGAAGAACCGAACAACCCCGGTACGCTGCAGCTGATTGTGCCGACGGCGGCCGGCCCCGCAGGCTCGAACTGGTTCCCGTTGCAGAACGCTTTCGAAGGCACCGTCGCCTATAACCCGACGACAGGCGCGCTGTCCGGCGGATCCGGCGGCGAATTCGCCCCTTACTATCAAGACCGATACGGCTATATCGACTTCGGTCCGAATTGGGCGGACGTGCGCATCTCTCAGACATGGACCAAATACCGCGCCAGCAGTACGGGCAACATGACGCCATACGATACCTTGTGGTGGGACGACGACAAGAACGACACGACGAGCGCGAGCGAGCTGCTCGAGACCCGGATCAATTTCAATACCAAACAAGGTCTGTCGTCGAACATGACGACCGAGCCTTGGTACGCCGATACGGCGGACATGACGGCCGTTCCGGTAACGCCGAAAGCCCGCTACCTGATCCTGCACTCTCCGTCCAACATGAACTCGCGAGCGCTCGAATATGCGATCGTCGGTTGGATCGACGACTAAGCGGCTCCTTTAACGATAAGCCCGAGCGGTCCTCTGCGGACCGCTCGGGCTTATTCTCTCGTTATCGACAACAATGGGCAATCCGCATCAGGACGGTCGCATCTTTCAACAGGTTCTGATTCGTCTTATGATTGTATACAATAGAAACTGTTGAGAGGAGCGGTCATTCATGAACAAGCTCATTCGCATCCAGTTTCACGAAAACCTCTACTTCTACGATTACCGGCACGACCTGAAAAGATATTCGACGTTCCACGCGCACGAGGGCATCGAAATTCTATACGTGCACAGCGGCGTCGGAGAGCTTATTCTCAATCATCGGACGTATCCGCTTGCGCCTGGCTGCCTGGTGCTGCTTCAGCCTTATCAACTGCACAATATCAGCATCGCCATCGACGCCGATCAACCTTATATCCGTACCGTATGCATGTTCAACCCGTTGCCGGTCGACGATCACCTGAAGTCGTTCCCCATGGCCCGCGCCTTCTTCCAACGGCTATGGAAAGGCTCGTTGTCGGAACCCGTTATCCGAATCCCCTCCTCCGATCCGCTCATCGCCAAATTCGCCGAATTCCACGATACTTTGCAGCTAAGCGAACGCGCACATCGCAAAGAGCATTTCATTCTGTTCATCATGGCCGTCATGCAGTCCTTGCGACTGTTCGTCGAATACAACGATAAAACTCATCAGAACGATCCGCGGAAGTTTACCCATACCGAACGAATCATGGAATGGATCGAGCGGCATTTCAAGCGCCAAGTCAGCCTCGACTTAATGGCCGAGCAACTCCATCTATCCCCCTTCTATCTCTCGCACCTATTCAAAGAGACGACCGGCAAGTCGATTACCGACTATATCATCGCCAGACGGATCGATGAAGCATTCAAGCTGCTTAGCTCGACTTCCTTATCGATGAAGGAGATCGCCGACCGGATCGGTGTTCGAAACGCGACTTACTTCTGCCAGTTCTTCAAGAAGCATACCGGATTGACGCCCGGCCAATACCGCAACTCTTATCCGGAATAACGAAGAGACCTGCCGGTATGCGGCAGGTCTCTTCGCTTATTCGCGCATGCTTATATACGATTATTTCACCAGCACGCTATTCATCGCTTGCGACAGCCGCTCCATCCCTCTCACGGTGCCTTCTGCATCGTTATGGGTGAAGTTGAGGCGCATGAAGTTGAACTTCGATTCCTCGGCCAAGAACGACACGCCCGGCACGAACGCTACTCCGAGGTCGACGGCCGTCTTCAGCAGCTCGGTCGTGTTGACCGATTCCGGCGTTGACAGCCAGAAGAACATGCCGCCCTTCGGCTCGTTCCACGTAACGCCCGGCCATGCTTGCTCCTGCAGCAAGTCTGCCATCTGGCGCATCCGCTTCTCGTACTCCTTGCGAACGAACTCGATATGGCCGGCGAGATCGTAATGCTCCATGAGCTGGTGCAGCGTCTGCTGGTCGAGCGAGCTCGAGTGCAGATCGGCCGCTTGCTTGGCACGAGCCATATGGCGGATAATCTCAGGATCGCCCATGACCCAGCCGGTACGCAGCGCCGGAGCGACCGTCTTCGAGAACGTGCTCGTGTAGACGACGCAAGAACCGTTCGGATGGTTATCGAGCGAGAACAGCGACGGATACGTCACGGACGCGTCGCCGAACTTCAGCTCGCCGTACGGATCGTCTTCGAGAATGAGCGTATCGCTCTCGCGACACAGCTTCAGCACGCCGAGACGGCGCTCGAGGCTCCACGCGTTGCCCGTCGGGTTGGAGAACGTCGGAATGACGTAGACCATCTTCGGCCGATGCTGCTTCAGCTTCGCCTCCAGATCGTCCGGCAGCATGCCGTCCTTGTCCGTGTCGACCGATACGAGCTTGGCGCCGTAGGACCGGAACACTTGCAGCGCGGATAAGTACGTCGGACGCTCGACGAGAATGACGTCGCCCGGATCGATGTAGATGCGCGTCAGCAGGTCGATCGCCTGCTGCGAGCCGGTCGTGATGAGCATGTCGTCCGGCGTCACCTTGACGCCCTTCTTCTCCACCCACTTGCAGATCGACTCGCGCAGCGGCAAGTAGCCTTCGGTCAAGCCGTATTGCAGCGCCTTATTGCCCGCCGCGAGCACCCGCTGGAACGCATCGCCGATGGCCGCTACGGGGAAATGCTCTTCCGCCGGCAATCCGCCCGCGAACGAGATAATCGATTTCTTCTGCGTCAGCTTCAGGATCTCGCGAACGGCCGATGAGGAGAACGTGCTCAATCTAGCGGAAAATTGATACTTCATCGATGCTTCCCCATTTCGAGTGTTAGATCAGCGTGACGTTGTCGCGACGGCTCCGGGTCGGCGCGTTGCGCTTATCGAGCAGGCGGTTCAAGGCGTCGACGTACGCGCGCGCGCTCGCTTCGAGAATGTCCGTGCTCACGCCGCGGCCGTGCGCGGAGGATTCGCCTTGCTTCAGCACGACGTGCACTTCGCCCAGGGCGTCGGTACCGTCGGTTACGGATTTGATCGTATAATCGTCGAGCTCGACGGCTTCGCCCGTGAGCGCGTCGATCGCTTGATAGATCGCGTCGACGGATCCGTTCCCTTCGGAACGCTTCTCGACGACCCCGCCGGCCGTCTTCAGCTTGACCGTCGCGGAAGGCGTCGCATGGCTGTCGAACGAGACGACGAGCTGCTGCAACGAGAACACTTCCGGCGTCTCGATGATCTTCTCCTCGAGCAGGGCGCGGATATCTTCGTCGCTCACGTTCTTCTTCCGGTCGGCGAGATCCTTGAACTTGCCGAACGCGGCGTTCAACTGCTCTTCCGACAAGTTGTCGTAGCCGAGGTCGACGAGCTTCTCGCGGAACGCGTGGCGTCCGGAGTGCTTGCCGAGCACGAGCTTGCTATCCTTGAGACCGATCGTGTCCGGAGAGATGATCTCGTACGTCGTCTTCTCTTTAAGCATGCCGTCTTGGTGAATGCCCGATTCATGCGCGAACGCGTTCGCGCCGACGATCGCCTTGTTGCCCGGAACGACCATGCCGGTCAGCTTGCTGACGAGGCGGCTCGTTCTGGCGATCTCCTTCAATTGAAGCGTCGTCTTCGCTTGGAAGAACTCCGCTCTCGTCTCGAGCGTCAGGGCGACTTCTTCGATCGCCGTGTTGCCAGCGCGTTCGCCGATGCCGTTGATCGTGCCTTCGATCTGGTCCGCGCCGTTCAGAATCGCGGCCAGTGCGTTCGCCGTCGCCATGCCGAGATCGTCGTGGCAGTGCGCGGACAGCTGGATCTTCTCGATGCCCGGCACTTGTTCCTTAAGCGTCTTGAAGATATTGCCGTATTCATACGGGGTCAAGTAACCGACCGTGTCCGGAATGTTCACGACGGTAGCGCCCGCCCGGATCGCCATCTCCGTCACTTCGACCAAGAAGTCCAGCTCCGTGCGTCCGGCGTCTTCGGGCGAAAACTCGATCTTGTCGAAATATTGCTTGGCGTAACGGATCATCTTGTCCGCCGTCTCTAGCACCTGCTCCTTCTCCATCCGCAGCTTGTGCTTGCGGTGGATCGGGGACGTCGCGAGGAATAGATGAATGCCGGGATCCTTAGCCGCCTTCACCGCTTCGCGCACGGCATCGATATCTTGCGTCCGCGAACGGGCAAGGCCGATGACGGTGGCGTTCTTCACCGCGCGCGCGACCGCGTCAACCGCGGCCAAGTCGCCGGGAGATGCGGCCGGGAAGCCGGCTTCGATCCGATCGACGCCGAGACGTTCGAGTTGAAGGGCGATTTCGACTTTCTCTTGCGTGTTCAGGTTAACGCCCGGGGATTGCTCTCCGTCGCGCAACGTCGTGTCAAAAATGTATATTTTCCGCATGGCAGGTGATCCTGCACCTCCTGAAGCGAATCTGACTTCGTTAATCCGATTATAACATTAAAGCCGCCGCCCTCAAGGACGGCGACGGCCATAATTTCAAGCATGAATTTGAATTACTTCTTGATCCAATGCATCATGCCGCGGAGCTGAGCGCCTACGACTTCGATCGGATGCTCGGCTTCGTTGCGGCGGGTAGCCGTCAGGAACGCGCGTCCGGATTGGTTCTCGAGGATGAAGTCGCGAGCGAATTTGCCTTGTTGGATGTCGGACAGGACCGCTTTCATCGCTTTCTTCGTCTCGTCGGTTACGACGCGAGGACCGGTAACGTAGTCGCCGTACTCCGCCGTGTTGGAGATCGAAGAACGCATGGAAGCCAGGCCGCCTTCGTACATCATGTCGACGATCAACTTCAGCTCGTGCAAGCACTCGAAGTAAGCCATTTCCGGAGCGTAGCCGGCTTCCACGAGCGTCTCGAAGCCTGCTTTAACGAGAGCGGTAGCGCCGCCGCAAAGCACGGCTTGTTCGCCGAACAAGTCGGTTTCTGTTTCTTCGCGGAACGAAGTCTCGATAACTCCCGCGCGGGTACAGCCGATGCCTTTCGCGTAAGCCATGCCGATCTCGAACGCGTTGCCCGTGCCGTTCTGGTGGATCGCGATCAGTCCCGGAACGCCGAAGCCTTCCGTGTACGTACGGCGAACCATGTGGCCAGGGGACTTCGGAGCGACGAGGAGCACGTCCGCGTCTGCCGGAGCGACGATTTGGCCGAAGTGGATGTTGAAGCCGTGGGAGAACATGAGCGCGGCGCCTTTTTTGAGGTTAGGCTCGATTTCGTTCTTATAGACGCTAGCTTGCGTCTCGTCGGGCATCAGAATTTGAACGACGTCCGCTTTGCGCGTCGCGTCGGCTACGGACAATACTTCGAAGCCGTCGTTGCGTGCCGCGTCGGCGGATTTGCCTTGGCGAAGGCCGATGATGACGTTGAGGCCGCTGTCGCGCAGGTTTTGCGCTTGCGCATGGCCCTGGGAGCCGTAACCGATAATCGCTACCGTCTTGCCTTTAAGAACGCCGAGGTCTGCATCTTTCTCATGAAACAACTTAACTGCCATTGGATTGTGTTCCTCCTTCGGATATGTGCGCGTGTATTTCTATACGACCCTCGAAGCGGGCGTTCCAAGGGAGAGAGTCGAGGCTATCCCCTCGAACCCCCGCTTCGGGCGGGCCTTTAACGAACGGTAAGATAAGGCGCTACGGCGGATTAACGTCCGCCGCGGGACATCGCGGTCACGCCGGTACGGGACAGCTCGCGAATGCCGTACGGCTTAAGCAGCTCGATCATCGCGTCGATCTTCTCCGTATCGCCGACGACTTGCACGATCAGGCTGTTCGGACCGATATCGACGACCGCCGCGCGGAACGTCTCGACGATGCCGAGAATTTCCGGACGGGCGGTCGGCTCCGCTCCGACCTTGATCAAGCCGAGCTCGCGGCCGACCATCGGATTCGAGCTGACGTCGATGACCTTGATGACGTCGATAAGCTTGTACAATTGTTTCTGGATTTGCTCCAGCGTATGATCGTCGCCGGTAGTGACGACGACCATACGGGACAATCCGGCTTCCTCGGAAGCGCCGACGGTGATGCTCTCAATGTTGAAGCCGCGGCGGCCGAACAGGCCGGAGACCCGTTGCAGCACGCCTGGCTGGTCGTTTACGAGAATGGCGATCGTGTGTTTGCGGTTCATTCGGAATCCCCCATCAGCATCTCTCCGATCGTCGAGCCTTGCGTAACCATCGGGAAGACGTTCTCATGCTTGCGGACGACGAACTCGACGACCGCAGGACCTGGATGTTTCAATGCTTCTACCCATGCGGCGCGCGCTTCTTCCTTGTTCGACGCGCGGAACGCCTTGACGCCGTATGCTTCCGAGAGCTTCACGAAATCCGGGCTGCCGGCCAGGTCGATATGGCTATAGCGGTTGTCGTAGATGATCTCCTGCCATTGGCGGACCATTCCCAACACTTGGTTGTTGATAATCGCGACTTTGACCGGTATATTGTTGATCGCGCAAATCGCCAGCTCTTGGGCGCACATCTGCATGCCGCCGTCGCCGTTGATCGAGACGACCGTCCGGTCCGGGTTGCCCATCTGGGCGCCGATCGCGGAAGGGAAGCCGAAGCCCATCGTGCCGAGTCCGCCGGACGTTACCCAAGAGCGCGGTTTATTGAACGGATAATATTGAGCCGCCCACATCTGATGCTGGCCGACGTCCGTCGTCACGATGGCGTCGCCCTTCGTCGTCTCGTGAATCATCGAGACGACCCATTGCGGCTTCAACTCGACTTCGGAATCTTTGTACTTGTTCGGCTTGGAAATCTTCCAGGCGCCGACTTGCGCGCGCCATGCGTCCGCTTTGTCGGCGCGTTTCGCGCCGGCGTTCGCCAGTTGGAGCGCCGCCTTCACGTCCGCGACGATCGGAATTTCCGTCGGCACGTTCTTGCCGATCTCGGCCGGGTCGATGTCGATGTGGACGACTTTCGCCTTCGGCGCGAAGCCTTGCAGCTTCATCGTCACGCGGTCGTCGAACCGGGCGCCGATGTTGATCAGCAGGTCCGCGTTCTGGATCGCGTTGTTCGCCGTATACGTGCCGTGCATGCCCGGCATGCCCATATGAAGTTCGTGTCCGCTCGGGAATCCTCCGAGTCCGAGCAACGTGGTCGTCGTCGGAATGCCCGTCTTCGTAACGAATTCGTACAACTCCTCGTGCGCCCCGGAGTAGATGACGCCGCCGCCCGCCAAGATGACCGGACGCTCCGCTTGCTCGATCGCCTTGAGCATCTTGTCGACCTGCTGCTTGTTCGGTTGAACCGTCGGATTGTAGCCGCGCAGGTTCGTTTGGCTCACCGTCTGGAACACCGTCTTCTGCGCCGATACGTCCTTAGGGATATCGATCAATACCGGACCTTTGCGGCCGGTGTTCGCGATATGGAACGCCTCGTGGATGATGCGGGGAAGGTCCGCCGCGTCTTGGACGAGATAACTGTGCTTGGTGATCGGCATCGTGATGCCGACGATATCCGCCTCTTGGAAAGCGTCCGAGCCGATGAAGCTCTTCGCGACGTTGCCCGTGATGACGACGAGAGGGACGGAGTCCATGTACGCCGTGGCGATGCCCGTGACGAGATTCGTCGCCCCCGGTCCGGAAGTCGCGATGCAGACGCCGACCTTGCCGGTCGAACGAGCGTATCCGTCCGCCGCGTGGATCGCGCCCTGCTCATGCCGGGTGAGCAAATGCTGGAAATCCGTGAAGCCGTGCATGGCGTCGTAGATGTACAGAACCGCTCCGCCCGGATAACCGAAGACGCATTCCGCGCCCTCCAACAACAAGCTGCGAAGCAGGATTTCGGAACCCGTAATGACTTCTTCCTTGCTCCATTTCGCGATCAATTCTTCCTTGGATTTCAGCGTAGCACTTTGTGCGCTCATCCATTATTCCTCCCTTCGAAGTGTGAACGGCTTAGGATGCCTAATCACGATAAAAAAGCCCTCCATCCCGACGCCAACAATGGCTGTCTTGGGACGAAAGACTTGTAGCTTCCGCGGTACCACCCGAGTTTGCCGCACGCCTCGCGGCGACGACCTTCGAAAGTACGATACATCCTCGCACGCGGCTCGGCTTATCATACTTGGCGCAATAACGAGCGCTACTCCGATTCACCCTACTGCGCCAAAGGCGGTTCAGGAGAACAGCTCCGAGGAGACTTCGCATTCAGGGATTAAGGTATCGGTCTCAGCAATTCCGATACTCTCTGAGCATAAGAGCCCTAACGCTTTTTCCTCTTCACGGCTGTTACATGTTCAATTTATTAAATCCAATTATATGCCGCCGAGAGGCATTCGTCAATAAGCAAGTTCGCATAGTCGCCGTTGCCATCCGCCGGACTTCCTCATACGCTATATAACCGGCATGATATGACGCGTTGCGCTAAGCGCGTAAGGAGGCGCTTCAATGATCCGATGGAGGCAACAAGGGGACGACCGCGGCATCGTGGAGCTCGTGCGGACGCAGCTCGTGCCGATCTCGCCATGGCAGCATCCCCGCGACGGACGGCTGCGCGGCGAGGTCCAGAGACGGCTGCGCAGAGGGCCGACGCTCGTGGCCGCCCGTACGCGGAGAAGCGCGCCGTTCGCCTTCGTCCATATGGAAATCCGCGGCGAGGTCTTGTTCGTCGACCTGCTCGCCGTCGATACCAGGCATCAGAATCGGCAGTGGGGTACCGAGCTGATGCGGCGAGCCGAACTGTACGGGCGCCGCAGAGGTTGTAGAATCTCCCATCTGTTCGTGGACGAGGGCAACGCGCGCGGAGTCAAGTTCTATGAGCGGATCGGCTACCGGATCGCATCGCATATCGAAGCGCTTAAGGCGTTCCACATGCGCAAGCCGCTCGTGCGCGAGCCGCTGGATTCGTTGCTCTGAATCGACGAAAAAACGTACTTGCGGGGCATCTCGGCCCATTCGCAAGTACGTTTTTGACATCAAAGCACGCCGAAAGCTATGTTACCACCAACCGCCGAATCCGCCACCGAATCCGCCTCCGAAGCCTCCGCCGAACCCGCCTCCGAACGGAACCGTGCCGATGGCCAGCAAGTCGAACAAGACGAGCGGAAGAATAAACGCCTTCGTACGTACCGACTTGCCCTTCGGCATTTCGAGCATCAACTTGTTGCCCGAGATCCGGACCAGCTTGCCCGACACGACCGAGCCGTCTTTGCGAACCGCGTAAACGTTGCGACCGACTAACTTTTGCGCTTGCGCGCGCGTCACACGCGACATCTCCGAACTCCTCCTCCCTTGTCGCATCCGGGGAAGCGACCGGAGCAGCAAGATCGGCCGCCCCCCCGTTATCCTATAGCGTATGGGAAGGGAACAAGCTTGGCTTGTACCTCTGTCCCCTTAGGACAAAATGAGGGCTGCCCGCGAATCAGGCGCGCGCAAAAAAACAAGCCCCGGTCGCCCGGAGCTTGTCTGACGCGCGAAAACTACGCGTTGATTTTGGATTTAGCGGCCCCTGCGAGCGAGTTGAACGCGCCGATGTCGTTGACCGCGAGGTCAGCGAGCATTTTGCGGTTCACTTCGATGCCGGCCAGCTTCAGACCGTGCATCAATTTGCTGTAGGACAAGCCGTTCTGACGAGCAGCCGCGTTAATACGCACGATCCACAGTTTGCGGAAGTTGCGTTTCGTCTGACGACGGTCGCGGTATGCGTACATCAGGGACTTCATTACCTGTTCTTTAGCTTTCTTGAACAGGCGGTGCTTGGCGCCCCAGTAACCTTTAGCCAGTTTCAACATTCTATTGCGACGGCGGCGCGTGACGAATCCGCCTTTGACTCTTGCCATGATTCATTACCTCCCGGAAGTCTTATTGACGATTATTTCAGGTTTGCGAGTTGTTGTTGCATACGGCGAACGTCGCCTTGAGCCATGATCGGCTGGTTCGAAAGAACGCGTTTCGCGCGTCCCGATTTGTGGGACAGCAAGTGGTTTTTGTACGCTTTATGACGCTTTACTTTACCGGTACCGGTAATTTTGAAGCGGTCTTTCAAGCTGCTGTGCGTTTTCATCTTAGGCATGGATTGTATCCTCCTGTCAGTGGCTTTTCGGAGCCAAAATCATAATCATGCTGCGGCCTTCCAGCTTCGGCAAGCGTTCTACGACGCAAATATCGGTAACTTCGTTCGCTACGCGTTCCAAAATCTTCTGACCGAGCTTGGCATGCGTGATTTCACGACCGCGGAACCGCACGGAACATTTCACCTTGTCGCCTTCGTTCAAAAATTTCACTACGTTGCGAAATTTCGTCTGATAGTCGTGCTCTTCGATGTTCGCACGAAACCAAACTTCTTTGAGGTCGACGATTTTCTGATTCTTCCGGGCTTCTTTTTCCTTCTTCTGCTGCTCGTAACGGAATTTGCCGTAGTCCATGATGCGGCATACAGGCGGTTTCGCCTGCGGCGCTACGTTTACCAGGTCAAGATTCGCGTCAATTGCCATCTGCATCGCTTCGCGGAATGGTTTAATTCCGATTTGCTCGCCTTCTGCGCCGACCAGCCGAACTTCTTTCGCCCGGATTTCCTCGTTGATTTGATGATCCTTGCTAATCGTGTTCCACCTCCATAGTGAAAGTGCATCCCTCAAGGTTAGACTTACTTCCCATAAGGTTGGCCTTGCTTCGCCTCGCTCGAATGCAAAAAAAATACGAGTCGCATTGACCCGCATCCTAGTCCTACGTATACGGGCCGCGGAAACGTGAAGCTTCCTGCGATCTCCGTCTTCGTGGCTACGCATACCCGTCAGCGATGCCGATCAGGTGAGAAGCGGGCGCTTCTGCTTGTGCGTGCTGAATATAACCTTGCCAATCAGACACTCGAATACTATATCACGCGGCTGAGCCGATGTCAACGCCCAACGATCGAAGCATCCCCCGGAGCAAATCCGGGGGAGCGATCGCCTCCGCTTACATTTGCTTGCCTTGCACTTCTTCCAGACGAATGACGCGCGTATGCTTCGTGTGGCTCCACGTCTTGTTGTTCTGCGTGAAGAACGCGTACAGCGCGATCGGCCACCAGGACAGGAAGAAGATCGGGAACGTCAGCAGCCGGACGTACATGCGCCAATTAACCTTCTCCATGAGCATGGCGATCGGACATTGCAGGTAGCCGTACAGCACAATCGTAAGCGACAGGCCGAGCGGCATCTCCGCGTAGATCGAGGTCAGGTGCGGATCGCCAGGCAGCATGACGTCGAACCAGAGCGTCATCGTCATCAGGAATCCGATCAAGTAGATGAACGCGTTGAAAATATAAAGCGCGGCGTCGATCTTCACGATGCTGCGTTCCTTGATGCCTTGCCAGAGCAGCGGCATCATGTAGCGGCGGGAGACGTCGAAGTGACCTTGCATCCAACGCAGCCGTTGGCGGGCGGACGCCCGGAACGTAATCGGCTTCTCGTCGTAGACGCGCGCGTCGTAGTTGAATTTCGGATAGATGTTCCGCTGGATGCAGCGGACGGTGAACTCGAGGTCTTCGACCAAGCTCGTCGCGCCCCAGCCCATTTCCTTCAGAAGCTTCGTGTCGAAGCACATGCCCGTGCCGCCGAGGAAGTTCGACAGCTTCAGGTTGTACCGCGGAAGCTGCCACAGCCGGTTGCAGAACCAGTACGTGATGCCGTTGGCCGCGCTGATCCAGGAATCGTGCGGGTTCTTCGTATCCAGATAGCCTTGCACGACCTTATAGCCGTTGTTGAGATCTTCGTTCATGTAGTGCAGGAAGTCGGTGGCGACGAGATTGTCCGCATCGAACATGACGATGCCGTCGTATTGCTTCGGATGCTTCCACAGCTCCTTGAGCATCCACTCGATGGCGAAGCCTTTGCCCCGCTGATTCGGATTCGTCCGCTCGCAAGCGTATACGCCCGGATAGCCGCGGACGACGTTCGCGGTTCCGTCCGTACAGTTGTCGCAGATCACGAAGACGTCGAACAGCTCGCGCGGATAATCCATCTTGAGCAGGTTCTCGATCAACGCCCCTACGACGGCCTCTTCGTTATGCGCCGCGACGAGCAACGCGAACGACTTCGTCGGCTTGTGCGTCATCCGTTCCTTCTTCCGGTACCATCCGAAGAACGACAGAATGATTTGATACACGCCGATAGCGGCGGCCAGTGCTTGCACGGCCATCAGAAAGCTGTTGAACATATTCAGTTGTACCCCCTAGACCCCTATTTTTCTTTGTCCCTTTTCTTGTCTGTTCTCTCTCTAACGCTTCTCTAAGTTGCGCGCCTTCGTCAGGGCGGCGAAGACATAGCCTTGATTTTCATCGTTTTTCAAGCTTTTGTCAAAAGGGGTTTCCTACCGTATTCGCCTCCATCGGACCGTCTGACGGACTCTCGTCGGCATGAACGCCCCGTCGGTTCCGATTGCTGGCCGCCAGGGCGGATTGCACCCGATTCCGACCGTTTTGTAGCCGAGGACCTACGGATTCGAGCGCGGTGTCGAATGAAGACTTTCTCACTTCGCGATCGGTCTCGGTTCCGATACGCCGGCGATGCTCCGGTACAAATGGCCGAACACGCCGTCCCACGACCGGGTCCGCGCGTCGTTCAGTCCGGCCCCGGCCAGCCTTGCCCGGAAAGCCGGCTCCGCGCGCAGTTGCGCCAGCTTCGCGGCGAACGCGCCGGCGTCTCCCGGCGGGCACAGCAAGCCGTTATAGCCGTCGCGAATCGTGTCCGGAACGGCTCCCCCGTTCGCGCCGATGACCGGCAAACCGCATGCCATCGCTTCGAGAGCGACGTTGCCGAACGTCTCCGTCGCCGAAGGGAACAGCATCGCGTCCGACGCGGCCATCCATAAATGCAGCTTGCTCTGCGGCAACGGACCGAGGAACCGGTACCGCAGATTCCGCTTCGCGGCCAACGCCTTCAAGTCGTTCATACCGGGACCGTCGCCCGCGATAACGAGCTCCGCGTCCGCGCCGGTATCCGCCGCGAACTTCGTAACCGCTTCCACCGCGACTTCCGGCTGCTTCTCCGGCGCGATGCGGCCGGCATAGAGAACGACGTACCGACCGTTCGGGATGCCTTCGGCTGCGAGGAAGGCTTCGCGGTCGACGTTCGGATGGAACAGCTGCGTGTCGATACCGCGGCTCCAGATCTCGAGCGGCCCCCATCCCGCCGCGCGGCAGTCCTCCAGCACCGACTTCGAAGGCACGTAGATTCTCCGGCAAGGCTTGTGAAACCAATGCAAATATCTCCATAGAAGCTTGCCCAACCATTGCAAATTGTAAAACGGCAAATACTGAACGAAGTGCGTGTGATGGGAAGCGACGAGCGGAATGCCGTGCTTCAGCGCGAGCGCTCTGCCCGCCAGCCCCGTGCCGAACGGCGTCGCCACGTGAACGACGGTCGGCTTGAACTCGAGCAGCTTGCGCTCCGCCTCGGGAGAACGCGGCAGCGCCATCCTGCATTCCGGATACAGGAAGAAGGGCAGGCTCATGAGCCGTTCGGCGACTTGCCCCGCCGTCTTGTCCTTCGGCCGCGAAGGCGCGAACACCATGCATTCGATTCCGTTCTTTCTTAGATAGGCGATCCACCGCTCCAGCGTCTTCGCCACGCCGTTGATCTCCGGCATGTAGGTATCCGTAAACAATGCGATTCGCATGCTCATGACGGACAACTCCTCTATCCGTTTTCTTCTTAGCGTACCGTACGGACGTTAACGGAATATCAATGGGCTCGTTAATACTCGGGTGACATACCGCGATTACAATGAAATCGAGCGAGTCGATCGCTTAATACGCGCACTGCTTGCCAAAGGAGAGGAACAATGAGCCGAATCTACCATTTGCTTCAGCAAGTCGAGCGACCTCTGTTCCTGCACGTCAACATGCGTTGGAATCGCGCGGCCTTGAATTGGTTGTTCCATGCGCTCACGATCATCGGCGGCGCGACATTCAGCCTGTCCATCTCCATCCTGCTCGGATGGTTAGCTCCGGAACCATGGCAAACCGTCGCGTGGCAAGCTTTCGCCGCGATCGTCGTCAGCCACGTCCCCGTCGCGATCGCCAAGCGCAGCATGCCCCGTCTTCGTCCGTACCAAGTGTTCCCGGGCATTAACACGAACAGCAAGCCGCTGAAGGACCCTTCGTTCCCGTCCGGCCATACGACGGCCGCGTTCTCCTTATTGACGCCATGGATGTTAGCCGAACCGCTGCTCATCCCGATCTTGCTTCCGATCGCCATCGGCGTCGCGTTGTCCCGCATCTACTTCGGCCTGCATTACCCGAGCGATACGGCCGCCGGCGCGTTGATCGGGGTCTGGACCGCCCTGCTGATGACGATGTGGATTTAACGAACGACAATGACCCCCTTATCCTCTTCGAGGAGTCGGGAGTCATTGTCATGTCGCGTTATCGTTATCGGTGATCCGATTCGTATTCTTCTTGGCTGATGGCGTCGAGCGTAACCGCGCCGTCCCGCTTCCGTTCACGCGCAAGCTCGCCCGCGACGTTCCGCCGGTGCTCGGCGACGATCTTCTCGCCGATGACCGCCTCCAGCCGATAGATCGGCATGCCTTGGCCGACGAACTTCGTCTCGTATTCCGTCAGGACGAGGTCTTCGCGAAGACCGTGGCGGTGCAGATCGAGCGAGACGTTGCGCATCTGCAACTCCGTATTCGAGAAGCTGTTAAGCGAATACTCGAACAGGCTGAGCGAGTCCGTCTTGAAGTGGATTTGGCCGATATCGCTGAGCGCCTTCTTGTATTTCTCCAGAAACCGCGGATGCGTCAATCGCCGGCGGGCATGCTTCGACTTCGGCCAAGGATCGCTGAAGTTCAAGTAAATCCGCTCGAGCTCGCCGGGTTCGAACATCGTCTCCAAGTTCTCCGCGTTGCCTCTGACAAGCCCCAGGTTCGGCACTTCGTCCATTTGCTTCTCGCTCTTCCACAGCGCTCTCGCCTTCTCGCAGCCGCGTCTAAGCAATTCGTCGTAAATATCCATGCCCAGGTAGTTCACGTTCGGGTTATTCAAGCTCATTCGGCTGATGAACTGGCCTTTGCCCATGCCGATCTCGATGTGGATCGGATTGTCGTTCTCGAAAAACTCGCTCCACTTGCCCTTAAGCTCCTGCGGCTCGAGTACGACCAAGTCGGGCTGTTGCTCCAGACTTTCCCGTATATTCTTCCTGCCGCGCAATCGCATTGCCATTGCCTTCCATCCTCCCGCGAATCTTATGCGCTCCGGCGACGCCGGACCGTCCGTTCGAACACCTCGGCGGACACGCCCAGCAGCGCCCCGCTGACCAAGTACCCTCCGATGACGTCGCTCGGATAATGAACGCCCAAGTAAATCCGGCTGATGCCGATGCCCAGCGTCATGATCAAACCGATCGCGATCATGAGGCCCCTGCCCCAACCGCTCGGAATATGCCGCCACAGCAGGTAAGCCAAGACGCCGTACAGCGCGAACGCCGCCGTGCTATGACCGCTGGGAAAGCTGTACCCCGCTTGTTCGACGAGCCGGTGGATGTCCGGACGATCGCGCTGGAAAGTGACTTTAAGCAGCTTGTTCAGGGCAGCCGAGCCCGCGACGACAATAACGAACAGAATCAGTTCCTTCCGATGGCCGAATACCGCGGCCAGCAAGACGATCGCGACCAGTGAGATCGCGACGACCGCGAGCGTCGAGCCCAGCCACGAGAACGTTTCCATCATGCTCGTCAGACCCGGCGATTCCCAGCCCTGCACGTATCGGATCGTGTCGTCGTCCATGAATCCGGCTTTGCCGGCCAGTACGATCGCGCTCACGTAGATGAATATGGCGGCCGCGATGACTGCCCACGTCGAACCGCGCCTCCAATGAGAACGATTGATCATTCCCGCCTTCGCTCCCCGTCTCTCTTTGTAATCAAACCAAAGTTTAGCATGAATGTCGGGGAAAGTGTAGCGAGCGGGCGAAGGCGGCTACGATTATACGGTCGCTTTGCGAAGAAGCATATAGGAAATCAGCGCATACGCGACGGTCAACGGCAGCAGATACGCGGACAGCTCGACGGCGGTGGACGGATGGTTCTCGATCCAGCGCCCGATATCGTCCCAGCGTTCATAGTAGTTGATCAGGAACCCCGCGATCGTCAGCACGACCGACAGCGCGGTGAAGACCGCGAAGATTCCGTTCCTGCCCAGCTTGCGATGAATGCTCCCGAACAAGAATCCGGTCATGAACAAGTGCATAATGAAGCCGAAATGGGACCACCATTGCCCAAGCGCGCCTCCGTCCGTCAAATAAGCGAGATTGAAGAACGTGAGGTCGACGCCCCAGCCCGCGATCCAATCCGCTTCGATCTTCGCCAGCAGCACGAGCAGCAGGGAGAAAGCCGCGCTTAAGGCGCCGATCGCTGACAGGGTGCCGAGCATATAGTCCCGGCGCCGGACGGAGAAGCCGATGGCGAACGGGAACGTCTGCGATACGCTTACGATGCCCACGACGAGCAAATAAATATAGATGGAGGCCAAACCGCCCGTCGTAATCGGAACGTTGGCGATCCCGGCAATGGCCAGGTTCACCGCGAAGCTGATTCCGAGAATGAACCATGGCGTGTAGAACCAGCCTAACCGGTCTCTAAGATACATTCTAACGACGCCCGCTATTCGATTCATCGCGCGTTCGCCTCCTTTGCGCCCTCGTTATGTTTCGTCATATGGACGATAAGCTGCTGCAGCGACACCGGCGCAAGCTCGAGACCGAGCTGCTCGGCCTGCCGCCGGTCGTCCGCGTCCAGCCGCCCGACGAACGTGACCGATGCCAGTCCGCCCATCGACTCGCGATGGATGACTTGACGGCCCATCGCGAACGCCTCGGCTTTGGAAGCCGCGCCGACGACCGTCGAAGCTTGGCCGCGAAGGTCGTCCGCGTCCTCGTTCAGAATGATCTCGCCTTGGTCGATGACGATGACGTGCTCGAGCAGGTTGCTCACTTCGTCGATGAGATGCGTCGACAGCACGACCGTGCGAGGATTCTCGGCGTAATCCTCCAGCAGCCGGTCGTAGAAGATGCTGCGAGCGACCGCGTCGAGGCCGATGTACGGCTCGTCGAAGATCGTCAGCGGCGCGCGGCTCGCCAAGCCGACGATGATGCCGACCGAGGACAGCATGCCGCGGGACAGCTTCTTCATTTTCCGCTTCAGCGGGAGCCTGAATTGCTCGGCCAACTCGAGCGCGAATGCCCGGTCCCAATTCGGGAAGAAGGAGGACGATATCTCGAGGACGTCGGCGATGCGGAACGTGTCCGGATACCGCTGGCTCTCCTTAATGAAGCAAGTCTTCGAGAGCACCCGGTCGTTCTCGTAAGGCGCCTCGCCGAACACGCGGATGTCCCCGCTCGTCGGAAACGCTTGCGCCGTGATCATATGCATGATCGTCGTCTTGCCCGCGCCGTTGCGCCCGAGCAGGCCGTAGATCTTGTTCTCCTGCAGCTCGAAGCTGACGCCCTTGACCGCTGCTTGGTCCTTGTAATGCTTCGTAAGCGACTTGACTTCGACGACATTGCTCATCGTGCATGCCCTCCCCTGCGGATCATATCCGTTAATTGCTCTACCGTAATGCCGAGCTTCTCCGCTTCCCGGATCATCGTCAAGACGTATTGCTCGAAGAACTGTTCCTTCCGCTGCTCCATCAACCGCGCTCTCGCGCCCGTTGCCACGAACATGCCGATCCCTCTCTTCTTGTACAGAATGCCTTGATCCACGAGCAGATTGACGCCTTTCGCCGCCGTTGCCGGGTTGATCTGGTAGAATGCCGCGAATTGATTCGTCGAGGGCACCTGCGATTCTTCAGGCAAGCCTTCGTCGATAATGTCGTTCTCGATGCGTTCCGCGATTTGCACGAAGATCGGGCGGTCGTCGTCCATTTGTAAGGTCATGCGTCCACCACCACCACGTTAGTTGGTTAGTTACTCATGTAATTAACCATACAAGCAACGAGGCGAGATGTCAATACCCGAATCGGAAAATAGGCGCAAAAAAGCCGGTTGCCCCGCGAGGGACACCCGGCTGACGGTATGGGATCGGCGAACGGTTAGTTCAACGGGCGATGATCTTCGATGTCGTAATGATCTTCCAGCGCGACTTGCAGCTTCTTCTTCGCCGATACTTCGACGTTATGGTTGTTATGGAACTTGATGCCCGACAGGGCCATTATTTCCTTCAACGTCAACTCGACCTTAACCGTATCGTCCCCTTGCGGAATGCGTACGACCATACTCATTCTAATCACTCTCCAATTCATGTTTGTTTCGCTCGACCAGCGTAAACCCGGATATGGAATTGGCAATGGAAATTGCGGCGACTAATCGGAATATGTCAGGTTTGTTTATTGATTTGGCGCACTTTTAATATAACACATCATGTTAGGTATTGCAAGAAGGAAAGCGCTGACAAACGCCCGAATTTCCATGTCTATTGGCGATGAATAACTGCTCTACCTATCGGATAACGGGAACGAATCGGACCTGGCGCATCATCGGTAAGCGGCCGCGGCTACGGTTCTCTCGCAATTTCCCCGTATTTTCGCTACAATGAATACCGACATAACGGCTGCCGCCGGCAAGCGGGACGCCGATGAATAAGGACGGATGCAACGATGGCACTAACGAATTCGCGATCGCCGCTGCTCTGGGCAGACAAGCGGTTTCATACATGGAACTACGAAATGAGAGAGGCATTCGGAGAGAAGACTTTCAAAGTCATGCTCGACGCGGGATTCACGTGCCCGAACCGGGACGGAACGATCGCCGCGGGCGGCTGCACGTTCTGTTCTACGCGCGGCTCCGGCGACTTCGCGGGTAGCAGGCGCGACGACCTGGTGACGCAATTCAATACGATCCGCGACCGCCAGCACCTGAAGTGGCCCGGCGCGAAGTACATCGGCTATTTCCAGGCGTACACGAACACGTACGCGCCGGTCGAGACGCTGCGCGAATACTACGAGGTCATTCTGGAGCAGCCCGGTGTCGTCGGCCTGTCGATCGCGACCCGTCCGGACTGCTTGCCGGACGACGTCGTCGATTATTTGGCGGAGTTGAACGAGCGGACGTACCTGTGGGTCGAGATGGGCTTGCAGACGATTCACGAATCGACGTCCGAGCTGATCAACCGCGCCCACGACACGGAATGCTTCCGGGACGCGGTGCGGCGGTTGCGCGAGCGCGGCATCCGGGTATGCGCGCACGTCATCCACGGCTTGCCGGGCGAGACGCGCGAGATGATGCTCGAGACGGTGCAAGCCGTCGCGGAGATGGACGTTCAGGGGATCAAGATCCACCTGCTCCACCTCATGCGCAAGACGCCGATGGTTCGCCAATGGAATGCGGGCCTGCTGCGGTTCCTGGAACAGGACGAGTACGTGAGCCTCGTCGTCGATTCGCTCGAGCTGCTCCCTCCGGATATGATCGTCCACCGGCTGACGGGAGACGCGCCGCGGGACTTGCTCATCGGCCCGATGTGGAGCCTGCGCAAGTGGGAAGTGCTGAACGCGATCGACGCGGAGCTCGTCCGTCGCGACAGTTGGCAAGGCAAGGCATGGAAAGGCCGGACGGGGAAAGAACAAGCCGCGACGGCGGAGGTGATGGAATGAGTTCGGGATTCTTGTCCGTGCTCAGCCAGGCGCAGCGCTTCGTGACGGAGCGCGCGCGCGCCGGCGAGCCGGTAATCGACGCGACGGCGGGCGGCGGCGTCGACACGCTCTTCCTGGCGAGGCACGTCGGGGAAGCGGGCCGCGTGTTCGCCTTCGACGTGCAGGAAGCGGCGCTTGCGCGCACGCAAGCGCGCCTCCATACGGCCGGCGCGGCCGGCGATAGGCTGGCGACGGCGGAGCTGCTGCTCGCCGGACACGAGCAGATGACCTCGCTCGTGCCGTCCGAATATCACGGTCGGATCGCCGCGGTCATGTTCAACCTCGGCTACTTGCCAGGCGCCGGAAGGGAACTCACGACGCAGACTGACACGACGCTGATCGCCTTGGTGGCGGCGCTGCTGCTCCTTCGAAGCGGCGGCGTGCTGACGATCGTCGTCTACCCCGGCCACGAAGGCGGAGACGCGGAAGCGGCCGCGGTAGAGGAATGGGCTTCCTCCGTTCCCTCTTCGATCGGCCAGTGCGTCATGTACCGGTTTCCGCAGAAGACGGCTTCGCCTTATCTGATCGCGGTCGTCAAGAAATAATCGATAGATTACGGGAGGAATGACGGGATGGCAGTCCGCAAAATCGAGCACGTCGGCATTATGGTCAGCTCATTGGAACGCTCGATCGCCTTTTACGAGAACGTCGTAGGATTAAAGTATTTGGAGACGCTGCTGCATACGAACGGCGTCATTCGGCTCGCCTTCCTCGCGTTCCCGGACTCGCTGGATACCGAAGTGGAGCTGATCGAAGGGTATACGGGTTCGCTTGCCCGCGAAGGCCGCGTCCACCATATCGCTTTCACCGTCGATAATCTCGACGAGGAATTCGCGCGCGTCGGCGCGTTGAACGTCGAAGGCTTGGACGAGAGCATCACGACGTTGCCGAACGGCAGCCGCTACTTCTTCTTCAGCGGACCGGACGGCGAATCGCTCGAATTTTTCCAATCTACCCGAGGGGGCAATTAATCCGATGTCGAACATTCAACCTTATCCGCTTCATTTTAAACCGGAATTCAAAGAGAGAGTATGGGGAGGCCGCGCGTTGGAGCGCTTCGGCTTCGAAGTTCCGCAAGGCGCGATCGGCGAAGGCTGGATGATCGCCGATCATCCGAACGGCATCTCGCACGTTACGAACGGCTCCTTGGCCGGCAAAGGACTGGACGAAATCCGCGAGCTCGTCGGTGCGGCATGGTTCGGCGCCAAAGGCTCGATCGAAGGTGCCCGCTTCCCGCTGCTCATCAAGCTGCTCGATTGCAACGACGACTTGTCCGTTCAAGTGCATCCGAACGATCACTACGACCGGCTGCCGAAGGGCGAGCTCGGCAAGACGGAGATGTGGTACGTGCTGAGCGCTGCCCCGGGCGCCAAAATCATTTACGGACTGAAGCCGGGAACGGATCGCGACGCGTTGGCGAAGGCGATCGAGGAAGGCCGCATCATGGACAGTTTGCAGGAAGTATCCGTGAAAGCGGGCGATACGTTCTACATTCCCGCCGGCACCGTACATGCGCTCTGCGCGGGCGTCGTCGTCGCGGAAATCCAGCAAAACTCGGATACGACGTACCGGCTGTACGACTATAACCGCCCGGGCCTCGACGGCAACATGCGCGAGCTTCACGTCGAAGACTCGCTGAACGTCATCGCGTACGAGGAGACGGGCGCCTCGCGCATGTCGACCGACGGCGCGAAGCCGAACGAATGGCTGACGCTCGCCTCCTCTCCTTACTTCGTTACGGATAAAGGCATCGTGACCGGCGAATGGCCGCAATCGACGAACGGCGACAGCTTCGTCATCGTCATCGTCGCGGAAGGCTCGGGCAGCATCGGATGGGACAGCGGCGTCGTGGACGCTCGCGCTGGCGACTGCTTCCTGCTTCCGGCGAATCTCGGACGCTATGCCCTGAACGGCGCAATGACCGTCCTTCGGAGCGTGCTTCCGTAAAGGAGTTCGACGGAAATTGTCGAATGAGTAAGCAGGAAGTCACTTCACATCGGCGTCGAAAGGACGGATTGGCATGCGTCAACGATTGATCATGGCCGGGTTGGGCGCGGGAGTATGGGCGGTATCGACGCTGTTCTTCTTGCTGCTGGGCGATTGGATTCTACCGAGCGAGGGCGAGCAGCTCGGCTCGGCCCTGTTCCTGCTGTTATTGCTTACGTTCTTGCTGCTCATCGGCGCGGCGGTCGTCGTCCGACTGCGCGTATTCCGCGAGAAAGGCTCCGCGACGCGATTCGGATTCGTGGCTACCGTCATCGGACTTGCGCTCAACTCGTTCGTGATCGCGAACCGGGATTCGGTGTTCACGAAGTTCGACTCGTTCCAGCACCAGTCGTTCACCGTATGGATGACGGCCGCTTACGCACTTACGCTCGTCATCCCCGCGATCGTCGACCGGTTGATCAAGGAGCCGGAGCGCGAGGAACGTTCGCCTCACGGACAGGAGCCGGGCTCGTCGGACTCGGAGCACTCGGCTAGCAATGCCCATGCCGGGTCGGCGGAATAGGCGGGAACGATGACGGATAAGCCGATCTCCCCTTCCTCTTCTCCCTCGACGGAGCAGCATCGCAGGGAAGCGCCGGGCTCCGTAGCCTGCGCGATCATTACGGTGTCCGACACGCGCACGCCGGAGACGGACGCGAGCGGGCAGCTCATTCGTCGCTTGTTGGAAGAGCGCGGCTACGAAGTAGCCGGTTATTCGATCGTGAAGGACGATTACGAGGGAATACGGACGTTGCTGCTGGAAGCTGCGGCGGATCCGTCCACGGAAGCGGTGCTGCTGAACGGCGGCACCGGCATCGCCGGGCGGGACACGACGTACGAGGCGGTACGTTCGGTGCTCGAGAAGGAGATGCCCGGTTTCGGGGAAATTTTCCGGATGCTCAGCTTCACGGAGGATATCGGCTCGGCGGCGATCCTGTCGCGGGCGATCGCCGGCACGATCGGCCGGACCGCCGTCTTCTCGATGCCAGGCTCGACGGGGGCGGTGCGGCTCGCGATGACGCGGCTCATCGTGCCTGAGCTCGGGCACGTGATGCGTGAGTTGTACAAGGACAAGTGATGCTGGCGTTAAATAGGGACAAGTGACGCGAGAAGGCGCAAGGGCCGCGAGGCTCTTGCGCCTTTATTGTTGTTATTGCAATGAACTACGTGCTTGTAACGGTGCGTGGCACCGTTGCAAGTACGAATACGCGGCTGGCGTCGCTCTAACGGTGCGCGGTACCGTTGCAGGCAAGTTCCCGCGGCCGGCGTCGCTCTAACGGTGCGTGGCACCGTTGCAGACAAGATCCCGCGGCCGGCGTCGCTCTAACGGTGCGTGGCACCGTTGCAGACAAGATCCCGCGGCCGGCGTCGCTCTAACGGTGCGTGGCACCGTTGCAGGCACGATTCCGCGGCCGGAGACGCTCTAACGGTGCGTGGCACCGTTGCAGACAAGATCCCGCGGCCGGCGTCGCTCTAACGGCACCGTGCGCGATCTAATGACAAATTAATGTTGTCGAGTCGCGTTGCTAGAGCAAATAGACCGACGGAAGCGGTATATGGCGACGGAACGTCGGAAGACGGCGATTTAGCGCTGTGTGGTAGCGTTACTTCGGCGGTTCCGCCGGCTTCGGCGATTTAGCGCTGTGTAGCAGCGTTATTTCGGCGGTTACGCCGGCTTCGGCGATTTAGCGCTGTGTGGCAGCGTTATTTTGGCGGTTCCGCCGGCATAGGCGATTTAGCGCTGTGTGGCAGCGTTATTTCGGCGGTTCTGCCGGCATAGGCGATTTAGCGCTGTGTGGCAGCGTTATTTTGGCGGTTCCACCGGCTTCGGCGATTTAACGCTGTGTGGCAGCGTTATTTCGGCGGTTCCGCCGGCTTCGGCGATTTAGCGCTGTGTGGCAGCGTTATTTCGGCGGTTCCACCGGCTTCGGCGATTTAGCGCTGTGTGGCAGCGTTATTGCGCTGATAACGTCGCAAATTACCCCAGCAGCCTCTCGGCGATGAACGCCATCGCCCTCCGGTTCTGGTCGCCGGTTACCGTATGGCCGGAGAACGGCGACGGCACGATCCGCTTGTCGCACTCGATCCGGTTGTACGCCGCGTAGATCGTCTCGGGCATCGTGACCGGATCCTTCAGCCCGACGCTGACGAACAACGGAATGCGGACGCGGTGCGCGAGGTTCAGATTGTCGTAATAGCTCAGCGTCTCCAACACCGCATCCAAGTGCTCGGGGAACCGCTCGCAGAACGAGGCGGCCTCGGTCAGCGCGCTGCTCGAGTTCAAGATGCCGAAGTCCATCTGGCACATGTTCGGAACGTGCGCGACCGCGATCGCCGGCTTGTCCGACAACGCCGCCGCGATGAGCGCGAGGCCGCCGCCCTGGCTGCCGCCCTGCGCGCAGATGCGCGACGGATCGACCTCCGGCTGCTCGCTCGCCCAATCGAGCGCCTTGATCGCGTCAAGCGTGATCGCCTTATAGTAACAGGTGTCGCGATGCAGGATGCCTTGCGTGATCCACCCTTTGGCCATGCCGTGGCGCTGCGGGTTCAAGTTGCCCGTCTCTCCGTTCTGCCCGCGCACGTCGATCGCGAATACCGCGACGCCCATCAGGATGAACGACGCGTAATCCTCGGGATAGCCTCTGCTCCCCGTATACCCGTGATAGAGCACGACGCAAGGCACCTTTTCCCCCGTCTCCGCCGCCTGCCTAGGCAAGATATACCAACCGTGAATCGGCGTATCGTCGAAGCCCTCGTAAGACACTTTGTATACCGTCATCGCGGAGTACGGCGTATCGATTCGGACGCGCGTCGAGCGAAGCGGCTTGTTCGCGAACGCGGACAGCGTCGCGTCCCAGTAACTGTCCAAATCCGGCCGTGCGGTCAGAGGAGGCGATAACCTCTCCAGGTCTTCGATTCTTCTGGCGATCGCATTGCTGTACATACGGCTTTGAGCCCCTTTCGTGCCCCTCTTCGGGCATCGGATACGAATACTTCCATCATATCCCTGGCTCGCGCGCTCGACAATATCCGTTTTTGCCCATGCGCATATACTTTTTGTCATTCGTTCCCTGCCCCGACGTCTCCGCGAACGTCATTGTCTGGTATACTAAGTTCTACTATTACTTAAGTCGTGGGTGAAGCGCATGAGAGCGTTGTTCTCTCCGTTCCGTAACTTCTCGCTGCAGCGCAAAATGTTGACGCTCATCATTCCGCTTCTCATCGTGACCGTCGGCATTACGGGGCTATACGCCTATAACATCGCCTCCAAGGAAGTCATCGCCAAAAACCGGCAAACCCAGCTAAGCATCGCCGTCAAGACGAAGGACCAACTCGACTATTTCGCCAATAGCACGCTGAGTTTCTCTAACTATATTTTCCTCAACCCGACCGTTCAGGAAATGGTCGCCGCAGGCGGCAATTCCAGCGCCCAGCGTGAGCTCGTCGTCAAGTCGCTCGTCCCGCTCATGGTATCCGGCGAGACGATCCAATCGATGCTGCTATACCCGACCGTGACGGACCGCGATTACGCCGCGCCGTTCGCCATCACGTATACGGGTATCGCCGAAGCGATCGGCTACGAGCAATTCAAGGACACTTCCTACTTCCAGAAGTACATCACCTCCCCGAGCAACCTCGTGTGGGACATGCTCCGGCCGGAGGACAACGTGCTGACCGGCGATTCGCACTACAAGATCGTCCTGCTGAAGCCGTACAGGGACTTGGTCACCTACAACCGCAACGGACTGCTCGTCATCGGCATGGATGCCGACCGCCTGAGCCGCAGCCTCTACAACGACTCGGTCGAGGCGGTGCAATGTATCCTCGACGTATACGGTACCGTCCTCGCTGCTACGGATATGAGCTGGATCGGCCAGCCGATCACGGAACTCCCCTTCTTCAAGGAGGCAAGCGGCGGCGCGACGGACGTCCCTCCGTTCGCGGCGCTCGACCTGCTGAAGCGCAGGGACAATCTGATCGTCTCCGATTCGGTATCCGGCGTGACGGGCTGGCACTCGGTCGTCATCCAAGACCGCAGTACCCTGTTGAGCGAGCTCGACCATATCGGCTCGGCGACGATGTCGATCATCGTGATCGTCAGCTGCGTCACGATTCTGCTGTTCTGGATTATCGCGCGGATCATCACGAACCCGCTCAAGAAGCTGACGCTGTCGATGAAGGCGCTGCAGAGCGGCGACTTCTCTCAGCGCGTGCATTTTACCGGCAACGACGAGGTCGGACGGCTCGGGCACTTGTACAACACGATGGTCGGGCGGATCAAGCTGCTCATCGACGACGTGTACGCTTCGTCTCTGAAGCAGCGCGAGGCCGAGCTCAAGGCGCTGCAATCGCAGATTAACCCGCATTTCCTGTACAACACGCTGAATATGATTCACTGGACCGCCCTGCAGAAGAACGATCAAGAAATCTCCGAGATGGTCGTCTCGTTATCGCACGTGTTCCGGCTAAGCCTCAATAGCGGGAACGACTACGTCGATCTGTCGCACGAGATCGAGCTCGTCCGTCACTACTTGTTCCTTCAGAAGAAGCGTTACCCGCAGCGGCTGCATTTCGAGATCGAGACGGATCCGGAGCTGAAGCACTTCCAGATGCCGAAGCTGCTGCTGCAGCCGCTCGTCGAGAACGCGATCATCCATGCGATCGAGCCGTCCGAAGGCACTTGCAATATCCACGTTACGGCCGCGCGCGAAGAAGACGATCAAGGCGGAAGCTGGGTCGTGCTCGAGGTGTCCGACAACGGGCCGGGCATTCCGGAGGCGAAGCTCGGCGAGCTCCTTAGGGAAGGCAAGCCTTCCTCGGCGAAGGACGTGCAGCTCGGCACCTCCCCTTCCAGGTCGGGCATGGCGCTGGCGAACATCAGGGAGCGGCTGACGCTGTTCTACGAGCACGCCGAACTCGACATTCAGAGCAAGGAAGGCATCGGCACGAGAGTGCGCATACGAATTCGGCAAGGAGAGGGAACGGATGGCGTTAAAAATGGTCGTGGCTGAAGACGAGCAATCGTTCCGAGAAGGACTGATCTCGATCGTCGATTGGCACATGTACGATATCGAAATATGCGGCGTCGCGGAGAACGGGCGCCAAGCGCTCGAGATGATCGAAAGGGAGCGGCCCGACCTGCTCCTCACCGATATCCGGATGCCGTATTTGAACGGATTGGAGCTCATCCAGCAAGCGAAGGCGGCCGGCGCCAAGTTCCATGCCGTGCTGATTACCGGTTACAACGAATTCGAATATGCCAGGGAAGCGATCAAGCTCGGCGTCACAGACTACTTGCTGAAGCCCTGCATGCCCGGCGACATCGTCAAGGTCATCATGGAAGTGAAGCGGAAAATCGATCAGTCCGAAGCGGACAAGCCTTACGCCGAAGAGATGAACCGGACGTGGAACCGGAATATCCATCTGCTCAAGAACCAGATCCTTACGCAATGGATTCTTCAGCCTCGCATGCCGCTCGAGAACCGGGCTATCGTCATGCGGGAAGTCGATATGGCGCTTCGGCCGGAACCGTTCGAGCTAGGCCTCGTCCGCATGGACATCGACGAGAACAAGCCCCCGTACGAGTCGAGGCGCGACCTGGAGCTGATCCGTTACGCGGTCCAGAACATCGCCGGCGAGTCGCTCGAACCGATCTACGGCGGCAAGCTGGAAGTGTTCCGCCACGGCGAAGACTTGCTCTGGATCGGCAATCTTCCGGAGAACGAGACGGACGGCGCCGAACGTTCGGAAGCTGCGCTCAGGCTGCTGAAGATCAACGTGGAATCGCACGTGAAGCTGTCGATCAGCGTCTCCGTCAGCTCGGCGCACGCGTCGGTGAACGACGCGCACGTCGCCTATCAGGAAGCGCTCGAGGCCATGGAGTCCCGCTTCTATCAAGGTCGCGGCGGGATCTACAGGCACGCGGACATCGATCGCGGCCAATCCGCCGCGACGTCGATACTCGACGATGCGTACTTGCAGCAGTGGGAGAAGGAATTGCTCGTTCAATTGCAGAATGAGCAGTACGGGGAAGCGGTGGACGGCATCGAAGCCGGCATGCGCTACTTAAGGGAGCAAGCCGTCTATTCGCGGGCGGAGATCATCGTGCGGGTCACGAGCCTCATTCTCGAGATTCAGAAGATCGCCAAGGAGCGCGCCGGCGCGATCGAATGGCAGGACGGCATCGTCGATTGGATGCAGCGGATGCCGGAGATGAAGTCGCTCGACGAATGCGCGTCGATCCTGACGAAGCTCGTGCAGAGCTTCGCCGCGGCGGCGCTCAGCCGCAGGACGCTTCACCGCACGGTGCAGGCGACGCTCGAGCTGATCAAGGCGAAGTACGGCACGAACTTGACGCTCGAGTACGCGGCCAAGGAGACGTTCGTCAGCAACACTTACTTAAGCTCGCTGTTCAAGCAGGAGATGGGCGTCGGTTTCCTCGACTACCTTCACCAATACCGGGTCGAACGAGCCAAGGAGCTGCTGCGCGAGAACTATAAGGTGTACGCGGTCGCCAAGCTCGTCGGTTACCAGGAGGAGCGCCACTTCAGCTCGACGTTCAAGAAGTGGACGGGATTGACGCCGAGCCAGTACCAGAAGGGTTATGTGGGGGAATAAGGTTCTGCGGCGGCGGTAGTTTAGCGGCCTTGGAGGCCCTTATTCCGGCGCACGGACCGGTTTGCTCCGATTTAGCGGCCTTGGAGGCCCTTATTCCGACGCACGGACGGGATTTCTCCGATTTAGCGGCCTTGGAGACCCTTATTCCGGCGCACGGTCGGGGTTGCTCCGATTTAGCGGCCTTGGAGGCCCTTATTCCGACGCGGCGACCGCTACCGTACGTCAACGGTAACAACGGTAAACGAAAAGCGCCCCCGCAAGGCTCGACGAGCCTTACAGGGGCGCTTCCGCGTTCACAAGAAGCTTAGGACTTCAGAATATCCTCGATCCGGGCCAACTCCGCGTCCGAGAACGCCAAGTTATTCAGCATGCCGACGTTGTCGTCCAGCTGGCTGACGCGGCTAGCGCCGATGAGCACGCTCGTCACGCGGTCGCCGCGAAGCGTCCAAGCAAGCGACATTTGCGCCAACGTCTGTCCGCGCTCCGTAGCGAGCTCGTTCAGGGCGCGAATCTTGGCGAGCCTATCCTCGGTAAGATTGCTGTCCCTGAGGAAGGTGTTCTTGTTCGCGACTCGGGACTGTCCCGCGCGGGAATCGTCCGGAATCCCGTTCAGATAGCGATCGGTCAGCATGCCCTGCGCGAGCGGGGAGAACACGATCGAGCCGACGCCGCCTTCCTCCAGCACGTCTTGCAGGCCGTCTTCGATCCAACGGTCGAACATGTTGTAGTTCGGCTGGTGGATGAGCATCGGCGTGCCGAGCCGATTGAGGATGGCGATCGCTTCCTTCGCCTGAGCCGGACGATAATTGGACACCCCTACGTACAGCGCCTTGCCTGAACGAACGATATGGTCGAGCGCGGCCATCGTCTCTTCGAGCGGCGTATCCGGATCCGGCCGGTGATGGTAGTAGATGTCGACGTAGTCGAGTCCCATCCGCTTCAAGCTTTGGTCGAGGCTGGACACCAGGCTTTTGCGGGAGCCCCATTCGCCGTAAGGACCCGGCCACATGTAATAGCCGGCTTTGGTCGAGATGATCAGCTCGTCGCGGTAAGGCTTCAAGTCCGTCGCCAGCATCCGCCCGAAGCTCTCTTCGGCCGAGCCCGCCGGCGGGCCGTAGTTGTTCGCGAGGTCGAAGTGCGTAATGCCGAGATCGAAGGCGCGGCGAACCATCGCGCGGCCGTTCTCGTACGCGTCGACGCCTCCGAAGTTATGCCACAGGCCGAGCGATACGGCCGGCAGCTTCAGGCCGGAGCGCCCGACGCGATTGTATTTCATCGTTGCGTAACGATCAGAGCTGGCTTCGTACACCATGAATGAACAATTCCCCTCTCGATATTAAGATTGCAAGGCTGCCGTCAGACCGTCCGTCTCCGGCAGCGCGATCATCCGCGGCGGCCCTTCTTCTCCCGCGTACAGCACCGCGAGCGAAGTCGGCTTCGCGCGATCGATCGTTCCTCGTTCCGTCCATGCTTCGTAATCGAACGGCAAGCTGTCGAACACCGCCTTCTTCTGCAGGTCGCGCTCGTCCGTCCCGAGATGCTCCGCGAACCGCCTCATGTTCGCCTGCCAGTCCTTCTTCTCCATCCGCTCTTCCCACCACGGCTTGCGCGGCTTGTACTTATGCTGGGCGTAATAGTCGACCTTCAGCAAGCCCATCGCCACGTCCGGTTCGAGTCCCGGCGCCGCGTCGTGCTCCAGGAACGCCCACAGCCGCGTGAACAGATCCTCCAGCTGGTGGCCGATCCGGCTCCACCCCTGCGCCTCCCAATAGTCGCCGAACGCTTGGAAAAAGTCGAAAGGCGAAGGGTACGCCCGTTCCACGAGGTATTCCATCGTCCGGTTCATCCGGTGCGCGTTCCAGTACTTCTCGAGGACGTCCTCGACGCGCTTGATCCGCACGATATCGCCGAACGGCATCAAGTCGTTGCCGAGCATCTCGTACGGGGCCCGGTCCATATAGATGTACCCGTGCTTGTCCGCGTCGTTGCGAAGTCCCGTCCCCCGGAGCATCTTCAGGAACCCAAGCTGCAGCTCCTCCGGACGAAGCGCGAACACGTCGTTGAACGTCTTCCGGAACGTGTCGTAATCTTCGTGAGGCAGGCCGGCGATCAAGTCGAGATGCTGGTCGATCTTGCCGCTCTCCTTGACCTTCACGACCGTGCGCGTGAGCTTCGCGAAGTTCTGGCGCCGCTGCACCGCGACGTTCGTCACGTCGTTCGTCGACTGGACGCCGATCTCGAACCGGAACACGCCCGGCGGCGCATGCTCGGCGAGGAAGTCGAGCACCTCGGGACGCATGATATCCGCCGTGATCTCGAACTGGAACACGCAGCCGCGGTGGTTATCGATCAGGAACCGGAAAATCTCCATCGCGTAATCCCGCTTGATATTGAACGTGCGGTCGACGAACTTGATTAGCTTCGCCCCGCTGTCTATCAAGTACGTAATCTCCGCCTTCACCCAATCCATGTCGAAATAGCGGACGCCGACTTCGATGCTGGACAAGCAGAACTGGCAGCTGAACGGGCACCCGCGGCTCGTCTCGAAGTAGACGACGCGGTTGCGGAGCGACGGTACGTCCTCTTTGAACCGGTACGGCGACGGAATATCGCTAAGCTCAAGCTTCGGTCTTCCCGGCGTAATCGCGACTTGCCCGGTCCGGTCGCGGTAAGCCAGGCCGAAGACGAAGTGGTACTTCCCCGCGCCCGCTATTTCCCTCAGCAGGTCGCGGAACGTCTCCTCGCCTTCGCCCATGACGATGAAGTCGACGTCGGGCAGCCGGTTCATCCAGTATTCGGTATCGTATGACACTTCGGGACCGCCGAGCATGATCTTGACGTCGGGCAATATTTTGCGGAGCATGTCGATGACGACGATCGTCTCCTCGATGTTCCAGATATAACACGAGAAGCCGATCACGTCCGGCTTGCGCGCGAACAGGTCCATGGCGATGCTCATCGCGGGATCCTTGATCGTGAATTCGGCGATCTGCACGTCGAATTCGTCCTGCGCGTACGCCTTCAAGTAACGCAGCGCGAGGGAAGTATGAATGTATTTGGCGTTCAGCGTCGCGACGACGACGTTCATGGCGTAATCCTCTTTCTAGGTTCAGACATCTCCTCTATTGTAACGGATAACGGGCGCGCATGACAAAGAAGACCGAGGATCGGAAATTCCGATCCTCGGTCGCCTCGTTATATTCCTATTTTACACGTCCAAGCCGCCGCTCTTGATCACTTCTTGGATGAAGTAGTAGCTGTCCTTCGGATGGCGCTCGAGCGTCTCGTAGTTCGTATACACGATGCCGAACCGCTTGCGGTAGCCTTCCGCCCACTCGAAGTTGTCGAGCAGCGACCAAGCGTAGTAGCCCTTCAGCGGCACGCCGGACTCGATGAGACGGTGGCACTGGATGAAGTGTTTGCGGAAGTACGTCGTGCGCTCCACGTCGTGGACGCGGTTGTCCGCGGTCAGTTCATCGTCGTAGCAAGCGCCGTTCTCCGTGACGTAGATCGGCGTATCGCCGTATTCCTTGTGCGCCCAGGAGAGCACGTTGTACAGCGCTTCCGGATAGACGTTCCAGTCCATGTACGTGCGCTCGAAGCCGACTTGCACTTCCTCGCAATCGAACAGGCCTTCGTCTTTCTTGTAACGGCCGTAGCCGCCGCTGTAGAAGTTGACGCCGATGAAGTCGATCTTCTGCGAGATCGTCTCCATGTCGCCCGGCAGGATCGGCACGACGCCGCCTTTGGCTTCGAACCATTCGACGAGCGCTTGCGGATACGTGCCCTTGAACGTCGGCTCCATGAACCATTCGTTGTTCCAAGCGCGAAGGCGCCATGCCGCGTCCTGGTCTTCCTGCTTCGTCGTATAGCCTTCGAACCAGTACAGGTTGTGCGTCGTGCCGATCTCGCCGGATACGCCGAGCTTGCGGAACAGCTTCACCGTCTCGCCGTGCGCGACCATGCAGTGATGGGCGACCGTAATGCCGAGCTGCAGGTCCTTGTTGCCCGGAGCGTGAATGCCGAGCGTGTTCGACAGGAACGAGATGCACCACGTCTCGTTGAACGTGATATATTGCTTGATTTTGCCTTCGAACGTCTTGAAGATCACTTCCGCGTACTTCACGAACGCGTCGATCGTGTCGCGGTTCTCCCAGCCGCCCTTGTCTTGCAGCGCCTGAGGAAGGTCCCAGTGGTACAGCGTCGCGCAAGGCTCGATGCCCGCTTCGATGAGCGCGTCCACGACGCGTCTGTAGTAATCGAGGCCCTTCTCGTTCACTTCGCCTGTCCCGTTCGGGAAGATGCGCGGCCAAGCGATCGAGAAGCGGTACGCCTTCACGCCGAGCTTCTTCAGCAGCGTGATGTCCTCTTCGTAGCGATGGTAGCTGTCGCAAGCGACGTCCCCGTTATCTGCGTTGAATACGGCTCCCGGCTTGCGGGAGAACGTATCCCAGATCGACAGGCCGCGTCCGTCTTCCTGGTACGCGCCTTCGATCTGATAAGAGGCGGTTGCGGTGCCCCATACGAAATCTTTCGGAAAATCCAATCTAGCCACGCTTATCCCTCCGTTATGGGTTGATTCCTTATTCATAGAAAACGATTTCTAAACTACTTATTCGATCTGACGCTCGTCTGTTCCTCTGTTCGATTTTGCTCTATTTCTATTAGATTTTGGCCGTTCGGACCGCAAAACATACAAGCCCCGGCGGTCGCCCGCCGGGGCTTGCTGCTGTTAACGCGATGCGATTACTTCTTGCCGTTCGCCTTCAGCCACTCGTCGAGCTGCTTCTGCATCTCGGCCGTTTGGACGTCGACGCCCGCTTTCTTAACCGCGTCGTGATATTTCGGGAACACTTTGGCCGGATCGACGGCACCGCTGTTCAATGCCTTGCCGTACTGCTCGTTGACCGCGAACACGTTCGCGCCTTCGTTCTTGTACGGCTCGTTGTTGAAGTTGAAACCGTTCACTTCCGGCGTCTTGGCCGTCGCGTTCAGGTTGATCGTCTTCTCCCAAGTATCGGCCGGTTGACCTTCCTTCAGGTAGCCGATCAGAACGTTGCCGAATACCCAGCCGAGATCTTCCTTGTAGCCGCCGTCTTGGTTGATCTTGACCGTGTTGTCGCCGACTTTCGTGTAGTGCTTGCCTTCGATGCCGAACGAGATAAGGTTGAACAGATACGGATCGGTCGACAGCAGCTCCAGGAACTTCAGCGCTTGCTCCGGATGCTTCGACGTGCGGCTGATCGACGTCATCGTCGGACGGATGCCCGTGAACTCAGGCTCGGTCAAACGTTTGTACACGACTTCGTTGCCGCCGAAGCGCTTCTGGTCGTCTACTTCGCCGCCCGGCTTCATCGTCGTGTTCCACTCGATCGCGACGTTGCCCTTCTGCAGCAAGGCGACGAGTTGATCGTCTTTCAAAGTCGCCGCGTCTTTGTAGATGTAGCCCGCGAGGTACCACTTGCGCATCAGGTCGAGGAACGCTCTATATTCCGGCTTGTCGATCGTATCGACGATCTTGTACTCCGGATCGCCGATCTTATAGCCTTGCGACGCATAGCCGTATTCGCGGCCGAAGTCGAAGATGTTGGCCGTCTTCGCGATCGGAATGATATCCGGCTCGTTGTCTTTGATCGTCTTCAGGATCGGCTCGATGTCCTCGATCGTCTTGACCGCGTCCAGATCGATGTTGTACTTCTCGACGAAACGCTTCTGAATGGCGAAGCCGTCCGCTTTGGCCGCGATCTGCATGTTCGGCACGGCATAGATCTTATCTTCGACCTTCGTGTCGTTCCAGGCGACTTCAGGGATAGCAGCTTGCAGGTTAGGCGTCGCTGCAAGCAGATCGTTGAGCGGCAGAAGCGCGCCCTTCGATACTTTGTTGTCGTAGTCGCCGCCGCCCCAGTTCGACGTCCAGAGCAGGTCGAACTCTTCGTTCGCCGCGAGCATCGTGTTGATCTTGTCCTTATAGCCCGATTCGATCGTCGGCACCAGCTTGATCGTGGCGTTGATCTTCGGTTTGATATATTCGTTGATCGCGTCTTCCACCGCTTGCTGGTCCGCCGGTACGTTCCATACGATGTAGTAGTATTTCAGTTCTGCTGGCGGTTCCGCCTCTTTGGACGGCTCCGGCGTCGCGGATTCGCTTGCCGCGGGCGCCGAAGCGGAAGGCGAAGCGGATGAGGCGGCGGGTTCGTTATTGTTTTTACTGCACCCGGCTAGAACGAATAAGACCATGACGCACACTGCCAACACGCTCATGCTTAACCGATTGAAAGCTTTCATCTTTGGTTGACCTCCTTGGTCAGTCGTTGATTTATTATCTCTAACTATTACCGGGTATGAACACATTCGAGGCGACCCCCCAATGTTCCTACTGTCGGGAATAGAAGAAATCGAAAGTTGTCGAACCGGCGCGGGATCAGCCCTTGAGCGACCCTACCGTCAAGCCTTTGACGAAGTACTTCTGGAAGAACGGGAAGATGAACACCATCGGACCGCCAGCCAGAATCGCCATCGCCATGCGCGCCGATTGCGTCGGCAAGTTGCTCAGATCCACGCCGAATTGGTGGACGAAGTCGCTGTTGCTCGTCAAGAACTCAAGGTTCTTCAGCATCCGTACGAGCAGCAGTTGGATCGGGATCAGCTTCTCGTTCTCGATGTAGAGCAGCGACGGGAACCAGGAGTTCCAGAAGCCGAACGAGAGGAACAGGCCGAGCGTCGCTAACGCGGGCGTCGACAAGGGCAAGATGATGTTCCAGAAAATGCGGATTTCCCTCGCTCCGTCCATTTTCGCGGATTCGATGATCTCGAACGGCATCTTCGACAGGAAGCCCTTCATGACCATGATGTAGAACGGCGACACGAGAGACGGAATGATAAGCGCCCAGAGCGAGTCGTTCAGATGGAGGTACTGCGTAATCAAGATGTAAGAAGGAACGAGTCCCCCGTTGAACAGCATCGTGAAGAAGACGAAGAACGTCGTGGACCTCCGGTAGCGGAAGTCTCTGCGGGACAGCACGTAGCCGAGCATCGCGGTAATGAGCAAGCTAAGCAGCGTGCCGACGACGGTAACGAAGATCGTCACCCCGTAAGCTCTCGCGAGCAGCATCGGCGCCTTGAAGATGTATTCGTACGCCTTCAGCGTCACGTCGGCCGGGAAGAACTGGTAACCGTTCTCCATGATGGACGAATCTTCGGTGAACGAGATGGCGATGACGAGCAAGAACGGCAAGACCATGGATAACGTGACGAGCAGGAACAGAATGTGGATGGATAGCTTGAATATCGAGAATCGACCCCTGCCGACGCTGGCGCCCGGCGGTCCCGATAACGTTTCGGTTTCGTTCATGTCGTTCCCTCCTTATGTCGGATGCAGGTTAGAATAGAGAGTTCTCTTCGCTGACTTTGCGGACGATGTAATTGGTGACGACGACGAGCACGAGCCCGACGACCGATTGATATAAGCCTATCGCGGTCGACATTCCGATGTCGCCGTGAACGCGGAGCGCCCGGTACACGTACGTGTCGATAATGTCCGTCGTCGGATAGGTCATGCCGCTGTCGTTCGGAATGAAGTAATGGAGCCCGAAGTCCCCGACGAAAATATGCCCGATCGATAGTATGGTCAGCACGACGATGAGCGTGGACAGCATCGGCAGCGTAATGCGCATCGCCATCTGCCATCTCGTCGCGCCGTCGATCTTAGCAGCCTCGTAGTACTCTTGGTTGATGGCCATGATGCCGGCGAAGTAGACGAGCGTCGAGAATCCGATGTTTTTCCATAGGTAAGCGGAAATCAGTATCGTCGGCCAAGGCCCCGTCTCCAAGTACCACATGTGCGTCTCGAGGCCTAGCATTTCGAGAATCCGGTTCAAGTAACCGTTCGAGCTGTCCAGCAGCGCCAACCCCAAGTAGCTGACGACGACCCAGGACAAGCAATACGGGATGAACATCGCCGTCTGGTGAATGCGCAGCCATCGTTTGCCGAGCTCGTTCATTAAGATCGCGAACGCAAGGCCGATGACCGTCGTTAGAATCATGTAGGTCAGCCCGTAGCCGACCGTGTTACGGGTGACCAGCCATGCGGTATCCGACTGGAAGAAGAACTTGAAGTTGTCGAAGCCGATCCACTCGCTTCCGAAGATGCCTCTGTCGTATCGGAAGTCTTTGAAGGCGAGTATCGTTCCGAACATCGGAAGATAGGAGAATACGAGAATGAGCAGCGCTCCCGGCGCGAGCAAGAGCAGCAGCTCCGCGTTTTTCTTCAGATAGTACCATTCGGACCGGCCGGCGGGTTTAGCTGGCGCGGCCGCGGCCGATTCAGCGATAGGGGTGTTTGGCATCCTTGTACCTCCGTTGTTGTGCATCGTGTTTCCGTGATCCCATCATGGCGCAGATTGCCGCCGGCGGGCTACTGTGCGATCGTTCAAACTGTCGATTTCGGACTGTGGAAAATGCGATTCGATGCGTTTTTACGCGATTAAGGCGGCCAAGCCGTTCCGCATCATCCGTCGCGAGGCCTACTGTACGTAAGAAAGTGCGGTTCTGAGGATCTATCCGGCGCGACAAAACCCCCGATTCCGCCTGCTGGCGGGACCGGGGGTACGCATGACGCTCGTATGTTGCTCGGTAACTATCCGATGTTCCGCTTCAAGCGGTATTCCTTCGGGGTGACGCCGTATTTCTTCTTGAATAGCTTGAAGAACGTGCTCTCGTTCAAGTAGCCGACCAGCTCCATGATCTCTTTGATGCTGAAGCTCTTCGTCTCCAAGTAATCCCTCGCGTGACGCAGCCTGACTTCGTTGATATATTCCGCGACCGATACGAGCTCGCTCGTCTTGAATATCCGCCCGACGTATGCCGGCGTCATTCTCAGCGTCGACGCGATGCCTTGCAGGCTGATGTTCATGTCGCTGAAGTTCGCGTCCACGATCTCCTTGATCGCGTCGATGAGCACCGCGTTCTTGTCTTGTTCGGTATTGCGCTGTTTCTCGTGCAGCTCCTCGCACACTCGCAGCAGCAGCTCCTTCACTTCATGAAGCGTTTCTTTCTCGAGCACTTGGCGGCTTAGCGCGCTTAAGTCGATCGGAATCGACACGACCCGGTTCTGGTTAATTTCGCGAAGCGTCGTCTTGATGACGTCCACGAGATGCAGGATGCCGTGCAGGATATGGTCGTAATGGCAGGACGCCAATCGGTCGGCCAACGCCTCGACGGAGGCGCGCATCGTATCCGGGTCGTTCGTCCGGATCGCTTCGACGAGCTTCTTCTCTTGGTCCGGCGGGAAAGTAATATCCCCGCTAGCGATATTGGGCCGGACTCGCTCCGGCGTAATGATCGATTTGCGGCCGAAGACAAGCTTATACATGGCGCTTTGCTGGGCGTATCCGTATTGTTCCGTGATGCGGCCGTGATGATCCATCCATTCGCTCGTCGTCGCCGTCAAGCTCAGCTTATAATATTGCTCCACGACGTCCTGGACTTTGCCGACCGATAACAGCAGCTCTTCGCCGCCGTCCTCCGGCATCGTGTCCCGGCTTACGATCATGACCAAATGGTCGCTCCGCATATCGGCCGTCTCGCAGCGGTAACCGCTCGGCGCGAGCATCTCTTCGGCGATATTGGAGATCGCGAAGCCGTGCAGCTTGCGTTCCCCGTCGCTCGTCCGCTCCAAATACGCGGTATAATCGTCGATCTTGAGATGTACGAGCAAGAACGGCCCTTCCGGCGCGACGTTCAGCTTGTTCTGCTCGACGCAGCCGCGGAAGTCTTCCGTTCCGTACGAGCCGCTGGCCATCAGGATCGAGCGAAGATGGTAGTTCCGAACGATATTGCGCTGCTTATCTTGCTCGATCGTGACGACGTCGAGCTTCTTCGCCAGGTCCGAGTATACGTTCGTTACGTACGCCAGTTCGTCTTTGCCCTTGACTTCGCCTTCCTCCTGCGCCGTGCCGGCTTGCTCGCGGATTCTTCTCAGCATCGCCTCGATCGGCTTATACAGCTTGTGGGAGATCAAGAACGACAGCGCGATCGCCAGCAGGGCGAAGAACAGAATAACGAACACCGACGTCATGCGCATCTTGTTGATGCTGCCGAGCACTGTGTCGTAAGGCTGCACGCTGATGACCTTCCAATTGCCGACGCCCATCTTCATATAGGAAACCATCGACTTCTCCGCGCTCCCGATCGAGCTCGTGAACACGCCGAACGTCGAGCCCGAGCCCGCCTCGTCCGCGGCGATCGCCTCGGCCAAGCCATCCAGATTCGGTGTCGCCACGCCGCCGCCCGAATCGATGACCGTGCCCGCGTCGTCCATGATGAAGATTTCCGACGCGCCCGGCATGGCGAGCTCGTTCACGACCTTCAAGTTGTCGAAGATCCATTCCGGCTTGACGTTAAGCACGATCGCGCTCTCGCTTCGGTTACGCTCGAAGAACGTCTCGTAGATGACGAGGGAGAACACGTCGACCGCGTTCGCGCGTCCGCTGAAGTTCATCGGGAGCAGTTGCAGCTGCGGCATCTTCTCTTCCCGCTTCAGCAGCTCGACGAGCTTCGGTACCATGAAGTTGTCCTGCATCTGGTCCGCCATGCTGCCTACCGAGTACGGTTTGTCCGCGCGGCCGTTGTACACGAGGATGGAATGAAGGAACGACGAAGAGTCCAGCTCCTCGTTAAGCAAGCGGACCGAATTGATAATATCCATATCTTCCTGTGCCTGCACGGACGTCATCGGCGCATAGACGAGAGGATCGTTGTACAGCGACAGCGCCACGTTCTTGATGATTTCCTGCATGAACGCGACGTTATGGTTGATTTGGCTCATGACTTTCCGGTTGGAGTCCTGCTGCGTCTTCAGCACGCGCTGTTCGGCGCTGTAATGAAGCACCGCGGAAGACAGGAACAAGATCGCGACCATAATGAGCGATACCGACAGCAGAATACGCAGCAAATACTTCCTCGACTTATAGCCTTGCAGCACTCTCATCGCAGAAACACCCTCTTTAGGCTTATCTATAGGTGAGTATAGAATCGCATAACGAGGGTGTTCATGCCACTATGAAATGTGCGATTTCCTTCTGAATTGAACAAGAGTGCCCGATATGACCGTCCTTGTGGTCAATCCTCCCTAACCTCGTCATCCTCCGGACCGATAACCCGATCGTCGATGTCGTTCCATCCGAGCGCGTAAGCGGGCGATTCCGGGCGAAGCCGGTAGTCGCCGTTCGCCGCGTCTCGGAACAGCGGATCGGCGTTAAGCGATGCGGCGTCGAACCGTCCTCCTAGCAAGGACCGCCAAGTCGCCCAGTCGTACTCGCCCAATTGAAGCACGTATTCGCCCAGCTCGAGTTGGTCTTCGCGAACGGGAACGATCGGCGGTATTTCTCCCGCGATCAGCGTCGGCTCGCCGCTGCGCCAGATCAGGTTGCGATCCGACGACGCCATCCGTTCCGGCTCCCAGTTGGCGAAGTAATAGAGGTATGCGCCGGAGTTGCATACGATATTCCCTTCCGCGACGACGAGCTTGTTGGCATCGCCGACCATCTCTTGCGTTCCGATCGCGGATATCGCCATCGGATTGTCGACAAGCAGGTTGCCAGCGATCCGGTTGCCGATCCCTTTGGAGAAAATCGCCATCCACAGCTTGCCTTTTCCCGTGCTGTACAGATGATCGAGCTGGTTGCCCGTCACCGTAAAGCCGTCCGACGCGTCGTCGAGGTAGATGCCGAAGCCGAACGAGAAATGGATGCCGCTATGGTGCAGCCGGTTCCCGTGGATGACGTTGCCCTTGCCAGGCCCCCACGCTTCGATCATGCCGCCGTCCTGGCTGTCCTCCATCACGTTCGAGATGTCGTTCCCGACGATCCGGTTATCGCGAGTATGCAGGAAATCGTAATGGTTATCCCACGTGACCGGCACGCCGTAAAGCGCCTTCGGCATCGTCCCGTATCTCAGCCCCTTCAGCGAGATGCCGTAACGAGGCATGCGGGATATCTCGTTGCGCTCGATGACGTTATCGCCGCTCTGATACAGCAGAATGCCGCAACCGTGTCCGATCAGCTGGCCGCCGTTCGTAATGCGGTTATGGGCGATCCGATGACCGCGGTTCGTATAGGAAGCTTCCGCCGATAGGAACAAGCCCTCGCCCGGCGCGTACCCGGCCGCGTATATCCCGACGTAGCCGACGTTCGCGATCCGGTTGCGTTCGATCGTAATGTCCCTCGCCCGACGGTCAAGGAAGATGCCGCTCGTGCCCGATTGCCGCACCGCGCAGCCCGAGATGCGGATATGTTCGGCGGCGTCGACGTAGATCAAAGCTTCGCGGTGTACTTCCTGCTCCGCGTTCGCCTCCTGCATCCGGTACTCGCGGAAGCCGTCCGTGCAAGCAAGCGTCAGCCCGGACAGCTCGAAATCGGTCAGCGGATTGACGTCGTCCCTCCCCTTCAGCTCGACGAGCCGGGTCAGCCTCGGCGCGCAGACGGCCTGCCCGTTCGGATCCGCTCCGTCCTCTGGCCAATAATAGACGACGCCTGCCGACCGGTCGAGATGGAACTGCCCCGGCGCGCGCAGGAAGTCGATCGAGCCTTGCAAGTAGTATCTCGAACCGCGATCGATTCCCCACGAAGCGGGGGACTCGAACAACAGCATGCGGCTGTCCCTGTCGAGCTCGCGCACCGGCTTCGTCTCCGAGAACCAATTCCATTCCCCGCGGCCGGGCCAGACGAACGCTTGGGCTCCGTCCAGCCGTGCGTCCGGCGGAATGTCTCCCTCGAGGAAACGAACGCCTTCCCGCTCCTTCCCTTCGTCCGCTTCGCCGGTCTCGTAATATCCCATCGCCGGGAGTCTCGCTTTATGAATGCGGCGGTCGTCCGCGTACAACGTATCGAACGTCGCTCCCGCGGGAACCTTCGTCGTCCACACCGCGTCGCCCTGCTTCTCCCAGCCGGTCAGGACGACGCCGCCGACGATGATCGGCCGTTCGCCCGGCGCGTTGCGGTACGCGACCCGGAAGCCGTTCTTTCCCGAGTCTCTGTCGTCGAACGCCAGCGTGTTGCTCAGTTCGTACGTACCGCCGCGAAGATAGACGGTCACGTCGGACGTCATCCCGCGAGCGATCCGCTCGCGGACTGCATCCCTCGCGCGGGCGATCGTTCCGAATGGCGCTTCAAGGCTGCCCGGCGCATCGTCGTTGCCGCCCGGCGCCACGTAATATTGGATGATTGCATCCGGCATCGTCTAACATCCTCCCGCGTCCATGTCGAATCGTGTTAACGGAACGGCCCGAACGGCGTCCGTTAAGCTCGACTCGATTGTATGCCGCGAATGCGCCCGACGCCTACTGCGCAATTTGCGAAATCCTATGAGGAAAGCTTCACGCGCCCGACCGAATGGGGTAAAATGTAACGAAATCAACGTTGCGACATAGAGAGAGGGAGAACCGACCGATGCCTTACCGTCTCATTGCCATGGATCTCGACGACACGCTGCTGACCGACGAGCTGACCGTCTCCGAGCCGACCCGCCAAGCGCTGGCCGAAGCGATCGCGCAAGGCGCGCACGTCACGATCGCCACCGGGCGCATGTTCGACTCCGCCCAGCGAATCGCCCGCCAAGTCGGATTGAACGTCCCGATCATCACGTATCAAGGCTCGCTCATTAAGAACCTGCTGGACGAAGAAGTGCTGTACGAGCGTTCGGTGCCCGTAGACGTAGCGGTACGCTTGTACGACTACTGCAAGAGCAACGGCCTTCATCTGCAGAGCTACATCGACGACAAACTGTACGCGCCGGAAGAGAACGAGAAGCTGCTCGCGTACTGCGCGCAGTCCAAGATTCCTTATACGATCGAGTCCGACTTCAAGCGCATCGTCGAGAGCGAAGGGCAGACGAAGCTATTGATCATCGACGAGCCGGCGAAGCTGGATGCTCTTCTTCCCGAGCTGCGGGAACTGTTCGCCGGGGAAGTGCACCTGACGAAGTCGAAGCCGAACTACTTGGAGTTCATGCATCCGGAAGGAACCAAAGGCCACGCCCTGCGATTTCTCGCCGCGCATTACGGCATTCCGATCGAGGAGACGATCGCGATGGGCGACGCGATGAACGATCACGAGATGGTCGAATCCGCCGGACTAGGCGTCGCGATGGCGAACGCCGTGCCGGCTCTCAAGGCGATCGCCGATTACGTCACGCTCAGCAACAACGAGGACGGCGTGAAGCACGTGCTGGACAAGTTCGTATTGAATAAGTAATGCAACACAAGGGGCTGCATCCTCGGCGCGATACGCGCTTATGGATGCAGCCCCTGTCCGCTCTATTCCCCCGACAACGCGTTTCGCGTCGCCAGAATCCACTTCGACGTATCGAGCGGGTTGACCCCGCGCCGCGTCCTCGTCGCTTCGACGTCCGGCGGGCAATCTTGATAACCGGCGAACAACGTCGTGAGCGTGCCTCTGCCCTTGGTCAGCGAACCGAGCCGCGCGGGGAAGTCGAGCGACGTCGCGACGGGCAGCGTCCCTTCGATCTCCATGCGTCCGCCGCGCGCGACCGGCGTGTCGAACGTGCCGCGCATGAGCACGAGCTCGCTCATGAGCTTGCCCCCGAACTCCTCCGGCGTCGACAACCGGTAAGAGAGCATCGGTTCGAGCAGCTTCGTTCCCGTGTTCACGAGCCCGTCCATGATGCCCATCGGCGTCGCGACGACGAAGTCGAGCGGGTGCGTATGCCACACGTGATGCTCCCCTTCGACTAGCGTTACCTTCAGATCGGTCACCGGCCAGCCTCGAAGTCCCTGCTCCAACGCTTCCGGCACTCTTCGCGCCACTTCGTTCTGATAGCGTTCGAGCAGCCTCTCCGTCCTCACGTTGGCGCTGTAGACGAGTCCGCTCCCCCGCGGCAGCGGCTCGATCCGGAACCGTAGAATCGCCCAGCAAGGCTTCGGCATCGTATACGCGACGAAGCCTTCTCCCTGAACGACCGGCGTCTCCTTGTAGATGACCGAAGGCTCGTCGAAGTACACGTCCAGCCCGAAGCGGCTCGCCATCATCTGCGTGAGCACCTCGACCTGGATCGGGCCCATTACCTTCAGATGCAGCTCGCGATCCTCCGGCACCCACTGGACGTCCAAGTGCGGATCCTCGTCGGCCAGTTCTTGGAACGCCGCGACGACCGTCGCGTATTGCGCTTCGTTGCGCCAATGCGCCTGCACCGTCAAGAGCGGCTCCGCCAACCGCCGCTCTCCCGGCACGCCCGCAACCGAGCCGATGACGTCGCCGATCCGCGCGCGGCTCCAGCCGTATACCGCCGCGATATCCCCGGCGCTCAGCATCCCGACGTCCTCGCTTCGCTGGCCGTCGACCTTGCGGATCTGCGTGATTTTCTCCTCGATGTCCTGCGTTACGTTCCGAACGGAATCTCTGTTGCGCAACGTTCCGCCGTACAATCGAACGTACGCGACGCGTCCCATCGCCGGATCCTTGTCCAGCTTGAACACGACGCCGGAGAGCGGCGCCTCGGCGTCGGCGGCAGGAGATGGCAGCAGCGCGACGACCGCGTCCATGAGCGAGTCGACCCCGATGCCGCGGCTCGAAGCGCCGAACAACACCGGGAACAGTCGCGCGGACCGCGTCGCCTCGATCAACGCTGGCGCCAGCTGCGCATCCGATAACGTGCCGTGCTCGAGCACCCGTTCCAGCAGCGCGTCGTCATGTACCGCTACCGCGTCGACCAACCGCTCTCTCGCCGCTCCGACGGCTTCCGATGCGTCATCCGCAGCGGCGCCCTCGTTCCGCCAATCGATCAGGCCGATCGCGCCCTCGAATGCCGCTTCCACGCCCGTAACCGCTTGAATCGGAACCGCGTTGCCCGTAAGCAGCCGCCCGATCTCTTCCGTCACGCGAAGCGGATCAGCCCCGACGCGGTCCAGCTTATTGACGTACAGCAGCGTCGGTATGCCCAGATCCCGCAACGCTTGCCAGATGACTTCCGTCTGCGCCTGCACTCCTTCGACGGCCGATAGGATGAGCACCGCGCCGTCCATGACGCGAAGCGAACGCTCGACCTCCGACAGGAAGTCGACGTGACCCGGCGTATCGACCAGATTCACTTCCGTGCCGCGCCAGACGAATCGGGTAACCGCGGAACGTACAGATATGCCTCGCTCTCGCTCGACCTCCAGCCAATCCGTCTGCGCCGTCCCGTCGTCGACGCTGCCGAGCGACCGGATGCTGCCGCTGCGATAGAGCATCTGTTCCGTCGTCGTCGTCTTCCCCGCGTCGACGTGGGCGAAGATTCCGACGTTGCGCAGTGCTTCATTCTTGCTTCCCATGATGTCTCCCCGGTTCCGATTCGTCGTCCGTCGGGCGGCTTGCTTTGCCTGCGCGATTGCCCGCGGCGCCGTTCGCCCGCTTCGCCCGAAGCAGCCTGTACATTTCGAGGCTGTCGATCAAGTGCAGCGCCTCGTCCCGCGTTAGCGATTCAAGCACGCCGTCGATATAGATGGCGTCCGCCGGCTTGCCCGACGGCGCTTGCCCGGAGATGAGCCAGTCCAAGGTCACCTCGTAGATTCCCGCCATCTCGCGCAAAATTTCGTTATCCGGTTCGGATTTATTGTTCTCGTATTTCGAGATCGTCGTATAGTCGATGCCCAGCTTGTCCGCAACCTCGATCTGTGTAAGCTTCTTGTTCGCCCTTGCCTGCTTCAAGCGCGTACCGAACGTCGTCATCGCGTCATCCCCTCTTAGCTTCAAGTATAAGGGATTCGAAGCATCTTCAAGTTTATTATGGAGATTATTCATATTTCCAATTGTTTCTTGACGTATATTCAAGTTACAATGATATCGAACGACTATCATCCAAATATAGGGGGATCCGGACAATGCGCGTGCAGATCGGAGTCTGGCTATTCTTGTTCGTCGCGTTAATCGTTGCCGCAGCGGTGGAATTCCGCATGCAGCGCAAGTTCGAGGCCGAATCGTCCAAGTCTTCCCCCCCGCCGTTCAAGCCGCGAGAGCAGGCGGATTCGCCCGTCCCGGGCGAAGAGGAGCCGAAGCCATGAACGTGAGCTGGATTACGCCGGACGGAGCGACGACCGAAAACGCCGTCCCCGACGTCGAGCAGCTGTTGCTGCTGCTCAGACTCGTGAACGGCGTTACGTTGGAAGGAACGGCCTATCGCGTCGCCGATTCGCGTCTCGTCGTTAGCGGAGAGCGCATGGGCGTGGTCGTATCGTTACTCCCTCTAGCGGAGTAAGCGACGGATGCAATCCGCGAACGCGCCCGTCGCCTTATTGCGGACGCAAGCTCTTCTCGAGCGTAAGCGCCTTCACCGAACCGGTCTCGCGCACGACAAGCTCTTGGTCGATAATCTCGTAGCCGAGATCCTGGTACATTCTCACGTTGTTCTGAACGGTCTGGCGCACTTTGCAGCGGCTGGCGTTCATGCCCTTCGTCGTGCCTTGCAGCTCGACCCACTTCACGAGCTTCTTCGCGTAGCCTCTGCGGCGCTTGGACGGGATGACCGACAGGCGGAAGAAGATGATCGCATCGCCTTCGAACTTATAGCGGACCATCGCGACGGCCGCATCGTCCTCGTACAGAATAGCCGCCGATTCGTTGCCTTCGCGAAGCGCTTCCAAGATCCCCTCGCTCGTCTCGTCGAGCGCGCTGGACGGCGGAACCGTCTGGCGGTACTCCTCGAACGACAGCATCATGAGCGTATGGATCGTATCCGCGTCCTCCGGCACGGCAGGACGAATCGTCACTTCCAGATCGGTCTTCGCCTTCGTCTTCGGCTTCTCGATCGCGGCTGGCTTGGTCGGCGCCTCGGCGCCGCCGCCGGTTTGGGCGTCGCCCGCGCTCGCGTCGGCCGCTTCGGCGACCGTCGTGGACACTTCGATCGGCTCGTCCTTGTCATCCGCGAGCAGCGGCTTGTTCTGGAAATATTCGCGCGTCGATCTCAGGAAGAAGAGCAGAATGATGAGCAGCGTCGCCATCATCTGCAGATCCGACGACTTCGTGATCAGCATCCCGAACGCCGGCAGCATGACCAGGAAATATTTGCTGCGCTTGCGGACCATCATAACCATCAAGAGAGCGAACAGAAACTCAAGCGATACGAACGTAATGAATACGCGGAGCATGTCCGTCGTGAAGTCATCCGGCACGTTGTCCGTGACGAGCGCCGGGACGACGAATACTAACGTAATGACCATCTTGAGGTATAGAATGATAAGCATCATGCGAATACTGGTTGGTCTTTGCAAAGGTAATCCTCCTAGTCGTAGTCGTCCACAATATTCTAACAAAAAAAGCCGGCGTTCGCACGTTCGCGAACACCGGCCGTTGAAATATTTCGGCTTATTTGCCGGCGAGAACTTGGTACCACACCCCGCGCTTCGAATACAGCGTCTCGCGAACGTGATCCCATCCGCCCAAATACGAGATATCGAACAGGCCGCTCGGTACCGGGAACCGGTCCGCGTATCGTTCCGCCGCCGCTTCGTTCACCGGCCGGAAGCCGTGCTTCGCGAACAGCTCCTGCGCCTCTTCGCCCTGCAGGAAGCCGATGAAAGCCTCCGCGACTTCCCTGACGCCGTGCCGATCGGCATTGCGGGCGACGACCGCCGCCGGATTCTCGATCAGAATCGTGCTGCTCGGGATGACGATATCGTATTCGACGCCTTGCGCCTTGCGCGCGAGCAGTTCGTTCTCGTACGTGACGATGACGTCGCCGACGCCGTATTCGAACGCCGCCATCGAAGCGCGGCCGCTCTTGTCCATCGACTCGATGTTGCGATGGACGTCGGAGAGGAATTGCTTCGCGTACGCGGGGTCTTGAGCGCCCTTCTCGGCCTCGGAACGTTTCAGTCCCGCGCCGTAGATGGCGTTAATGTCCCATTGCGCTCCGCCCGACGTCTTCGGGTTCGGATAGAGCACCTTCACGTCGTCGCGCTTCAAGTCGTCGAAGTCCCGTATGCCGAGCGGGTTGCCTTCGCGCGTGCCGAGCACGACGATCGAACGCGTCACCATGCCTCCGGTCGCGTTATCGTTCCAGTCCGGCTCCACGAGCTTCGCTTTGACGAGCTTGTCGACGTCGCCTTCCATCGCGAGCAGCGTAACGTCCGCTTCGAAGCCCCCGACGATCGCACGCGCCTGCGTTCCCGAAGCCTCGTAGGACTCTTGGAACGATACGGACTGGCCGGTCCGCGCTTGCCAGTAGGCTTCGAACGCCGGCAAGATGTCCCCGATCGCGTCCTTCGCTACCGAGTACGCGCCGACGACGAGCGTCACGTCCCCGGCCGGCTTCGGTTCCGCTCCGGACGCGCCTTCGTCGCTCCCATTGCCGCAGGCCGTCAACGCCGTCATAAGCACGAGCGCCAGCAGCAGCGGCTTGAGGTATCTATCGTATTTCGTAACTATGCCAGACCTCATGTCATTCCTCCCGCGGTGCCTTCGTAGGCTCCCGCCTGTCCCGGTTAAATATGAACCGGAAGCGGATCTTCCTTCAGCTTGTTCTCCATCACCCAGCTGTCGTTGTCGTTGAACAGGTAGGCGCGGTGGATGAGCACGTTCACTTCGTCGCCGGGATGAAGCACTTCCTTCTCGAGCGAACGATACGTCACGAGCTTCGTCGTTCCGACTTCGAGTTCGACCAGCCATTCGCTGCCGCGGAAATGGATATGCTTCACGCGTCCGCGTTCCGTCGCGGACAAGATCGTCGCGAATTCGTTCGGCTGGCCGATCTCCACGTACTCCGGACGGATGAGCGCCTTCGTGCCCGGCCAGGAATTCGCCGTCTCGAAGCCGCGCAGCGCCGCGACGTTGTCGATGATCGTCGACTCCCCGATGAAGCCCGCGACGAACGGCGATTGCGGGTCTTTATAAATTTCCCAAGGCGAGCCCTTCTGCTCCAGGCGTCCCTTGTTGATAATCATAATCTCGTCGGCGACTTCGATCGCCTCGTCTTGGTCGTGCGTGACGAAGATCGACGTAATGCCCAGACGGTCGATCATGTCGCGCAGCCACGAACGCAGCTCGTGCCGGATCTTCGCGTCGATCGCCGCGAACGGTTCGTCGAGCAACAGCAACTGCGGCTCCGGAGCCAAGGCGCGGGCGAACGCGACGCGCTGGCGTTGTCCGCCGGACAGCTGGTGCGGCAGTCGCTTCTCGAAGCCGGACAGACCCGTAAGCTCGACCAACTCCGCGACGCGATCTTGGATCTTCGCCTTCGTCCACTTCTTCACTTCGAGACCGAACGCGATGTTGTCCGCGACGGTCATGTGCTTGAACAGCGCGTAGTTCTGGAAGACGAAGCCGATGCCCCGCTCCTGCGGCGGCAAATCGTTCACCCGCTTGCCATGGAACAGAATATCGCCGGAATCGACGGTCTCGAGACCCGCCAGCATGCGTAGGATCGAAGTTTTGCCGCCGCCGCTCGGTCCGAGCAAGCCGATCAGCTGACCTTTGTCGATGGAGAAGTTCACGTCGTGAACCGCCTGGAAGCTGCCGAATTTCTTATTCAAACCGCGGACTTCTACATGCATCCTAATGCACTTCCTTTCGGGATTTGGCCCATTCCATGAATAAGAGCAACGCGACCGATCCGGCCGCCAGTACGAGCGCGACCGCATTCGCCGCGGTCAGGTTGAAGTTCTCGACGTCTTGGTAGACGAGCGTCGTCGCCGTCTGCGTCTTGTTGATGATGTTGCCGGATACGACGAGCACGGCTCCGAATTCGCCCATTGCCCGCGCGACCGTCAGCACGACTCCGTACACGACGCTCCAACGGATCGAAGGCCATGTCACGCGCCAGAACGTCGTCCAAGCGCTTGCGCCGAGCGTCGCCGCCGCTTCCTCCTGCTGGCTGCCGATTTCCTGAAGCACCGGCATGACCTCTCGGACGATGAGCGGGAACGTGACGAACAACGTCGCGATGACCATTCCCGGCAGAGCGTACACGATGTCGACGCCCGCCCGGCCCAATATCGCCCCGATCGCCGTATCCGGTCCGAGCAGCAGGACGATCATAAGTCCGCCGATGACCGGCGATACCGCGAACGGTAAATCGACGATGCTGTTGAGCAACTGCTTCAGCTTGCGGCCGAGCCATGTCGCCCGCACGAGATATAAAGATAACATTACGCCGAATATCGTATTGATAATCGTCACGATGGCGACGATCAAGCCCGTCATGAGCAGCGCGTGCCCGGTTTCCGGACGCGTGATGCCGCCCGAGAAGCCGCTCCAGCCTTCGTTCCAAGCGCCCATCGCGATGCGAATGACCGGAACGATAAGCAACAGTCCGAATACGACGAAGGTACAACCGATCCACAGCCGCCTCATACGCCTTTCCTCCGCATTTGCACGTAGTTGACCGACCAGAGGATGACGAAGGAGAACGTCAGGAGCAACACGCTGACCGTCGTAGCGCCGATTACGTTATCGCTCTCGATCTCGCCGAAGATGTACACCGACGCGATGAGCGTCTTGCCCGGAATGTTGCCCGCGACGAGCACGACGGCTCCGAATTCGGCGAGCGCGCGGGAGAAGGCGAGCATCGCTCCGCTTAGAATTCCCGGCAGCATGTTCGGAAGAATGACCTTCCAGAACGTCTTCGCCTTCGTCGCTCCCAGCGTGTACGCGGCTTCCTCTTCGGCGGTGTCCATCTCTTCCAGCAGCGGTTGCACCGCGCGGATGACGAACGGGAACGTAACGAACACCATCGCGATTACGATCGCGGGTTCGTGGAACAAGATCGTGAACCCGAGACGTTCCGCCCACTCCCCGATGAAGCTGCGAGGGCCGAGCAGGAGCAAGATCATGAGTCCCGCCACGGCCGTCGGCAAGGCGAAGGGCAAATCCACAAGGCTGTTCAGGATTCTACGTCCTGGGAACCGGTAACGAATCAGCACCCAAGCGGACATCGTGCCGACGAGCATGTTGATGACCGTCGCGATAACCGCGAGCTTCACGGTCAAGAGCACGGCATTCCAAGCGAGCGGCTCGGATAAGTTATCGACGAACGCCGACCAACCGGCCGATAACGATTGACCGTAGATGCCGATGATGGGCAGCACGATCAATATTATGAAATAGAGCATGACGGCGCTGCGAAATCCCCAGCTCCACCAGCGGTTCTGCAGCACGGAACTCACGTTGTCGTGTACCTCCTGAAGCTGTAACAGCAGTATATAGAATAATTCCTATTAATTTAGTTGGTATTGATACTTTACCAGATGGCGGCTTATCCCGTCAATCGTACGAACGACATTTCATTAAAAAAACTAATATACTCTATTCCGTTTCCTTATGGGCGGTTACCCAGAACGATATAGCGAGTCTCGCCCTCGGCGAGTACGGCTTGTCCTTGCGTAACGTCCGTGATCCAAGCCCGGAATCGGTCCGCTTCCCCGGCTTCCGGCAAACATAGCACGTTAACGCGGTCGGTGAAAGACACGTCGCCGACCAAGTAACCTTTGCCGCGCAGCTCGTTCTCGATTTTGCCGTACCACGTATAATCGACGTCGACGTATACCTCGCGGTGCAGCACGTTCACGATCTGCCCCGCCGCGTCGATGCCGGCGACCGCGCCGTCCGTGTACGCGCGCACCAATCCGCCCGCTCCGAGCATGATGCCGCCGAAATAACGGGTGACGACGACGGCCACGTTCTTCAATCCACGGTGTTTAATGACTTCGAGAATCGGCTTGCCCGCCGTCCCGCTCGGTTCGCCGTCGTCGAGCGCCTTCTGGAATTGGTCTCGCTCCCCGATCACGTAGGCGGAGCAATTGTGCGTCGCGTCCCAATGCTTCTTCTTCAATTCCTCTATGAACGCAATCGCCTCTTCCTCGGTGGCGACCGGTTTGGCGTGGCCGATGAACCTGGACTTCTTGATGACGATTTCTTGGGATCCGTAAGCGCGTACGGTCGTATACTTGGGCAGCAACTCGGATTTTCCTTTCCGGTCAAATCGATCCGCAAATTCGAACGTCTATATGATAACATAGAGTTCCGAAGCGGACACGCCGGCGGGTGCAAGTAATTGGCAATCATGCTATAATTATGCGTGGGTTTATTCGGGGTACGGAGGGTTGGACATGTTCGCCAAGCGGTTAAAGCAAATGAGGAAAAAGCGAAAATTAACGATGCAGGAAGTCGCGGATTCCGTCGGCGTAGCGAAAAGCACGTACGCGGGATACGAATCCGGTTACCGGCAGCCGACGATCGAGTCGATCCAGACGATATCCAGAAAGCTGCGAACGTCGGCGGATTATTTGCTCGGGCTGACCGACCATCCGGAGATGCCGATCGAACCGAATCATAACGCGAAAGAATATTTGAACCACGAACGTCTTCACTGGGACGGCGTACCGCTGGAGCAGGACGACCTGGATTTGATCCGCAATCTGCTCGAACGCGTCTTGCAGGGACGAACGGCTCCTAAGAAAGACTCATCCTCTCAATAATCGTTGAAGCTTCGACCGATAATCCGCTTGAAGCTCCATCTTCCTCGCCTCGTACGCCATCGTCCAATCGTCGATTTTCCCTTGGGAGACCGATTCTCCCCTTGCCCGCTGCGTTAAAGCGGCGAACGATTCGTCGCACGTAGTCTCTGCCCCGGACAACTCCCGCGTCCACGTATCGCTCCAAGCCGTCGCCTCCAACGGATTCCCGCGATCAACGGACTTTAATGCCTCTTCCGCTTCCTCCGTCTTTCCGTTCATCAGGCTCGCGCACGACGCTTGCGCCTTCTCCATCTCCTGCCCGTACTTCTCTTCCGGACTTCTATCCGTCTCCGACGCAGGCTCGCCGGGCAATTCGTCGTCCGCTCCGCTTGGTGCCGGAGAAGCTTCCGCCGTCGCGTCGGCAGGCGGAATCGATTCGCCGTTGGCCGATCCACTACCGCCTATTGCCGATTGCGGTTGATGGCTGCCGAGGGGATCGCCCGCCGGCGCATCGGCTTCTTTCGTTGTCTCGCCGGGCGGTAAATACTCTTCGTCCGGTGCCCGGTTGCCGGCAGCGAAGTCGTCCCGCGACTCGTAGGCTTTCTCGTAATCCGCTTCGGCGCCCGCGACGGGAATCAATGAAGCGACAAGCGTAGATGCGCTTGCAACCTTGTCTTCTTGCCTCTCAGGGTTTGCGCCGGCGTTCGCCTCCGCGTAATCGACGGGACTCGGTCCCGAAGATTCCTTCCAGTATAAGCTCCCCCACGCGACCGACAGAACGACGATTAACGCCCCCAGCCCTACGACGACCGGATCGATCCTCTTTAAACGACGGGTGACGCGAACCCCCGCCCATCTGCTTCTTCTCCCGCTTGTTCTCCGTTTGCGTTCCATGTTCTAAGATCCCCTCTCGATCGCAAATAAAGCCGGTCTTCTCTCCCCGCGGGAAAAGAAGACCGGCTCATGCTTAGAATCCCAATACGTAACGAACGATGGCGTTAATCGTATCCTTGACCTGCTCTTGCGACTTCTTGATTCCCTTCTGCTTGTCGGCTTTGTCCGCGTCGGAGTCGCTAATCCGCTTCATCGCGTCGTTGCCCGCCGAGATGACTTCCACGATCAACGCCAGCTTCGCCAGCGTTCCCGGCGTTCTCTTCAGCTTCGCCTCGATCGCGTCAAGCTTCTCTTCCAACTCGTCGAGAATCCGATCGATGTCTTCTCCCTCGACCGCGATCGTGATTTCCTGGCGGAAGACGACCGGCTTATCGCCTCGGTAACCGTCGATCGCCGCCTGAATGACCGCTGTGCCGGTCAATGCCTTGCCCGTCAGCGTGACCGTGCCTCCCGCGTCTACTTTCACGTCCTTGCTTCCCGATACTTTGCTCCACTTCAAGGACGAAGCAGGCAATGGGACGCCGAATACCGACAGGCTGTAATCTTGGCGCCGTCCTTGCTTGCTCTCCTTGACTTCCGGCACCGCTTCCGAACGGAACAGCGCGACGGTCATGGCGTTATCGGCCCTCTCTTCGTTCGAGAGCTTGGCTTGCAGATTGGAGACGGTCGACCGTAGATCCGACGCGCTCACGCCGATCCGGCCGAGAGCATCGCTAAGTCCGTAGCTCTCGCGGTCGGCCAGCACGCTTGCCATCGCCTCGTTCAGAATCGCCGTTCGATCGCGCGCGTCCTTCGCCAGTCCGGCGAGATCCTTCGGGTTCAACTCGGCCATCAGCGCCCGAATTGCTCCTTCCACGCCGCCGCGCGCTTCGCCGTCGCCGAAGAAGAACACGAGCGCGTCGTCCGTCGTCAGGCGCTTCGCCTCAGCTCCGCCCGCGGTCGCGATCGACGCGAGCAGCTTGCCGTAATCCTCGTTCTCCAGCAACGCTTCCAAGCCGGCAACGGTCGCATCCGGGTCGTACGCCAGCTCGCTTACGTCCCGCATGAGCTTGAACAAGCTCGTACGCAGCGACGCCGAATCCGAATTGTTCGGAAGCTTGGCCGCGATCTTGTTCCAGATCGGATCGATCAACCGGAGACCGGTCGCGACGTTCAACCCCGCGATCTCGTCGCGAAGCTTGAGCACAGCCCTCTCGTCCGAGGACTCTCCGGCGCGCAGCGCCGCCCATAGCTTCTGTTTCCCAGCCAAATACGCGTCTATCGGGAACGCTTCGCCCCCTTCGGATATCAGCGTCACTTCCTGCGAGTACAAGACGGTACCCTTCCCGGAATCCGGATTGACGAGCTCGGCTTGGATGACCGCCGTCGCCGTTTCGACCCTGCGCGGAATGGTAACGACGCCGCTCGGTTCCACCTTGACGTCGGCGCTGCCCGATACTTTCGTCCACCGCAGGACGGAAGCCGGAAGCTGGGCTCCGAACGCTTTCAGCCCGAAGCGCTGGGTAAGTCCGTCCGCGCTCGTTTCCGTCGTCGATTCCGTCTCCGAACGGACGAGCGCGACGGTTAAAGCGCGTCCGGCCGCTTCGTCGTTCGCCAGTCGCGCTTGGAAGGCAAGCGCCGTTTCCAGCAGCGTCTGCGGAGCGATGCCCAGTCCTTGCAGCGCGGAGCTCCATTCGTATCGTTCCGTGTCGGCGAGCAACCCTTTCGCCGCCTGCAGCGCGAGCTCCTCGGCGCCTCGCCCGCTTCCGAGCCATCTCGCCAGCTCTTCCGGCGCCATCTCCGCTATCGTGCCGCGGACCGCGCCTTCTACGCCACCGATCGATTCGCCGTCGCCGAATAGGAAGACGAGCAAATCGTCCGGCGCGAGATTCGGCACGCCGCCGGCGGCGCCGACCGCTTTCACGAGCGCCCGAGTGTCCGGGTCCGCCAACAGCGCATCCAGCTCAGATGCTTGAGGATCATAGGACAATATAACGATCGCGCGAACGAAGCCGAGTAACGTTCGCGCCGCCTTGGCCCGGTCGACGTTCGCCGGAAGCTTCGGCTCGATCGCTTGCCATAGCGGGCCGATGAGCGCCGCGCCCGTCTGCGCATCGATAGCCGCGATCTCTTCGCGAACGGCCCGAACCGCCGCCCCGCCTTGGGGACTCCCGGCCAGCAGCGCCGCATGAATCCGAGCGGCGCGTTCGAGGAACGGAGCGACCTTGAATACCGTTTGCTCGCCGTCTTCCGCCTTCAGCGAGATCGATTGCTCGAAGAGAACTTTGGCGGCGCCGCCGTACGGATTGAAGAGGCTCGCCCGGACGACGGCCGTCCCCTCGTCCTTGTCCGGAGGAATCGTCACGGTGCCGTCCGGGGCGACCGCGACTTCCGGGTCTCCGGATACCTTCGTCCATTGGAGCGCGATCGGCGGAATTTCGATGCCGAAGACGGAGAGCCGATACGTCCGCTTGCGTCCGTCGTCCCCGACTTCGACGCTTGCCGTCGCCGACGCGCGTAGATAGGCGACCGTCATGGCATTGATCGCCGGCTCGTCCTTCTGCAGTCTGCCGAGGAACCCGAACACCGTCGTCTGCACGTCCTGCGGCGTGACGCCGAGATTCGCGAGCACCGCGTTGAGCTTATAGGAGCCGGTGTCCCCCATCAGTTGCCCCATCGCTTGGACCAACACGGTCGTGATTCCTTGCTTGTCGCCGAGCAGCTTGATCAGCTCGAAGGCCGACTTGCTCGCGAGCAAGTCCGCGACCGTTCCTTCGACGCCTCGCAATCCCGCGCCGTCCCCGAACAAATAGACGAGAAGATCCTGCATGGCGAGGCCGCGCACGCCGGCCGCTTCCGCGATCGCCTTCAGCAGGCTCCGGTATTCGGGATCGGTGCGAATCGCTTCCAACGCCGCGCCTTGCGTATCGTAAGGGGCGGAACCGACCGCCTTGAACAGGCGGAACAAGCTCGCCCGCATCGCCGGCTTATCGGCGGTTTCCGGAAGCTTGGCCGCGATCTTATTCCAGATCGGATCGATCAAGCGCGCGTCCGCGTCGCCGAGGGAGGCGATCTCGAGCTGCAGGTTCGCCACGTCCCGGACATCCGCCGGGTCTCCCGCAGTCAGCGCGGCGTAGATGGCGTTCCACCGGTCCAGTAAACCGGCGGACGGCAGACCCGCTTCGGCGGCCAGACCGGTTGCCGGTTCGGATATCGGCTCCGTAAGAGGTTCGGCCGCATAAGCGATGCCGGACCATCCGAGCTTCTCCGCCAATCCTTGGCGGCTTAGCGGAATACCGGCTAGCGATGTCGCGAGCATGGATAAAGCCAAAGTGGACAAAACTGCTTTCGTTCTTACAGTCAACTGGATTCACCTCGATCGAATGGATAGGATCTTCTGGTTTACATTACATTTCAAAAAGCATTGTTCAAAAAGTTCGGTTATCAGCGCCGAGAAGGTTGAAAGAAGCTAGGGAATGAGGAGCGGAGCGTAGGCAAAACCTACGTGAGCACCGGAAGTCCCGGCTGAATTCAAGATTCGATGCCGAATAATCTTCCTGCTGCGCTTCGCGATCATAATCGGACTTTTTGAACTTCCTCTCTACAGTAATACCGGAACCGGCTGCTTCACGCCTTGGCTTAAGCTCGGACGACCGACCGAGTAATACACGAAGTCGGTGCCGAGAAGATGCTCCTCCTTGAACACGTTGCGCCCGTCGATCAGAATGGGGCAGCTCAGCGCCGCTTGCAGGTCGCTTAGATCGACGCGGGAGAACTCCTCCCATTCCGTCAGCAAGCATAAGGCGTCCGCCCCCCGCGCGGCGTCCAAGGCGCCGTTCGACCAGACGACGTCCGACTTGCCGAACAGTGCCCGAAAGTTCGCCGTCGCTATCGGATCGTAAGCCCGGACGTTCACGCCGTTGTCTACCAGGTGCTGAACGATATCGAGCGCCGGGGAGTCCCGCACGTCGTCGGTGTTCGGCTTGAACGCCAGGCCCCAGACGGCGATCGTCTTCCCGCGCAGTTCGCCGCCGAAGATCGTCTCCAGCTTGCGGATGACGTTGAAGCGTTGATCCCGGTTCACCTCGACGACCGAGCGCAGCAGCTTGAATTCGTAATCCACGTTGCCCGCGATCTGGATGAGCGCCCTCGTATCCTTGGGGAAGCAAGAGCCGCCGTAACCGATGCCGGCTTTGAGGAACGACGAGCCGATTCTGTTGTCGTAGCCCATCCCTTCCGCCACCTGGGTCACGTCCGCGCCGACCTTCTCGCAGATGTTGGCGATCTCGTTGATGAAGGAGATCTTCGTCGCGAGGAACGCGTTCGACGCGTACTTGATCATCTCCGCGCTGCGAATGTCGGTGACGACGATATGCTCCGTCAGCGGCCGGTGCAGAAGCGCCATCGTCGCCGCGGCGCTCGGGGAATCGGCGCCGATCACGATGCGGTCCGGGTGCAGCGTGTCTTGGATCGCCGAACCTTCCCGAAGGAATTCCGGCAACGAGATGCTGTCGAAGCGCTTGCTCGTCCGCGCCCGGATCAGCTTCCCGAGCCGTTCGTTCGTGCCGACCGGCACGGTGCTCTTCACGGCGACGATCTTGTAGCCGTTCATCGCGTCGGCGGTCTCGATCGCCGCTTGGTCGATGTAGTCGAGATTCGCCTCCCCGCTCGGCAGCGGCGGCGTCCCGACCGCGAGAATGATCAATTCCGAGCTTCGCACGGCTTCCGCCAAGTCCGTCGTGAACGAGAGTCTGCCCGCCGCGCGGTTCGCCGATGCCAACTCCTTCAAGCCCGGCTCGTAGATCGGAATGCCCCCGGCGTTCAAGGTGTCGATCTTGCTCCGATCCTTGTCCACGCAGACGACCCGGTTGCCCAGTTCCGCGTAGCAGACGCCCGACACGAGTCCGACGTACCCCGTTCCGATAACCGTAATGTTCATTCCCGCCACTCCCTTGTCCCGATTATGCGTTGCAAATGTCCATGATCTCGTTCCAATCGTAAGCAAGCCGGACGATGTCCTCCTCGATCAACGCCGAGCCCGTCTGCACCTCGATGATGTCCATCTCCGTCTCCGCGAGCAGGCTATGCCTGCTTTCCTTGGCGATGACGAGGACGTCTCCCGATTCGACCGGGAAGCGGCGACCGTTCAGCGCCATCGTCCCCCGGCCGGACACGACCGTCCACACCTCGTCCCGAAGCTGGTGATACTGGTAGCTCAAGTTGCTTCCGGACGCGACGCAGATGCGTTTGGTCAACACTTCTTTGCCGTCCGGATACTTGTAGTAGTCGAGAACGCGGTACCGTCCCCATCGCCGTTCCTCGTACATCGGACGCTGATCGGAATGCTTCATCACGTCCTTGATCATCGGACTGGCCGACTTGTCCGACACGAGAATGCCGTCGGGGCTCGCCGCGACGACGACGTTCGGCAAGTTCAGCAGCGTGATCGGAATGTCCAGCTCGTTAATGACGTGGGTGTTCGCCGTATCGCCCGCGAGCAGCGCCTTGCCGATGACGGGCGATCCGATCTCCTCCGTCAGCGTGTTCCAGGTGCCGAGATCCTTCCATTCGCCGTCGTACGGAATCGCCGCCACCCGGTTCGACCGCTCGACGATCTCGTAATCGAAGCTGATGGCCGGCAATTTGCGGTAACGCTTCGCCATCTCTTCGTAATGGATCGGCAGATCGTAAGCGATCAGAATGTTGATGAGGAAATCGAGTTTGAACGCGAAAACCCCGCAGTTCCAAAGCGCGCCTCCGTCGATCAAGGCAGCCGCTTCTTCCTCGCGGGGTTTCTCCTTAAAGCTGCTGACGTTCAAGTAGGACCGGCCGGCGGCAGGATCGTCGCCCGGCACGATGTAGCCGTATTTCTCGGAAGGATAGGTCGGCTTTACGCCCATGAGCGCCAAGTTCGCGCCCGATTCCGCCAACGCTCGCTCGAGCTCCCTGGTCCGATGGAAGAACGATTCCTCCACGTAAGGATCGACCGGCATGACGACGACCGTCTCGTTCAGGCTTACGCCTTGTATCGAATACAGGTAGGTCGCGGCGAGCGCGATGGCGGGGAACGTGTCCTTGCGCTCCGGTTCGACGATGACGTCGACCTCGAACCCGAGCTGACTGCGGATCATCTCGACCTGGGATTTGCCCGTCGCGATATAGGCGTCTTCGGCCAATCCGGCGGAAGCCAGCTGACGCCATACGCGCTGCACCATCGACTCGGGCTCTCCGCGATCGTTCGCGAGCACTTTCAGGAACTGCTTGGAACGCGACTCGTTGGACAGCGGCCATAGGCGTTTGCCCGAGCCGCCGGACAATAGCACGATTTTCATTGCGATTCCCCCATTCGAGCGGATGCGATTGCTTGCGTCCACGTCTTGTAATAGTTCGAGTTCTTGCCGTAGGAGTTATCGAGCAGCACGTTGGGCTTGTCCATCAGGCAGGACAGAATATGCCCGTGCAGCCTTGACGTCCGTACGTGCCGGTAGCCGCCGAACGTGCGAATCGCTTTGCCGACGAGATAGTCGCTGTACTTGCCCCAGACCGCTTGCATCAGCGGCGCTCCTCCGCGTTGCTTCAGCATGCGGCCGATCACGCTGATCGACTTCCTCTCGACTTTGTTGTACAGCGATCCCCAATCCATATAATCGCCCGTCTCCCGCTCGAGCCGGTCTTGGTAACCCGTCTTCTCGATGTCCGTACGGAAGAAGCAGAGCAGTTCCTTCCCCGGGCGGCCCGGCGGCTCGATCGGCCATAGCTGATGCGCCATGTCGGGGGAGAGAGCGACCCGGCAACGATGGAATTTACGGCTCGCCGTCTCGAAAGACTGGGGATCCCTGACGTACAGATGGACGTCCGGATGACGGTTGAACACTTCCGCCGCAAGGTCGAAAGCCGACTCGTCCTTATAATGAATCGTCTGCGGCAAGATGACGATCCGGTTATTCGGATAAGCGGCGACGATCTTCTCGCGGAATCGCTGATGCGTCGGGTACAAGTCCCCGAAATTGCCGCCCCCCTGAAGGACGATGATCCGATCGGCCGGAACGCGCAGCCCGTCGGGGTAATCCAGGACGCTATACCTGCCGCGAACGCGGATCCCATTGGCCCGGAAGAACGCTTCCGCGCCTTTCATGATCAGCAGGTCCCCGCCGTTGTTGTACACCGGGTAATCGAGATACAGAATGTTAGATCCCGGCGGAATGGACTCGAGAATGCGCAGAAGCCGTTCCTTCAACAGATCCATCGGATGAACGGAACGGTCTCCGGCGCCGTTAGCCTTCGTCGGCATGGTCGCTTGCTCCTTTGCTTCTTTTATACTCCTTCAAACGCCCGGCCAAATAACGATAGTCGTTCCGGTCGAACAACATGCCCCTAAGCGGCACGCGGAAGACGATCTTCATCGACGCCAGCGTCAACGCCAGCCGAATGACGGCCCCGATCAGCAGAGCGACCGCGATCCCGTTCAGTCCGTAAGCCGGGGTAAGCCAGACCGCAAGGGCAACCGTGATCGATAGGGCGATCGTCTGCCGGAGCAGCACGAGTCCCGGACGCCCCATCGCGTTGAACGACGTGGCCAATATCCATGAACCGCCGCCGATGATGCATTCGAAGCACAGCAAGTAAAAGGCGGTGCTCGCTTCGAGGAACGGCGCGCCGAACAGCACGCCCATCAGGAACCGTCCGACGAACATCGTCGGCACGACGACGGCCGTCATGAGCAAGAGCGACAATCGGAACGCCCTCCCCGCCGTCGCGAGGATCCGCTCTTGCGCCATGCCCGCCACCTTCGGAAACACGACGTTCGCGATCGCCGTCTGCACGACGTTATACACGCGGGAAAGGGCGAATACGACGGTATACAGTCCCAAGTCTCTCGCGGTCAGCATCGATACGATGACGAGCTTATCGAATTGCGAGTACAGCGCGCCGAGCAGCTCGACGCCGAATACCTTGCTCCCGTAAGCGAACAGCGGCCGTGCGGCCTTCCAATCTTGCATGCCCTTGAAGCGGCCGAAGCGGATATCTTCGGCCAGCGAGAACGTCGCCCACGCGACGACGAGCACGCTCGTCGCCAGGAACGCGAGCGCGGAATAACCGAGGCTCAGGTTCCCTACGGCCCAGAGGCCGAATAATCCCGCCAGGTTGCACAGCGGCACGAACAAGCGGACGCCGTTGTACACCGCGAACTTGCCCTTGCTCTGGGCGAGCGCGGAGACAAGATTAATCGCGAGCAACACCGGCACCATCGACGCGGCGTACCATTGCGCGATCGACACGACGTGCGCCGGATAGCCGTCCAGCCAATGGGGCAGGCCGAACCAAGCGACCGTGCCCGCGATCGCGCTGACGGGCGCCTGGAACAGGAAGCTCGCGCGGACGAACGCGCCTTCGTCTCCGTCCGATCGCTTCAAGTTGTAGATCAACGAGGTCGGCAAGCCGAAACCGACCAATCCGGCCAGCAACGTCGGCCAGAAGACGATGGCCGACAGCTCTCCTTTGCCCTCGACGCCGTACATGCGGGCCGTCACGATCGACGTGAGCGTGACGACGGCCATGACGAGGAAGTTGGTCGCGCTCGTCCGGAAGATCGTGCCTCCGAGGCCGTTGCCTCTCCAAGCCCGTCGTATCGCCGCCAATTGCGTCATTTTTCGTTATCAACTCCTGCCGCTATATCGAAGAGTACCTACAAGCGAGCCGTTCCGGTAAACCGCTTTGAACACTTGCCGGAAGAAACTCTTCGAGCGAAAGATCACGAACGGCGACATCGCGGCCGCTTGCAGCATGCGGATCGTATGCTTGGCCACGGGAATCGCCCCCTTGTCCTGCATCCGGACCGCGTCGCTGACGCCTTGCCAGAAGATTCGTTTCCTGAACCAGGCCTTGGTCGTCCGCTCCTTCGGAATCTTGTGCCAGACGAGCGCGTACGAGGAATAGTACACCTTATGCGCGCTGCGGATTCTGCCGATCAGCTCGCTCTCTTCGCTGGACAACAGATTGCTTCCGATTCTGCCGAGATCTTCGCGGAAAGGCGCGAACTCGTCGAACACGCTTCGGCGGAACGCCACGTTCGCCCCGTAAGGAATCGCCGGCGCGGGCATTTCCTTCACGCCCTCCGTATAATCGAGAATCGTGAACACGGCGCGATATTCGTCCGGAATCCAGTCCGGCTCTCCCGCTTCCCAGATCGGATCGATCTTCCCTCCGACGCAGCCGATCGCCGCGTCCCTCTCGAACACGTCGACGATATGCCTGACCCACCTGCTGGAAGCGATCGCGTCGTCGTCCAAGAACAGAACGTATTCGCCTCTCGCTTCGCGGATCGCCCGGTTGCGGGCGACGGACAAGCCCAGCTTCTCCTCGTACGCGTACCGGACGCGATCGCCGTGCACCCGGCGCAACCCTTCCACGACGCTCGCGGTATCGTCCGAGGATCGGTTATCGACGACGACGATCTCCATGTCTTTCTTGTCGAAATCCTGCCGAAGCACGCTTAAGACCGCTTCTCCCGTATCCTTGGCGCGGTTATGGGTACAGATCGCAACCGTTACCTTCATCGTCCGTCACCCTCCTTGATAGACGTTCTTCATCCGCTCGGCGATCGCGCTCCAATCCAGCTCGCCGAGCGCCTCGTCGTATTTCGGCTTCGTCCGTCCGCCTTTGGCGTTAAAGGCCGTCTTCAGCGCGTTCGTCAATCCGTCCCGTTCGTTCGGATCGTAACGCGCGACCATGCCGTCCTTGAAATATTCGTCGATGAACTCGTTGTCCGGCATGACGACGAGCTTGCGGAACGAAAGTCCGAGAATGGCGGAACCCGACGTCGTGATCTCCTTGTAGGGAAGCGCCATGACGTCCGCCGCCCTAACCAAGTCCGCCACTTCCTCGTTAGGAACGAAGCGAAGGTCCAGGACGATATTTTCCATGTCGGGCAAGCTCCGCAGATAAGCCGTCATCCGCTCGTCCGCTTGGCCCGCCACGATCAAATGCGTATCCCTCGTCTTGACTTCATGGAAGGAGGCGACGAGATCCTCGACGCCCTTGTACGCCTTGATCGCCCCGAGGAACAAGACGACGTCCGCTTGTTCGCCGATGCCGTAAGCCTTACGGACATCCTTGCCTCTGGACTTGTACACGCCGACGTAATGCCCGTGCTTGACGACAAACAGCTTGCGGTCCGGGATCCCGAATTCGCCGGCCGCCTTGCGCTTGATCGACTCGGACGCGACGACGAGCTTGGCGCAAGAGCGGCAGATCATCGTCCGGACCAGACGCTCCAGTCGCGGATGCTTGACTTGGTGCGGATACAGATTATGAATCGTCCATACCGTCTGAATGCCGAAGAGCCGCAAGTATAACAGCGTCAGCAGGAATATCGCGGCTCTTGCCAGCATGACGGCGGCCATCCGGTGCTGGTACGCATGGTGCACCCAATGAACGTGGACGACGTCGCCGCGTCGGGCACGCCCGATCTTCAGCATGAGCTTGCCGTGCTTCAGGTCCTCTATCCGGACACCCGCCTCGCCGAGCGAATCGGATAACAAATCGCTATAGAAATTCAGTTCGCTCGACTTCGGCCACATCCATACTTTCATCGCGGCCTCCTCCCCGGCCCTCGGCCTTATGCTCATTTCGTTCTGCGGATCCAACCGTCGGGCACGTTCAATTCCCGGATGACTTTCGCGGGAGCGCCGCCGGCAAGCGTGCCCGGCGGAATGTCCTTCGTCACGACGCTGCCCGCCGCGACGACGGCATTGTCGCCGATCGTGACGCCCGGAAGGATGATCGCCGCCCTTCCGATCCAGACGTTGCTCCCGATGACGACTCCCATGCCGGCCGAGCGATCGCCCGAATCGACGGGATGAAAATTCGTATCGATAATGTTCACCAGCGGCCCGATGATCGTGTCTTCGCCGATACGGATCGACTTCGTGCATCCGATGTCGAGGCCGTAATTGAAGAACGCGTTGTCGCCGATCCGCAGACTCGCACCCTTGGCCACCGAGATGGACGAAGGAATCTGTCTCGCGTAGAAGCTCACGTTGCGCCCGACGACGAGCTCGCCCTTGTTCTTGACCTTGAGCGTGCCCGAGATCCGGCCGAGCCTTCCGGCGGAATCGGCTTTGATCGCCAGAATCGCGGCGCCCTTGAGCACGGCGATCAGCTTGCCGAAGGTGAACCGGCCATAGGCGACGCTCATCGCGCTCCCGCCATTCCCGCCGCGGCGCCTGGAGAAGTCAGCAGTCCGTAAGTCGTCTCGACCTTCCGCGCGATCGCCCGCATGTTGAAGTCCTTCATGACGCCGCCGTATCCGTGCATCGCCAATTCCTCGACGTTCTCCGCCCTCTCGTAAATGCGGCGGATCGCCTCGTAGAGTTCGCCGACGTCCCCGTCCTTCACGATAAGACCTCCTCTCGTCTCCCGTACGATTTCCGGCGCGCCGCCGGAATCCGATACGATGACCGGCGTCTGGGCAAGCAGCGATTCGATGATGACCCTGCCGAACGGTTCGTTCAGCGAGAAGTTGATCGTGACGTCGCACGACTGCATAACGTCGATCGGCTTGCCGCTGTATCCGTAGAAGACGACGTTCTCCTCCAGTCCGTATTCCGAGACTTTCCGGATCAGGTCGTCGTAGTACCGGTCCGACCCGTCGACGGAAGCGTCTCCCACGATCAACAGCTGCCAATTGTACTTCTTGGCGTCCGCCATCTTCTTGACGGCTTCGATGACGAGATCGTATCTTTTCCATTCGACGATTCTTCCGAACGTACCGATGACGAGGGTGTCGTCCTCCATGAACATTCTCTTCTTCGGCGCCGTCGCCGAATCGGGATCTACGCCGTTGTAGATGATCGTCTTGTTCTCTCCCTTGATCGAATCGGCCACGAAGCCCGAGATGCAGATGACCCGGTCGAAGAAGCGGGGCAGCACGTCATTGAACATCCGAAGATGCGTATGGTCCCTATGGTGCCACACCCGCTTCGCCTTCGACAGGTACTTCAGCGGCGCCACGTACCACGGGGCGCGCCAGCCGTTGGCATGGACGATGTCGATGCGCTTGCTCTTCACGAACGCCCGGATCCGGAGCACCGTATCCCAATAACCTAAGCCGAACCGTTCCTTGATGCTGTTCAGCCGCAGCGGGAAATGCTCGTAAACCGTCCGAATCTCCGGCAAGTAGGCCGCGTCCTCCGGGCACAGCAAGTAAATCCGGTATCTCGTCGTATCCAAGTAATTGATCAGATGGATGAGGCTCTGTTCGGCCCCTCCCTTCTTATCCGCATGGGTCACGAACAAGACGTTCGTTCTTCCTTCTGCCATTCACATCACCTGCTTCATCGGATAATCGGGATCGATCGACGCGATAAACCCGCGTAACGCTTCCTTGTGGTTGTAATGCTCGCGCAAATAACGCTGGGATTGCTCCAGCAGCGCTCTCGCCGCCTTCGGATCGCGGAGCAGCCGCTTGATCTCGCGCCGGAATTCCTCCGGCGTATCGGCCAAGGCGATATGCTCGTCCCGGGCAAGCCCCGTTCCCTCGCAACCGATGGACGTCGACAAGACGGGCAAGCCGTTCTGGATCGCCTCGATCGTCTTCAGCTTGACTCCGGCGCCGTTCTGCATCGGATTGACGAACAAATAGCCGCTCTCGTAGATGTCGTCCAAGCTCTCGGGCGAATCGATTACGACGACGTTCGTCAGATCGTACGGCTCGAGCCAGCTTAAGCTCGTCCGCTTGCTGTTGCCGGCCACGACGAACTCGTAGCCCGGCTCGCCGAGCATCTCCGGATGCACGCGGGCGAGATACCATTCGATCGCTTCCCGGTTGTTCGGCATGAATAGAGAGCCGATGAACACCACTCTCTTGCTCTCGAAAGCGTTCGTGCCGAACTTGCCCATCGTGACCGGAGGAGGCAGGAACAAGCTGTGCGCCGAAGCGTCCTTGCTGCGGAAGCTCTCGAACTCTTTGCTGGAGATGAACAGATACTTGTCGATCTTCCTGCGCATCATTCGCCGCAGCCTCTCGAACTTCCGGCTCTCCATCCGGTAATACAGCTTATGAAGCACGTTCCGGGTGCTTCTGGCGAGCGCTTTGAAATAGGCCGCCTCGTCGTTGTGCACCCGCAGAATCGCGCGGCCTTGCCTGATCTTCGGATGATCCAGGATCGGGTACACGTAATCTCCCTCGAGGAGCACGTAATCGTAATCCCCCTCGATATCCGCATGCCTCAACCCGAGCCTTGAGCTCGCTTGCATCGGTATGGCGTGCAATAGATCGGAGAGACTGCTGCTTCTCGGGCATAGCTTGATTTCGTCGACATATCGCCCGACATGCCGCAGATCGGCTTCGGAAGGCTTCTCCTTGCCGCAGACGACGAGTCCGATCGTCCACCCGAGCTCCGACAACGCCATAATCCTTCCCCACGTATCGACTCTCGCGCCATGGTTGGCGGGATACGGGAAATCGCTACACGCGATGAGTATTTTCATGGAACGCCGCCTTCCTCGCCTGGGATTCTTTCGTATCGTCGCGCCCGACGTAGAAGCTGATGAAGGCGAACAGCAGCCACACCTCGTATTTGATCTCGAGCGCCACGAAGAGCAGGGAGAACAAGATAAAGACGAGCGCCAGGAACAGGATCGAGCTGATCTTCGCCTTGATGATCAAGTCGCGGGCCACCAGGTAGAAGAAGCCGACCGAGAACACGCCTCCGAACATGACCCACTGGAAGAAGCCCGACTTGACGCCGAGATTCTCGTCCGAATTCGAATACGTCAGCAGCTCCCCGGCGTTGATCTGGCTGATGCCGAATACGTTGTAATAGAAATGGGACATGACGCCGATCGCGTCGTTCACGTATCGGTCGAAGTAGAGCAAATACGCTCCTGTCCCCACGCCGAACGGATTGTGAAGCACCGTCGCGAGCGCGATCAGAATCGTTCCCATCCTCGTGTAGGACGACGTGTAATTCTCGATGTCGTTGCTGAACGAGCTGACCAGCCCCGCCGAGAAATACGCGACGAACAAGTACATCGCCCCCGCGACCGCCACGACGAGCACGAAGTTCCGCTTCTTCCGGAAATCGAGGAACTTGACCATCGTGACGACGAGCGTCAGCAGCAGGACGATCAGGAACCCTTTCGAGCCGGTCACGAAGACGTAGAACAGGAAAAATCCCGCCGCGTACGCGATGGACAGCGTCTTGGCGAACCCGCTTAGATAACGGGACAAATAAACGAGAATCGACGCGTAGACGACGATGATCGATCCCGTCGTGCTGCTCTCGGACGTGAGCAAGCGCACCCGCCAATACGGATGGTTACCCGCGTGCAGCGATGAGAGCGCGTTGGGAATGCTCGCGAGCTCCAGCGCCATGATGGCGGCGAGCAACGTCACGACCGCGAAGAAGCAGCCGTAGAGCGCCTTCGGGCTCCTAATCTTGGAGAAGACGAGCTGCATATGCCGAATGTAGAGCAGAATCAGTATGAAATAGATCAGGACTTTGAAAGACTTGCCGAGCAGGTTCTCCGATCCGAAGCCGTAGCTCCCTTGCACGAATTGATAGAGCACGTAGGCCACGCTGACGAAACTCAAGTACAGGATGATGGCGAGCATGTATCGCTGCAGCTTCGTGCCCAGCACGACTCTCTTGTGCTTGGCCAGCATCGCGACTTCGCAGAGTACGAACAACGGGAAGAGCAGGATGACGGGGGATCTGCCGATCTCGCCGATGACGTTCACGAGGGGGAAGTCCTGATAGACGGTCAGAACGAGCAGCAGGACGAGATACAAGGGCAATGCTCTAGCCATCGTTCGTCGCTTTCGCGGGGACGACGCCGGCGAAGCGCCCCGCGACCGATTCGTACAACCGCTCGATCTGCTTGTTCATTCTGTCCGATCGGAACTTCGCGTCGAAGATCCGGCCTCCCGCTTCCCCCATCCGCGCCAGCGTGGCTTTGTCTAGCCTCCTCACGATGTCGGCCAACTCTTCTTTGTTGTCGAAGTCGAAGACGTAGCCGTTCTCCCCGTGCCGGACGATCTCCGGCAACGCGCCGCGGTTGCTCGCGATGACCGGCTTCTTGTTGCGCAGCGCCTCGATCGCGACGATGCCGAAGCCTTCCCAGCGGGAAGGCACGACGACGGCGTCGCACGCGCTCATGTAACGGTCGATGTCCGCGTTGCTCACCCATCCGAGCTTCACCGCGTTGTCCGGGTAGGCGTAATCCCGCTGCCGGAGCACGGATTCTCCGGCTAAGAAAAGGCGCACGTTATCGAACCGGTGTTCATTGAACACGTCGAGCAGCAGGTCGAAGCCCTTCTGCCGATCGAACCGTCCGACGAACAACAGGTTGATGCCGTCTTGCGGCCCGTCGAACGGCGTTGCGCCGTCCGGCCACTCCGACGGCTTCGCGTCCGAGACGCCGTTATAAACGACCGTCGATTTCCCTTCCGGCAATCCGTACCGCATCGCCATCTCGTATTCATGGTGCGAAATATGGATGATGGCGTCCGTCCGAAGCGACATGGTCTTCTCCGCCCATGCGTACAGCTTTCTTTTCCATGGAACGGCGTCCATGAGGAACGACCATCCGTGCGCGCAGTACACGACGAGCGGGCGCCGCCGCTTGAACAGGAACAACGTCCGCAGGAACAATCCCGCGAACGTGCCGTGAACGTGAACGATGTCCGGGTCGACGGCGTCCACCGTCTTCCGGATCGACCGCATCGCCCGGAGGAAGTAGGCCGGGTTCCTCTTATACGGATACGTGAGAACCCTGTCCGGGCTAATACGCAGCGAACTCGGGTCTGAATTGAACGCCGATACGAGCAAGTAAACGTCGTGGCGATCCGATTGATACCCGAGCACTTCTCTCAGGTGGGTTCCGACGCCGCCTTTCGTATATTCGGATAAGTGCAAAATTCTAGCCATGGCCTCGCCCTCCCTTCGCTCGATTAGGATGCGCCTCTGGAGGTCAAGACGGTAACGACAGTACGCAGCATAATGCCGATATCGAACCAGATCGACTTCTTCCGGATATAGGAGAGGTCTAATTCCACCATCTCTTCGAAGCCGATATTATTCCTGCCGCTCACTTGCCAGAGCCCCGTGCATCCCGGCGTGACGGATAACCGCTGCTTGTCGTAGCTCGTGTACTGCGACACTTCCATCGGAGACGAAGGCCTCGGGCCGACCAGGGACATGTCGCCCTTCAATACGTTCAGGAATTGCGGCAGCTCGTCGATGCTGGTCTTGCGAATGAACTTCCCGATCCTCGTGATGCGGGGATCGTCCTTGATCTTGAACATGGCGCCGCTGATGAAGTTCCGATCCATGACGTCCTTGAGCTTGGCTTCGGCGTCTACGCACATCGAACGGAATTTATAGATGCGGAACGGCTTTTCGTCTTTGCCGATTCTCGTCTGGCTGAAAAAAACGGAGCCCTTCGGCTCCTCCCACTTAATCGCGATAGCAACGACGACGAACAGCGGACTGAGCGCAAGCAGGCCGAACAGCGAACCTACGATGTCTACCGAGCGCTTAAGCACCCCGTGCAGCGTTAGCCGCTTGCTTCCCGTTCTCTCCGATTCCGCGCGGACGTAATAGTCCGGGGCGTTCAACACGGCTTCATCCCGATATCGTGGAGTCATCATTAGTCACTCCTTCCGGATATAAGTTGTTTGGCTAACTCGCGCTCCATGATCTCCCCCAGTTCGGACATCAGCTGATGTCTCAGTTCGTTGTTTCGCAACGCGAAATCGATCGTCGTCATGATGAAACCGAGTTTCTCTCCGACGTCGTAACGGACGCCCTTGAAATCGTAAGCGTACACGCCGACCGCTTCGTTCAGCTTCTGGATCGCGTCGGTCAGTTGAATTTCCCCGCCCGCTCCCCGTTCATGACGACCTAAATATTCGAAAATATCCGGCGTCAGCACGTATCTGCCCATGATGGCCAGATTGGAAGGCGCGAACCCTTTCGGTGGCTTCTCGACGAACCGGTTCACCTCGTACAGGTTGCCGATCTGATCGCCGGGATCGACGATGCCGTAACGGTCCGTCTGATCGACGCACACCGTCTGAACGCCGATGACGGAGCGTCCCGTCCGCTCGTATTGATCGATCAGTTGCTTCGTGCAAGGAACGTCCGCCTCGACGATATCGTCCCCGAGGAGCACCGCGAACGGCTCGTCCCCGATGAAATTGCGCGCGCACCAGACGGCGTGGCCCAGGCCCTTCGCTTCTTTTTGCCGGATGTAATGAAGATTGACGTTCGACGATTTCCTGACCTTCTCCAGGATGTCGAGCTTCCCCTTGGCCTCCAAAATGTGTTCGAGCTCGAACGCGATATCGAAATGATCTTCGATCGCCCGTTTGCCTTTGCCGGTGACGACGATAATGTCTTCGACGCCGGATTCGATCGCTTCTTCCACGATGTACTGAATCGTCGGCTTGTCGAGAATGGGGAGCATTTCCTTGGGCATCGCTTTCGTCGCGGGCAAGAACCGGGTACCGAGTCCCGCCGCGGGGATGATCGCTTTTCTCACTTTTGGCATTTTGGTTTCACCCTATCTTTGCGTATTTTTTGTTTCTGAGTGTTTCGGTTTTACTTCCAATCAATATTACCTTAGGGCATCTAACCCTTCCTCTCGTCACGCCTTTGACGATTAACGTCTAAGGTCGATCGACCCACAGCATGACCGAGTGCCTCCGGTGATAGAGGTGCAGGAGACATTACCTAACCGTTCGATATGAGCTTGCCTAGCGTCTGCCTTGAGCGAGATTACGCTTCGCTCTTCTCGCCGTAATAGTAGTAATAGGAATCGGAGCGTTCGCGGTCGACGTTGTTGAGCACGACGCCGATGACCTTCGCTTTTACGTGGTCCAAGGAAGCCTTTGCTTTAGCCGCGATTTCTTTCTTCACCCTGCCCGAGTCGACGACGAGCACGACGCCGTCGCTTTGGGCGGCGACGATCTGAGCGTCGGTGACGAACAGGATCGGAGGCGTGTCGACGATAATGACGTCGTACGTCCTTTTGGCTGCTTCCAGCAACGCGGCCATCCGGTTCGACGACAGCAGTTCCGAAGGATTGGGCGGCGTCGGGCCGGCGGACATGAACCACAAGTTGTCGGTGTTCGTCATCTGAACGACGTCGCCAAGCTCCTTCTGTTGGAACAACGCGGTCGTGAGTCCGATCCGGTTGGATTTGCCGAACATGCGATGCTGCATCGGCTTGCGCATGTCCGCGTCGATCAGCAGCACCTTTTTGTTCGATTGGGCGAACGCGACGGCGATGTTGGCGCTCGTCGTGCTTTTTCCTTCGCTAGGCTTCGAGGAAGTCACCATAATGATCTGCATCGATTGGTCGATCGCCGAGAATTCGATATTCGTGCGGAGCATCCGATAGCTTTCGGAGATCGGGGACTTCGGGTTCGTCTCCGTAATGAGGCTCCAATTAGACGCCTGGCGAGACATGATTTTCCCTCCTTGCTTTGTTTCCGAGCTGCGGGTTGCCCTTGTCGATGGCATCGCGTTCCTTGAACCGCGGAATCGTCGTCAATACCGGCACCCCGAGCAGCGTCTGGATATCTTCCTCCGTCTTGATCGTGTCGTCCAAGTAATCGAGCAAGAACGCGATGCCGATGCCGAGCATGAGCGCCAGCATGAACGCGACGGCGATGTTCAGCTTCGGATTGGGAGCGACGGGACCGTGCGATTCTTGCGGATCGGCGAAATTCAGGATCGATACGTTGTCCACCTTCATCAGCGTCGGGATCATTTTCTGAAAGACGACCGCCACGGCGTTCGCGGCCTTGGCCGCTTTCCCGTAAGAATCGTCCCTGACGGACACGGACATGACCTGCGTCTCGTTCACCGAGCTCACGCTCACTTTCGAGATCAACTCTCCGTAGGACATGCCGAGCTCGGGGTATTCTTCCGCGACTTTCTTCATGATGCGAGGCGTTCTGATAATTTCTTTGTAGGTCTTGATGAGGCCGATCGTGGAGTTGATGGAGCCGACGTCGATGCTCGTCAGCAGCGAGCTGCTGTCTTTGTACTGGTTCACGATCAGCTTGGCCGATGCCGCGTATTGTGGCGTGACGAAGGAATACGAGTACATGCCCATCGCCAAACAGCTTGCGATAATGAGCAATACGATCATGAGCAGCCTTCTTCGGATGATGATCCAATAGTTTTTAAGCTCCAAAACATCATCTCCATTCTTCGTTATGACGTATTATTGTTACTTATTATTCGAAACGCGAACTTTTGAGCACAACTTAACTATTGAAAATAGACAAAGGGCATGAGGGGCAAATCTTAGTCGTTACGAATTAATTGAGGTAATACATATTCATTTCGCGACCTTTTCGATGAAAAAATAACAGACGGAGTTATTCCGTCCACGCCACGTTCATGAACGCATCGATGGTGCCGCCGTTCATGACGAACTCCATCATCTTTTCGGAATCAGCGCCGTGCCCGCTCCTTTTCAGCAGCGACGATACGAGCAACGAAAGATCCACCGGCTCGTTGCGGGGAAAATAACCGGAGTAGGCGAAGTACTCGGCAAGCGATCTCGCTTCCCCTTCGTCCTCCCGGCTTAACAACGACGGATCTTCCGACAGCTTTCTCAGGAATTTCTTGAAGCGAAGAATCTTCTTCTCGCAGCACGAATCGCGATTCATCTTTGCACGCCTCCTTTATCGAGCAACGCTTCGACAAAAATAAGCTTGTAACATCCGGAGTCGAATTACAACCTTCCTGAGGAAGTTTTAATACATGGAAGGATACGGTTTTGCATTCAGTATGACACAGTTAATTGGAAATCATGAGGGAATAAAGGCATGGACGACATTAGACATTCCTGCTCATTTTCATCGCTCGTTTCAATCGCCTTCGCGGCGTTTTCCGTCTCCTTCCCGTCCGCCATTCGCGTTGAAAGCGTTTCAATATCCGGGTTGGCCGATCGGACTTTAGACTTCCCCGCCCGCGAAGGCTCGACAGCCGGGGAAGCGAATAACGGCACAGGATTCTACTATTTTTTGCTAGTTGTAAACCGTAAAAAAGCCTCCCGTCCATCGGACGACGGGAAGCTTAAAACAAGGACTATAGGCCAGTGCTTCCGGGATGCATGACCATTCTCCCTTTCCGGGAGAGTCAAGGACGCCAACGCGCGATCGCTTCCTTCGAATTGTAAACGCTTCATTGAAGACGAAAGGAAGATTCATGACCTCTCGTTTTCCCCTAATCCGTTATACAAATTCATAATATTCCCATTTTAAATGCAGATCGTCCGTTTCTCCCTTTCCCATACTCCGCGAAGACGACGCGAAATCGAGTCGCCACTGCCGCGGGGACTAGTCCGCATCGGCCATTGGAATCAGGAGTCCCGCTCCCGAACCCCCTTATCGGCGGTTAAAATAAGACAAGAACCGGGACAGGGACGCCTTCGTGCGGGACGGGATCGGCGGTTGCTCCGCAAGAGCGCGATCATTCGCGATGTTAGACGCATTCCCCGCGTAATAATCCGACCAAGTCTCGCCCATTCGAAGGCGAATCGCCTCGTAAGCCTCTCTCAGCCGGAACCCTCTATGCTCAGGATGATGGGCATCCGACGATATCGCATGAACGAGACCCGCCTCGCACAACGACCAAGACGTTCTCTCGATGGACTTGCCGAAGCCTCCCAACAAGGAATGGGTCGTGACTTGGACGCTAGCGCCGGCATTCACGAGCCTCGACAGGCTATCCGGAGTCTTCGCCACTTCCGCGTTGCGTTCCGGGTGCGCGATGACGGCGGTTATGCCCAGTAAACCGAGTTCATAGATCCATTCTTCCATCCGAATCGGAATCCGCGAAGACGGCATCTCCAGCAAGACGTACCGGGAACCCGCCAGCGAGAGCAATTCCCCTCGTTGCCACGCGTCCAGCAAACCGTCGTGCACGCGAATTTCCTGGCCCGGCAATAGAAGTACGGGAATGCCTTCTTCCGCCAATCGTTCGTTCGCGATGCGCGTTAGCTCCTCGACCGCGGCGGCTTCGTTCGCATAACGCCCGTCGGCATGATGCGGCGTGGCGATCAACGTCGTAATGCCTTCCGCCGCGGCCGCGCGGACCAGCTTCAACGTCGTATCCCAACTATCCGAGCCGTCGTCGATACCGGGAAGAACGTGCGTATGGATGTCGATCATCGGTGCCCTCCTTCATGCCAAGCAAAAGGGTCAAGCCCCCTTATTCAGGCAGCTTGACCCTATTCTATCACACGGACGTCAACGTCCGACTGGGCTTACAGACGCGCTTCCAGCGCTTTCTTCTGCTCTTCGAAGCCCGGTTTGCCGAGCAGCGCGAACATGTTCTTCTTGTAAGCTTCGACGCCTTCTTGGTCGAACGGGTTAACGCCGAGCAGGTACCCGCTCACGCCGCACGCGATCTCGAAGAAGTACACCATGTAGCCGAACGTATACGGGGACATGTCCGGCAAGTTCACGATCAGGTTCGGCACTTGGCCGTCCGTATGCGCGAGCAGCGTGCCCTCGAACGCTTTCTTGTTGACGAAGTCGAGCGTCTTGCCGGCCAGGAAGTTCAGGCCGTCCAGATCGTCGTCGTTGCGCTCGATCGTAATGTGATCCGCGACTTGTCCGACTTGCAGCACCGTCTCGAAGATGATCCGATTGCCGTCTTGGATGAACTGGCCCATCGAGTGAAGGTCCGTGGAGAAGTCGACCGACGCCGGATAGATGCCCTTGTAGTCTTTGCCTTCGCTCTCGCCGTACAGCTGCTTCCACCATTCGGAGACGAAGTGGAGGTTCGGCTCGTAGTTGACGAGGATTTCGACCGCTTTGCCTTTCCGGTACAGCGAGTTGCGCACGGCCGCGTATTGGTAAGCGCCGTTCTCGCTCAGGTTCGGGTTGTTAAGCTCGGTCGCCGCGTCTTGCGCGCCCTTCATCATCGCTTCGATGTCGATGCCGGCGGACGCGATCGGCAGCAAGCCTACCGCGGTCAGCACGGAGTAGCGGCCGCCGACGTCGTCCGGAATGACGAACGACTCGTAGCCTTCCTCGGTCGCGAGCACTTTAAGCGCGCCGCGAGCCTTGTCGGTCGTCGCGTAGATGCGTTTGCGGGCTTCTTCTTTGCCGTATTGTTTCTCGAGCGCTTCGCGGAAAATCCGGAACGCGATCGCCGGCTCGGTCGTCGTGCCGGACTTGGAGATGACGTTGATGGACCAGTTCTTGCCTTCGAGCGCCTGCAGCAGGTGCGTCACGTACGTCGAGCTGATATTGTTGCCGGCGAAGAAAATTTGCGGCGTCTTCCGCTGATCCTTGGACAGCGTATTGTAGAAAGAGTGCTGGAGCATCTCGATCGCCGCGCGAGCTCCCAAGTAGGAGCCGCCGATGCCGATAACGACGAGCGCATCGGAATCGGATTGAATCTTGGCCGCGGACTTCTTGATGCGGGCGAATTCTTCTTTATCGTAGTCGAACGGCAGGTTGATCCAGCCGAGATAGTCCGAGCCCGCGCCCGTACCGTTATGTAATTGCTCGTGCGCCAACTTCACTGCCGGCGCCAGATTGTCGATCTCGTGCTGCGCTACGAACTGAAGTGCTTTCGAATAGTCGAACTTCACGCTTTTGCTCACGATATGCCTCTCCCTTTCGCGACCTCGATCGGTCTTAGAACATTAGATATAGAATACTTAAAAAAGGTTGAAGGCACAAGTCAATCCACAATAATTACGTCATAAATAATTATATTGTATGTCATAAACGTTTCTTATAACGGACAAGCCTCCGATAGGCATCGGCCGTCAAAGTCGGCTATAATGAATCCATACGCGAGATTCGACCTAACAAGGAGACGATCGGATGAAGACAATCGGATTTATCGGTCTTGGCGTCATGGGAGAGCCCATGGCCGCCAACTTATTGCGCAAGGGCTACTCGGTTACCGTCTATAATCGTTCCGCCGGCAAGGACGAGCAGCTCGTGAAGCTCGGCGCCGATGTCGCCGCGTCTCCGGCGGAAGCGGTCCGTTCCGCGGACGTCGTCATCACGATGGTCAGCAACGATGCCGCGATCCAAGAAATCTATTACGGCGCGGACGGCGTCGTCGAGGCGCTGAAGCCGGGCACGGTCGTCATCGACAGCAGCACGATCTCCCCGGACTTGTCCCGGAAGCTGGCCGCGAGCGTAAGCGCCAAGTTCAGCGACTTCATCGATTCGCCGGTCACGGGCAGCAAGCCCGCGGCGATCGACGGGACGCTGCTGTTCATGGCGGGCGGCGACCCGCAAGTCGTCGAAGCGAACCGCGAGCTGCTGCTGACGATGGGACGGGCCGTCGTCTACGTCGGCCCGAGCGGCAGCGGCTCGAACGCGAAGCTCGCGCACAACACGATCGTCGGCATTAACGCCGCCGGCCTCATCGAGGGTATGGCGATCGCGGCCAAAGCCGGCATCGACGCTTCCGCGTTCCTGAGCATCGTCCAGTCCGGCGGCGCGGCAAGCAAGCAAGCGGACTTGAAGGGCCGCAAAATCATCGACCGCGACTTCAGCGTCCAATTCTCGCTCGCCCTCATGCTGAAAGACTTGCGCCTCTCTTCCGTGCTGACGGACGGCATGGGCGTATCGACGCCGATGCTCGAAGCGGCGAAGAGCCTGTTCCAAGTCGGCAACGCGGCCGGCCTCGGCGACTACGATCTCGCCGCGCTGTCGCAAGTCTACGAGGGCTGGATCGGCAAGTTCATCGCCGACAATCCGGTCGAAGCGCCCGCGAACGCGGCCGACGCGAATACGGATTCGGACGGCGCAAGCGCCTCGGATCGCCGCAAGAAGACGCGCTTGCCGCTGAGCATCCCGGTCATGATGTCGATCTACCAGTGGCAGGATGCCGGCGGCTTCAGCGGCCAGTCGGTGGAAGGCACGCTGCTCGACGTCTCCGAGGACGGCGTGTCGATCGGCTCGACGTTCCCGCTCGAACAGGACATGTTCGTCGTCATCCACCTGCAAGGAGCGGCCGAACTGCCTCCGATGACGGGGAAGGTCATCCGGATCGAGCGCAAGAACGGCCAGTTCCAGTACGGATGCCTGCTCGCGGGCTTGCCGCTGTATCAGCGCATTCAGCTTCGCGAATACATCGCCGACAAGATCGGCGAATGACGATCAGCCCCGGAGACCGAATACGGTCTCGCGGGGCTGATTTTTTTATGTGCCTGCCTACGAACTCCTCTTATTTGGCCGCGCGCCACGCGTCCAGCTGCTTCTGCTTCTCGGCGATGACTTTCTCGCTTCCGGAAGCCCGCAGCTTATCGATGTACTTGGGCATGATCTCTTCCGGATCGAGCGTGCCGGTAACGAGTCCCGGGTCGTATTCCTTCGCCACGTTGGCGAGCGCCGCCGATTCGTTCTTGACCGCCTCGGGGTCGAAGTTGAAGCCGAGCACGAGCGAGCTCTCCGCGGAGTCGTTGAACGTCTTGAAGTTATCCCACTTCTTCGGATCCTCGTTCGCCCAGAGATAGTCGAGGAATTGGTTGCCGAACATATACGCCGAATTCAAGTTGTAACCCGAAGACTGAGCGGTTACGCCTTCCGGGAAGTCGATGACGTTGTCCTTGCCGGCTACCTTCGCGTAGTGCTTGCCTTCGATGCCGAACGCGAGCAGATTGACGAGCTCCTTGTCCGTATAGAGCAGGTTCAGGAACTGCATGACGCGTTCCGGATCCTTGGACGTACGCGAGATCGACATCATCGAGCCCGTCGTGTCGCCGGTCGCGATGATCGGCTTCGTCAGCGGCACCTGGACCCAATCGAAGCCCGTCGCCGTGCTGACCTCGGCATCCTTGCCCGGCTTCAGGTAATCGAACACCGAGAACGCTTTGCCTGCCTTCAGCGCGCCGCCCATATCCTGCGTCGTCGCCGCGTCTTTGTTGACGTAGCCTGCTAAGTACCATTTGCGCGCCAGATCGATCCATTTGCGGTATTGCGGGGATTGGACCATGCTCACGACCTTGTAATCGGACGTGCCGCGAACGATGCCGTCCTTGCCGCCGCCGACCGTGTCGAAGTCTCCTACGCTGGCCATGTTCGGCAAGTTGGAGCCTTTGTCGATGTAGAGCGGCGTAACGCCGGGCTCGGCCGCCTTGATCTTCTCGTAGATCGGCTCCAAATCCTCGAACGTCTTGATCGCGGCGATGTCGATGCCATGCTTCTCGACGAGGTCTTTGCGAAGCAGGATGCCCCTCTGGCTCGCCATCTCCTTGTTGACCGGCAGCGAATAGTTTCTTCCGTTGTACTTGGCGCCCTCGAGCAGCGCCGGATTAATGATCTGCTTCGCGTCCGGGGCGAACTGGTCGATCAGATCGGTCATATCGATAATCGCCTTCTGCTTGATCTTCGTCGTGAAGCCGTCCCATGCGACCGTCCAGATGAGGTCGAACGCTTCGGAAGACGCGAACTTCAGGTTCATCTTCTCCTGCCAGCTCGCCCACTCGATGACCGTCAGCTCGAACGACAAGTTGAGCTTATCCTTCAGATGCGCGCTGATCGCTTCGTTGACCAGCTTAATGTCCTGGGGAGCGCCCGCTCCCGGCACGAACATCGTAATCTTGTAAGGCGGAAGCTCCGGGGCCTTGGACGGCTCCGGCGAAGGCGAGCTCTCCCCGCTTGCCTCTCCGCTCGGAGACGTCGACGGCGATGCCCCGTCGTTGTTGTTGCCGTTGCTCGAACATCCGCTCAGCGCGACGATTGCCGCCAGCATGAGCATGCAAGCGAGAGATAATAATTTGCGCGACCCTGTCATTGGAATAATCCTCCCTTAATCGAATGAGAACGTCTATGCTATCCGGCTATAGCCGGTATTAGCCCTTGATTGCCCCGATCGTCAGCCCTTTGACGAAGTATTGCTGGAAGAACGGGTAGGCGAGCACGATCGGGCCCATGCCGACGATGCACATCGCCATCCGTACCGTCTCGTTCGGCTGGCTCGCGAGATCCGTCACCCCGGAGCTCGAACCGTTCTGCGCGTTCGCGAAGAGCACCTGGATGTTGACCATCGCCTTGTACATCAAGTATTGCAGGTTGATCAGCTTCTCGTCGTTGATGAACACCATGCTATTGAACCAGTTGTTCCAGTAACCCAGCGTATAGAACAGCCCGATCGTCGCCATGACGGGCATCGACAGCGGAAGCACGATCCGGAAGAAGATGCGCATTTCCCCCGCGCCGTCGATGCTGGCCGACTCGATCAAGGACGGGTGGATCGTCGTCTGGAAGAACGTTCTGACCATGATGACCGAGAAGCCGTTGAGCAGCAGTCCGGGCACGATCAAGGCGAGCAGCGTGTCCTTCACGTCGATGTAATTCGTATAGACCAAGTACCAAGGCACGAGACCTCCGTTGAAGATCATCGTGAAGAAAATATAGAAGGAGAAAAACGTCCGGAAGCTGAAGTCCCCGCGGGCTAGCGGATAAGCGAACAGCGCGGTCATCAAGAGTCCGACGGCGCTGCCGGCTATCGTGGCGACGATCGAGATGCCGTAGCTTCGCACGATTTGCCCCCGGTCCGACCAGAGATACGCGTACGCGTCCCAGCTCAGCTTCTCGGGAAACAGGCTGTAGCCGTGCAGCGCGACCGACCGTTCGTCGGAGAAGGATACAGCCAGCACGAGCAGGATCGGCAGCAGGCAGAGCAGGCCGTAGCCGATGAACACGGCGTTGATCGCGAAGTGCGCGGCCGGCTTCACGTCGTTCGGATGACGGTATTTGCGCTTGCCGGGCGGATGGACGACCGAGGGAGGCGCATCTGTCGATAAGGAAGTCATAGCTCGTTCACCTCTCTCGCGTCTTAGAAGAGCGCGTGCTCTTTGTTGATTTGACGAACGATCCAATTCGAAGCCAGCACCACGAGGAAGCCGACGAACGCCTGGTATAACCCGGCCGCGGAAGACATCCCGATGTTGCCCATGTGCAGCAGCGCCCGGTACACGTACGTGTCGATGACGTTCGTCGTCGAGTACAGCGCCCCCGCGTCGAGCGGCACTTGATAGAAGAGGCCGAAGTCCGCGTTCAGGATGTGGCCGACGGACAGCAGCGTCAGGATGATCATCATCGGCTTAAGCTGCGGAAGCGTGATATGGACGATCTGCTTCCATTTCGATGCGCCGTCGATCAGGGCCGCCTCGTAATATTCTCCGTCGATGGCGATGATCGCCGCGAGATAGATGATGCTGACGTAGCCGAGCGTCTTCCACAGGTGAACGATCGGCAGAATGTACGGCCACCATTCGGGTTCGCTGTACCACGCGATCTGCCTGAACCCCAGCGGCTCGAGCACCGTCTTGTTGATGAAGCCGTATTCTTGGCTCAGCATCGAGAAACCCAAGTAGCCGACGACGACGGCCGACAGGAAGTACGGCAGGAACATGACGCTCTGGTAGAACCGCGCCAGCAGCCGGACGCGAATCTCGTTCAGCAAGATGGCCGCCGATACGCCGAACAAGAGATTGGAGACGATGAATACCAGGTTGTACGCGATCGTGTTGCGGGTGATGATCCAGGCGTCTTCCGTCCGGAACAGGAACTCGAAGTTGGCGAATCCGGCCCAGGGACTGCCCAGAATGCCGTCCGCGTAGTTCATGTCCTTGAAGGCGACGATCGTGCCGAACATCGGCAAGTAGTTGTTGATCAGCAAGTACAGCGCTCCCGGAAGGAGCATGAGCAGCAGAAACTTTTCCTTCTTCACCCTGCTCGCGAAGGAGCGTTTCTTCTTTCGCTTCGGTTCGACTTTCCCCACCTCGTCTCTTTGCCTTGCCCTATGTCATTCATTGTAAGTTCGGCGAGGGTCCGCAACAATGAAGGGGATTGACAGTTTTAACGGTTTTGTCACCAGTCGGTAGCAAGCAGCAAGGCACCGAGCAACCTCGGTGCCTTGGCGGTCGATTCCATCGCTCACGATTTGTCAGACATGAGGGTTTGGTATCGTTTGCGATATTCGAGCGGGCTAAGCCCGGCGATCTTCTTGAACGTCTTGCTGAAGTGGGAGAAGTTCTCGTAGCCGAGCGAATCCCCGATCTCCAGCACGCTGGACCTCGATTCCGTCAGCATCACTTTCGCCCGGCGAATCTTCGCGTCGATAATATAATGAACGAGCGATTGGCCCGTTTCTTTCTTGAACAGGCGGGACAAGTACGTGGCGTTCAAATACACGTTCGCCGCGATCTCCTCCCTCGTCACGTCCTTCAGGCGGGACTGGATATATGTCTTGATCTGGTCGATCAGATGGCCGTTCGTCCCGTCGTCCAGCTCCAGATGACGCAAGCCCGGCAGCAGCGCGCGTTCCGCCCAAGCCTTCAACTGGGCGATCGTGCGCGGCGGCTCCTCGCCCGTTCGGCGGCCGCCCGTCCACGAACGGACCGACACCCCGTTCTTATGCGCGACATGATAGACGACGTGGAGCAGCGAATGATAGACCGCCTCGATCGCTTCGGCGTCCCCTTCCCGGCTGCGGAGCTCTTCCAGCAGCCCGTCCAGCCGCTGCCGAAGCGATTCGGTCTTGCCGGCTTCGAGCAGCGTCATCCAGCTGTCCCAATCGAGCGGCACGACGAACTGGCGGGCCGATTGCCGGACCGGTTCGCCTTCCTTCTCGGAGCGGACGATCCCCTCGCCCGAGACGTGCCTACGCTCCGCCTCGAGCAGCCCCCGGTACGCGTCCGCGATATCCGCGATCGGAACCGGCCTTCCGACGAAGCAGGACACGGTGCAATACAACCATTCGGCGCAAGCGGCCGCGAACGCCGCGCATCGCTTCTCCGTCTCCGCCTGGAAGTCCGCCGCCTCTTCGTCCGCCACGAACGACAGGACGACGCTCGCGCCGCTGGCGTCCTGCAACGCCCGGCCCGGGCGACCTTGCAGCAGCAGCTCCTCCGCCGCGTTGCGAACGGCGTATTCCATCAGTTCCTCTTCCTTGAACGTGAACTCCTTATGCCAATACTCGACGCTGACCAGCACGGCCGCCATCGACGAAGACGGCCCGGGCGCTTCTTCGCCGAGCGCCCGTCTCAGGTTCGCCTCGGAAGGCACCGTGCGCATCGCCAGCACGTCCTGCCAGAACCGTTCGGCGATTATCGCTTTCTGGCTGTCCCACAGAATCAGCTCCCGTTCCTGGCGCAGCTTGGCCCGCGCCCGCCGCACGACCTCGAGCAGCTGTTCGTGCTTGACCGGCTTCAGCAAGTAATCGAACCCGCCGAGCCTAAGCGCCTGCTGCGCGAACGAGAAGTTCGCGTGTCCGGTGAAGAACACCGTCACGGCGTTCGGCTTGTTCGCGTTAATCCACTCCTGCAGCTCCAAGCCGTTCATGCCCGGCATCTCGATGTCGCTCAGGACGATATCGACGGGGTGCTCCCTCAGGACGTCCATCGCTTCTTCCGCGTCGTAAGCCGCATGGACGCGTTCGATGCCGGCGCCCGCCCAGTCGATGCCTTTCAATATCGCTTTGACCGCGAACGGTTCGTCGTCAACCACAAGCAGCTGCGTCATCCGCGTCCCCTCCTTCCGATCGTTCGTTCGCGCGGTAAGCGAGGACGACTTCCGCTCCCGCGCCTTCCCTGTTGGCGAACGAGAGGCGGAACTGATCCCCGTATATCATCCGCATGCGACGATTGACGTTCCAGATGCCTAAGTTCTGCAACCCGTCGCCCTGCGCGTATTCTCCGTTCTGCAGCCTTGCCAATTGCTCCGTCGGGAAGCCTCTTCCGTTGTCCGACACGCGGATCTCCGTCCATTCCGGCTCGTCCGCCGAACGCCGGGCTTCGACGCGCACCTCGAAGCGCGCCCGCCCCCGCTTCATCCCGTGGATGACCGCATTCTCCACGAACGGTTGAACGGCCAGCGGCAAAATCGGAACGCCTTCCAGGTAGGCGGGAACGTTCAGCTCGTACGCGAGCCTGCCGTCGAACCTCAGCATTTGGATTTCCAGATAGTTGCGAATATGCGCCATCTCCTCCGCTAGCCGGATCGTGTCCTGATGCGCCCGCATGATGAATCGGAAATAATCGGCCAGATGCTCCGTCATTTTGCATACGAGCTCGTTCTCGTTCAGCTTCGACAAGCTATAGATGACATTCAATGAATTGAGGTAAAAATGAGGCTGGATTTGCGCTTGCAAATGCTTGAATTCGGCTTGCTGGTTTTTGAGCGATTCTTCGTACACGTCGATCTTCAGATGGCGGATTTCCGCGATCATGCGGTTGAACGTATTCGTCAGAAATTCGAACTCCCGGCTCGCGCCCTTCGCGGATACCTCGAAGTCGACTTCGCCGCGTATGATCCGCCGCATGCCGACGACGAGACCGTTCATCGGCCGGTGCAGCACGCGCTTCAGGAACAGGAAGTAGGCCGCGACGACGAGAAGGCCCGCCGCCGGTATTAAATAGCCCGCCATCTGGATATAGGGCAGCTTCTGGAGCAGCTCCCGTTCCGGGAATATCGCCGCGAGCCGGAAGGCGGGGTCCGAGAACGGATATTCGATCAGGAGATGGCGGGTATCGCCGATATGGAACGTAACCGGCTCGCTGCCTTCCCGGGCGTTCCCTAGCGCCGTCCGAAGCACGTCCGAGCGCGCCGTCGTCACCGGATCCCGGCTCAGGATCTTCTCGTTTCCGAACGTGAGGAAGGCGCTTCCGTTCTCCCCGAACCGGACGTCGGCCAGCGGCGCGAGCAGATCCTGAGCGTTGACGTACGCGCCGACGACAACGTCCGCGTTGAAGGAGAACGCCATCAGCAAATACGATTCGCCGGCCCGATCGACCGAATGCCACCTGCCCCCGTCCTCCGGACGGAAGTCTTGGAACTTCTCGCGCCAGATCCCGGTCGCCGCTTCCGTCGCCCGGTAGTTGCGGGACGTCACGTTCATCTGGTCCTCGCGCTTCGAATACGTGAAGAACGTCTCGACGTTGCGGTAGATCGTCATGTTGTCGCGGAACGACTTGTCGAGCCGCTGCATCGCGAAGAAGTAGTCGCTCGAGGAGGACGGCGCGTTCGCCAGCGTGAACAGGTCCGGACTCGTCAGGTCCGACGAGATCAAGCGAAGCAAGTAGTCCCTGGACTCCTGCAGCGCCTTCTCCATCTGCTTGCCTTGCGACAGCAGCAAGTAGTAGTTGGATTCCGACACCTCTTCGCGAACGACCTTGATGCCGTAGAAGTTGTTGTACAGCAACAGGCCGATCGGAACCGTCGTGACCGCGATGAATCCGACGAGCACTTTGAACGTGAGGCTGAAACGGCGATTCATGACTCGGCTCACCCGCTTTGCTTCGACTGGAAATGGTTCCTAGATTATATCATTCCAAGCAAGCGCCCGTAACCGCTTTCCGAACTAGGTCCCGTCGACCCGATCGAACGCCTCGCGCTCGATCTCGACGTTCGCTTCGCCGGCCAGCCGGTCGAGGTATTCCTCGTATTGAAGCCTGCCCCACTCGCCGCGGATTCCGTCCTTCACGTCCTCGAGCGGATACGAGCCCCGCGGCTCGACGCCGATGCAGACGAGAATGCGGTAAGCGCCGTTCTCCTCGAACGGTTCGCCGACGTCGCCCTTCTCCATCTTCAAGCCGAGCGCTGCCAGTTGCCGCCAACGCATGCCTTCGTCCCGGAGGAACGCCTCGTCCAGCTTCGTCGTTTCGACGGCGAACGCTTCTCCGGACGGAGACGTCAGCCGTTCGCGCGCCGCATCCCGACTTTCGCCTGCTTCCAACGCCTCGTGGACGCCGGCGGCCCAGGCCTCCGCCTGCTCGCGCGTTGCCCCGTTCTCCCCGTATGGAAAGACGAGCTGCCGTAATTCGACGATCGGCGTACGACGGAACAGCGTTGTCTTATGCTCCTCGTAATAAGCGGCGATCCGTTCCTCGGTCGCGTCCGCGGCCGGATACAGCTTCTGTTGCAGCTCGTCGGCCAGCTCGCCCTGCTTCGCGTCGTAGTAGGCCGCTTCGTCGTACCGCTCGGGTCCGAAGATGACCTCGCCTCTCCGTACGGCCTCCCTCCGACGCTCGTTCTCCGTCTCCCATTCCGTCAGGAACGCCTCGTAGGACGAGTCGGCCAACAGGCCTTCCCGTACCGCGAGCTGCCGTTGCGCCTTCGCGCGCACGAGCTCCGCCAAGGCGACGCGGTGCAGCCGTTCGAGCGGCGTCTCCTCTCCGATCTTCGTTCGCCAGAATTCGTCCTGTCCCGTTCCGGGGGACTGCGCCTGAAGCTCCGCGTACACCGTCGCCCGATGCCTGAGCACCGCTTGGCGCCATTCCCGCGCCGAGACGGGTTCGCCGTTGACGCGCAGGGCGACGGCGTCCGCGTCCGTCGGGTCGCGCCCTTCCGCGTAAGCGGACAGCGCCGCGAGCGCGGCCGCGACGAGCAGGACGGCGACGATCGCGACGACGTGCGCCCGATATCGTCGGCTAATCTTCGATTTCGTTCTCGCTATTGCCATCTCGCGATTCCTCCTCCTAAGCGACAAAGAGAAGCAGACAGGCGGAGCTAGACTCCGCCTGCCGGCTTCGATCCGTCAGGGTTTCAATACGGCTTCCCCGTAGTTGGCCGTGCTTGCGTAGTTCGTATCGGTGCCGGTCCATACCGACTGCCTGTCGCGTTGTCCGCCGTTATCGTCGTCGTTGTTCGCGACGTCGATGCCGATGACGAGGTTCGCCGCGGCCGAGATGCCCAGATTCGCCGACCACGGAATGGCGATCTCGCCCTGGAATCCGCCGGCAATCGGCGTCACTTGGTGCAGGACGCCCGTCGTCCGGTTGTTGCGCTCGTACAGCGACGTATCGTTGTACCCGATCGTGAACTGGCGGTCGAACATATCGTAAGAGGAGCCTTTGTTGTAGTCGGCGTCGATGTAGACGTCGACCGAGTCGTCCTCCCAGATATTCGCGGAGTCGTTGAAGAGCGAAGCGTCCAATACTTTGAAGCCGACGTACAAGTACGTGCTATCCCACTTGACGTCGAACGTCGTCGTGTTGTTCGGCGTGCCGCTCAGCGCTTCGGCGACCGGAACCGTGACGTCCCACGCCGCTTCGCTCAGGTTGCCGTCTACCGTAATGCCGGTCGCGGCTTCGGCATCCAGCGCGAGGCCGTTCAACGTCAGCTCGCCGAACGCGGACGTATTCGTCCAGTTGTTGGCCGTGCCCGCCCACATCGACTGGCTCTCGCGGTACAGGCCGTCGTCGTCGTCGTTGCTGTTGACGTCGAAGCCGATCTTCATGCCCGGCGTAGGCGTCACGCCGAGATTGCTCCACGGCACGACGAGCTCCGCCGTCAGCGTCGTTCCCGACGCGCTCACGCCGTGCGTGACGCCGGTCTTGCGGTTGTTGCGCTCGTACAGCGTCGTATCGTTGTAACGGATCGTGTATTGGCGGTCGTACGTATCGTAGCTCGCGCCCTTATTGTTGTTCGCGTCGATGTAGATATCGAACGAATCGTCGTCGGATGGGGCTACCGAGTCGTTGAACATCGCGCGGTCCTTCTGCTCCAGGGCGACGTACAGGTTCGTGTCGTCCCACGCGACGCGATAGCCGAACTCGTTATCCGGCACGCCCAGCGTCGCCTTGGTTGCGAGCTTCTTCGCCGAGGAAGTCCAGACGCCCTCGCTCAGGACGCCGTCCGCCGTAACCGTTCCCGACGTCTTCGCGGCCGAGAAACGCGGTACCGATGCCGTCGTCGCCGTATATTCGTGCGCGCCGATGTCGGGAGCGCCGTTGTACAGCGTCGTGCCCCAGAAGTCTTTGCCTCCGTTGCCCGCGATGGTCGTGCCCGCGTTGATAGCCGGAGAAGTCGACTTCAGCTTATAACCGTTCACCGTCGACCTGCCGTCTTGGCCCGCTCCGCCTTGCACGAACTGCGGATCCGCCGACACCGCGGCCGTATCCGCCGCCGCTGCCGTATGGCCGTAGTAGAGGTTGTTGCTGAACGTCGGGTTCGCCAAGTAATTGACGGGAACGTTCACGTGGAAAATATTGTTCTTATAAACGGAACTCGCGTAGTTCCGAATCCGGTGGCCTTGCCCGTTGTTGCTATAGATCGTGTTGTTGTAAATTTCCGCCGGGCTGAACCACGTGAACGTCGTGTCGTTCCAATGGTAGTGGTCGTCGTTCTGGCTGATATTGTACCGGTAGATCGTGTTCGCGTGCGAATTGTACATCGTCATGATGATGCCGCCCGCGTTGCTGTGAGTGTAGTTATATTGGAAAATATGCGTGCCCCACGTATGGATATCGACGTCGAAGGCGGCGGAATCGCTCGAGCCCTGGCTCTGGAACCGCGTGCGGCCGACTTCGTTGTACTGGAACGTGGCGTTGTTCGTCGCCCAACTCCACATGCTCGCGATCCACTTGTAATTGTTGCCGTTGACGCCGGCGTCGAGGCCCGTGTTGTATTCGATGAGCGGCGCGTCGCAATAGCCTGCGATAATCGAGTCCGCGCCCGTTCTAGCTACGTAGTTGTTGCGGATGACGACGTTCTTGTTCCAGTTGGAGAACGTGGCGTAGTCCATCCACTGCGTATTCGTGCCGTTCATATAGATGCCGATCGTCGACGTGTCGTGAATGAGGTTGTTCTCGAGGCGGAGATCGTTGAAGTTCGCTACGGGCGTTCCCGCCGCTCCGTCCGACGTAATGACGAGAATGCCGGCGTTGGAATACATGTTCGTATCCCGGTCCGAGCTGCCCTTGATATGGTGAATGTTGTTGTTGAGAATGTAGATGCCGTCGAGGGTGTTGACGCCTTGACCCTCGATATAGACGCCGCTGCGCACCGCTTCGGTCGGGCCGTCGTTAATGATCTCGAAGTCTCTCAGCGTGATGTATTCGACGTTGTACAGATGGACCGCGCGCATGCCGCCGTTGCCGTTGATGATCGGACTCGGCCCGTCGCCGTAACGGCCGAACGTGATCCGGTCGGTCGCGGTGCCAGAGCCCTTCGGCTTCAGCGCGCCCGTCCATATGCCCCCGGTCTTGAACAGAATCGAGTCTCCCGGAGCGAACGTAACCGCGTTCACCTTGGCGAGCGTCTGCCATGGCGCGCCCGTGCTCGTGCCGCTGTTGGCGTCGTTGCCTGCCGCGGAGTCGACGTAATACGTCGTGCCCGCCGCGGCCGCGGGAGCCGGCGCCGCGACGGCGGCGAATAAGCCGACGATCAGGGCGGCGACGACCGCAAGGGCCGTGCCTCGGATGGATGCCATCGAGCGAAGTATCATAATTTGCCTCCTTTGGGATGTGAAGATCGCTTGCTTCGTGCGTATGCGCGTTCTTCTGGCTGCAACGGCGGCCGCTTCGCCGGACCGCCCATGCCGCTCCCCCTCCTTCCCTCCTTCGCGGGACCGCGGGCGGACTTGCTTGCATCCGCCGTTCGTCCTCGTTCGCCCTAACTGTATAACAGCCCTTCCGGAAGCCGCTACGTGGCGAATTGATACTTTTAACGGTTTTGTTGCCGATTGCGCGCGGGACGTCGCCGGAGGCAACAAAAAGAAGACCACCCCCGAAGGATGGTCTTCTCGATCGCCGATGCGGCGATTAGTCGATATACGAGCAAATATAGTCGGTTACCGTGCGAACGTTCAGCTTGAAGCTGGCGTTAGCCGGCACTTCGAATGCTTGCGGCTCGGTAATCTCGAGCCACTCGTCGTTGCCCGGAAGCAGAACGGACAGATCGCCGGACTGGATGTCCATGATTTCCTTCTGCGCCGTGCCGAATTCGTATTCGCCCGGCAGCATGACGCCGAGCGTGACTTTCGTGCCGTCCGCGAACAGGACGGTGCGGCTCGTGACTTTGCCTTCGAAGTATACGTTCGCTTTCTTCACTACGGATACGTTGTCGTACTGCGACATGGTCTCTCCAGCTCCCCTATGTGCGATCTACAGCAATTTATTGAATTGCGCCACGACGTTGTCCACCGTGAAGCCGTATTCCTTGATCACGCGATCGCCCGGCGCGGATGCCCCGAACGTATCGATGCCGATAACCGCGCCGGCGTCGCCGACGTAGCGATCCCAGCCGAACGGATGAGCCATCTCGATCGCGAGGCGAGCTTTGATGCTCTTCGGCAGGACGCTCTCTTTGTATGCCGCGTCTTGCGCGTCGAACAGATCCCAGCTCGGCAAGCTGACGACGCGAACGTGCACGCCTTGCTCGGCAAGCGCCTTCTGCGAAGCGACCGCGAGTTGAACCTCGGATCCGGTAGCGATCAGAATGCCTTGCGCTTTGCCGTTAGCGGCTTCGGATACGACGTATCCGCCCTTGGAGATATCGGCGCGAGCGTTCGCCGTGCCTTCGAGAATCGGCAGGTTCTGGCGCGTCAGGACGAGCGCGACCGGCTTGCCTTGGTTCTGAAGCGCGTACGCCCAAGCCGCGGAAGTCTCGTTGCCGTCGGCCGGACGGATCACCGTCAAGTTCGGGATGATGCGGATCGAAGCGAGCTGCTCGATCGGCTCGTGCGTCGGGCCGTCTTCGCCGACCGCGATGCTGTCGTGCGTCAGAACGTACGTAACCGGCAGGTTCTGGATCGCCGCCAAGCGAATCGCGGGACGCAGGTAGTCGGTGAACACGAAGAACGTGCCGCCGTATACTTTCAAGCCGCCATGCAGCATGATTCCGTTCATTGCGGCAGCCATGCCGAATTCGCGTACGCCGAAGTAGATATTGCGGCCGTCGTAGTTGCCCGGCTTGAATACGGGCAAGCCCTTCAGGTGCGTCATCGTCGAGCTTTCGAGGTCGGCGGAGCCGCCCACGAGCTGCGGAACGTTCTTCGCGAGGCCGTTCAGCGCGTTACCGGATGCGACGCGGGTCGAGAGCGGTTTGTCTTCCGTCGTGTACTTCGGAAGATCCGCGTCCCAGCCGCTTGGCAATTCGCCGGCGATCGCCGCTTCGAATTGCGCCGCCAATGCCGGATGCGCCGCTTTGTATTTCGCGAACTGCGCGTCCCATGCGGCGTTCGCTTGTTCGCCGGCTTGCTTGATCGCCGCGAAGTGAGCGCGCACTTCTTCCGGAACGTGGAATTCTTCATGCGGCCATTCGTAGAACGCCTTGGTCAACTTCGACTCGTCGGAGCCGAGCGGGGAGCCGTGAGGGCCCGCGTGGCCGCCTTTGCCGCCTTTGTTCGGGGAACCGTAGCCGATGACCGTCTTCACTTCGATCAGCGTCGGTTTGCTCGTATCGGCTTGCGCGGAAGCGATCGCTTGCGCGAGCGCGTCGAGATCGTTGCCGTCCTCTACGCGAAGCACCTGCCAGCCGTACGCTTCGAAGCGTTTGCCCGCAAGCTCGGACATCGAGAGGCTAAGCTCTCCGTCGAGGGAAATATCGTTGGAATCGTACAGCACGATCAGCTTGCCGAGCTTCATGTGGCCGGCCATGGAAGCGACCTCGTGGGAGATGCCCTCCATCAAGTCGCCGTCGCCGCAGATCGAGTACGTATAATGGTTGATCAGATCGAAGCCTTCGCGGTTATAAGTAGCGCCCAATTGCGCTTCCGCGATCGCCATGCCGACAGCCATCGCGATGCCTTGGCCGAGCGGACCCGTCGTCGCGTCTACGCCGGCGGTATGGCCGAATTCCGGATGTCCCGGCGTCAAGGAGCCCCATTGACGGAAGTTTTTCAGTTCGTCCATCGGAAGATCGTACCCGCTCAGGTGAAGAAGGGAGTACAGCAGCATCGAGCCGTGACCCGCGGACAACACGAAGCGGTCGCGGTCGATCCAAGACGGCTTGGATGGATTGTGCTTCATCGTCTTGGCGAACAATTGGTAGCCCATCGGCGCCGCGCCCATCGGCATGCCCGGGTGGCCGGATTTGGCTTTTTCGATCGCATCGATGGCTAACGTGCGGATCGTCGTTACGGATTGTTGGTCGATCGTCTTCGTGCTAACTGTCATTACTGTAAAACCCTCCTCGTGTCTAATCACGTACGTTCAAGGCGCAATGGCCCGTAATCGTACAGTTATAACTATTTTGCCTATTGTATCATGGGTCCTATCGGAATGCTAGAAATATGCTGCAATATTACGACGAATACGACGTATTATACGAACGCGACCGTCTTGTTCTGGAACACGAGAAGCCGGTCTTCGATATGCCATTTCACGGCGCGCGCGAGCACGATCCGCTCGATGTGGCGTCCCATTCGCTTCAGCTCGTTCACGTTGTCCCGATGGCTGACGCGTTGGATATCCTGTTCGATGATCGGACCGCCGTCCAGCTCCTCCGTCACGTAGTGGGCGGTCGCGCCGATCAGCTTGACGCCGCGATCGTACGCCTGCTGGTACGGCTTGCCGCCGACGAACGCGGGCAAGAACGAATGGTGAATGTTAATGATGCGGTTATGGAACTGCTCGATGAACTTCGGCGGGATGATCTGCATGTAGCGCGCCAGCACGATCAGATCGACCTTGCCGACCGTCAGCTCGCGCTGCCGGCGTTCCGCCTCCGGCTTCGTGTCCGGCGTTACCGGAATATAATGGTACGGAATGCCGAACGATTCGACGAGCGCCCTCATGTCCTCGTGGTTGCTGATGACCATGCTGATCTCCGCGTCGAGGTCGCCAGCCTGCCATTGCCATAGCAGCTCGAGCAGCGCGTGATCCTCCTTGGAGACGAAGATCGCCACCCGCTTGCGGCGAGCCGCGCGGAAAATGCTCCAACGCATCGAGAACCGGTCCGCCACGCGGCCGAAGTCCTCCTGAAGCGTGGAGAGACGCTGCTCCAAATCTTGCAGATCGAATTCGATCCGCATGAAGAACATGCCGCCCTCCGGATCCATCGTGTATTGGTCGGATTGGACGATGTTCGCGCCCTGTTCATATAGAAACTGCGAGACGGCCGCGACGATGCCCGCGCGGTCCGGGCAGGAGATCAGCATGCGCGCGCGATTGCTCTTGTCTTCCCGCCGTTTCGCGTCCTGAGGCTGGTATACGGGTTGTTGACTCATGTACGGATTCTCTTCCTCTCTACTATCGGCCGGATTCGCCGGTCCCTCTCTTTACAGGGCCTTCAGCCAATCTTTGCCCGCCAGCCATCCGAGCAGACGATGGTTGACCGCTTCCTCGCTCAATTCGCCGGACAGCGCGCCGCCCTCGATCAGCATGTCGTACAGCCGCTCCATCGGTTCGCGCGGATCGGCCTTCCTCGCCTTGGCGTCGGACTTAAGCATCTCCCACGTGTTCAGCACGTATAACCGGTGATGAAGGTCTTGCTTGTCGAAGAAGAAGTGGAGCCTCTCGACGTCCTCCAAGAACTCCCCGCCGAACCGCTTCTGCGCGTCTCCGCGCAACATGGCGATCTCGGCCTCGTACATCGGACGCTCGGTCGCTTCGTTCTTCCCGATCCACGGCGTCTCCAGGATGAACGGCTTGTCCTTCAGCAGCTCGTGTCCGACGACGCCGGCGATGCCTTGGTAACCGATCCAGCCCGAACCGATCGGCGCGTGGCGGTCTTTGCCCGCTCCTTGCGGGTTTTTGCTGTCGTTGACGTGGACGACCGCGATCCGGTTCAAGCCGACGAGCTCGTCGAACTTGCGCAATACGCCGTCGATGTCGCCGACGACGTCGTAGCCCGCGTCGTGGATGTGGCAGGTGTCCAAGCACACGGTCAGCCGATCGTTATCGCGCACCTTCTCGATAATCTGGGCCAGCTCTTCGAAGCTGCGGCCGATTTCCGTGCCCTTGCCGGCCATCGTCTCGAGCGCGATGTTGACGTTGGTCTCCTTCGTGCCCTCGAGTACCTCGTTCAAGCCCTCGGCGATGCGGGCGATGCCGTATTCCGGATCCTTATCCGTGTATGCGCCCGGGTGAAGGACGATGTTCCTCACGCCGATCTTGTTCGTTCTCCGCACTTCCTCCTGCAGGAAGTCGACGGCCAGCCGAAACGTATCTTCCTTATATGAACCGAGATTGACGATATAAGGCGCGTGCACGACGATATCGTCGACGACGATGCCGCTTGCCGCCATCGCCTGTATCCCTTCGGGTATGTACAAGTCCTCGATCGGTTTCCTCCGCGTGTTCTGCGGGGCTCCCGTATAGATCATGAACGTGCCGGAGCCGTAGGACTCCGCTTCGTTCGCCGCGTTCAGCAAGCCTTTGTCCGAAAATGAAACGTGCGATCCGATCTTCACCATTGACGAATAAGCTCCTCTCGTTTACCGCTCCGCGTCCCGCAGTGGCATGCGGGACCTGCTACCTTAACCAACCCTTATTGTATCGCGAACGTCGAAATAAATCTAGAAATGCGCTATAATTTCGGAATGAGGTGATATTCATGTCAGGAGCTCCAACTTGGTTCGTTTATTTCATCTGGTTCTGGACGTTCGTCATGATCGCGTTCATGGGCATAGGCGGCTTCTTCATGTTCCGCAAATTCCTGAAGGTGCTCCCGCAGCGCGACGGCAAGTCCAAGCTGGATTGGCAGAATTATTGGGTCGAACGGAGCCGCCCGCTCTGGAACGACGAGTCCAAGGCGATGCTGGACAAGCTCGTATCGCCGGTCCCCGGGCCGTTCCGGGACATCGCGAAGCATTCGATCGCCGCGAAGATCGGCCAGCTCGCGGTGGAGAGCGGCGCTTCCAGCGTAACCGAAGAGCATTGCATCCAGGGCTACATCCTCGCGACGCCGAAGCGCGACCATCGCAACCTGAAGGACTTCCTGGAGAAGAACAAGATCGACTATTCCGCCTATCGTCATCTGCTTAGTTAGTCCTACTACCAGGACCTTCCGACGAAAAAACGAAACCTTTGCTCGGGCATTTCGTCTAACCTCGTAGGAGGTGCAACACCCAGATGAAGAAAAAGAACAGTTCCACGCTGGCGCTGAGCGCCGCTCTGCTCGCGCTCATGCTGATGACCGCCGCGTGCAGCGACAACGACAACGGCTCGAACGGAACGCCGTCCGCGACGCCGTCCGTGTCGGCGAGCGCGTCCCCGGACGCCGAAGCCAGCCCGAGCGCGCCGGCAAGCTCCGATGCGTCGGCCAACCCATCCGAAGCTCAAGAAGCGGTAGGCGAATACGTAGGCTTGATCGATAGCCATTCGATCGAGATTAAGCTCGAAGACAGCACGGTCGCTTTCCAAGTGAGTCCCGAGATCGCGGATAAGCTCGATCCATGGGAATCGGATACGCCGGTGAAGTTCACTTATACCGAGAATACGGTCGACGTGAACGGCGAGAAGGTTACCCAATATACGATCGAATCGATCGACAAGCAATAACGAATAAGGAGGAGCGCGATGCGTCTCATCGTGTGCGGAGGCACGGGCTACATCGGAACCGCTTTGACGCAAGCGCTCCTTTCCCGCGGGGACGAAGTATGGATCGTAACGAGACGGCAACCGGCGGCTTCGCCGTACGACAAGACGATGCCGCATCCTCGTTACGTCACCTGGGAAGAGTGGAGCGCGAACCCGGATCTGCTCGGCGGCGCCGACGGCGTCGTCAGCTTGACCGGCGAGTCGATCAATCAACGTTGGACCGCCAAGGCGAAACGGCGCATCGTCTCGTCCCGCACGGATGCCGCCTACAGGCTAACGGACATCCTGAGCCGGATGAGCGCGCCTCCGCCGGTCGTCGTGAACGCGTCGGGCATCTCGTTGTACGGGCATTCCGGCGATCAGGTATTCGACGAACGCAGTCCCGCGCAGCCCGCGGACTTTCTCGGCGCGACGGTCGTCACCTGGGAGGCGGCAATTAACCGCATCCCCGCCGAGCGGCTCGTGAAGCTGCGGATCGGCCTCGTGCTATCCGGCGCCGGCGGCGCGTTCGGACTCATCCGGCTTCCCTACCGCCTGTTCGTCGGCGGGAAAGTCGGCAGCGGACGGCAAGGCCTGCCTTGGATCCACTTGCAGGACATGGTTGCGCTCATCTTATTCTGCCTCGACAACGATTCGATATCGGGGCCCGTCAACGCGGTCGCGCCCGAGCCGGTATCGAACGACGAATTCGGACGCACTCTCGGCAAGGCGACCCGCCGCCCCCACTGGTTCCCGGTGCCGGGTTGGGCGCTTAAGCTTGCGCTCGGCGAGATGAGCACGCTCGTGCTCGTCGGCCAACGGGCGATGCCGCGCGCCGCGCTCGAGCATGGATTCAAGTTCGCCTTTCCGAAGCTCGAAGAAGCCCTGCGGGATATTACCCGCTAGGGCTTCTTTTTTGTCGCGTTCTCGTTCGATGCGAAGGTTCATGCGTTCTCCTTCACGAACCGATAGTTGGAGCCCGCGAGCGTGAGACGATCCCCCGACCGAAGCGGATACAGCTCGTACGGCGTCATCGGCCGATCGTTCAGCCGGCTGCCGTTGCGGGAGCCAAGATCCTTGACTTTCCACTCCTCGGACACGCGCACGACTTCCGCGTGCGCGCGGGAGATGCCGCTCGTCTCGTCGACGTGCGTCGCCGCGTCCGCCGCGCGACCGATGACGAGAGACGGTTGCCGCAACGCGATTCTGTTGCCGTCTCCCCGGGTTTCCCATATCAAATAACAAGACGGATCGCTATCTGCGTGCGCATGTCCAAGCGCTTCCGTTCGATCTTCCTGTCCGGAAGACAGCCACGTCGTCTCCGGAACCGCGACGGAAGAGGCGCCGTCGGGCGCCCGATCGCCGGCATAGTGATGCGATTGTACTCGTTGATCCGATGCGCGAATGCGGAATCGGCCGAAGTCGGATTGTTCGGACGCTTCGTCAGCCCATCGATCCAATGGTTCAGTGAAGCCGCGATCGCGATCGGACGGGCCGTTAGGCGCCTCCTGCCGATGCAATGCGCTTGCCGCCGCGCGCGAACCGAACCGCTTCGGAGCGCCGTTCCACAGGAATAAGACGCCCGCGATCGCCATCGCCGTAATGCCAAGGCACGCAAGCATGCTCGCTTGTCCCGGGTTGTCCAAGTACAAGACGCGCCATGCCGCCGCAGCGATAATCGCGGCCGCCGCGCCGGTCATCGTTCGGCGCCTATGGGGGTCCATCGGGGGTCGAGCCGCATCCGCTACGGCTTCCGACGCCCCATGACTTCCGGGCTTGCGATCGACTTCCGGCGCGTAAGCCTCGTTCCAAGACGGCCTCTCGTCTTCCAGCAGTCCCGACAGCGTATGCGGGTCGCCCGAAGGAGGCTGTAACAGGCGCCAGGACAGTCCGCGCGCTTTGCCCGAAGCTTCCCCTTCGTCGCGATGGGGCGGCGCCGGCGCGACACGATCGTCCTGCATCTCGCTCAACGAAGGCGAGAACGAAGACATCGCCTGCGGCTTCTCGCTCGAGCGTTGACCGCTTCCCGGCGGGCGGGAAGCGAAGTATTGCCTAACATGGCTTCTTAACTCCTGCGCCGAGAATTCGGGCGCGGCGACGATCCGAAGCACTTGCTGCATCGCCTCGCCGTCCGGATTCCCGACCCTCGTCATCCAACGAACGACGAGCTTCTCCAAGGCGTTACCGCCGCCGTCATGCTTCTCGATCAACGGCAAATAAGCGAACCGAATGTCTTGCCAATCGACACCGACATAGATGAATTCGTCGGATAACAATACCCGCTCCGCATCCAACAAATACAACCGGCAGTCCTCCAATACTTCGGCTAACCGGCTTAACGCGCCCATGAGATCTTCCATCGTCCATTTGGATACGCGCAGCGCCTCTCCGAGCATCCGGCAACCGTTCAAATCGTACTTGAACGCGACCTTCCCGTCGAACTGTTCGATCTCGATCGGCAGCACCCCCGGAATATCGCAACGCTTCAGCATCTGCAACTGCGTCCAATTGACGGCTTCCCGGGTGAAGCCGCGTTCTTCTTCTATCCGCATGCTTAAGCCTCTGTGTTGCTCGAATCTTACGAGTAAGTCGGCCAACGCATTCACCTATCCTTTTCCTAACAGCATCATGAAACCCGGCGCGACGGCCAGCATGAACGGAAAGCTAGCGCCTCTTCCTTCCGATACCGGATGCCGACCCCAAGGCCAGCGAATGCGCGCCCCTATCTTCCGCAACGGCGGGAGCCTCAGGAGTACGAGCGCGCCTGCGATCCCTCCCGCGAACACGATCGCGTACAGCATGAGCCATAGCGTCGGAACCGCGCCCATCCACGTCCCGAACGCGCCGAACCACTTGACGTCTCCTCCGCCCATGCCTCGCATCAGGAATAGAACGTACAGCGGCAGGATGCCGGCGGCTGCCCCGATCAACGCAACGCGCAAGCCGTCGGCGCCATTGCTAATCGCTTGATAGCCTAATCCTCCCGCGGCGAACAACACGTTCAACGCGTTCGGAATCCGCAACGTTCGAATATCCGTCCAACAAGCTGCCGCCAGCAGCAGCGTTACCGCAGCGACCGCAACGATGTCCATCGATCGTCCTCCTATCCTGACGAGGCTTTCTTCACCTCGAAGGCGTGCTCCCACGCGCCTTCTTGTCCCGAGCCGGTTACTTTTAACGTCCATTGCCCCGGCGTCGTCCTGCCGGACACGTGCCATGTCCAGCTCACGATACCGTCTCCGTCCGCGGTCGCCGTCCCGAGGTGCTTCGCTTGGCTTGCTCCGCTCTTGTACAGTACGGACAAGTCGACGGACGCCCCCGGTTTCGTACGGACGACCAACGTCGCCCGGCGGCCCGGCCTTACCGGATTCGGCTCCAGCGATACGAATTCGACCTGCAGCCTTGCCGCGTCTTCCTCGGCGAGACGCGCCCGGGTAACGGTCCCGCCGATCCATACGCGTTCCCTTGCCGATTGACGAATGACGACCTTCTTGCCGATGAACGGAACGCGCATCGGGAGCGTATATTCGGCCTTCAGCGTCAAATACGCTTGGCTGCGATCGTCGGCGTCCGGCAGCTCCGCTTCCGTTAGTCGCAAGCGGGAGCGATCGAGCGCGTCTTCGTCGACGAACGGCTCCATCAATCGTTGGAATGCCAGCTTGGCCGCTTGCCTGTCCGGCGACCATTCGCCGTTCGCCGCCTGCTCCGCCCAATCGTCGATCGGCGACGGCAGCCAATGGCCGATCTTGCCTAACGCTTCCCCGGCTTGCGCAAGCTTGCCGCTCCATCGTTCGGCTTGCTCGTACGCGCTCGTCCCCTTCGCTTGGTCGATCGCCGCGGAGACGGGATACCACGCCTCCGCCGCTTGCCTGACCGTCTGGGACAACGCCCCGTGAAGCGCCATCGACGCGATCGCCGCCTGTATCATGAAGATGAGGAAGAAGACGAAGAGCAGGAACGCCGGCATCAGCATCGCAGCCTCCAGCGTGACGCTGCCCCGATCTCCGCGCTTCTTATTGATAAGCCATGTCCGCGCCGTACGTCGCTTCGTATCGATTGCCGTTCACCTTCCCGCCTAAGCCGCCTTGGCCTCCGAGCATGCGCACCAACCCGGGGAAAAACCATAGCCTCACGGAGGACGTCGCTTCGCCGCTCGCATACGTGTAAGCTTCCGTGAACGACACCCCCGTCTCCAGCTCCATGACGGCGATCATTCTCGCCAACTGATTGCCGGAACCGCCGTGCAGCAATAAGAACAATCGTAAGTAATCGGCGTATGTCGTTGGGACCTTCGCGTATTTCGATAACGGAATCGATCCCGTATCGACGAGCGTATTCAGATCCACGATCGCTTGCCGTATACCGTATACGAGAGCGGCGACCAGCACCAGCAGCGGATTGCCCGCCTTGGCGCATTCCACGAATCCTTCCATCGTTCGGATCGCGAGCCTGAACGCGAAGATCTCTCCATAAGCCGCCGCGATATTGCCCGATGGACCATCGAAGCCGTATAGGATGTACTCCGTCTGCTGAGCGCCGACGGACAACGGCGCTTCCTCTCCCCGCAGCATGCCTCTGACGTAAGCCGGCTCGTAGCGCGACATTCGGGAGATCGCGTATTCCGAGAAGAACAGCTGATCGCGCGCGCCGAGCAGGATGTCCTCTATGATGGCGAGCAAGTCTCCGGACAAAGAAATCGCCTCGTCGCGTCCTTGGTCGGGATTGTCGGCTTGCTCTTCCTGCCTCTGCTCCTTCGCCTCTTCGTTCCATGTCAGATTGCGCTCGAACAGCTTGTTCAACTGATCGAACTCCGCCCGCTCTTCCGGCGTCCCGGCTCGCCCGGACAGCAAGCCTAGCAATTGCTTCGCGCTAGCCCATTCGGCATTCGCCTTCTTCTCTTCCGCCTTGCGCTCCCGATCCTGCGCGCGATGCGCTTGTAACATCGCCTGCCGCGCGGACAATACCGTACCGGCAGCGCCGTAGGCCAAGACGAAATCGGCATAGCCGCGCTGCAGCGTATCGGCTCCTCTTAGCAGCGCCTCGCCTCTTCCCGTCGATCCGACCGCGGATGCCGCGGATGAAGAATACGAGCCGGCTTGACCGATGATCGCCAGCCCGCCGTCGCGTTGCCGCCCGATCTCCGTCTCGTATTCGGAGAAGAACGATGCGGGAAGCACCATGTCCGCGGCCTTCCGGCGCAATTCGGCCATTGCCTCCGCTTGCTCCGCGGAAACGGAGGAATCGGACGCCCCCTCCGAGGATGTCGAGGTCGCAGCCCCTATCGACGTAGGAGCCGCGGCCGCTTCTTCCGCGATCCGGGCCATCTCGTCGTTCGCTTCCCTCGCATCGAGCCACGCTTCCCGGGCGTCGGCAAGCGCCGCTTCGGCATCTTCTCTCGCCTCGGCCGCATCCGCGGCGAGCGAGGCGGCCAAATCGGATACGCCCGACTCGTATGCCGCCACGATCGCTTCGTACCGAGGCTTCTCTTCATCGCCGATGACGAGCGGATCTTCTACCGGCGTCTTCCCGGCATCGCGGCCCCCGGCCTTTCCATCCGAGCGCTCGTCAGCGGACGCTTCTCCGAGCCGCTTGCGCTCCTCCTGTCTCTGTCTCCACGCTTCTTCCTTCGCGCGAATCGCCTGCCGCCTCGCTTCGTCTTCCAGCCGCTTGACGACGTAATCGTCGTATTGCATCGCGACGTCCGCGATATGCACGATCGTTCCGGTCGCGGAAACAGGGGACAGCGCGACCGGCGGATGCGGAATCTCTTCCGGCAGCGCCCGCCGAATCGCTTCGCCGTGGTCGCGTTGCCGCTCGAGCACCCGGTCCAGCGCCGCTTCCCTCAGATCGTACGCCTTCTGCATCCGCTCCAGCGCGTCGACCGTCCGGGCGGTATCGGCCATCATTCCCGACATGCCGCGCAGCTTCCGCGCCAGCTCGATCGTCAAGTCGATCGGTGCTTTGTATTTCATCTCCTCTAGCACTTGCCTGCGGAACACGCCGTGATCCGCGATCGGCCGGCTCTCCGTGACGCCCGTCTGCTCCCACCGCGTGTCGATGTAAGGAAACCCGCCCGAGTCTTCGCCGGCTCCGACCGTATTTCCCTCGACCGTATCCGAGAAGATAACGTCCGCCGGTTCTCCGCCTCTTACGAACAAGCCGTATCGCGCATAGATCGCGGGATCGAAGGAAGACAGCACCGAGCGCACGCCGGACTTCACCGCGAGCTCCGATTGCTTGCGGAACGCCGCCACGCGGGCGAAGTCGATCAATAGAGCGGTAATCAGGACGAGCGCCGCCGTCGCCGCGATGAAGTAGATCGACACCGACCCGCGCGTACCGTCCGGCCATATGCCGGATCCCCGCTCTACGACCGGAACCCGGTCGCTCTCGCCGCTCTTCCCGCTGCTTCTCATTTCCCCGCCTCCATCTTCGGCCCGATTATCTCGCCGCGGCTCCCCGTTCGCGAAGCGCTTCGGCGGCTTGTCCGCGATAAGCGCTCTCGTCTTGCGGCGCCGTCTTCATCTTCTCCGCGTAATACCGAACGAGATCGAACGAGCGGATGAGCTCCGTCGGCTCCACGACCAACGCCGATACGTCGGCGGTCGCATGCTCCCGTCCTCCGAAAGAGATCAGCGCATCGGGCAACCGCGACGAACGCGCTTGGACGGATACGGTTCGCTTGAACCCGATATTCCGGTACGTCATCTCCCCGGAGACGGATTCGGGCATCGACGCTCCGACGCGAGCCAGCTTGTCCGCGGCCGATGCTCCGCGTCCGACTAACGTTCCCGGGACGATCTGCACTTCGACTGTCCCGCTGCCTCCCGCGGCCACCCCGAACAAGCCCTGCAATAGCGCATCGTCCTTCAATCGCCAATACAGGCCGTCGTATTGCCCTGATGGATAGGCGCCCGTCTTCGCCTCCTTGGCCGAATTCGACCACCCGAACGCCGATCGTTCGGCCGCGACCGAAGCGCGATAATAGAGCACCGATGCCTGGGATACGTACAAGGCGAACAAGATGACGACGATAGTCAACATCATGACGCAAGGCAGTACCATCGACGCTTCCAACGTCATCGCCCCCGACCGGTCGCGCCATAGCGCGAGTGCCGCGCGGCTCCTTTCTCCCCGGACCGCCGTCATTCGAACAATTCGTCGGATTTGCCCGTCGCTTTCTCCATCAGAGACTCCAAGAACGATATGATCTGCTCTCTGAATACGAGCACGATCGCGATAAGCACCGCCAGGATCAACACGATCTCCAGCGTCCCCATTCCTCTCTCGTCGCGCAATAGCGAGACTCCGGACTTGTTCGGGCTGACATTATTCGTTCTAACCATCTATCATCTTCCTCTCTATCGATATCAGAACATGAACACCGTCGGCGAGCCGACCAGAACCATAATGCATAGGAAGATAACCGCCAGCGGGAAGACGAGCTTCGAGGATGCCTGCTCGCCGAGCGTGCGGACGGCGGCTCTGCGCTTGTCCCACATGACTCTCGTGAGCTCCTTCAGCGCGGGAACGAACGCGTCGCCTCCCCGCCTCGCGTTGATCAGCAAGGTAGAAGCGAACAGCTTCACTTCCGGAACCGCGCACCTGCGCCCCATCTCCTCCAGGGCGACGGCCATGCTCTCTCCGCGCTTCATCGCGGCGAGAGCCGCCTTCAGCTCGTCGTACAACGGATTGAATCCCGAAGGTTGCTGCTCCGCGCACCGGGTTAAAGCGCGCATGACGTTATCGCCGGCTCCCACGATCAGCAGCAGCTTGCCGAGCAGCTCGGGCAGCTCCATGACGATGCGTTGACGCCGTATGGCGACGCGATTGCCAAGCTCCTTCGCGCGGAGGAACGGCACCAGGCCCGCGACGATCGCGCCGAGCCATGCAAGGGCTCCGTTGCCCGCCATCGCCGCGAGAAGCCCGGACGCGAGCAAGACGATATACGCGATGCCGAGGCTCTCGCCCGCGAACCGAAGCAATCTCTCGCGGGTGCACGTTCCGCCGTGCAGTTGCGCGAGCGCGAGTCTCGGCCGCGCGAGCAGCGGCTCGAGACGTTCCGCGACGGAGCGGCCCTGCAGGAGCACGATCATCGGATCGAACAGCGGATGCATCCCGGATACCTTCCATCGGCGCCGGGCCGCGGCTTTCAAGACGAGCGCCGCGTAAGCCGCGGTCCACCCCGCCACCCAAGTCAGCAGCAACGCGGCCGTCATAGCTTGATGTCCATGATGCGGTACATCCACCAACAGCAACCGAGCACCGCTGCGAATACGAGCGTAATGACCAGCCACCCGACGCCTTGATGAAGCGGCGCCATGTATTCGCCGGCAACGAAACCGAGCATGCCGACGAAGACGAAGGGCATCGCCATCATGATTCGCGATTCGAACCGCTTCTGGGCGACGAGCACCGACACCTCGAGCTCGACGTCCAGCTTCTCGCCGATGAATTGTGATGTATGGCGGACGACCTCGACCATGTCTCCCCCCGCTTTCTTGCCGATCGTAACGACGTCCGCGAAGCTTCTGACCTCGGCCAAGGACGAGCGCCTGGCGAAGTCCTGAAGCGGCAGCTCGAGAGGCTCGCCGTTGCGCAGCCGGTTGGCGATAATCGCGAGTTCCTTCATGAGATCGGATTTCGCGTGCCCGAGCAACAGGGCCAGCTCATGCTCGAGAGAAGCGAACGCGTTCTCCAGCGACCGGCCGGCCGACAGCAGCGAAGACAGCGCGTGCAGCGCCTCCTTGAATTGGAGGCGGAGCTTGTTCTTCCTCCTCTCGCATAACGCTCGCGCGTACAGCTTCGGATACAACAACCCGATCGGCGCAGCCAAGACGGCAACGATCCAAGTCCCGTACATCAGACCGACCGCCGTCCCGCTCATCGACGCTCCGATCGCGACCGCCCATAGCCTCTCTAACCGGCTCAATTCGTAGGTGCCGTATTCCGTCATTCAACCCGCAGCTCCCTTCCCTATCCCGGCGTGCTTCAGCTTCCCGGAATCGCCGAGTTCCGCGACGCGGCGCAACCGCCCCGCGACGCGTCCCTCCGATCCACCCTCCTCTTCGAACCGGAACAGCGTGCGAAGCTCCACTTCCCCGTTCCGGACGCCGACCACTTCGCAGATTTCCGCCACCCGGCGGGAAGCGTCGCGGTATCTGCTGAGCTGAACGACGATGTCCAATGCCGAAGCGATCTGTTGGCGAATGACCGGCACGGGCAGATCCGCGCCGCCCAGTACCATCGTCTCCAGCCGCGACATCATGTCCCGCGCGCTGTTCGCATGGCCGGTGGACAGCGACCCTTCATGTCCCGTGTTCATCGCTTGCAGCATGTCGAGCGCTTCAGCGCCGCGCACCTCTCCGACGATGATCCGGTTCGGGCGCATCCGGAGCGAAGCCCGGATCAGCTCGCGAATGCCGATCGCCCCCTTGCCTTCGCTATTGGCGTTGCGAGTCTCCAACGAGACGAGATTCTGCGCGCCTCGAATTTGCAGCTCCGCCGAATCCTCGATCGTGATAATCCGCTCGTCCGCGCCGATCCACTGGGACAAGGCGTTCAGGAACGTCGTCTTCCCCGAGCCCGTCCCCCCGCTGACGAACAAGTTGTACTTCGCCTTCACCAGGTCGCGCAGGAAATCCGCGGCCTCTTCGGATAACGCCCCGATGGCGACCAGCTCTCGAATACCGAGCGGATTGCGGGGGAACCGGCGAATCGTCACGGTAGGTCCCTTGAGCGCGATCGGCGGCAGCACGACGTGCACGCGCGAGCCGTCCGGCAGCCTGGCATCGACGATCGGCGACGATTCGTTCACGATCCGGTTCACTTGACCGACGATGCCATGAATCAAGTCGACCAGCCGCTCCCCGCTCTCGAAGCCGACGGAAGCTCTCTCGAGCTCGCCCTTGCGTTCGATGTAGATCTCGTCGTGGGCGTTGATCATGATCTCCGAGATGTTCTCGTCGTCGAGAAGCGGCTGCAAAGCGTCCAATCCGCGGAAGGCGTGGAACATGCGGCTGACCGCGGCTTTCCGTTCGGCGGCCGTCATCCGGCGCGAACGCTCCCGGCGGAACAGCTCGTCCTCGATCAATCGACGCAACTCCTCGTCGGACACCTCGCGCTCCCACGCCAGCTTCGACCTCACCGCTTCCTTAAGCTCAACCAGCTCCTCTGGCGTGAGTCCGGTTCGGTCCATGGCCGTGCGCATCCCCTTCCCTGCGACGTTTCGCCGACTTCTTCGCTCGGAGGCTCAGCAAGTCCAACAGCTCGTCTACCGCGCCGCAGAACGCGGGAGACCCGAGCAGTCTTCCCGGCTGATCGACCGTCTTCCATTGCGGCACGTAGGGCAAGCCGATCGCCGGCGCGTCCCCCGGCAAGCTCCACCGGTTGAACGCTCGCTGCCCGTGCGCTTTGCTCATCGCGAACGTCAGCTTCTTCGACAGCTCGTCCGGCTCGCGTCTCCAATAGCGAAGCAGCTTGTCGGCTTTCGTTAAGCATTGCAGGTCGTCTGTCGTCAACCAGACGACCTGATCGCTGGCCATGAGCAGCTCGCGATGCCAATCTCCCGCTCCTTGATCCGGATCGACCAAGACGAGATCGTACCTGCCCGAAGTACGAATTCTTCTCAGCAGTTCCGCGAGCAGCTCGGCGGTCAACGCCAAGCGCTCTCCCGGATGTTCCGGCGCGTCCACGTAGTCGGTCCGCAAGTAAGGCTGATGCCGGCAAGTCTTGGCGAACAGTTCGTCCCACCGTTCCGGATAAGCCTGCAGGCCGTATAATAACCGGGACAAGCTGTCGGGCTCCCCGTGGCCGAACAGCAGCGAAGTCGCATTCAACGCCTCGAGATTCAAGTAGAACGTACGCAGTCCCCGCTCGCCCGCTTGCCGCAGCATATTCAGAGCGAGCGTCGTCTTCCCGGTTCCACCGGAAGCCGAGAACACCGTCACGACGCGGCAACCGGCGACCTGCGCCGCGGCATCCCCCGATACCGCGGCCCGAATCGCGGCCATGAGCAAGGGAAGCGGTTGATATTGTAGAATCGATTGCCATCCCTCTCCATGCGCATCTCCTTCGCTCTCCGCCAGCGCGAGCACTTTACCCGCCCTATCGCAACCGGCAGCCCCCGCTTCTCGCAGCATTTCCGGTTGTCCGACGAGCAGATCGACGCGCCGCCCTCCGTCCTGCAAATCCATGCGGAGAGCGCTCGCGTACGTATACGCCGCGATATCCCACTCCGGCTCTTGCTCCCGCGCGTATTCGGCGAGCTTCGCCGCGTACTCCCGATCCGCCGCGGCCAACACCACTCTCGTTCCCATAGTCCCTCCTCCGCGAAAGACGCAAAAAAACCGCAAACCCCGGCGACGATACGCCGAAATTTGCGGTGCTTCCGCTTGCTTTTGAATGTATGGATACATTAACATACGAAACAAATTTTGACAATACGCTTTTTCCTGCATGCTCGATTTTCGATTTACGCTTGAATCAATGACCGCGCACTTCGCGCTTACTTCGCGTAGTCGAACGTCGACGTCACGCCGAGCTTGCCCGGCGACGCCGGAATGAACGCCGACGCGGACCCCGCGCCCGCCCGCTTCAGGAACGACACCGTGCGAGGCTGTCCCGGCACGAGATCGAAGAAGTTGTCGGTGAAGATGCCTTCCTCGTCCGCTTGCAGCCATACTTGCTTCGCCAAGCTAGACGAAGACAACTCGAAAGCCGCTCCGCCGCTGCCTTCGACCTCCCGCACGACGATGTCCGGCGCGGACAGCTCCAGGAACTTGGAATACGCGAAGTAATGCTCCTTCGTATCCAATACTTTGCCTCCGGCCGACAGCGTCGCGACGAGCACCGTCCGATTCGGGTCGCGGCCGTCCAGCAGCTCGCGAGCCGACAGCTCGAGCACGACCGCCGCCGCATTCGAAGCAACGCGAACTGGCGCCGATCCGGCTTGTATCTCGTTGCCGGCGAAGTCGTACAGCTTCCACGACAACGTCCCGTCGATCGGCTCCCGCGAATCCGACACGACGTGTACCGATACCGCGTCGTCGTTCTGGTCGACCGACACGATGACCTCTTGGAAGCTGCGTTTCGCGTAATATTGAGTTGCCTTCCAACGGCCGTAATAGTCCATGCTCGACCACGAAGCGACCGGCCAGCAGTCGTTGATCTGCCAATACAACGTGCCCATGCAGTAGCGCATCGCGCGACGGTGCGCTTCGATCGCCATCTTCATGCCTTCTGCTTGAAGCACCGAGCTCATGTACAGGAACGAAGCGAAATCCTTCGCGTCCTTCATGTAGCGGTCCGAATAATCCTTGATCAGGAAGTTGCCGCGGCCGTTCTTCTGGTGATGGAGCATGACCTCGGAATCGAGCGCCATGTCGGCTTCCTCCGCGAACGAACGGACGGTCTTGTATTCCGGGAACGATTGGAACCCGTACTCGCTCATGAAGCGGCCGACGTTGTTCTTGTAATTCTCGAACGGCTCTTGCGCATGCCAGACGGCCCAGAAGTGAATGTCGCCGTGCGGCGTGGCGTTGCCCGCGTGCATGGAGGCGTCGTTCGCCTGCATCTGCATCGGGGAAGACGGCCAATACGCGATATCCGGCGCCAACGCCTCGACGACTTCTGGCAACACCCGGTGGAATACCGACTCGTAGTCCGCCCAGATCTTCTCGCGTTGCTCGGTCGAATACGCCTTCTTCCAGCCCCATCCGCCGTCTTCGTTATAATGCTGCCAAGCGGCGTCGATCTCGTTGTTCCCGCACCAGAGCGCGATGCTCGGGTGGTTGCGCAGCCTGCGAACGTTGTCCTCCGCCTCCGCGCGCACGTTGTCCAAGAACGCTTGGTCGCCCGGGTACATGCTGCAGGCGAACATGAAGTCCTGCCAGACGAGCAGGCCGTATTCGTCGCACAATTCGTAGAAAATATCCATCTCGTAGATGCCGCCGCCCCAGACGCGCAGCATGTTATAGTTCGACTCCGCCGCGCTCGCGATCTCGTGGCGGTAACGCTCGGACGTCGTCTCGTTCACGAAGCTGTCGTTCGGAATATGGTTGGCGCCCTTCGCGAACACAGGCACGCCGTTCAGCTCGAAGTAGAAGGACGAGCCCTTCTCGTCAGGCTCGCGGATCAGCTTCACCGAACGAAGTCCCGTGCGGACGCTCTTCTCCGCAAGCGCGCTTCCGTCAGCCGCCGACACCGTCGCCTCGAACGTATACCGATGAGGCTCGCCTAAGCCGCGCGACCACCAGAGCTTCGGCGATGCGATCTCGACCGGCAATTCGATCGTCTGAACGCCCGCCTTCAATCCGACGGCGCTCTTCCATTCCGATCCTTCCGCGCCGACGCAAAGCGTAACCTCGCGATCGGTCTCCGACTCGATCTCCACGACCGCCGTCGCCTTCGCGCGAACCGACGTTACGGCGTCCTGGCGAATGAACAAGTCGCGCACTCGCACGCCGCTCCAGCCGCGCAAGTAAGCGTCCCGCCAGATGCCGCTCGTGACGAATCGAGGACCCCAGTCCCAGCCGTAATGGTACGGCGCCTTCCGCGTGAAGACGCTCAGCTTCTTGTCGCCGAGCTCTCCCGTCGCCGAATCGTCGTTGCTCGCCGGAAGGCCGTAGCCGTGCGCTTCCAGCTTGCCCAGACCGACTTGAATCGGCGAACGGAACGCGACGCGCAGTTCGTTGGCGCCCTCTCGCAAATCCGGCTTCGCGTCGATTACCCACGTACGGAACATATTGTCCGCGGACAACGCGAGTCGTCCGTTGACGTAGACGTCAGCGTACGTATCCAAGCCCTCGAAGACGAGCTCGACGCGGTTAGATGCGAGCAACTCCGCCGATGCGTCGAATGACGCGCGGTATTCCCAATCCTTCTTGTCGATCCATTGCAACGCCTTCTCGTTCGTTCCGACGAACGGCGCTTCGATCTTGCCGCCGCGCAGCAGATCGGTATGCACGCAGCCCGGCACTTGCGCGGGCAACCACTCTTGCTCGTCGATCGCTTTGAACTGCCAATTCGTCAGAAGCGCTTTCACTTCGTTCACGCGTCTTACCTCCGCTGCTCTATAAGTTAGCTTTCGTTATCCTAAAATTATATCACTCCGGCTAATAAACAAAAAACCGCCGAATCCGGACATCTTTATGTCCGATTTGGCGGTTTTCCGTATTCAGCGCATTAGTCCTTATCGACAAGGTTCCTTTGCAAATACGACTCCAGCGTATTCGTAATCTCGTACGTCGTCTGTCCGAGATCGTAATTCTCGAAGGCGTGCTCGCACGCGGACCGGTAATTCATCTCGTCATCGTAATGGCCGAGACGGGCCTCGATCGTACCCGAATCCAACCCGAGAAGGCGCTGGCGTTCCTCTACCGTCCTCCGATCGGCGTACACGAACAGCCGGACGACCTTGTCTCCGTACACCTTCTTCAAGATATCGGCACCTTCGCGATTCAAGATCAAGTATACGCAGCCCTTCGCGTCCAAGTGCTCCTCGACGTCGAGCCCCCGAATGCCGTAGCATTGACCGTCGATCGTCACGCTCTCCAGAAATTCTCCCTGCAGCTCCATCTCCTCGTACGTCTCGCGCGCGACGAAATGGTAGTCTTGCCCGTTCACTTCCCCGGGCCTGGGAGAACGGGTCGCGTAAGAGACGATCTTCGCCATGCCGAACGTCTGTCCGACGGCTTCGGCGACCGACTTCCGTCCCGAACCGTCCGGCCCCGTGTACACGATGATTTTCTCTCGGTCATGATATTCGTACATTCGCGTCATCTCCCCTTGGTATGGAACAAGAAGCGGCATTCAAATGCAGAATTATCTGTTAATTATCAATTATAGCGGGAATACGCCGCTATCGTCAACCCGGAGGGGCGATACGTACGGATTGCGCGCGCATGCTCTCCCGTTCCACGATTTCCTTCATTCGTCCAAATGTTGGATGATGAGAAGTTCCTCAATTTCCCTAACGTGGGACAAGCTCCATGTTATACTTCCATCGGACACCAAGAGAACTTGCACCATAGGAGGGCAATATGACCAATTCGATTAAGAAACGACCGATCTGGAGAAGAGCGCTTATCGCGGCGACCTGCTGCGCCGTGCTGCTGACGGGCGCCGCCGTCGCTTCGCAGCCCGTCGCGCATGCGGCGACGACGAAGGCGACCGCCAGCGCGACGTCCGCGCAGAAGAAGGCGGCCATCGTCTCCAAAGCGCAATCGCTCGTCGGCAAAGTCAAATATAAATACGGCGTCAACAATCCGAGCAAGCTGTGGTTCGACTGCTCTTCCTTCACCAAGTACGTCTTCGCGTCCCAAGGCATCGGCCTGAAGTGGGGAACGGCGTCTCAGAGCAAGCAAGGCGTCTACGTCTCGAAGTCGAACCTGCGGAAGGGCGACCTCGTGTTCTTCAGCGTCGGCACGCCGGGCAAGATCGGACATGTCGGCATTTACATGGGCAACGGCAAATTCATCCACAACACGATCGGAAGCAACTTCAACGGCGTCACGATCAGCAATCTGAGCGCCTACGGTAAACGCTACATTACGGCCAGAAGAGTCGGCTAAACCGACGATAGCCCTGCCTTCGAGTCCGAACGGCGGGGCTATCTCTCGACGGGATTACTTCTTGTTAGACTTGAACAATTCGGCGATCGCGCCGACGCTGCCGAGCGTATCGACGGCGCTGACGGGAAGGAATACCTTGTTGGCCGGCCCCTTCGCCACCTCTTCGAGCGCCTCGAACGACCGGTAGGCGAGCACGCTCTCGTCCAACCCGGCTTCCCGGAGCAGCTCGATCCGCGCTTTCTCGGCTTCCGCGACCGCCTGGATCGCCTTCGCCTGGCCGATAGCCTCGAGCTCCTGCGCTTGACGCAATCCTTCGGCTTGGCGAATGCGCGCTTCCTTGTCGCCCTCCGCCTTCAGAATCTTGCTCTGCTTGTCGCCTTCGGCGCGCAGAATGACGTCCTGCTTCGCCGCCTCGGCTTCGAGCACGATCGCGCGCTTGCTGCGTTCCGCCTTCATCTGCTTATCCATCGCCTCTTGAATATCGCCGGGCGGCTTGATGTCCAGCACTTCGACGCGCTCGATGCGCACGCCCCACTTCTCGGTCGCCTCGTCGAGCGCGATCCGGATGTTGGCGGATATCCGTTCCCGGCCCGACAACGTCTCGTCGAGCTCCATCTTGCCGATGATCTGGCGCAGCGTCGCGGTCGTAATATTGCGCACGCCGTACACGTAATCGGATATTCCGTACGTCGCTTGCTCCGGCGAGACGATCTGGTAGAAAATAATCGTGTCGATCTGCACCTGCACGTTGTCCTTCGTGATGACGGTCTGCGGCGGCACGTTCGATTGTTGGATGCGCAGGTCGTGATAGACGCGCACTTGATCGATGATCGGAATCAGGATGTTGATGCCCGGCGTCAGAAGACGATTGAATTTACCGAGCCGTTCGACGACGCCTATCCGTTGCTGCGGCACGATCTTGACGGTTAACGAGATGAAGATGACGATGACGGCAAGCACGACCAACGTAATAATGAGACCCATGCGCTAATCCTCCCATTTCTCGACTTCGAGCACCGTCGTCCCTCTGCGAACGACGCGCACCTTCTCGTCCCTGTGCAAGGCGGCTTTCGATACGGCGCTCCACGTCTCTCCGCCGATCTTCACGATTCCCGGCGCTCCGTCCGCGATAGGCTCCTGCACGATGCCGGCTTTGCCGACCAGCTCGTCGATCGCGTCCTTGAAGCCTTGCGACTGCCGGAATCGGCGCGTGATCGGCTTCGTGTATAGCGTCAGCAGAAGCGCAGCGAAACCGCCGGACAACGCCTGCGCCGCGATCGCGTCCGGAGCCGGAATCGCGACGACCGCCGCGACGACCGCCCCGATGCCGAGCCAGAGCAAGTAGAACGTGAGCGTGAACATCTCGAGGATGAGCAGCGCTCCCGCGACGATGAGCCAGATCGCCCACCAATCCATGGTCAGTCCTCCTCTAAGCGTCAGTTAGGGACGGCTTACACCAATAGCACGCCCGGCGCGGTCAACAGAGCGATGACCCACTTCTTCTTCAATTGCAGCCTTGCCCTGGACAGCCGCGACTTGATCGTCCCTTCGGGGAGCTTCGTCCGCTGGCTGATCTCCGTCAGGCTAAGGTCGTTCATATATCTGTCGAACAGAATTTCCCTGTCCTTCTCGCGAAGCCCGGCGAGCAGTCCGCGGAATTCTTCCGCTTGCTCGCGCTCGAGGCATTCCTCTTCCGGACTCCGGCCAGCGGCGCGCAGCTCCGTATAATCCGGACCGTCCGCGACGAGCTGCTGCGGCCTCGCCTTCTTCCTTCGAATGAGGTCGAGACAGAGATTTTTCGTAATCTGATGGATCCACGTCGTGAACTTCTTGCTCTCGTCGTACTTGTCGATGTGCAGCAGCACGCGGATGAACGTCTCTTGGATCATGTCTTCGCATTCCTGCCGGTTCTTCAGGAGCCTGTGCGCAAGCGAGAACAGACTGTTGTAATACTGATTCATCAGCTCCGTGAACGCGGTGGAATCGGGATCCCCCGCCTTGATCTGCCGAACTAACGCCGCCGTATTCATGCTCATCGCCCGCTTCCCGTATTGGCCTTCGGTATGCTTTACCCAATTTTACCAGATGGCCAAGTCTACGAATATACGATTCTATGAAAATTGTACGCCTATTGCCCTCTTCGCGCAAATCGTCGGCGTTCCCTATAAGATATGAGCTTGCGGCGCTTTGCAGACGTTATTCCGTGCGCTATCATAAACGTATATGGGCACGAAAGGTTGCCGCGGCCGACATGGAACATTCTGCATCCCCTTCCGCTCGCAAGATCGACTTCCTGAGCTTGTCGCCTTACGTCCGATTCGTGCATGAGAACGCGGGCGGCGACGATTATCGCATACCGACGAGAATCATCTACGATCACGAGATCGTCCTCGTTACTTCGGGCGCTTGCGCGTTCGAATGGGGCAACGAGACGTACGAGGCCGAAGCAGGCGATTTGCTGTTCATCCGGCCTCGCCAGAGACATTCGTACTGGGTGCCGAAAGGCAAACATTTCCGCTACTTCGCCGTCCACTTCGATCTCGCTTACATGGGAGAGCATCTGGACTTCTCTCCGTTCGACGTGTACGTGAATCACGACTACTTCAATCTGGACGCGATTCCGGTAGAGGAAGAACTGGCGGACCGCCCGACGCTGGAGATCGACGAAGTCTGGTTCCCGCATCGAATGCAGGTTTCGGATCTGTCGACGTACATTTCCTTGTTCGACCAGATGGCGCGCACGTTCGCGTCCAAGCCCCCCGGCTACCCGCTTCTGCTTCGCGCGCAACTGCTTCAGATTCTTGCCGCCATGGTCGGCGATCTCGCCACGGGAGACGGCATTAGCCGCCGATCGGCGCACCGGGCGGAGATCGCGGAAGTGATCCGCCATATGCAAGCGAGGTATGCGGAACCGATCGATCTGCAGGCGCTCCCGCGAATCGGGCATTTCTCGCCGAATTACTTCCGCAAGCTGTTCAAGGAGGCGACGGGCCGAACGCCGCTCGAATACTTGACCCATCTGCGGATGGAGAAGGCGAAGGAACTGCTGCAGGCGGGCACCCACTCCGTGGGAAAAATCTCGGCGCTCGTCGGCTACGAGGATATCCACTACTTCAGCAAGCTGTTCAAGAAGCTCGAAGGCATGTCGCCCAAGAGCTATGCAGCTTCCTTGCATAAGCCGCGTTGAATCGTACAACAACTCGCGTTGGAATGTCCAAAGCCATCGCGTTCTCTCCCGTCTACAATGAAGGAAGAGAACGAAGGAGGAGATTCCGATGACGAACAGAACCGAAGTCGCGGTCTATTATTTTCCGAACTATCATATCGACGAGACGAACGAGCGCAGGCACGGCAAGGGCTGGAACGAATGGGCGCTCATGAAAGCCGCGACTCCGCGGTTCCCGGGCCACGATCAGCCGAAGGTGCCGCTCTGGGGATTCGAGGACGAAGCCGACCCGAAGGCCATGGCGCGCAAAATCGACGCGGCCGCGGACCACGGCGTCGACTGCTTCATCTTCGACTGGTATTGGTACGATAACGGGCCGTTCCTGCACGGAGCGCTGGAGCGCGGATTCCTGCGGGCTTCCAACAACGACAGGCTGAAGTTCTCGCTCATGTGGGCGAACCACGATTGGATCGAGATCATGCCCGCGACTCGGCACAAGCCGCTTCCGCTCGTCGCGGAAGGGACGGTCGTCGAGCGGCAATTCGTCGAGGCGACGGACTATATGATCGAGAAGTACTTCGGGCATCCGTCGTATTGGAGGGTGAACGGCGGTCTCTACTTCTCGGTGTACGAGCTGATGAATCTCGTCAAAGGCTTGGGCGGCGACTTGTCCGAGGTGCGGCGCATTCTGGACGAGTTCCGCGCGCGCGTCCGCAAGGCCGGCTTAGGGGAGCTGCATCTCAACGCGGTCGTCTGGGGCATCGCCAACTTGCCGGGCGAGGAGAAGATCGAGGACGTCAACGGGTTCCTGGACGCGCTGGGCTTCGACAGCATCACGTCGTACGTCTGGATCCATCACGACGCCATTCCGAACTTCCCGGCGAGCGACTACGCGGAATACCGGGATCTGGCGCTACGCAACTTCGCGACGTTCACGTCGGAATACAAGCTGCCGTACTTCCCGAACGTCTCGATGGGATGGGACGCAAGCCCGCGCACGGTCCAATCGGACGTACTCGACGATATCGGCTATCCGCATACGCCGATTCTGGTCGACAACACGCCGGCGGCGTTCCGAGAGGCTCTCGTCTACGCGAAGACGTTCATCGAGGCGAATACGAGTCCGCGCATTCTGACGATCAATTCGTGGAACGAATGGACGGAAGGCAGCTACTTGGAGCCGGATACGAAGAACGGGTACGGGTATTTGGAAGCGATTCGGGACGTGTTCAAGGGTTGATCGGTTAAAATCAAACATGGGGTTCTCCCAAAGTCGTCTGAGACGATCAAGGGATAACCCCTACTTTATTATCGATGGAAGTTTTGCAGGACATGTATCTCCCTACGCTGCTGTTACGGCCGTGAAATCTGAATGGTAACCCCGTAACAAGGGGATTTCACGACCGTAAGAAGCAGACGCTTCGCTCTTCGGGAGATACATGTCCTTCTTTTATCATCGGTTAATACTAAGTGACACAGATCTCACAACTGCCGGTACTCGCTCGGCGTGTATCCCGTCATCTTCTTGAACACCTTGTAGAAGTACTTCTCGTCCTGGAAACCGACCATGCCCGCGACCTGGTTCGCCTTGTAGACGCCTTCCTTCAGCAGCGCGCGGGCGACGTTCATCCGATGGTCGAGCAGGAAGGCGTGGAAGTTCTCCCCGGTCTCTTCCTTGAACAGCGTGCTGAAGTAGGACGGGCTCAAGTTGACGTGCTGAGCGACGGAATCGAGCGTGACGTCGCTGGCGAAATGCGCGCGGATATACTGCTTGGCCTTCTCCATGAGCGCGCCGTTCGCGCTTCCGCCCTTCGGTTTGCCCGCCGCCTCCGCCATCGCGTCGAAGCACGCGTCGAGCTTGCCCGAGAACCATTCGGACACCTGCGCCAAGCTGTCGCAGGCGTTGACTTCCCTCGTGAGCAGGAACTCCTCGCCCAGCACTTCCTCGGGCTGCAGTCCGAGCTGCCTCAGATGCTTGAACAGAATCAGAATCAACTGAAAGTTGAGGCGCGTGAACGAAGACGCGTCTTCTCCCGCCGCCGGCCCCCGATACGGCTCGAGCAGCGCGTCGACCGCTTCCCGCGCCAGCTGCCGGTCCTTCCGCTCGAAGGCGCTCAGCAGCGCCTGCTCCGTCCGCAGCGGAACGGCGCCGGCGGCCGTTCCGTTCTCCGGACCGCGCGCCTCCGCGGCGTACACTTGATTGCCGCCGCGGATCAGGCGCTGGAGAATCGCCCTCTGCGAAGCTTCGTACGAGCGCTTGAGCTGGTGCAGCTCCCGGATGCCGACGCCGATGCCGACCGTCACCGTCCGCTTCGCGTATCGCTCTACCAAGACGCGCAGCGCTTCGCCGATCCGTCTCAGCCCGGCCGTTCCGTCCTTCCCGTCTTCGTCGTAGTTGAGCACGAAGCCGATTCCGTCGTCGGTGTCGAACGGACAATTCGCGACGCCTTGCGAAGCGAGCGACTCCGCCGCGATGTTCTCGACGGAGAACTTGATCAACTCGCGCTCCCGTAGACTGAGCTCGTGCGCCAGCTTCGTGTAGTTGTCGATGCTCAGGCACAAGACGTTGCTGACGGCATGCGGCAGACCGATGTCGAGCTCTTGGAACTTGCGGCGCACGTAGGCTTCGCCGAACGAGTCGTCCCGCGTCAGCGAACGGATCAGTTGCTTGCGCATCGATTGAATGCCTTGATGGGCGATCGCCTCCATCTTGGACAGCGATTCCTGGCGCTGCTCCCGGTCGCGAAGCGACTGGCGGACGGCGTTCACGGCGGCGAGCAATTCCGCTTCCTTGATCGGCTTCAGCAAGTAATCGATCGCGCCCAACTGCACGGCCTGCTTCGCGTAGGAGAACAGATCGTAGCCGCTGATGAACGCGAACGAAGCCTCGATGCCGAGCTTTCTCGCCTCGGCCATCAACGTCAAACCGTCCATGCCCGGCATGCGGATATCGGCGACGACGAGCTGGTAGTCGCCCTCTTTGAGCGCTTCCAGTCCTTCGATGCCGTCCCGCGCCTCCGCGACCGAGCCGACGTCCATCCTGCGAAGCTGCATGGCGACGGACTCCCGTACCAGCGTCTCGTCGTCGATGACCAATACGTTCATAAGATCAATCCTTCAGCCGATAAGGCAATGTGAGTTTGACGATCGTATGCGAGCCGAGCTTGCTGGACAGCTCGACGCCGTAAGCCGGGCCGAAGAAGTAACGGATGCGCGCGTGCACGTTCGACATGCCGATGCGTTCCCCGCCTCCTTGCGTCTCTTGGTCGAACCGGGTGTCCGCCAAGCTCCGATTGATCCTCTCCAGCTTCTCCGGTTCGATGCCGAGGCCGTTATCGTAGACGTAGATCAGGCAACAATCCTCGAACGCCTGCGCCGTGACGCGGATTTCCCCTTTGTCCCGCTTCAGCTCCAGTCCGTGGTAGATCGCGTTCTCGATGAACGGCTGCAGCGTCAAGCGGAGAATCGGCGCCTCCAGCAACCTTTCGTCGATATCGTAATGGACGGAGAACCGGTCGGAGAACCGGATCTGCTGCAGGTACAAGTAGCTCTGGACATACTCCAGCTCCTTGTAGAACGGGACGATGAAATCTCCTTTGCCCAGATTGTAACGGAACATATCGGACAAGTGCTGGACCATGATCGAAGCGTTGACGGAGTCGCCGTTGTCGCTGACGGCCTTGATCGAGGATAGCGTGTTGTACAGAAAATGCGGATTGATCTGGTTCTGCAGCGCCTTCAGCTCCGACTCGTTGCGCAGGATCGTCAGCTCGTACTTGCTGTTGATCAGGTCCTTCAAGTCGGCGACCATCTTGTTGAACGTATCTCCGATCATGCCGAGCTCGTCTTCCCGGTTGATCTGAATCCGCGTGGAGAAGTCCCCTCGCTGGAACGATCGGAACGAGCCCATCAGCTTCTTCAGCGGTTTCGTGATCATCTGGGAGAAGAAGAGCGACATGACCAGCGCGATGACCATGAGCACGATCGAGAGCAGCAGCGTCGTCTGCTTCAAGTACGCGCTCTTCTCCTTCAGCGCGGCGACGGGCAGCACGGAGACGACCTTCCACCCGTAGTCCGGCGAGATCCGGTACGTGACGATCGACTGCTTGCCTTCCAGCTTATCGTTGAACGAACCGGACGCGGCGGTCATGCCGCCCAGACGAGAGGTTAGCCGCCCGATCAACCCGTCGGATTCCGGCCGGTTGGCGTAGATAAGCGTACCGTCCTTCCCGAGCACGAGTACGGTCTCGTCCTCGTCTGTCTCGGCGTTCGCGAACAGTTGCTTAATGCGGCCCATGTTCTGATCGATAACGAGCACGCCTTTCGGCTCGTTCCCTTGCGACGTAATGTCGAGCACGGAACGCGACACGGAGATGACGGGCTCGCTCTCTTCGCCGGTCACGTTCAGATAAGCGTTAATATGAGGCTCGCGGAAGAGCGGCACGCCCCGATTGGCGAGCGTCTCCTCGAACCAAGCTTCGTTCTCCACGGTGTATAGGTTCAGGGAACCGATGCCTCTCTTATTGGAGAAGAACTTCACTTCGCCCTTCAGCGAGAACAAGGCGATCGAATCGAACCGGTCGTTGCTCTGCAATAACGTCTCCAGAAAGTCGGACAAGCGGTTATAATGTTCCATGTAAGTCAGGTTGATCTCGTCCGTCTCGGTCGTAAGAACCTGCAACACGTCCTGCAGATTCGGATAGACATAGGTAGACTGGCGGATCAGATAGCTGATATTCTCGTCCAGGTTGCGCGAGATCTGGTCGATGATCCGGGATTTGTAGCGCACGAAGTCGTTCTCGACGATGCCCGAGGATATCCGGTAGGACACGAGTCCGAAGAACAGCACCGGCAACAGCGTCGAGACGACGAAGAACAGCAGCAGCTTATAGCGTATTTCTTGGCGGAACGGCTTCCGCACGGCGGACAGCAGTTGCTTCGGCTTGCCCAATCGGTCGTCCCCTTCCCGTCTGCCATTCGCTTTGTCCTCATTCTATATGCATTTCGGGAGCGGGACAACGATAGAAACGACGATCCGCGAAAGTTCGTAACCGTTTCCACCTTTTCGCAACGTTATCCTCCTATCCGCATTCCGGAGACGATTGTATATTGAGACAAGAACCTGCATCGACACTTCTCACGGGGGGAATATCGAATGAAATTCAAGAGGGGCACAACCATGTCCGCGCTGCTCGCGGGGGCGCTGACGGTCGGCTTGACGGCTTGCGGAGGCAACGATAACGATTCGGGAGCGAGCGCTTCGCCCGCGGCATCGCCGAGCGCGAGCCAAGCGGCGACGGAGAGCGCAAGCAGCGACGAGCAAGTGACGCTGAAGTACGTGTCCTGGATGTCCAAGGGAGAAGACAAACCGATTCTAGAAGCGTTCATGAAGAAGTATCCGAACATCAAGGTCGAAGATACCGTCCTCGACGGACAGAAGTACGACCAGCTGCTCAAGACGAAGTTCCTGTCCAACGACGGACCGGACGTCTACCTGTTCATGAAATCCGCGCAATACGCTTCCTACGTCAAGGAAGGCTGGCTGATGGACGTCTCGGGAGAGGCGGGCACGGCGGCGCTGAAGCAATCGAAGGAATTGACGGACTACTACACGATCGACGGCAAAATCTACGGCTCCATGGTGAACGGCGGCGGCGAGCTGTGGCCGATCTACTACAACAAGAAGTACTTCGAGAAGCTCGGCCTGACGCCGCCGACGACGCCGGAAGAGTTCTACGCCCTCTCGGCGAAGATCAAGGCGGACGGCAAAGAGCCCGTCGTCTTCGGAGGCAAGGACGGCTGGCCGTTCCGCATCATGTTCGACCCTTACCGCAACGCGGAGAACTTCGGCAACACGCCGTTGTATAACGAAGCGCTGTACAACGGCGAAGTAAAGCCGTCCGACCTATATAAGAACACGTTCGCGGAATTCGGCAAGTGGGTACAGGAAGGCATCGTCGCCAAGCCGAGCTTGACGCTCACCTACGACCAGAGCGTGCAATACTTCGTTGACGGCAACGCGGCCATGATTCCGCAAGGCCCGTGGCTGACCGGTCTGGATCCGATCAAGAACGCCAACAAAGACGAATTCGAGCTTGGCGCTTTCGTGTATCCTTACGCGCCGGTTAACGGCAAGCTGCACTTGCTCGGCGCCGCCGACCGTTCGATCGGCGTCAACGCGCAAACGAAGCACGCCGACGCGGCGAAGAAGCTGTACAACTTCTTCCTCGAGCAAGAGAACCTGACGCCTTATCTCGAGAGCCAAGGTTTGACAACGCTGCTGCCTGGCGTCGCCGTGAAGGTGGATCCCGTACTGGAGCCGCTCATGGCGCTCGCGGCCGACGCGTCCAAAGTCCAATACCACTTCTCCGCGGGTGCCGTTACGTTCCCGCCGGCATGGGACAGCATCACATGGGCGAGCTATCAGAACATGCTGGCCGGCCAATCCGTCGATTCCGAGCTCGCCCGCGTCGACGCGGAGTTCGCGAAGCTGAAGGATCAAGCGATCAAGTAATGCAGGAACAAGAGAAGGACAGACGGCGACCGCGTGTCTGTCCTTCTTCCACCTCATCGAACGGCAGGGAGTGCTGCACGAATGAACATGCCTCTATTGAAACGCAAAGAATGGATGTACGCGACGATCTCCGTCATCCCCGCCCTGCTGCTGTTTCTCGTATTCGTCTACTATCCGCTCGTCAAGACGTTCGTCTACGCGCTGACGGATTGGAACGGCTATAGCAAATCGTACAATTGGGTCGGCTTCGACAACTTCAAGAAGGTGTTCTCGGAGGCGGAGAACCGCAAAGTATTTTTCAATACGATTTACTTCGCCGTCTTCAGCATTATGCTCGGTACCGTGATCCAACTGACGCTTGCCGTCATCTGCCATCAGAAATTCAAGGGCAACAAGCTCGTCGTGACGCTCATCTATATTCCAGCCGTCATCAGCCCGATTATCGTGGGTCTCACTTGGAGCTCGCTGCTGCAATATACCGGCCTCGTGAACCATTATCTCGAAGCTTGGGGGCTCGAAGCCTTGAGCCGGGATTGGCTCGGAGACCCGAGCGTCGTCAAGAACTCTCTCGTCTTCGTTAACCTCTGGCAATATACGGGCATGGGGATGATCATCTTCCTGTCCGGCATGAATAGCATTCCGAAGGAAATCCACGAAGCCGCGGAGATGGACGGCGCGGTCCGCTTCCGCAAGTTCCGCTCCGTCACGTTCCCGCTCCTGATGCCGTTCGTCACGATGAATCTGATGATCGGCATCACGGGCGGACTCAAGGTATTCGAGTTGCCGTTCATCATGACGAACGGCGGTCCGGCGAACGCATCCAAGTCGGTCGTCATGTCCATCTACGACAACGCGTTCCAATATCAACGGTTCGGCGTCGCCAGCGCGATCGGCATCGTGTTCTTCCTGTTCATCGCCGTCGTTACGCTCGTTCAGCTTCGATTGACGAACAAGAGGGAGGTCGAGTACTAATGGCCCTTCGAACCGATCGGGCGATGAAGACGCTCGGCCTCGCGTTGGTGTTCGTCGTCGTCCTGTTCATCGGCGCTCCCGTGCTCTACGTGTTCGTATCCAGCCTGAAGACGACCGCCGAGATCAATCGCGTCGTGCTCGTGCCCGAGCAACTGTATTGGACGAATTACGTCAACGTGTTCAAGAGCAAGGAAGTCGTTCACGGCTTATGGAATTCCGCCTTCATCACCGTCGTCTCGATGGCCATCGCCGTGGCGGTCACGTCGCTGGCGAGCTACTCCATCGGGCGCCGCTCGGAGAAGCTGTTCGGCGGATTATACTTGCTGTTCCTGAGCGCGATGATGATTCCCGTCGGCTCCAGCCTCGTGTCGCTGTACGCGATCATCAAGAGCCTCGGACTCACGAACTCCGCCTACGGCCTCATCCTGATCTACGCGGCCCAAGCGATTCCGATGGGCGTCCTGCTCTACAGCGGCTTCGTGAAGACGATTCCGCGCGAGCTGGACGAAGCGGCGACGATCGACGGCTGCGGGTATTACCGCAGGTTCATGGCGATGATCTTCCCGCTTATGAAGCCGGTCTCGATCACGTTCGCCGTCATCTCGTCGATCGGCATCTGGAACGACTTCCTCATGCCGCTCCTGTTCATCACGTCCGAGAGCAAGCGCACGCTGCCGCTCGCGATCTACTCGTTCACAAGCTCGCACGCGTCCGACCTCGGCGGCATCTTCGCGATGCTGAACGTGGCGCTCATCCCACCGATCCTGTTCTTCGCCACGATGCGCAAGTACTTCTTCGAAGGACTGACGGCCGGCGCGGTTAAGGGATAGCTATCTTTTATCGATGTAAGTCTTTGAGGATATGTATCTCCTTACGCTGCCGTTACGATTGTGAAATCTGAATAGTAACCCCGTTATAAGGGGATTTCACAACCGTAAGAAGCAGGCGCTTCGCTCTTCAGGAGATACATATCCTCTTTATTCATCGAATAAATCAAAAAGGAACTGTCCCAAAAGGAGATTCGCTCGCATTGAGAACAGCTGTGCAGCTGTCTACCGGCGATCACTTGAATCATTTATCGATAAGAAAAGAGGGCATGTATCTCCTGTAGGAGCGGAGCGTTGGCCTTTGCAGTCGTGAATTTACCTCGTTACGAGGTTACCCATTCAAAAATTCACGATGGCAACAGACACCGGAAGGAGATACATGCCCGCCAAAATCTAAATCGATAACAAATAGTATTAAGGGGCAGCCCTCAGTCATCTAAATGACTTTTGGTACAGCCCCTTTTACCGTTTAATGTCCTTCGAGCAGGTTTCTTTTGCGGTTCTTCTTCATTCTCGCGATGCCGAGCAGCAAGATCCCCGCGGTGAACACGATCGGGACGATGTAATGAAGCGCCGACATCCACGGATGGAACCAGCGATCGATCATCTCGTCCTTGATCATCATCTCGGCTGCCGTATAAGCCAGCAATCCGGCGCCCAGCAAGACGATGATCGGGAATCGCTTCATTAGATTCGTCAGCAGTTGGCTGCACCAGATGATGAGCGGTATGCTGACGGCAAGACCGATGCCGATCAGCGACCAATCTCCGTCCGCTACGCCCGCGACCGCGACGACGTTATCCAAGCTCATGACGAGGTCGGCGATGACGATCGTCCGGATCGCTTGTCCGACGGACAGCCCGTCCTTCTCGGCGCCCTCTTCCTCTTCGCCCATGAGCAGATTGATCGCGATGTATAGCAGCAATAGACCGCCGATCGCTTCCACCATCGGGATTTCGAGCAGATAGACCGCTACGAACGTTAATATCAACCGCAGGAACACGGCTCCGAACGTCCCCCAGAATATCGCCCGCTTCTGTTGCTCCGGCTTCAACCTGCGGCAAGCCATCGCGATGACGACCGCATTGTCTCCGCTCAGAACGATGTTGACCAAGATGATCTCGACAAGTCCAAGCAACCATTCCGTTCCCACGTTATCTTCTCCGCTTCGTTCTCCGTATGCGTTCTCCTTCATCATACACCATTTCGGAGCGGATTACCCGGCCGGCACCCGGTCGAACGCGCGAAGAGAGGCCGCCTCGGGGCTCTTCGCCCTCGAGTGCAGCCTCCCTCTTGCTTCCTATCTCTTGCCCGTAACCGCTATAGACTGCGCACCCAGACGGCCATCTCGCCTTGGCCGCGGTTCGCCCAAGCGTAATACGGAATGAACCGAAGACTCGCGGGCTCGACTTCGTACGATACGTCCGGCTCGTACAGTCTGCCTTCCTTGACGGTGCGCTTCATCCGCACGCCTTCCGCCGTCACGGTTCCGATGCCGCCGAGCAGCCCGGCTTCGAAGCCGTCGTCGAGCTTCCCGTCCTTAAGCAGCACGACCTCGTGCAGATCCGCGCCGTTGTCCGCTTCCTCCAGGCAATACACGAGCGGCCCGCGCTGAATGGCCGTCTTGCCGGCGACCTGGCGAATGAGCGGGTGGCCGTACATGCGCTTCGTCGCCATATTCAGGACGAGCTCGACCGCGTCGCCGTCGCTCCAGCGTCTTGCGATCGTCGCGTAGCCGTCGACGAGTTCGATCTCTTCGTCGCCGGCGATCGCTCCGTTTACGCGGATCACGTAGTCGTCGCACCAATCCGGAACGCGCAGCGCCAAGGAGAACTCGGACGGCCGAGCCGCCGACACGCGGAACCGGATGTCGCCCGTCCACGGATATCGCGTCTCCTGTTCGACGGTGACGGGACCGTCCGTCGTCTCCCATTCAATCCGGCTTCCGATGTAGAGATGCGTATACAGCGTATTCCCTTGCGCGGAATAGATGTACTTGCCCAGCGAGCCGAGCAGCCTCGCCAGATTCGGCGGACAGCAGGCGCAGCCGAACCAGCCTTGCCGCTCCGGCTTCACGTGGTCGTAGATCGCGTTCTTGCCGTGAGCCTTCGGATAGACCTCGAGCGGATTCACGTAGAAGAAGTGCCGGCCGTCCTTGGACATGCCGCTTAAGACGGTGTTATACAGCGCGCGCTCCATCACGTCCGCATATTCGCTCTTCGCCTCCAGCTGCAGCATCCGGTGGGCGAAGAAAATCAAGCCGATCGACGCGCAAGTCTCCGCGTAGACGGTATCGTTCGGAAGATCGTAATCGAAGGTGAACGCTTCTCCGTGCTCCATCGATCCGATACCGCCCGTAATGTACATCCGTCTGTCGACGATGTTCCGCCACAATCTGCGGCTTGCCTCGAGCATGCCGTCGTCGCCGGTCTCCTTCGCGATATCCGCCATTCCCGCGCACATGTAGACGACTCTCACCGCATGGCCTTCGGCCGTATCCTGCTCGCGAACCGGCAAGTGCGATTGGCTGTACGCCAGCTTATGCGCGATATCGAGATGTTTGAAGTGAATTTGACCTCCGCGCTCCTCGAGCTGCTGCTCGTAGAAGTTCGGCTTCGCGCCGCGCTGGTCCAAGAAGAAGCGGCTAAGCTTCAAATACTTGTCGTTGCCCGTCGCCTTGTACAGCTTGACGAGCGCCAGCTCTACCTCTTGGTGCCCGTCGTAGCCCTGCATCTTCTCCGGCTCCGGACCGAACACGGAGTCGATGTAATCCGCGTACCGGCACATGACGTCGAGCAGCTTCCGCTTGCCCGTGCCTTCGTAATAGGCCACGGCGGCTTCCATGAGATGGCCCGCGCAATAGAGCTCGTGGCACTCGGCCAAGTTCGTCCATCGCCCGTTCGGCTCTTTCAAGGTGAAGTACGTATTCAGGTATCCGTCGATCCGCTGCGCTTTGGCCAACGTATCGATCATTTCGTCCGCGACCCGCTCCAGCTCCGGATCCGGCTTGGAAGCGAGCAAGTAGCCGACCGCTTCCAGCCATTTGCCGACGTCGCTGTCCTGGAACACCATGCCGTAATATTCTCCCTGCTCTTCTCCCGCCGCGATCTTGAAGTTGCGGACGGCGCTGCTCGGTTCCGCTTCCGGAATCCGGTCGTTCAGCGCTTCCCATTGATAGGGAACGACGACGTCCCGCACGAGATCGACGTATTCCAACCAGAAACGGTCGCTAATCAGCACCCGACTTAAAGACGGTATCTGCGTAGATGGTATACTCACAGTCGGTCCTCCCCGCTTGACTACACTAAGTTATTTTTCTATTTCGTTCAGGCCTAGCTCTTGATGCCGGTCATCGTGATTCCTTCGACGAAGTACTTCTGGCCGATCAGGTAGAAGATGACGCCGGGGGCGAAGGACAGGCACGTGGCCGCCATCGTCAACGACCAGTCCGACTTCAATTGACCTCTGAAGTTGGTAAGCCCCAACGCGATCGTGTATTTGTCGCTCGAATTGATGTAAATCATCTGCTGGAGCAAATCGTTCCATAGGCCGATGAAGATGAACAATGCGACGACGATCATCGCGGGCTTAATAGCAGGCATAATGATGCTGAACAGGATTCGGAAGTATCCCGCCCCGTCGATCGTAGCCGCTTGGTCGAGCTCTCTCGGAATGGAGAGGATGAACTGACGGATCAGGAAGATGTTGAACGCCCCGCCGCCGCAGAAGTAAGGCAGGATCAACGGCAAGTAGCTGTCTTGGAGCCCCAAGCCGCGCGTCCAGCCGATGTACAGAGGAATGAGCGTTACCATGACGGGCAATAACATGGAACCGACGCATAGCGCCCAGATGAAGCTTTTGCCGCGGAACTTCAGCCTAGCGAAGGCATAACCGCATAAGGTGGCCGTGAACGTTCCCGCCAAGCAGGAAGGAACGATGATCACCATCGTGTTCCACAGGTATTGCCAGAACTTGAATACTTTCAGCGTTTTCTCGTAGTTGGAGAACAGCCAATTTTCCGGCAGCAGAGCCGGCGGGAATCTGTAGATCTCGGCGTTCGTCATGAGGGACGTACGGAAGATCCACCAGATCGGGAATAGCACGAGAACGGCGAAGAACAGGACGACCAGAATCGAGATCAGGTTCGCCATTTGCTCGCTGCGCCGCTTGCTCTTAAGTCTGCGGCCGTATGCGATTTCGCTCATCTTTCGTCGCCTCCTTCGGAGAAGATCCATTTGTTCGACGTCTTGAACAGCACGGTCGTGAAGACGGCGAGGATGGCGAAGATGATGAAGGTCGTCGCGCAGGCATAGCCCAGCCTGTAATTGACGAACGCCTGATCGTACATCAGATAGGTCATGAACCTCGAAGAGTTGCCCGGGCCGCCGTTGGTCAGAGCGAGCGCCGGCGTAATGACTTGGAGATTCGCGATCAGACTCATCAGCAGATTGTAGAAGATGATCGGCGTCATGCACGGCAGCGTAATATGCTTGAACCGTTGCCATCCGTTCGCGCCGTCCATCTCCGCCGCTTCATGGTAGGAGACCGGAACGTTCTGAAGACCGGCCAAGAAGATGACGATCAAGTTCCCGGACAGCCAGACCGCGATCAGCGACAGCGACGGTACGACGTAGCTGGAATCCGCGATGAACAGGATTTTGTTCAATCCGATCTCGGAGAGCACATAGTTGAAGAATCCGAAATTCGCCTCGTACAGCCAAGACCACCCTACGTATATGGCAACTGCCGGCAGAACGAACGGCACGTAAAATACGGCTCTGAAAAATCCTCTCGCAGGGATTTTGCGGTTAAGCAACAACGCGATGAACAGCGAATAGATCATGCTTCCGGCTACGGATAAGAACGCAAAATAGAGCGTTGCGATAATCGAATCTTTCAAATAGGGGTCTTCGGTAAATAGATTGATATAGTTGTCTAAGCCGATGAATTCGGGGTTGGCCAACCCCGTCCAGTTCGTCAGGCTGATGCCGAGCACCCCGACGAGAGGGGCGTATGTCAGGAAGAACAGCCCGAGAAAGGCCGGTATCAAGCAGATGTAAGCTACGCGTTGCTCGCTCGCATGAATGCGGGAACGGCGTTTCAGCGGTTTATTGAAGGTTTCCATATCTCGCTCCCCCACCTCATGTTTGAAGGATGACCGCCGCATGCGACGCCCGGGCGGTCATCCTTCCTATCCTTTATTTCGCGCCTTTATTGGCCGCTTTCAATGCATCGAGATTTTTCGTGATCGCTTCTTTGGCGGTCGTCTTGCCGGTCCACACGTCGCCTAGCACCGAGCCGAGCAGCGTATTGAATTCCGTCGTGTTGTTCGTGAAGAACCAGGAAGCCGGTCTTGCCGCGGAAGATCCCGCGTAATCGACGACAGCGGACTTGTATTCTTCGTACGGAGGGAAGTTCGGATTCTCGACCCACTTGCGGGTGAACGTTTCGTCCGTATACCACTTCTCCAGTACCGGCATCCAAATGCCCGAGCTGATGAGTCCCCAGTTGTTCTCTTCGGAGGTGTACCACTTCAGCCATTCCATCGCTTCTTCCGGATGCTTGGTCTGGGAGAAGACGACGTTGGCGCCGCCGGTATTGAGCGTTACTTTCTCTTTCATGTAAGGCAGGACGGCTACGCCGTACTTCAAGCCGGCTTCCTTCGCCGTATTCAAGCTCGTGCCGATGTTCCACTGGCCGTTGGTGGCCATGGCGACCGTGCCGGCGATGATCGTGCGTTGGATGCCGTCGTCCGTCTGTCCGACGGACAATGGAGCAACGTGATCCTTCAAGTAGAGGTCCGCGATCTTCTGAATGCCTTCGATACTCGCGTCTTCGCCGATTCTTACCTCTGTTCCGTCTTCGTTATAGAAGCCGCCGCCGTTGCCGACAGCCCATGTTTCCAGCTGCCACGGCAAGTTCTCGACCGATGCGCCGAATTGAACGATGCTCTGCGAATCGAAGCCGTCTTCGCCCGGATGCTTGCCGTTCTTGTCGTTCGTGAGCTTCTTGGCCGTCGCGACGAATTCGTCCCATGTCCACGCTTGGTCGAGCACCGACGGCGGGTAAGCCACGCCCGCTTTGTCGAACATGTCTTTGTTGTAGTAGAGAAGAAGGATTTCATTGGCGGCCGCGTAAGCGACCGGTTTGCCTTGATATTTGTAAGCCAGGCTATCCAGCGGCTTGCTGTCGCTTCCTTCGTACATGGCGCTTACGTCGTTCAGCATGCCTTGGGAGGACCATTGAATGACGCCGTCTTCCCGCATCATTCCCGTATCCGGCAGCTGCTTCGCCGTTGCAAGCGTATTCAACTTGGTCATGTAGTTCTCCCATGGGATTGCCATGACCTCGACTTCGATTCTGTCTTGAGATGCGTTGAATTTGTCCGCTACCGCTTGGGTCGCGTTCCCTTCTTCGGCGCTTCCCCACATCGAATACGTGATCTTTACTTTCTCGGTATTGGCCGGCTTCGTCTCTGCCGCCTTCGTTTCCGCCGGCTTCGACGATTCCGCCGATGGAGACGCATTCGTCTCGTTGTTGCCGTTGTTTCCGCAACCGATAACGCCGATCGTCATTGCGGTCGCGAGAAGACCTACCCCAAGTCTTTTTCCTGCTTTCATTGCCCCGCTCTCCCTTCGTGATTTGAATCCTTTTTATATGTCTAACCGTTCGACCGACGAGATTGCCCATGCCTGGTTGCCGAGCCGAACGTTCAACACCGTTGCCTAGGTCCGATACTTCGCGTCGTCGCCGTTGCGGCATGATCGGCGCGAATATTCGAGTGGATCGGAATTTGTCTAAACGTTTATCTTCAGGAGATAAAAGGAACGGATTCTTGGGGAGTCTTGCCTAGGGGTCGGTGTTCCTTTGATCAAGGGGAAGCGGTTACATCGATTCGATAAGCTGGTTTAGAGCGGAAATTCATTTTTGTATTCGTGCGTTTTTTCAAAATCTAAACGTTTAATTTTGCTACAACTTTGTTATAACACAGCTTTCCGTTTCTATGCAAGCGCTTATTTTTCTTTTTTTTGGTCGGAAAGCAAAGGAAAACCCATCCTTCGGCCGCAACGGCGACATCCGGATGGGTTTACTGGCGCTTTGCCGCCGTCGCACGGCGATTGCCGTCGATTCAGCTTGTCGCGGCGCCGCTCGGCGGAGCGACCGACTCCCTCTCCAGCAGCACGCATAACGGTCCTTGCACCGAATCGGCTTCTTCCCCGTTAACGATTCGCATAAGCGATTTCATGGACGAATAGCCCATCTCGTGAAGCGGCAAATCCATCGTCGTCAAACTTGGCTGCAAGTAGTCGCTGAATTCCCGATTGTCGAAGCCGACGATCGACAGCCGTTCGGGGACGTTGACGCCCTTCTCCCGAGCCGCGCGAAGCGTTCCGACCGCCATGACGTCGTTCATGACGAGCACGGCCGTCGGAGGTTCGGGCAATTCCAGCAGCTCCTTGCTAACGCGAAGTCCCGACTCCAACCCCCAGTCGCCGACCTTGATGTATTGAGGCTCGAAAGGCAATTCGAGCTCCATGATCGCCTTGTAATAACCGTTGAACCGCAATCGCGAAGGCGTCGAATCCATGAGCCCCGTGATAACCGCGATACGGCGATGGCCCATGCGATGCAGATAATGAACGGAATCGTATGCGGCTTGCTCGTCGTTATACTGGATGGACAGGTCGTTCTGCGTATAGCAATACGTATAGACGATCGGTTTGCCTTGGGTATTGATGAGACCGGTCACGTCGCGCGGGTGGATGCCGACGTAGATGATTCCCTCGACTTGCTTGGCCATCAGGTCGGATACGGCGTTCGCCGCGTACTTGCGATACGCGTCCACGTTCGAGTAGTTATGGCCGACCCGCTTATGCAGACGCAGGTTCGTCAATACGATGTGCAGGTCGTGTCGGTCCGCGTAATCGTTGATGCCGTCGATGATCTCGGGCACGTTGAATACGGTCACGTCCTCCGCGATGACGCCGATCGTGTTCGTCCGTTTGCTCTTGAGGCTTTTGGCGATGTCGTTCGGCTTATAATTCAGCTCTTCGATGACCTGAAGCACTCTCTCCTTCGTCTTCAGGCGCACGTTGCGAGTGCCGTTCAATACGTAAGAGACGGTGGCGATTGACACGTTCGCTTTAGCCGCGATCTCTTTAATGCCTACCTTTTCCGCCACAGCCAACGTCACCTCCGTTGATACGTTTAGATAGAATATTGATTTTGTTATATCATTCGCATGCGATTATAGCAAGAGAATGCCGCAATGTTCGTCGAATACGGCATTTAATCGATCTAATCGTTTAGCTTGCCAAAGATCGAGGGCGTATAGTTTAATCTTCTTAAGACGGATTGCCGTCGATAATCTCGATTGCCGAGAGGAGCGAATCCGCTTGCGATATTGGAACGCCGACGTGAAGCAGCCGGTGGAATTTCTGTCCGCCGGGCAGTTCGTCTCCGCCGCTCCCTGGACGCATTCCCGGCGCGAGCTCGACAGCTACGAGATTATCATCGGCGTCAGAGGGACGCTTCATATGCGGCAAGGGGAAGAGCGCTACGCCGTGGGTCCGGGCTGCGTTCTGCTTCTGTTGCCGGGAGAGACGCACGCCGGCTGCGACCCTAGCGAAGGCGAGCTCTCGTTCTATTGGCTGCATTATCTATGCCATGGCCCGAACCGGATTTCAGGAGAAGAACGTTCCGCGATCGTCCGGCGGCAAAGGCAATCCAACGAATACATCGCCTCCAAGCACGAAGATATCTACTTGCCCGTCTTCTTCCGCAGCGGCCGTCTCGATCGCATCGAGATCTTGTTCGGCCAACTGCAGCATCTCGCCAATTCGAAGCTTCACCATCCCTATGCCCTGCACTACGTCGCGACCTCGTTGATCCTTGAACTCGCCGAGCAAGCCGAAGCCGGCATGACGGCGGAAGCCGCATCCGCCATGGACCCTCTCGTCTCGGACATCGTCGAATGGATCCGCGTCCATGCGTCGGAACCGCTCGCCGCCTCGGGAATCGCCGATCGATTCGGCTACAACCGGGACTACCTGTCGCGATTGTTCAAGCGGGCGATGGGGATGAGCCTGCAGGAATACATCGTCGCGCAGAAGCTGTCCCGGGCGAAATCCCTGCTCTCCGGATCCAACCGGACCGTCAAGCAGATCGCGCACGCGGTCGGCATTCCTGACGAGAAATACTTCATCCGCTTGTTCCGCAAATACGAGCGCCTCACTCCTACCGGTTACCGTAACGCCTACTACCGCAAGCATTTGAACATTCAATAAACCGCCTCCGCGAGGAGGCGGCTTATCGCGTTGCCGCTAGGCGGCCTTCTTAGCTGCCGTATACCTTCCAAGACTCGATTCCGGTAGACGTCGTGGACTTCGCCGTCACGTTCAGACGCAGCTGCGTCGTAGAGACCGGCGTGAACGTCGTCGTATTGTACTGGTTCGCCAGCAAGCCGAGACCGGACGGGCTTGCTACGTTCGTCCATGCGCTGCCGTTCCAGTACTGGATCGTATAAGAGGCAGGGAGATCGATGCCTCCGTTATCGTCGAACCAATACACGTCTACGGAAGAGATCGTGCGCGCCGAGCTCCACGTGTATTGCACCCATTGCGTCGTGTTCGGGTTGTTCCAGTTGCCGTACACCGGATGGCCGCGGTCGTTCGAGCTCGTCGGCGTGTAACCGTCGTTCAAGCCCGTCAAGCTCTCCCAAGACGAGACGTACGATGTCGTCGCGGTCGCTTGCGGCGCGATGTCGGAAGACGGCGTTACGCCGCCCGCCAACGCGCTGATCTCCGAAGCGCTGAGCGCTCTGCTGTAAATGCGGAAGTCGTCGATCTGGCCGTTGAAGTACGGATCGCCGCTGAATGCCGACCGGCCGATCCAGTTCTGCGTCGTGTTGCCGAGACTCGAAGGCGTCAGCGTCATGCTCGTATTCGTGCCGACCTGCACGCCGTCCACGTACAATCTGCCCGTCGAGCCGGAAATCGTGACCGCGACGTGCTTCCATACGCCAGTCGGGAACGCGGTCGTCGAGTTGATCTGCTGCTCCGATCCGTTGCCGCTGCTGGTGATCGCGAAGCGAAGACCCGCGCCGCCCGGTTGCGGCGACAGGAACATATAGTTCGAAGTGCCCGTGCCGATATCGAAGATGCGCGTCCAGTTGCTAAGGCTCGTCGCCTTCACCCACGTGGCGATCGTCACGCTCGTCGCTCCGTTGGCGATGCCGCTCGGCATGCTGACGTAGCCGTTCGTGCCGTTCAACGTGACGGCATTGCCGGATTGACCCGCGGCGAACGAAGCCCCGCCGTTCAAGGTGCCCGTCTTGCCGTTGCCGGACGTATCCGCGGCCGAGGTGCCGCTCGATTCGCTGAATTGGTAACGAACGAGTTGGTCGGCGAGAGGCGCGTTCACCGTAATCGTTACCGTATCCGTTGCCGACAGCGCGGAATCGCTGGCGGACAGCAGGAACACGTACGTACCCGGTACCGTCACGGTCGCCGTGGTGTTCAGCGAGCTTGCGCTCGCGATCGAAGCCGTTCCCGGACCGCTTTGCAGGCTCCAAGCCGTCGTTACGGAACTGCCGCTAGGCAAGCCGTCGTCGCTAGCCGTGCCGGAGAGCGTAATCGAGGCAGGCAGCGCGATGGTCGCGTTGGAGCCCGCGTCGACGACCGGCGGGCTATTCACCGCCGCGCCTTGCTGCAGCTTGATATCGTAGGAAGCCGCCGTGCCGATGCTGAGGTTGACCGTCGTCGTGCCGGTCGCCGTCGCGGTGACCGAACCGACGACCGCGTTGTTGACGAGCACTTGGTACGTGCCCGCGGCAAGTCCCTTGAACGTCACCCTCGTCGTATGCGCCTTGCCTACGGTCGTGTTCTGAAGCGTGAAGTTGACGTAGTTCTTCGTCTTGGAGACCGTTGCCGCCGTATACTTGTCGCGCTCCATCGTCATGTTCAGCTTCTGCGTGATCAAGTTCAGCTTCTGATTGACGCCGTCTTTCGGCACGATGCTATAGTTGCCGCCGCTGTCGGTTACGTCGCAGCCGTAGCAGTACAGGCCGAAGATCGGGTCGATCGCGACGTCGGAGCTCAAGATCCGGATCGCGCCGAACAGGCCGAGGTCCGCTTCGCCGGACATGCCGCGCCAGCCGTTCTGCAGCGCGCCTCCGCCGACGCCGAGCGCCGGATAGTTGCCCTTCTCCGCTTGATACGTCCAAGCGACGGCGCCGATGTCCGCCGGATCCGAGCTGATCTGTCCGGAATTGATCGCGCTCACGTTGGCGATCTTCGCGGCGTAGGTCATCCGCTGCTCGACTTCCGGATTCGTCGAATAGTTGCGAACCCAATCGTCCATCGCGTAGCCGATAAGCGATACGGAGTATTGGAAGTTCCACCAGTTCTCGCCCGTGATCGTGACCGGGTCCGCATAGTAGTACCATACGGGCATGTGGCCGCGGGTCGCGCGCGTCTTGGCGTTGATCTTGCTCATCATCGTCGTGTTGTTGTTCATCTTGGCGAGCATATAGACCGCTTCCTCGCCGGTGTTGTCGTAGTTGTACTCCGAACCGTACGGGTACGTCGTGTTCGAGAAGTTGTTGTACTTCGTCGCCATCTTCGCGATGACGTCGTTCGCTTGGGACGTCATTCCTTCGTCCTGCAGCGCCTTGATCAGCTCCGGCGTCGTCTGCTCGCCCATCAAGCCGGTGTTCCAGTTGTAAGCGACCGGTCCGTCGTACAGCGCCTTGAAGATGTTGTACGCGCGGGACAGGTACGTCTGCCTCGTGTTCTGGTACGTGATAAGATCCGGGTACAGCTTCGCGATCTTATACATGCTGAAGTACGTGTTGTAAATGTGCGGATACGCGTACCCGCGGTACGTCGGCGTCGTGTTCGGCGGCGGCATCAGGAAGTCGTAGATCAGATAGTCGGTATGGTTCGTCGCCATCAGGTTCGTCCAGATCGCCGTGTGCAAGTACTGGTCGACGGCCGTGACTTCGGACGCGACCGGCGTCTGCACGTTCTTCTCCGCCAGGAACTGGCCGTGCGTGTAACCCCAGTCGTCGCCCCATCCCCAATAGCCGTTGAAGACGTTGCGCTTGCTGTTGCTCTGCATCATCCAGTCGTCGAATACTTTGTCGCGGATGTCGCCCGGCACGTTCCACTGCGTGCTGTTGACCATGAACGTGGAATGCCGCTGCAGGGCGTCGGCGATCGGCTCGATCGCGTAGAACTGAAGCACCGTCTTCTCCCCGCTGCCGTAGTTGACCGTGATGAGGTTCGGTCCGAGATGGCTCATCGTCAGCGAATACAGCTTGTGGTCGGTGCCCGTGGTGCCGAGGGACGTGATCGTCGTCTCGGAAGGATATTGCGCCGTGATCGAGGTGATCATCTTCGACGTATGCAGGTCGAACTTCGCCGTCTGGTTCGTCGGCACGATCATGCCGGGAATCGCCGTCACGTCGACCATGCCTTCGCTGTACAGACGGTCCTTCACCGCGTTCTCGTTCGCTACCTTGAAGAACTTGAACGCGTACGTCTTGCTCGCGCCCGGCGCGAGCGTCAGGCTCGTGTTCGGCAAATAGCCGCGGTTCGTGCTCTTGATGACGTTGGAGTGGATGTAGAACACGTTAAGCCCTTCCGACCAACCGCCTTGTTCGCCGGCCCACTTGCTGCCCGGATGCTCCTCGATTCTCCAGCGGTCCTGGTACTCGAAGCCCGCTCCGGTCGAAGCGTCCGGCACCATGAGCAGGTAAGAACCGATACCGCTCGGTCTGCCGGCCGTAATATAGGAGCCGTTGTTGCCGACGAAGGAGTGCGTCACGACTCTCGTCTCGTAGATTTGCTCGTTGCCGCCGCCGGACCAGTATTCGTTGAACGGCAACGGCAGCCCGACGTCTCCGAATTCGATCGTCTGCGTGCTCGTGTTCGTCAATTGGATTTGCCACAGGAAATAATCGTTCACGAGGGAGTAGGTATTGACGAGCTTGAAGTTCTTGACTCCGTTCGCGTTCGTCGAGTTCTGGTACGTGATCGTCGCGGTCGTCCCGCTCTGGCTCTGCGTCCGTCCGTCCGCGGAGCTCTGCGTCAGCGCGGTTTGCCAAGTGCCCGTGCCCAGACGGTACTTGAACATCAGCTCGCCGAGCCATTGATGGTCGGACGTGTTCTGCTGCGGCGCGTTCGTGGCGTTCATGACGTAGTTGGTCGAGTAGCTATCCCCGACGAGCTTCAGCGAAGTAATCTCCCCGTGCGTCCCGGTCTGCACGTCGAACGTGCCGTTCGTGAGCGTGTACGCGGATGCCGATCTCGGGAACAGCGCGATGCATAGCAACGCCGCTCCCAGGAAGGCGCATAACCATAACGCGCGCTTCGGGATTTGTATTGCCGTCAGTCTTGGAATCATTAATAATGCCTCCTTATTCGTTCGTATTCGTCCCTTTCTTCTCTAACCGATACGTCTCCGGCTTCTCGTCAGCTTCCATCCATCACCTCCTTTATCGCTTACTCCGCAGGTCTGTTAAGAATCCGGAGTCAACAAATAAACCGCTTACATTTCCATAAATTCGAAATGAAGGACGGAACGATCGCTCGAATCATGTAATCTAAACGTTTATCTCATTAAACGTCGAAAATGGCGATGTGTGTTGACGCAATCGCTCTCGGCGATAGCAAAGGCATCTGTTGTCATGGGAAAAGTCGCACTGGGTAAGCATTAAGGCATGTTTGCAGGTTCTCGGAGGCGTTACGCTACTTGAAGAGGGGGACTGAATGAGGGATTGCGGTTTCCGCTCGATATTTAAACGTTTAGAAACTGCTAACCTCTTTATAACATCGACCCGTTCGATTTGCAAGCGTATTTTTGCAAGCCGGTCGCGACCGGTTCGCGGGGTCCCGGTCGCGCGGCGCGTTAACGCAGCAGGAAGCCATCCGCGAACGGATCCGCGGGATCGAGCACGAATTCGCACGACGCGATCAAGCGCGCGCGGGCACGAAGCTCCCATCGAAGCGTCGGAAAGCCCGTCTCTCCCGCCTCCGCCGACAAAACCGTTCCCTCTAACCATCCTCCCGACAGGGCGCGAATGCGGACCGACGACGCGACGAGCGCGGAATCTCGGCCGTGCAGCATCGCGAGCGCGGCTCCCGCCGCCCCTCCCTCGGGCGCCCGCAACGGCTTCCCGTCTCGACCCGCCATGGCGAGCGCGATCGTCGTCCCCTTCGTTCCGTCCCCGGTCTCTTCGAGGAAGTAGGCTTTCTTGCCGTTCGTGCTTCCGGCGAGCAACAAGCGCTCGAGCCGGGCCGCGTGCTCCGATCGGAACGGGATGCCCCATGCGGCTGCATTATCGATCTCATAGCGAATAGCCCCGTGGTAATCCCCTTGCGGCGTCTTCCCTGGGGACAGCCACGAGATTGTCCCGATGCCGCCATGCAGCGTTACCGTGCCTTCCGCGCTTCGCCAGCCCCGCGCGTCTTCGGCACCTAATCCGATCCGTCGTTCAGACGTCTCCAGCACGACCGGTTCGTCGCCCGCGACCGTACCGGTTTCCCGGAGCGCCGCCGCGGCGCATAACGCATCCATCTCGTCGGCGGGACAAGGCCCGTCGGAATCGAATACGAGCAATCCGGCGTCCGCAGTCCCGGAAGCGACGATGACGCCGACCCGCAGCGCGGCATGCCCCCTCGGCTCCCGCTGAATCCAACGTACGGGCGATCCTGCTCCCTTCCATAGGCGCTCCGCTTTCTCGCCCAACGTCTCCCCGGCCGCATCGCGCGAACCGTCGAAGACGACGCGCAGCGGCCAACCCGCCGCGTGCACGTCCAGCGCGCGTATCATACGCGTCGATCGCAATGCGCATCTCCCCTTCCGTTAGTGTTCGTCCCGTTCGTCCCGGGGCACGAACAGGAATCCTTCGTTCAGACCGTCCTCTTCGTCGGAATAGAACGTGTGCATGCCCATAATCCAAGCGTCGCCCGCGATCTCCGTCACGACCGCCGGCCGGTCCCCTACCGTCGTCCGCTCGAGCACCCGCCCGCGGAACAGCGAGCCGACGATGCTCTCGTGCACGAACGGTTCGTTAAGCGCGAGCGCTCCTTGCGCGTGCAAGGCCGCCATCTTCGCCGATGTGCCCGTGCCGCAAGGCGACCGGTCGATGCCTCCGGGAGGGACGACGACCGCGTTGCGCAAGTCGGCCTCCGGATGACGCGGATCGGCGTAGAACTCGACGTGCGTCACGCCGCGAATGAAAGGCGATTCCGGATGTTCGACGACGGCCTGGCGATTAATCTCGCTTCGAATCCGGACCGCCGTATCCACGATGGCCGTCGCGTTCGACGGTTCGAGCGACAACTCGTGCTTGCGCGCGTCGATAATCGCGTAGAAGTTGCCCCCGTAGGCGATATCGCATTGCACCGTTCCGATGCCCGGGACGTCCACGCTCATCGTTCCGTGCAAATAAGCCGGGATGTTGCGGAACGACACCTGCTTCGCCGATCCGTCCGTCACCGTTACTTCGGCGATGACCAGTCCGGCCGGCGTATCCAGCTTGATGACGGTCGTCGGTTCCGTAACGGGAACGAGACCGCACTCCACGAGCGCCGTGCATAGACCGATCGTATCGTGGCCGCACATGGGCAAGTAGCCGCCCGTCTCGATGTAGATGACGCCGACGTCCGCATCGGGATGGCACGGCGGCACGATGCACGCGCCCGACATCACTTCGTGGCCGCGCGGTTCGTTCATGAGCAGACGCCGAACGGCGTCGTGACGATTCCTCATGTCCAGCATTCGGTCCGCCATCGTGGCGCCTTCCAGCCGCGGCATGCCGCTGATGACGGTCCGCGTCGGATTGCCTCCGGTATGAGTGTCAATGGTGCGGTACACTCGAGTAGCTTGCATGCGTACCCTCTCCTTCCCTGTTGTCGAAACGCTCGAATCGTAAAGGCTTCGCGGGGATGCAAGTCGCGGGTGCTCCGCTCAGCAGCTCGCCCATGAGCTTCCCCGTCACAGCGGCCAAGCTGATTCCGTCGCCTTCGTGACCAGCAGCGATATAGAAGCCGGGCAGCGAGGCGACTTCGGACACGATCGGGAGATGGTCGGGCGTCCACGGACGCAGCCCCGCGTACGTGCGGATGAGCTGGAAATCCGCCAAGCCGGGATAGAACCGCAGCATGCGTCTTGCCATGCAGCCGATGACCTCCGGCCGGATGTTCGTATCGAAGCCCGCGAATTGCCGGCTGGAGCCGATGAGGAAGTTCTGGCTCTCGGTCGGCTCGAATACGAGCGCGACGCCGTACTTCTCGGTAAGAGGATCGACTTGCCGCGAGCCGCCGAACTTGGACATCAAGTAGCCGAATTCCATCACCTTGCGCATCCCGACGGGATGACCGCGCGAGGCGACGATCAGGTGGCCTTTGCGCGGATAGATCGGAATATCCAAGCCGACCATCCGGCCGATCTCCGGCGCCCAGCAGCCCGCGGCGTTGACGACCTGCTCCGCGAGCCAGCTTCCCCGGTCCGTCTCGACCGCGTAGCCGCCGCCGTCGAGCCGCCCGATGCTTTGCACCGTCGTATGCAATCGCAGCTTGGCGCCGTCGCGCTTGGCCTGTTCGGCGAGCGCGTACGTCAGCATGTACGGATTGACCGTCGAATCCGAGGCGCATTCCAATCCGCCGGGCAAGTCGTCGGCGAAGTAACGGGATTCTTGCCGGATGTCGGAACGGTCCAGCATCCGGAACGGAAGTCCGAGCGCGGCTTGCCGCTCGACCCAGCTTCGCGCCGCCTCCATCTCTTCGTCCGTCTCGCAGACGAAGATGCTGCCCGGAGCCCGATACTCGAACGGCTCGGGGAGCGCCTTCGCCAATTCCGCGATAATGCGCTGGCTCTCGACGGACATGAGGCTATCGAATCCGGGATCCTTATCGATGACGAGGATGTTGCCGTCGCAACGGGAAGACGTGCCTTGCGCGACTTCCCCTCGCTCGAGTACGGTAACGGAGAGTCCCTCCCGCGCCGCGAAATAAGCGATCGACATGCCGATGATGCCGCCGCCGATCACGAGGACGTCCGTATGCTGCCTATAAGTCAACCGGTCCACCTCGTTCTAAATATATTTACACTTTCGTTAGACGGTGTAATAATCTATTTACACATTACTCGTGAAGGAGCTGCCTCATGACCTCATCTCCGACCCGTTCGACGCGGGACAATGATCCGTTCTCCGCCGTCATCGGCGATAGCCTTCCGTTGCGTTCGGCCGTCGACATGGCGAGGCGTCTCGCCAAGTCCTCCTCGGCGCTGCTGCTGACCGGCGAAACCGGAGTCGGCAAAGAAGTATTCGCCAGGGCGATCCACGCCTCGGGAGAGACCGCCGGTTCGCCTTTCATCGCCGTCAACTGCGGCGCGATTATGGCCAGCTTGGTCGAGAGCGAGTTGTTCGGCTACGAGAGAGGCGCATTCTCAGGCGCGGATCCCCGCGGCAAACCCGGCAAGATCGAGCTGGCCGGGGGCGGTACGCTATTCCTCGACGAGATCGGCGAGATGGCGCCCGACCTTCAAGCGAAGCTGCTTCGGATTCTCGAAGACCGCGAATACTATCAAGTCGGCGGCACGCGGCCGCTGCATTCGAATTGCCGCTTCATCGCCGCCACGAATCGGGATCTGGCCGCGCTAGTCGAGCAAGGCCGGTTCCGTGAAGATCTGTATTATCGGCTGAACGTGCTCGCGTTGGATATTCCGCCGCTCCGCCGGCGCGTCGAGGACATTCCTCTGCTAGCGAACGCGTTCCTGCGCCGGAGCGGCTACGACCTGCCTCTTTCCGACGCCATGGCTTCCATCCTGATCGGCTACCCTTGGCCGGGCAACGTCAGGGAGCTGCGCAACGCGATGGAACGGCTTCGCGTTCTCTCGCCGGACGGTCCCCCGAGCGCGGAGGACCTGCCGCCCGCGATCGTTGCGGGGACGGCATCGGCGGCCGGAATAGCGCTTGACCGACCGCTTGCCGGCGCCGGACTGCCGGAAAGAGGAACGTTGCCGGAATGGCTCGCCGACTGCGAGCGCGGTTACATCGAAGCCGCGCTCGCAGAGACGAACGATAATAAGCAGGCGGCCGCTCAGCGTCTCGGCATTTCTCGCATGACCTTGTACAACAAGCTCGCCTTGCTTTTCGATCGCGATGCTTGACGTTACAGCCTTATCAGCCGCTTCGGAAATCCGGTCAATAGCTCCGCCAGGCCGCTCTCGTTCACGTAGACGTCGTCTTCGATTCTGACGCCGCCGATTCCCGGCACGTAGATGCCCGGCTCGATCGTGAACAGCATGCCGGGCACGATCAGCTCCTCGTTCCAACCGTGAATGGACGGCGGCTCGTGTACTTCCATGCCCAGCCCGTGCCCGACGCGATGGGGAAAATAGCCCCCGTAACCGCTTTGACGGATCCAAGACCGGGCCGCCTCGTCGATGCCGGCTAACGGTTCGCCCGCGCGCACCGCATCGATTGCCCGGCGACTCGCCTCTCTCACCGTTTCATAGATTCTCGCTTGCTCTTCCGTCCCTTCGCCTACGAGGAACGTTCGCGTCATGTCGGACAAGTAGCCTTGGCTCGCGACTCCCATGTCGACCAGCAGAAAGTCGCCCTCCCCGATCGGATGAAGCCCGGTCTCTCCGTGGGGATAAGCCGTGCGCTTGCCGCCGAGCACGGTCGTAAGGAACGCGTTGCCTTCCCCTCCGGCCAGGCGTACCTGCCGATCGATCTCCTCGGCCAGCTCCCGCTCCCTCATCCCCCGCTTGAACGCGCGGATCGCCGCCTCCAGCGCTTGGTCGGCGATCCGCGCGGCCGCTCTCGCGCAATCGGCTTCTTCGCGCGTCTTGCGCCCTCTCATCTCCCGCACGGATTCCCCGATATCGACGAACTCCGTTTCCGGCCATAAGGCGATCAACCTCTCCGCCAGTTGCCAGCTCACCGCGTCCTTCTCGATGCCGCAGCATTCGGGCGCGATCTTGCTTGCGCCCTTCAGCAGCTCTAGCGGCGGCTTGCCGTCGGGAATCGCCGCTAGCCGGTCGATGCCTTGCGCTCCTTCGGCCTTCAAGGCGTCCAGCTCGGGAACGAATAGCGTCGCCTTGCCGTCGGCCCCGATCCACAAAGCCAGGAACCGCTCCATCGGATCGGACTTGAATCCGGTGTAATACGCGATCGAAGAGGGCGTCGTCACCAGCGCCGCTTCGATCGCGTTCTCTTCGAGCTTCCGCAGCAGCCGCTTCATTCTCGTCTCGTAAGGCAACGGCATCCCGATCCATCCTTCTCGTCATAGTCGCTGCGATCGGCTTCGAACCGTACTCGCATCGACACGTTACCTGCAAAATCCATGCCACCGCGAATACGGATAATAAGGGAACGCGCGATCCAGCATCATGGCACGGAATTTGCTGCATTCGCATAGACGAGGAACGAGAACGTCAAGGAGGTTGCCAAGCGTGTCGAATCTTCCGATTATTGTATGCCGCTGCGAGGAAGTTACGTTGGAGCAGCTCGCCTCCGTCATCGACCGGTACGGTTGCTCGGCGCGGGAAGCCAAGCTGCGCACCCGGGCGGGCATGGGCATCTGCGGGGGCCGTACGTGCCGTCCGCTGATCGACCGACTGATCCCTCCGGCGGACGAAGCGCCCGCGCTTAAGGTACAGCCGCCCGTGCGGCCGATCTCCTTCTCCGAATGGGGGATACCGGAATGAGCAACGGACGAATCGAGAACCATCCCGTGCTCGGCCCGCTGCCCGAGGCGCGGACCGTTCGCTTCCGCTTCGACGGGCGCTTGATCGACGCGCGCGAAGGCGAGAGCATCGCCGCGGCGTTGCTGGCTTGCGGCATTCGAACGTTGAGAGTGCATGAACAACGGGGAACGCCCCGCGGAATCTATTGCAATATCGGACATTGCATGGAATGCAGAGTGACCGTCGACGGCGTCGCGGGCGTCCGCGCTTGCTTGACGCCGGCGGAGGACGGAAGGGACGTCGGCTCCGGCCGCTTGTTGCCTACGCCTTTCCATCCGGATACGAACCCATCGAACGATAGGAGCGCCGCGGAATGAACCAAAGCTATGAATTGATCGTCATCGGCGCGGGTCCCGCCGGGATATCGGCGGCGATAGCGGCCGCGCGCCGCGGCGTAAGCACGCTCGTGCTGGACGAATACATGAAGCCGGGCGGACGGCTGCTCGGTCAGCTGCATCAAGAGCCGGACGGAACGTGGTGGAACGGCATCCGCGAAGCGCATGCGCTCGTCCGTGATGCTACCGACGCCGGCACTACGATAAGGACGGGCATTTCCGTAAGCGCGCTGGAGCGCGGCGAGGACGGAAGCTGGACGCTATGGACCGGCGGAGGAACGTTGCGCGCGAGCAACGTCCTGCTGGCGACCGGAGCGGCGGAATCGGCCGCGCCGTTGCCCGGCTGGACGCTGCCCGGCGTCATGTCCATCGGGGCGGCCCAAGTGATGACGAACGTGCAGCGCGTCAGGGTCGGCGAACGCGGCGTCGTCATCGGCATGAACGTGCTGGCGATGGCGATCGTCTCCGAGCTTCGGCTCGCCGGCATCGAACTGGCCGCGATCGTGCTCCCGCCCTTGAATCCGCTGACCGGACACGCGTCGGAGCCGCGCCAAGTGCTGCGCTCTCTGCTTCGCTTCGCGCATCTGGCGCCGAGCCCGCTGCTCCGCTACGGCGCGCCGCTGATCCGGACGCCGGCGCTGCAGCGCCTCGCCTTGAGCCTCTATCCTAGAAGCGGCATGCGCATATGGAACACGCCGTTGCAGCTGCGACGGTCCGCCGTCGAGATCGTCGGCCGGGACGCCGTGGAAGGCGTCCGCATCGTCGACGTGCGTCCAGACGGCACTCCCGTCCCGGGGAGCGAGAGCTTCGTCGAAGCCGACTTCGCGTGCATCGCCGGCGGTCTGTATCCGCTCGCGGAGCTTGCTGCCGTCGCCGGCTGCCCGTTCCGCTACTTACCGGAGCTCGGCGGACATATCCCCGTTCACGACGAACGGATGCGTACGCCGCTCAAGGGGCTGTTCGTCGCCGGCAACATTACCGGCGTCGAGAGCGCCAAGGTCGCGATCGCCCAAGGCGCGCTAGCCGGGTTATCCATCGCCTTGGAGGCTGCCGCCGCCAGTCAAGCGCCGGACGAGTCCGAACTGCTGGCCGCCACGCAACGCGTGAAGCAAGCGAGGCGGGACGCGCTCATCCAGTTCGATCCGGGGATCGAAGCCGGACGCGAGAGACTGTACGACGAGGCTGCGGCTCTCCATCGATAGAATGAAAAAGGATGAGGCAGAAACAATCCGCCTCATCCTTTTTATCATGCCGCCAACTTGCCCTTCGTTACGTTCCGCTAACCTTCCACGACTCGATGCCCGTCGACGTCGTCGCCTTCGCCGTCACGTTCAGCCGCAGCTGCGTCGTGGAGACAGGAGTGAACGTCGTCGTGTTGTACTGGTTCGCCAGCAAGCCGAGCCCCGACGGGCTCGCCACGTTCGTCCACGCGCTGCCGTTCCAGTACTGGATCGTATACGATGCCGGGAGATCGATTCCCCCGTTATCGTCGAACCAATACACGTCGACCGAGGAGATCGTGCGCGCCGAGCTCCACGTATACTGCACCCATTGCGTCGTGTTCGGGTTGTTCCAGTTGCCGTACACCGGATGTCCGCGATCGCTAGAGCTCGTCGGCGTATAGCCGTCGTTCAGCCCCGCGAGGCTCTCCCACGACGAGACGAACGAAGTCGTCGCCGTCGCTTGAGGCGCGATGTCCGTCACGGTCGTCGTCGACCCGGCCAGCGTCGCGACCTCCGTCGCGCTAAGCGCCCGGTTATAGATGCGGAAGTCGTCGATCTGTCCGTTGAAGTACGGATCTCCCGAGAATTGCGACCGTCCGATCCAGTTCTGCGTCGTGTTGCCGAGGCTCGAAGGTGTCAGCGTCATGCTCGTATTCGTCCCCACCTGCACGCCGTCGACGTACAGCCTTCCGGTCGAACCGCTCAGCGTGACGGCGACGTGCTTCCAGACGCCCGTCGGGAACGCGGTCGTCGAGCTGATCCGCTGCTCTCCCCCGCTGCCTCCGGTCGAGATGGCGAACCGTAAGCCCGCGGCGCCCGGTTGCGGCGACAGGAACATATACGAAGACGTTCCCGTGCCGATGTCGAAGATCCGCGTCCAGTTGCTTATGCTGCTCGCCTTCACCCAGCTCGCGATCGTAACGTCCGTCTGGCCGCTGAGAATGCCGCTAGGCATGCTGACGTAGCCGTTCGTGCCGTTCAACGTGACGGCATTGCCGTTCTTGCCGGCCGCCCACGTCCCGCCGCTCACCGTCGCGTTGCTGCCGTTGCCCGAAGCATCGGCCGCGGTCGTGCCGCTCGTCTCGTTGAACGCGTAACTCGCGATCAACTCTCCCGTCGGGGTGCCGCCGAGATTGATCGTGAACGACTTCGTGACCGGCGCGCTCATCGCGTCGTAATCGCGCAGTTGCACCGTGAACGTGTAGTTGTTCTGAGGCGCGCTCGCGGAGATCGTGCCGGAGATCGTCCCCTTGAAGCGGTCCAAGGTCAAGCCCGGCGGAAGCGTTCCGCTCGTTACGTTCCAATCGTAGAACGGCACGCCGCCCTTGGCCGCCAGCGTCTGGTTGTAAGCTTGCCCCTTCGTTCCGCCCGGCAGCGACGCGGTAACGATCGAAGGCGCCAGGAACGGGGTCAGGTTCTTGTTCAGCTTCCAACCCGAGTTCTCCGCGACGAGCAGCGCCAGCTTCGTCAGCATCCACCGTCTGGAGCCGAACATGTGGTCGCGCCCGCCGTTCTGACCGCTGAGCCGGTCCCAATAAGGCTGGTCTCCCGGAAGATGCCCGCCGCTAATGATCGGTACGGCGGTGCCTTGATAAGCGATGACTTCCGCATCGTTCGCGCCCGACGCGTTCTTGTATGCCGTATGTCCAGCCCAGCTGTCGTTGTACGCGACGGCATGGCCGAACTCGTGCGTGATGAGGCCGAGCACGTCCGTCTGGCAATTGGACGTACAGGAGGCCCCGGGCATCTGCGAGAGGTAGTACTCCTCGTCGTTCAAGGACGAGAACGGCGTGAAGCCCGCGTAGAAGTCCAGGATCGTCGCCAGCGACCGGTGAATCTGGCCCGGCACCTGGACGCCGTTCCGCTTGTGATACTGGTTGTTCGTCGACGGGAAGCCCGTCGAGTAAGGGTCGTTCAGTCCCCGGAGGAAAATCCACATCCCGTTGTACGCCGCGTTGTTCGTGACCGCGATGCCGTTCTGCCAGTTGTCTCCCGGCAACGTCAGCCCCTCGGTCCCCGCCGCGACCGTATCGAACGGCGCCTCGTCGAAGAAGTAGAACCAGTCCTTGATCGCCTGCTCCGTCGCGGCTTTAATCGAGGCGTTGTTGAAAATGTTCGTGATCGTATCGAACCGGTAATCGAACACGAGCGGCAACGTCGGCTGCGCGTTGTCGTCCTGATCGAGGACGCGGATCGCGACCGTCTGCGTGTTCTGCGTCCCGTTATTCTGGACGACCTGCAACGTCAGCGTATAGTTCTCGATTTGGTTCGGACCGCCGATGCGATCGGGGTGTATGGCCAGGTTGAAGTTTTTCGTCTCCGACGCGTTCGCGAACGTCAACGTCTTGGCCGCCCCGGTCGCCGACATCGTGCTCGGCATATCCATCATGAGCCGCGACGTCCCTTGCGTCGTCAGATTGATCGTGACGGGGAATACCGCGCTCGTCGGCGGCTTGACCGTCAGCTTCACGTAAGGATTCGCGATATACCCTTGCCAGTCTACCAGCTCTATGCCGTTGTCGTTGACCGTACGCCCGAAAATATCGACGACCTCCGCGTAGTTAGCCGCAGCGAGCGCTTGCTTCTGCGGTCCCATGACGAGCATTGACGCGAGCATTGCGCAGCATAGCGCGAGCGCGACCGCCCGCTTGAACGACGTATCGAGCATGCCTCGAACCGCCGTCGCGTTGAACCTCTCCATAACGCGAGCCTCCATTCGTAATGAGTTCGGATTTGATCTGTTGCGAGCCCCGTGCGACATTCCGCATGTGCATTCGAGCGCCTACATCATCTCCACCCCCCTTATCGATCGAAGGCTAGGTAAGTCAGGTCAATCGATCGGCCGTTGCGCGCGCATGGACGAAGGCAACAACCGCTCTTCCTCCCGGTATTTGGCGACGGTGCGCCGGGAGATCGCCATCCCCTCCTCGCGAAGCCGATCGGCCAGCTGCTTGTCGGTTAGCGGGCTGCGCTTGTCTTCGCCGGCGATGAGCGCCCGTACTCGAAGCTTGACCGTACGGGCGGATAACGGGCCGCCGCGGTCGCTCGCGACGCTCGCCGAGAACAGCCGCGACAGCGGCATGACGCCGTAAGGCGTATCCACGAACTTGCCCTGTACCGCGCGGCTTACGGTCGACACGTGGAAGCCCGTCTTCGCGGCGATCTGCTCCAGCTTCAGCGGGCGAATCGCGGACGGTCCGTCCGTCAGAAAATAACGCTGCTCGTGCGCGACCGCGAGAATGACCGACGTCAGCGCATGCGAGCGGAACCGTACCATCTCCTTCAGTCCTGCCGCCTCCTTGCTCTTCGCGGCCAGCCATGCTTGCCATTCGCGCGAGCCTCTGTCCTTCGCGCCGGCGCCGGCGTACGAATGGACGACGATCCGCGGCGTCCACTGCTCCAATCTCGCGCGCGCCGAAACTTCCGGAACGGCCGACAGCTTCGCTTCGGGAATGACGTAGGGAACGTCCGCTCCGGCGTACGCCGCCCCGGGCCGGGGATCGAGGCTGCGCACATACCGGACCGCTCGCCGGAGCTCCTCGTCCGGAACGCCGGTCGCCCGCGCGATCGCCTTCCATCGTCCGCCCGCGATGTCGTTCAGATGCGTCTCGGCCAACCGCGCCGCGACCGGCGGAGCAAGCTCGTCGCGATGCATTTGCAAGAGCAGGCATTCGGCGAGCGTGCGCGCCCCTACGCCGGCGGGCTCTAACGACTGCAGCAGGCGCAGTCCGGCTTCGATTGCGCCAAGCGACGCGCCCATGCATGCGGAGGCTTCTTCCAAGCCGATGTCCAAGTAGCCGTTCTCGTTCAGATTGCCGGCCAGGAACGCGGCGAATTTCTTCGCTTCGGCGGAAGCGTCCGTCAGCCTCAGCTGCGCGATCAACGATTGCTCCAGCGTATCGCGGGTACCTCCCGTCGACCGCGACGCCATGAAGTCTCCGCGTCCGCCCGCGTACGGATCCGATCGTCTCGATATCCGACGCCCGCTCTCCGTCCACGTCAACTCGACGAGCGGATTGTCTTGCTCCAAGCCCCGCACGTAATCGATCAGGTCGGTCGCCGGCATCTGCAGCACCTTCAGCGACTGCCTCAGCTCGGGAGCGAGCGAACAGCGCAATTGCGGCAGCAGCGACATCGTCATGGCCGCGTTCATCGGCGACCCTCCCCCGAATCCGAATCCCGCCGATCCCGCTTGCGGGCTACGCCGTCTTCGTACGCCGCGCGAACGACCGCGCGCCGTACTCCCTCGACGACGCCGGGATTGAACACGCTCGGCACGATATAATCGGCGGTTCGCTCGTGCTCGGAGACGACATCGGCGATCGCCTTCGCGGCTGCTAGCTTCATCCCCTCGGTTATGCGGGACGCCCTGCAATCGAGGGCGCCGCGGAACATGCCGGGGAAGCACAGCACGTTGTTGATCTGGTTCGGGTAATCGGACCGTCCCGTCCCGACGACCGCGGCGATGCCGGAGAGCGACTCCGGATCGATCTCCGGCGTCGGGTTGGCGAGCGCGAACACGATCGGGTCGTTCGCCATCGCGCGAACGTGCGCTTCCTGAAGCGCGCCCGGGCCGGATACGCCAATGAAGGCATCCGCGCCCGCTAGCGCCTCCGCCATGCCTCCGACGCGTCCGGCCGGATTGCTATGCTCCGCGCACCATTGCCACGCTTCGTTGTCGTAACGGTCGTCGCGCGTCAGCAGGCCGTTCCGGTCGACCGCGTACAGCTCCCGGATGCCCGCGGCATGCAGCATCTTGACGATCGCGACGCCGGCCGCGCCGATGCCGCATACGACGACGCGCAAGCCGGCGAGCGGCTTGCCGACGACCTTCGCGGCGTTCATGAGCGCCGCGAGCACGACGACCGCCGTCCCGTGCTGGTCGTCGTGGAATACCGGGATGTCGAGCTTCTCTTGCAGCCGGCGTTCGATCTCGAAGCAGCGGGGCGAGGAGATATCCTCGAGATTGATGCCGCCGAATCCGGGAGCCAGCCGAACGACCGTGTCGACGATCGCGTCCGTCTCCTGCGTATCCAGGCAGAGCGGGAACGCGTCCACGCCAGCCATCTCCTTGAACAGCATCGCCTTGCCTTCCATGACGGGCATCGCGGCGGCGGGTCCGATGTTGCCTAGCCCGAGCACGGCCGAGCCGTCGCTCACGACGGCGACCGTATTCCGCTTGATGGTCAGAGAGTAGGCGGCTTGGGGATCCTCGTGAATCGCCAAGCACACTTTGGCGACGCCCGGCGTGTATACGCGGGACAGATCGTCCCGCGTCCTGATCCGGATGCGCGGAGCGACTTCGAGCTTGCCGCCCAGATGCAGCAGCAGCGTCTGATCCGAGACGTTCACGACGTTCGCTCCGGGTATCCGCTTGATCGACGCCACGATGCCTTCCGGGGAAGCTTCCGCCGTCCGGATCGTCAGATCGCGCACGCCGAGCTTGCCCGCCCGGATGACGTCTATCGCGACCAAATCTCCTCCTGCCGCTCCGATCGCCTCGACGAGCCGGCCGAAGGACGCCGGATCGAACGCCATCTCCAGCCGTACGATGAGATTGCCTCCGTAATCGGATGCCATCGCTCATGCCTCCTGTTCCGTTCCTCGCTGTCAGCGGTATTGAATCGCGCACGTTTTGATATGGGAATAGAAGTCGAGCGCCGCCTGCCCTTGTTCCCTCGCATGGGAGCTCGAGCCTTTCATGCCGCCGAACGGCGCTTGATATTCGACGCCCCCGGTCTCTTGATTGACGCGCACCATGCCCGCTTCGGCTTCCTCGAGGAACCGGAAAGCGTTGGACAAGTCGCGCGTGAACACCGAGGCGCTCAGTCCGAATACCGTCTCGTTCGTCAGCCGGATCGCGTCTTCCGCATCGTCGGCGCGCAGCAGTACAGCGAGCGGACCGAACACTTCCTCCTGCACGAGCGCGTGATCCGCGGCGACGCCTTCCACGACGAGAGGGCGAATATAGTAGCCGTCATGATCGCCTTCGCGATCCGACGCCAGCGCTACGGTTCTCGCCTCCGCCTTGGCCAACTCCACGTATTGCATGACCGTATTGAACTGTTCCTTGGATGCGACCGGCCCTAGATAGGCTTGCTCATCCATCGCGTTCGCCACCCGCAGCAGGGCCGTCGCCGCGGCGATCCGCTCCGCGAACTCGTCGTAGACGGCCGCTTCGACGATGATCCGGCTCGTCGCCGTGCACTTCTGCCCCGCGGAGCGGAACGCCCCGCTGACGACCGCCGCCACGGCCAAGTCGAGATCGGCGTCGCGCAATACGACCGCGGCGTTCTTGCCGCCCATCTCCGTCTGGTACTTCAGGTTGCGCCCCGCGCTGGCCGCCCCGATGCGCAAGCCGGTCGACGTCGAGCCGGTGAAGCTGACCGCGTCGATCGGCGCCTCTTCCAAGAGAGCCGAGCCGATCGCGCTTCCCCGACCGATGACCAGATTCATCGTGCCCGGAGGCAAGCCGGCTCCCGCGAAGATCTCGGCCATTCTGGCCGCGGTCAAGCAGCCGTTCTCCGCCGGCTTCCAGACGACGGCATTGCCGCAGACGAGCGCCGGAGCGATCTTCCAGATCGGAATGGCGACCGGGAAGTTCCACGGCGTGACGATCGCGACGACGCCGAGCGGCACGCGCATCGAATATTGCTTCACGTTCGGCATGGCGGAAGGGATCAACTGACCGTTCGAGCGTACGCCCTCCCCCGCGTAATAGCGCAGCAGATTGACGCCGCGCGTCACTTCTCCCCGCATCTCCGCGATCGGCTTGCCCATCTCGCGGCTCGCGAGCGCGGCAAGCTCGGCGGAATGAAGCTCCAACAAACCGGCCATCCGGTACAGGCATTCCCCCCTGGCGGCGCCCGTCATCGCCGCCCATCGGGGTTGCGCCAGCTTCGCCGCTTCGACCGCTTGAAGCGCGTCGGCTCTCCCCGAGAGATGCACGACGCCGATCGTCTCGGACAAGTCGGACGGATTCCGCGCCTCTTGCGAGCCCGCGGACGGTCTCGCCCATTCTCCGCCGATCCAATTTCTCGTTTCCATGTCGGTTACACTCCCTTTTCCGGCATCGGCAATAACGGACGACGATAAGGTATACCCCCTCCGCCGTCCGATGCGTCTGTATGCCTCTCGCCCTATTCTTGCGTCGCGTAATCGTAAGCTTGCCGAATGTCCGCCTTCTCTTCCTCCGTCAGCGGCAACCGAGGCGCCCTTGCATCGCCCATCGGCCTGCCTGCCAGCTCCAAGCCGTATTTGATCGCCTGCACGAGGCGAGGGTTAGCGTCCCAGTGAAAGAGCGGGATCAGCTTGCGATAGATCGCCAGCGATTCGTCCAGCTTGCCTTGCTGCGCGAGCTTGAACATCCTCACGCTCGCGGCCGGCAGCACGTTCGTCAGCCCGGCGATCCACCCAGACGCTCCTAGCAAGCCGCCCTCCATCGCCAAGTCGTCGACGCCGACCATGATCTCGAGATCAGTCAGTCTCCGAATATCGTGAATTCTGCGAATGTCTCCCGAGAATTCCTTGACCGCCACCACGTTCTCGATCCGCGACAGCTTCTTCAGCAATTCCGGCTTCAGGTCGGTCGGATAGTCGTGCGGATTGTTATAAGCGATAATCGGGATACCGACTGCCGACAGCGCTTCGTAATGCGCGATCACTTCCGCTTCGGTCGGCTTGTAGTTGATCGGGGGCAGCGCCATAATTCCCGCCGCGCCAGCCTGCTTGGCATGCCGCGCCCAATGGACCGCCATCTTCGTCGACGGAGCCGCCGTGCCGACGACGACGGGCACGCGGCCCGCGGCGACGGCGATGACCGCTTCGACGACGGTTGCCCTGTCCTCCGGGCTCAGCGAGGCATACTCGCCGACAGAACCGGTCGGAACGATTCCGTCGACTCCTTCTTGAATCAACCAATCCACATGCTCTTGCAGTCGCGGAATATCGAGCTCCTGATCGGAGCCGAACGGCGTGACGATCGCCACGTAGACGCCCGCAAATCGATTCATGCTTCATTCCCCTTCCGTCTAGTAGACATTTCCCGAGACATCCATCCTCTTATAGCTCGATGAGATGCTTGGGGCTTGAAGTCAATACTTCCGCGCCGTCCTCCGTAATGAGAACGTCGTCTTCGATCCGTACGCCGCCGAAGCCAGGCACGTATACGCCCGGCTCGACGGTCAGCACGTTGCCCGGCTCGAGCACGGAATCGCTCGTTCGCGACAGACGGACCTGCTCGTGAATCTCGAGCCCGATCCCGTGACCGAGTCCGTGACCGAAATACTCGCCGAACCCGCGGGCTTCGATCACGTCCCGTCCCAGCGCGTCTCCTTGCTTGCCGCTCATGCCCGGCCGCAAACCGCGAATCGCCGCTTCGTTCGCTTCGAGAACCGCCGCGTAGAGGTCCCGATGCCGTTCGCCGGCCCGTCCTACGAATACCGTGCGGGTCACGTCCGACATGTAGCCGTTCACGATCGCTCCGAAATCGAGCGTCACGAATTCGCCGTCGCCGACGAGCTTGTCGCTCGCGACGCCGTGAGGGAGCGCCGAGCGATAGCCGGAGGCGACGATCATGCCCGGCCACCCGCAATCCGCGCCCAGCTCCCGCATGCGGAATTCCATCTCCGCGGCGATGCGCTTCTCGCCGACTCCCGGACGAATGAGGCCGAGCACGCCGGAGAACGCCTCGTCGGCGATCCGCGCCGCCTCGCGCAGCATTAGCACTTCTTCCGCGTCCTTCACGTTGCGCAACCGTTCCACGACTTCTTCCGTCGGAACGCATTCGGTCGATACGAGCGCCTTCCGAAGCGCATCGGCTTGAACGACGCTCACGTGCCGGCCTTCTATTCCCAGCGATCCGATTCCGAGCCTGCGAACGTGTTCCGCGATCGACTCGAGCGGATCTACCCCATGAAGCTTAACCGTGCAGGCCGCCGCCTGCTCCGTCGCCTGCGCCTCGTAGCGAAAGTCCGTCAATAGAATCGCGTCCTCGCCGGTCACGATCGCGTAACCCGACGATCCCGTGAACCCGGATACGTACCTTCGGTTCGGTCCGTGCGTCACGAGCATCGCGTCCAGGCCGGCCGCCGCGACGGCCTTCCGCAGCCGCGAGATTCTTGCCTGCGTCATCGGAGCCGCCTCCTTGTTAGCCTTTAATGCCCGTCAATGTTATGCCTTCTATGAAATACCGTTGCGCAAGGAAGAAGAGCAGAATGATCGGCGCGATCATCGTCGCCGAAGCCGCCATCAGATATCCCCATTGCGCATTGTACAGCCCTTTGAACGAAGCGAGGCCGAGCGACATCGTATATTTGTCCTCCGAGCTGAGGTAAAGCGTCGGCTCGAGGAACTGATTCCACACGTCGTTGAAGGAGAAGATCGTAATGACGAGTATCGCGGGCTTCGACAACGGCAGCACGATATGCCACAGCACGGTGAGCGGGTTCGCCCCGTCCATGTACGCCGCCTCGTCCAGCTCCCGCGGGATGGTCATGAAGAATTGCCGCATCAGGAAGATCGCGAACACGCCTTGACCGGTATACACCCCTGCTCCGAACCAAGAAGGCAAGAAGAGCGGGATGAACGAATCGAGCGCCCCCATCTCCCGCCAGAAGACGAACATCGGGATGAGCGTCGACGCGCTCGGGAGCATCGCGGTGGCGAGCAGCACGCCGAACACGATATTTTTGCCGGGCCACCTGAGCCTTGCAAACGTATACGCGGTAATCGTCGTCGTGACGAGCACGCCGCTGACCGTCAGCAACTCGAGCGTCATCGTGTTCAGGAAGAACTTCGAGAACGGGACCGCCGTCAGCGCTTCCGGATAGTTGCTCCAGCGGAACGGCTCCGGAATCCATTCGGGCGGGAAAATAAAAATTTGCGCGTTGTCCATGAGCGAGCTTCGCAACAACCAGACGAGCGGGAGAATCATTAAGAAGCTAAGCGCGAACAGCGTCGCGTAAGTACCGATCTTGCGTTCCTTCAACCCGCGCCCCCGCGCGATCCGGGGCGGTTTCGATAACGTCGTGCCGACCGGCTGCGTCATTAGCGCCCCCCTCCTTCGTAATACACCCATCTGCGGGAGGTTCGGAACGTGATCAACGTCAGCGCGACGATAATGACGAACAAGATCCAAGACAGCGCCGAGGCGTACCCGATCTTCGTCTCCGTGAAGGCGACGCGGTACAAGTAGACGACGTAGAGCAACGTCGCGTTGTTCGGGCCTCCTTGCGTCATGACGTACACGTTATCGAAGCTTTGGAACGCGCCGATCTGCATCATGACCATGTTGAAGAAGATCGTCGGCGTCATGGACGGCAGCGTAACGTGGTAGAACTTCCGCCACGATCCGCCTCCGTCGACCTCGACCGCTTCGTACAAGTGGGCCGGAACGGATTGCAAGCCCGCCAGGAAAATAATCATGTAGTTGCCGACTCCCCACACGCTCATGAGCGCGATCGAAGGAATCGCCGTTTCTTCCGCGTAGATCCATTGGCTGCCTTCCAAGCCGACCGATTCGAGCATCGAATTGAGAAGCCCGAAGTCGGGGTTGAACAGCCAGAGCCATAACATCGTGCTCGCGATGCGCGGAACGATGGACGGCAGGAAGAAGATCGTGCGGAACACCGATAAGCCCTTGACGTTCCGGTTGAGCAGCATCGCCAGCAGGAACGCCGCGCAGATCGCAACGGGCACGGTCGCCAGCACGTAATACACCGTCACGTACAACGACTTCGTGAATACCGGATCCTCCGTCAGAATCGTCTTGTAATTGTCGAACCCGACGTACGAGGATTGTCCCCCGATCTTCCAATCGGTCAAGCTGAACGCGAACGACGCGATGATCGGGCCGATCGCGAAGAACAACAATCCGAGCGTTACCGGAAGCGCCAGCAGCATGCCCCAGCGGCGTTCCATCTTGAGCAATCCGGACGCGTTGCGTCTCATGCTTCGCCTCCTCCTTCCGGAAAAGCCTTACGGCCGTGTTACGGGCGGAACGGAATCGCCGCGATGGCGCTCCGCTCCGTCCGCGAATCCGCTTATGTCTATTCGTCCGGATATTCGCCCTTGATGAGCGGTTGAATCTGACCGGCGAGCTCGTCGAGCGCTTCCTGCGCGGTCTTCTTGTTCGTCCAGATCAGATCGAGTCCCGGCGCGAGCTTGCCGTTGATCTCCGGCCAGTTCTTGACTTTCGTCGAAGGCGACTTCACCGCGTAATTCTTCGTATACTCGATGCCGGCTTGGCGGAACTCCGGCGGATGCGCCTCGTTGTCCGTCCACGACTTGATCGCCGCTTCGTCGTTGTAATACTTATCCTCCGTCGGCATCCACAGTCCCGTCCGGTACAGGTCTACTTGTTCCGGATTGTTATGGTACAGGTAGAATTCAAGCGCCTCGGTCGGATGCTTCGTCGTATTGAACACGACCGTCGTGCCGGCGAGAATGACCGTCTTCGGCTCCTTCAGCTTCGGCAGGACGCCGACGCCGTAGTTGAGCTGTTTGTTGTTCGTTAGGTCGAGCAGCGCCCATGTTCCGTCGAGCACCATCGCGACTTTGCGCGTCTGCAGGCGCACGTGGTTGTCGGGCATGTTCTGCTGCTGGATCAAGTTCGGCGATACGTGATGCACGTAGATCAGATCCTGCAGCTTCTGGAACACTTCGACGGCTTCCGGCTTATTGAGCGCGTAGTTCATGCCGGATTCGTCCAGAATGCCCGCCCCGTTGCTCTCGAGGAGCGGCCCGTACGTGCCGCGGTCGGTACCGAAGGAGAAGCCGTACGTGTCGATGTTCTTCTCGTCGAAGCCGGCGTCGCCCGGATGCTTGCCGTTCTTGTCGGTCGTGAGCTTCTTCGCCGTCTCGACGAATTCGTCCCACGTCCACGCCTTGGTCGGATCGGATGGCGGCAGCGGAACGCCCGCCTCTTCGAACAGATCCTTGTTATAGTAGAGAACCATGACTTCGAGCGCGGTGTAGTTGGCAACCGCCTTGCCTGGCTCCGTGTACAAGTACGAAGCTTTCAGCTTGTTCTGCAGCGCGGGAATCTGGTCGTAATATTGACTCAGATCGAGAAGCTTGCCTTCGCTGCCCCATTGGTTCGTCAATCCGTCGCCGAGATAAGCGACGTCGGGCAGCTCGTTCGCCGCCATCAGCGTGTTCATCTTCGTATTGTAGTCGCCCGGAACGTGCTCGCCCGTCACTTGGATGTAAGGGTGAGAATCGTTGAACGCCTCGATCATGTTGTCCATCGCTTTCTTCTCGTCCGTGCTGCCCCAGTACATGAACTTCAGCTTGACGACTTCCTTCGGCGCTTCGCTGGAAGCCGACTCGCTCGGACTGGCGGAATCGGATGACGGCGCGTTGCTGCTGGCCGACGGTTCTATATCGTTGTTGTTGCTGCAGGCGGCCAAGGTGACGAGCACCGCCGCGAGCATCAGCGACAACCACCTCGGTTTGCGTTTACTCGGCATAGAATGATCCCCTCTCGATACGGATTAATGGTTCTGACTCTATTATTCATGCGATCGATGGCCCGAACTATAAGGTTACTCCCTGTCTTCTTTGTTTTGGTTCGATCGTTTGCGGCGATAACGAACAAACGATATCTTTACAGATATCGTTTGCGAAATTCGGACGGCGTCAGTCCCATATTCTTTTTGAAGGCGATGCTGAAGTAATTCGCGTCCCCGTAGCCGACCGCTTCGGCGATGTCCGATACTTTCTGTTCGGGATCCAGCAGCAGCTCCCGGGCGCGTTCGAACCGGATGCGCGCCAGGAAGTCCGCGAAGCTCTCTCCCGTCACCTGCTTGAAGCGCGAGCTTACGTACTTCGGGCTTAAATGCAAATAATCCGCGAGCCCGTTCAGGCTGGCGTCTTCGTGCAAATGCTCGCGAATCCATAGTCTCGCGTCCTCGAACATTTTCGGCACGGCCGACTCCCGCGATTCGCGGATCCACTTGCCTACCTGCACGAAGTACTCGACGAGAAACCGGACGATCTCGTTGCCGGTTGCCAGCTGCGACATTTCCAATAACGGATCGTGGCACGGATGGCCTTGGCCATGCCGTCCGACCGACGGGTTATTCTGCACGACGCGCATGACGTACAGGACGAGCTGCGTCGCCATCAGCCTGACTTGGCGGGCGGGCATGCCGTTATATTGCTCCGACCATTCTTGCAGGATCGCCCGTACCGCCCCGTCGTTGCCCGCCCTGATCTCCGCCAGCAACGCGAGTTCCTTGTCCAGCAGCGCCCGATTCGTCGTCTCGACGGCTTGCACGCTTTCATAAGGGATAATATGCCCCTCGCCCACCCAGCCCCGATGCTCGGCCGCATGCAACGCTTCGCGGTAAGCCGCGGGCAGCTCTCTCAACTCGGAGACGGAGCGGCTCGCGCCGATCGTCGTCGAGACGTCCATGTAGCGGTTCACCGCGGCCCGTACGTTCTTGGCGACTTCCAGCACCGTCCCTCTGCCTACCGAAGACAGGACGATCAGCACGCGATCGGGCGCAGTTGCCGCGCCGTATGCCGGAGCGGCCATTTGCGCCGCCTCCATGACAAGCTTGGCGTAAGCGACGCCGAACAGCTGCCGATCCTCGACGCGGCTCAGCCTCGCCGGCATCGCGTCCATCTCGCAGCAGATCAACGCATACGGCGGCTGCGCGTCGGCCAGCGGCGCGCGGGCGGCGCGCAACGCCTCGCATGCGTCCCCCCAAGGTCTGCGTTGCAGCAGCAGATCGAGCAGCGCGTATTCCTGCGTCAGATGAAGCTCTTGGTTCCGCCTGACGTCGTTGCTATGCGCGAACCGTTCGCGCCTTCTCATCCGATCCTCGGCGCGAAGCAAGCCGGCGACGAGTTCCTCCCTCGTAATGGGCTTCAACATATAATCGACGGCTTCCAGCGATATCGCCTCGCGGATGAACGCCATGGAATCGTAGCCGGTCAGGAATAACAGTTGCGTCTCTTCGTCCTTCTCCCGAATGCGGCGGGCGACTTCCAACCCGCTTATGTCGGGCAAGTTGATGTCCAGCAGGACGATATCCGGGCGATGCTCATCGTAGGCGAGAAGCGCGGTTTCCCCGTCTTCCGCCGTTCCCGCGACGGCGATGTCCAATTCCGTCTGCAGGACGAGCTGCTTCAGCCCTTCGCGAATATGGTACTCGTCATCCACGATCAACAATCGGCGCACGGAACTTCCCCCCATCGGATTGCTCGTTATGGATCGGCACCAGCAGCGTGACGGTCGTATACTTGCCGTATTCGCTCGCGATCTGGACGCCGAACTCCGGACCGTAATGCCGGAGCCGCTCGTGCACGTTGCGGAGACCGAACCCGATCGCCTTGCCGCTGGCGGCCTCGTCTCCGCTCAGAACGCCCCGTATTTCCGCAAGTCTCTCCTCGGTTATTCCGTTGCCGTCGTCGCTGATCATCATCCGAAGCCTTCCGTCTTCACGCGTGCCGGAGAGCATGAGATAAGCGACTTCCTTGCGCCCCTTGAGCCCATGGTAGATCGCATTCTCCACGATCGGCTGCAGGATCAGCTTCGGGACGTAACAGGCGAGAACGTCCTCGTCGATCTCCGCGATCCAATCGAACCGATCCTTGAACCGGAACTGCTGCACGCGAACGTACGCGCCGACGTGCTCCGCCTCGTCCGATACTTTGATCTCTTCGCTGCCCTGGCTTAACGCGATTCGGAAGAACTTCCCGAGCGCGCCGATTACTTCCGACATCTCGTCCTGCTTGTTCATCAGGGCCAGCCCGTTCAGCGATTCCAACGTATTGTACAGAAAATGGGGATTGATCTGCGCCTGCAACGCGCGGAATTCGGCTTCCTTCCGGGATAGCAGCGCTTCGTATATGCGTTCGTTCAGCTCGTGGTTCTCCCGGAGCATCCGCACGAACCGATCGCCGATCTGTCCGACCTCGTCCGCGGCGTTGAACGTCTCTTGCGGGACGGACAGATTGGCGTTCGCCCCCATTAGACTTCTTAGCTTGCGAAGCGGTCTTCTGATCGTATCGCTCATGCGATACGCGATGATCCACCCGATCACGAGCACCGCGAGGAAAATCTCGATCGTCCATCTTCCGATTTGATTGGCGTCCTCGAACAAAGTAGCCGTGTCCACCCTGTGCAGCAACGTCCATTTGTTTGTATCGAGCGGCGCGTAGGAGATCATGGTCTGCCGTCCGTTCCATTGCAGCCACTGCTTCTCCTGCATGGGACGGCCTGCCGCCGCGTCGGCCACCTGGCGCAGCGCCCGCGAATCGGGCTCGGCTTCCTCCGGCATGCGGTAGATCGGATTGCCCGCGCTGTCGACGATCCAGAATTGGGATTTGTCGTTCGGCTTCAGAATCGATATCCCTTCGAAGAAGCTGGACTTCTCGATCTCCAGCATGAGGAACCCGAGATCCTCGTAATTGCCTTCCGTTCGCCGGAGCAGCTTGCCGACGTACAGATGGTCGTCGTCCGCGTATACGCCGTTCATCGCGTGGAACGGCGCGCCGTCATGCCACATGATGCGATTGTCCCGACGCAACTGGTCGTAATAGCTGTAGGCCTCCTGTAGCGTGGGGAGGCCGCCGAAGCGGATCGAATCGTTCCCTTGATAGAAAGACTGATTATCTCCGCCCTTCGGCGCGAATACGAGCGTCGATATAATGTAAGGCTTCGTCTGCGTCTGCGCGCGGATGATCTTGTTGAGCCGCTCGGCGTTGCGCAGAAACTCGTAATCGTCCGCCGCGCGCAGCTGCAGTATCGCCTGAACGTCCGGATTGCCTAGAATCGCGTTCGTCAGATCGCTTAGATCGGATATCGTGCTATTCAGGAAATTCTCGCTCATCTGTCTCGATTGCATCGCATGCTCTTCCGCCTTGTTGACGAGAGAATGGACGGCGATCCGGTAGAAGGTGAACGTCAGCGCGCACATCGGCACGACCGTTAGCAGCACGGTGAGCAACAGGAATTTACCCCGTATGGTGCGAATTTTCCAAGTCGGCCTCCACTTTGCCCCCATCGGTCGTCCGATCCCCTCTCCCGTCAAGCCGAACGCGAATTAGACGTCTCTCTCCCGAATCCACACCGACATCTCGCCCTCTTCGCGGTTCGCCCACGAATAGTATGGGATTAGCCGCACGGACGCCGGACGCTTCGCATAGCGCGCCGTCGTATATAGAGCGGTACCGACGCCCGACGGATCGGTTCTCCACGCGTCGTCCGATCGGAGCACGTAGACGCCGCCGAGCAACTCGGGCACGAACTCGCCCGCGAACGTCGCGTCGGAAGACAGCTGAACGTCTCGGAGATTCGCGCCGTTGTCCGCTTCTTCCATGCAATAGACGATCGGGCCGCGCTGTACGGCGACTTTGCCGTTCGCTTCCCGCACTTCCGGGTGGGAGCGGACGAGCGTCGCGGACATGTCCATCTCGATGTCCACGCGATCTCCTTCCTTCCATATTCGTCTTATTCTGGCATATCCCTTCCCGTCAACCCCGGCCGTCGGGATTCGCTCTCCGTTCACGCGAACGACCGTATCGCGCGACCATGCCGGCAGGCGCAATGCGAGCGTGAACTCGGCGGCAGGCGCTTGCTCGACCGTCAGCTCGACCGCGCCCGTCCACGGATAGTCCGTCCGTTGACGGAGAACGACGGCTTCGCCTTGGATCGCATGATCCAATCGGCTTCCTATATAGAGATGAACGTATATTTCCTCTTCGTTAGTAGAGTAGATGTAATTTCCCAGAGAGGCGATCAACCGGGCGATGTTCGGCGGGCAGCACGCGCAGCCGAACCAAGGCTGGCGACGCGTCTTCGCGCCCGGAATGTCGTCCCGCTTGCCGCTGATAACCGGCCATACCTCGAGCGGATTGACGTAGAAGTAGCTTCGGCCGTCCAAGGAGATGCCGCTGAGCAATCCGTTGTACAGAATCCGCTCCATGACGTCGGCGTACCGCGAATCTCCTTCGATCTGCAGCAGGCGGTGCCCCCAATTGAGAAGCGCGATCGCGGCGCACGTCTCGGCGTAGGCGCGTTCGTTCGGCAAGTCGTAGTCGAACGAGAACGCTTCGTAGTAGTCGGAAGAGCCGATGCCGCCCGTGACGTACATTCTGCGCTCGACGACGTTATCCCATAATTTCCGGATCGCTTCATACAAAGAAGCGTCCTCGTATTCGTCCGCGATATCCGTGGCGCCGGCGAACAAGTACGCCGCCCGGACCGAGTGTCCTTCGGCGGAAGCTTGCTCCCGGATCGGCGCCTGCGATTGGAAGTACGCCATCGCCCGCCGTTCGACGCGCTCTTGCTTCCCCGCATCCTGACGCGCCTTCAGCTCCACGTCGAAATACTTCGGATCTTGGCCGCGTTCCTCGACGAAGAACTGGGCCGTCTCCAAGTAGGAGGCGTTGCCGGTTGCCCGGTACAGCTTAACGAGGGCGAGCTCGATCTCGGGGTGGCCGCAATAGCCGGGCAGCTGCCCTTCGCGCGGACCGAACGTCTCCGCGATATGGTCCGCGAATTTGCACAGGATTTCGAGCACGCGCGGCTTGCCCGTCGCTTCGTAGTAGGCGACCGCCGCTTCCATCAGATGACCGGCGTTGTACATCTCGTGGTCGTCGCGGACGTTCGACCATTGCTCGCCCGGCTTCTGAAGCTGGTAGTACGTTCCGATATAGCCGTCTTCCGACTGGGCGCGGCCGATCAATTCGATCGCATCGTCGGCCAGCTTCTCGAGCGCGTCGTCGCGCTTCTGCTGCAAGACGAACCCGACCGTCTCCAGCCATTTGGCCAGATCGCTATCCTGGAATACGAAGCCGTGATGACCGCCTTGCTTGCCTTCCGCTGCCGCGCGGAAGTTGGCGATCGTGCCGCTCGGCTCCGCCCCCTCGACGAGATCGTTGAGCGCCTCCCATTGATACGGCACGACCACGTCGCGTACGAGCCGCTGCCGCGGCTCCCAGAATCGATCCTCGATCGTCGTTCTCGCGATGCTAACCGGATTCATGATTCTCACTTGTCCGTTCCGCTCCCCTCGCTCTATTTATCGCGTATGCGATAAGCGATTTCCTGACTCTTCCAAGTTACCACGCCCCGGAAAGCGGTGTCAGTCCGTTAAAAGGACACAATAGGTAGATAAAACCGACTTTTCGGACAACAAAAAAAGCCCGACGAGATCGGCGGGGAATCATCCCGTTCACTCTCCTCGGAAAATACGAAAAAACCCCGGCATGCCCTCGCATCCGGGGTTGTTCTCGCTGGCCAATCTGGTCATATCTTTATCGTTACTTGGCTTCTCCGGCAACGGTCGCGCCGATAACCGAGACTCTCTGCTTGAATTCGGCAAGCGATGCGGCAGCCGCCCCGCAGCCCCAATCGAAAATCGTGAACTCCCCGAGCCCGTCGACGGGCGTTCCGTCATGATGGTTGAAGTTCTCCATGTGGAAGCCGTAGTCGCGCTCGTCGAAGTGCGGATGCACGCGTTCGTACATTTCCTTGACCGCCGGATTCTCCGGACAATACATCATATAGAAGGAGGACTTCATCGCCCAAATCGCCCGAGCGCGATAGCTTTCGTTCCCCGTCAGCCGGTAATAATCCCAGTAGGTTAACGCGAACAAGCTTTGCCTCGCGTCGTTCCATTCGTCGTCGCTCGTCATGACGCCGAAGCCGCCGATCGTGGGCACCGGAATATAAGAGGGCTGCCAAATCTGCTGATAGAGCGAAGCTTCGGCCAGCACTTGTTCCCCGTAATCCAGCCATTCCCGCTCTCCCGTCAGCGAATACAAATCTTTCAGCGCTTCCGCCGTCCAATACATGCCGAAGTTGCACTGGTTATATAGCCCGCTGCGGGCGTCCGGCTCGGCGTACTGCTTACCGTCCCATTGCCTGGAGCAAGACCAGTACGTTTCGAAATCTTCCCAGCGGCCTTCCGGCACAATCCGTTCCGTAACGAAACGGGCCGCTTCGCGGGCGGCGGCAACGAGCCTCGCTTCCGGTTCGCCTCTCTCCTCGAGCACGCGGGATAACGAACAGAGCAGCATGACGTGGGCCGACGTTTCCGGGCTCTCTAACAGGTAAGGCGAGACGCTTCCCCCTTGCATCCTCACCCAGGCGGGGAACGAGCCGTCCTCCCGTTGCAGAGTCAGCAGCCGGTTTGCGTATTTCGACACGTAAGGAACGATTCTTTCGTCCGCCCGAATATCCCGATGCCACTTCAGCAGCCACAGGCACGTCCAGGAAGAATCCAGCAAGTGAACGTACTCCTCGTGCCCGGCCGGCCGCCGGGGACCGGACATGACCCAGCCCCCTTCTTCCCATCGGCCGCTCTTTCCGGCTTGATAATAGCCCGGGAACAACCCGTCGATTTGAGGTGCGGACAACGCGAAGTTAAGCGCCAGCTCCGCCTTCCGGACCCAATCGGCGCGACCCGTCTCGAGCCCCCGCCGGCCGTAGCCGTAAGCGGTCCGCATCCCGCAGAACCACGCCTGGTTCCAGAGGCTTTTCGGCTCGCGCCATTCGACCTCCCGGCCGAAGCCCGGCTTCTGCGCCGCGCGAACGAGGAACACGACGCCCCCGACCTCGTCTCCTTCGAACGTAACGAACTGCTGCCAAGTCACGTCCTTCCAGCGGTCCAACGCCCATTCATAGGCGTAATCGGCGTACGGCTCGAGCCCGGCCAGGAACCCGCTGACGCCGATTTCGCCGCCGTCGCCCGCTCCCGCCTCCTCCGCCCGCATGGCGCGCTCTCCGAATCGGTTCCACAGGAAGCGTTCGACTTTCCGGAAATCCTTCGGCCTCCGGCCCTCTTCTTTCTCCCACTCGACCAGGTAGAACCGGAATCCGATCGGCTCCGGCAGCACGCGGGAAGTCGGCGTCAACCGATGGTACACGTGACCGGTTTCCTCATAGTCGCACAGGCCGTACATGAGGGTGCGGTCCGGCAGCGAGTAGTCCATGACGTGAGGCACGACGCGCCCTTGCACCGAATCCAAATCCGGAACGAGCGCGGCCATCGTTCGATCGTTCTCGAAGACGATGGCCGGCGACCGGAACAGCTTGTCTCCGATCGCCATCTCCTTGAGCGGCGCCAGGTGCGGCTTCCATGCGCAGCGGAGGGACGAGTCGTTCTGCATGTGCAATAGAATTCCGGAGAACGAACAGTCGGGCCTCTTGGGAATCACCGTCAACTCCAAAGCCGCGACTTTTTCGCCGCTCGCCGCCCGACGCTCCCAGTCGAGCTTCACCTCCGCTTCGAAGTCCCCCGCGTCGGCCGTCCATCTGGCCCCGTTCTCGTCGTACCAGGCTCGGTCGATGCTCAAGTCGCGCCACGCCCCGTCTTGAAACCGGCGAAGGCTGAACCACTCGTTTAACCAGTCTGGAAGCATAAGCCTCACCCTTTCACTCCGGACATCGTGATGCCCTGTACGTAATAGCGTTGCAAGAACAGGAACACGACCAGTACCGGCACCGAGCTGATCGTCGTCGCCGCCATGATTTTGCCCCACGAAATGTTGCGAAGGGACTGGAACGAGGAGATCGCCACTTGGATGACTTGCTTCTTCTCCTCGTTAATGACGACCAGCGGCCACAGGAAAGAATCCCATTGGTTTAGGAACGTCATGATTCCGAGCGTGATGATCGCCGGCACCGCGGTCGGCAGCACGATTATGCCGAATATGCGCAGCCACCCCGCTCCGTCCATTCTCGCCGCGTCCAGAATGTCCCGGGGAATGTCGGAGAAAAACTGCACGAGCATGAAGATGCCGAATACCCAGACGATCTGCGGAACGATAAGCGCCAGGAAGGAGTTGATCCAATCCAAATCCCGCATGAGCAAATATTGCGGAATCATGATGACCTCGTAAGGAATGACCAGAGAAGACATGAACAGCATAAGCAGCGCTTTTTTGAACGGAAATCTCAGCTTCGCGAAAGCGAAAGCAGCCAGAGCGTTGCAGATCAGCCCGAACGAGGTAACCAAAACGGCCACGAACAGCGTGTTGAGCATATATCTTCCGAACGGCTTACTAGGATCGAGAAAAATTTCCTTGTAGTTTTGCAGCGTCCAATTGACGGGCAGGAACAATTCCTTGCTCAAAGTCGTGTATTTGAAAATTTCTTCGTGCGTTCGAAACGAGCTCATCGTCATCCAGTAAATCGGAAACAAAGCGACGATGGCGACGGCGATCAAGACCGCCCAACGAACGATGGCGATCAGCGGCATTGTCCGGTTCATCGGAAACACCCTCCTTGCTTCTTAAAGTTATGCGGTTAGTACTCGACGTCCGTACGGAAAATCCTCAATTGCACGACGGAGATCATCAGGACGAGGAAGAAGAACAAGAATGCGGCGGCAGCCGCATACCCCATGTTCATCTGCTTGAAAGCCGTCTCGTAGATAAAATGGACGACGGTGCTCGTCGAGCCCGCCGGACCTCCGCTCGTCGTAATGTAAATCGGAATGAAAATCTTGAGCGCGTCCATCGTCGTGATAATGACCACGAAAGCCATCGTGCGCTTCAAGAGAGGCAGCGTGATTAGGAAAAAGCGTTGCGCGGGACTCGCCCCGTCCACCTGGGCTGCCTCGTAGAGGGCGTCGGGAATGTTGTTCAGGCCGGCCAGGAAAATGACCATGACAAAGCCCATCGCGCGCCAGATGCACAGAACGATAATGCCCAGCATCGAAATATCGGGATTCGAAAGGAAGTCGACCCCGGAGAATCCAAGCCCTTTCAGGATGACGTTCAGCATGCCGTAATCCTTGTTGTACATAAGGCGAAAGATCGTCGACGCGATCGCGAAGGACACGACGACGGGTACGAAATAGACGGTCCGAAAAAAACCGACTCCCCTGAACTTTCTTTGGACGAGCAAAGCCAAGCCTAGCGAAATCGCGGTCTGAACAGGCAGGACGACGAGCGTGAAGTAGAACGAATGCCACAGGCTGCCGCCGAACTCCCCGTCCGTAAACAGCTTGGCGTAATTGTCGAAGCCCGCGAAGGAAGACCGGCTCGAGATGAGATTGTAATTCTCGAAGCTGATCAATAGCGCGCGAAACATCGGATAGAAGATAAAAACGGCCAGCAGGATAAACGCGGGCAGAATGAACAGATAGGCAGCCCGCGATTCCTGTTTGTCGTACGAAGCGAAGCTTGGTTTTCTCACGGAAAATCCCTCCTTGCACCATTTCCTTAGCGTCCGGCGAAACGGGAAAGGGAGTAAGGTTTGCAGCCTTCCCTACTCCCTGCCCTGGTCGGTATGATGATCTCCTATTTCTTCTGAAGCGCGAGTCCGTCTTCGATTTTTTTGACCGCTTTGGCGAGCGACTCGTCGATATTCGCGTCGCCCAAGCCGACGTCCTCGAACAGAAGCCGAATCGCTTCGCTGATCGCCGGGTAAGCCGGCGTAACCGGACGCGGATGCCCGTATTTGGAGAGCTGTTCGGCGTAAATGTTCATCGGGTACTCATTCAATTCGGCGAACGCGTCGAACGTGGATTGGCGCGCCGGAAGGTTTTTCGTTTCCTCGTACCACACTTTGGAGCCTTCGACTCCGGTCACCCAGTTCACGAATGCCCAAGCTTCGTCCGGATGCTCGGATTTCGACGTGATCGCCATGCCCCAGCTTCCGGTCGTTCCGATCATTCTTTGGTCTTTCCAGAGCGGCGCTACGTCGTAGGACTCGCCGAGCTTAAAGTCCGGGAAATTCTGCTCCTGGTAGGAGAAGGCGAACGGACCGTCCACGTGAATGGCGACTTTGCCGTTCCAGAACGCGTCCTGCGGCAGCTCTTTCGGAGACACCTTCTCGGTATTGAAAAGGGACCGCCAGAAAGCCATCGCTTTTTTCGATTCCGGGGAATCCAGGTACCCTTTCGACGTCGTGCCGTCCGGGCTGAGAATTTCGGCGCCGGCCTGCCACAGGAACGCCATTTCGGAATAAGGAGCGCCTTCGTGTCCGGCGAAGCCCCACGGCGTCGGGTTCCAGCCGTAGACGCCTTGGGCGGGATCGTTCAGCTTGCGGGCGGCGTCCAGCACCTGCTCCCACGTCCAAGCTTCGTCGACGTTTTTGGAAGGAAGCGGAATGCCCTTCTCCTCGAACATCTTCTTGTTGTAGAACATGACGATCGTGCCTTCGTTGTTCGGCGCGGCGTACATTTTGCCGTTGAAGGTCAAGCCCTCGATAACCGGCTTCAGCAGGTCGTCCTTGTTGCCGTCCTTCGCGAAGTAATCGTCCAGCGGAATGATCGCTTCCTGGTTCGCGTACGAAGCCAGCGTCGGCGCGTCCAGCGCCATGATGTCCGGCGGATTCCCGCCCGCCAGCGCCGTGCGGATTTTCGTCTCGTACTGGTCGTTCGGGATCATCTGGAAGTCGATCTTGATGTTCGGATGCTTCTCCTCGAAGGAAGCGATCAGCTTCTTGAACGCTTCGGCTTCGGGAGCGTAATCGTGCCGCCAGAACGAAAGCGTCACGGATTCTCCTTCCGCGGCGGCGGATTCCCCGCCGGAAGCTTCGGCGACGCCCGAAGCCGAGCTCTCGTTCGAACCCGAATTCGAAGAACAAGCAGCCATGCCCAATGCTAGAATGACGGAGAGCGCAAGCAACAAACCCTTTTTCATAGAACCCCTCACCTTTTCGGCTGATTGACGTGCTCCTTCAGGCTAGCACCCGATCGGCCGCTCTTGAATGCAATCGCTTTGGATGTTGGCATATAAAATATTCAGGACCGGAAAGACGAGGCTTGCGCGCGGAATTCGTTGGGGCTGATCCCGTAATGTTTCTTGAACACGCTGCTCAAGTAGCTGGCGTTCGCGAAGCCGACCAGCTCGGCGATATCGGACAGCCGCAGCTGCGGGTCGCGCAGAAGCTCCGCCGCTTTGCCGATGCGCACCTGCGCGACGTAGTCGACGAACGTCGTTCCCGTCTGCTTCTTGAACAGCTCCGACAGGTAGGTCGCGTTGATATGGAAACGTTCCGCGAGCATCGTTAAGCTCAGTTCGTTCATATAACTGCCGTCGATATGCTTCCGAATCGCTTCGACGGCTTCGATGCCGCCGGAGACGCGCGAGCTCTTGATGCCTTCGGCGACCTGCGCCGCGATCCCCGACAAGTAAGGAATCGCCGACGCTTCCGTCCGGCGCCTCCAGATTTCGTCCGGAAACATCCATTGCCGGGTGTCGGGAACGGCGAGATGGTGCTTGCCGGCGAGATGGTCGAGCAGCAGGACGACCCGAAGGATGAATGCGGCCACCGCTTGCACCTGGTTTCGTCCCGACTGGACGACGGCTTCCGCCATGCTCTCGAAGCCGGCCAAGTCCCCGTTCTCCACCGCGAGCGTCATCCGTTTCTCGATTTCCGGGAACAGTTTCATGAGCGCGTCCGCGGCATCGTCCGGCCTCACGATCTGGGAGGAGACGCCGGACTGGCTCCGGCTCCAGGCGAGCAGGGACGAGAGGAAGCTTTTTCGGATGTCGCGAACTCCGCCTACGCAAACTCCGATGCCGAACACCCCTTCCGCCTTCAGGAAGTGCCGGATATTGCTTTGCAGCCTGAGGCACAACGCGTCCGCGAGCGTATCCTTCTCCGGATCGGCGGAAGAGGAAGCGATCAGGAAAAACATCATCTGCGGATAGCCTCGGTGACGGAAAGGAAACACCTGCGGCGACCATGCCGCTTCCGCCGCGGTTTCCCGGCACACAAGCTCGAAGGCGAGCCGGAACAAGCCGTTCCCGTCCGCCCGCTCTCCCAGCCTTCCTTCCGGAATCCGATACTCCGAGCAGACGAAGCGCAAGCGACGGCCTTCGGCGAATACCCCGTCCATGCCTAGCCGACGCGCTTCCTCGAGGAGAGAATCCTCGCGGCCTTCTTCCTCGTTGGACACCCACTCGAGCATCAGTTGGTCCTGCAGCGCGGAACGGCTGAGCAGCAACTGGTGCTGCAACCGAAGCCGGCTCGATTCCGTCGTCCTCTTCCGGTCCAGCTCATCGCGCAGCTTGCCCAGCAAGTGGATCAATTCGCTTCTCACCACGGGCTTCAGGAGGTAATCCCGGGCGCCGTGCTGCATCGCGGCTTTCACGTAGTGGAAGTCGTCGTGGCCCGAAAGCACGACGAACCGGACGTCCGGGCGGTTCTCCGCGCATTGCTTCAATAATTCCAATCCGCTCATGATCGGCATGCGGATATCCGTCACGATCAGATCGAACGGCTCCCGTTCCAGGAGAGCGAGCGCCTCCCTGCCGTCTCCCGCTTCTCCCGCGACGGAGAATCCGAGCGATTCCCAATCGATTTTGATTTTCAAGCCGCTTCGCACTTCATATTCGTCGTCTACCAACAACACCCTGTACATCGTTTATTCCTCCTTCAGCGGCAAACGGATCTTAATGCAGGTTCCTTCGTCCGGAGCGGATTCCAGTAGGATGGAGAAGCTTTCGCCGTAATGAAGGAAACATCTGGCGAGCACGTTGCGAAGGCCGATCCGGCGGCCTTGCGCGCCCAGCACGTCGGTCATCTCGCTGCGGGACATTTCCCGTTTCAGTTCCTCGATCGTCGCCAGCGGCATGCCGGGTCCGTTGTCGGCGATTTCGATTTCCAAGCGGTCGCCGGCTTTTCGCGTTTCGAGCGTCACGATCGCTCCGGCCGGATTTTCAAGCCCGAACTTGATGGCGTTCTCGACCAGCGGCTGCAGGATGAACTTGATGACCTCTGCGTTCCCGAGCTCCGGTCCTTCCCGGATTTCTACCCGTAAACGTTCCCCGAAGCGAACCTTCATGATCGAGACGTAATCCCGAATGTACTGGATTTCTTCCCGAAGCTTCGTCAAGTCGCTGTCGGCGCGCAAGGAATACCGCAGCATCTGCCCGAGCCGTTCGGTAACGTCGACGACTTCGTCGCTCCGTTTTTGAGCCGACAGGCTGCCTATCGCTTCCAGCGTGTTGTAGAGAAAATGCGGATTGATCTGCATGAGCAAAGCTTTGTATTCCGCGTCCTTGCGCCGCATGTTCGCCCGGAATTCGGTCTCGATCAAGAAGCGCAGGCGCTCTACCATGTTGCGGAACACTTTGACCACGTAGCCGACCTCGTTGCGGGGAAGCGGCATTCGCGTCAAGGCGTCGTCGGTTTCCCGGCCGAATTCGCCTCGTTCGACGAGCCGCATCGAGCTCGCGAGCCGGGTGAGCGGCCTCGCGATTCCGGACGACAGCCAGAACGCCGCGCCCATCGTGACGAGGAGCAACAGCGCCGCCACGACCGTCATCGTCTGCTGAACGCGTTTCATTTTCTCGAACAGCTCGGCTTCGGGCACTTCCCCGATGAGAATCCAGTCGGCTCGTTTGATTTTGCGGTAGAGCACGCGGTGATTCTCGCCGTTCTGTTCGACGGTCAGCTTGCCTCCGGTATGCTTGTCTTCGCGGATAACTTGCATCCGGTCCAGGAAGCCCGACATCCCTTCATCGATTCGCTGTTCCAGCACCGGCTTCCCTTGCCCGTCCAGCAAATACAGGCGTCCGGTTTCCCCGAATTTGATCCGGTCCAGCGATGCTTGGATTTGGGAAGTCCGGAAGTTCAGCTTCAGCACGCCGATTTTGCGGAAGGAACTTAACTGCACGAGATCGTACAACAGGCTGTTCATCGGAAACTCCTGCAAGTACCCCGGCTGATACGGATCGAGATGCGACGGAACCCAGCGGATATCGGACCGCATGAAGTTCTCGTACCAGGAGCTTTCCAGAAACGCGGGATCGTGGAAGTTGTAAATTCCGACCGCGGTTCCGTTCTTGTTGAATAGAGTAATGGAAGAGATCGTGGAATGGTTGATCGCGATGGAAGTCAGGAATTTGCGCAGCTCCGTGTCCCTGGCGATTTTCTCGGCTTGGGGGAGGTTTTTGTCCAACTGGGCGGCGATCCACTGCTGGGTCACCTCGTTGCTGAGCACCTGGTTGGCCACGTCCTCGACCTGAGTCGCCAGCGTATTCACGAACGAAGCGAACTGGTCCATCGTCTGCGTCGTCGATTCCTCGATGGAGGTGCCGATCACGGAGTTGGACACTTGCGTCAGGATGACGACCATCGTCATGAACGGAACGATCAGAAGAGCGATGAACGTGGCGGATAATCGGGTTCTGAGCGAGTAGAACATGGAAGCGCCCTCCGAATCGGGAAAACTCCCTCCGGTCTGGGCCTGAAGGGAGTTGTCGAGATTTAGCGAAAAAGTAAGCAAGCTACCTTCACTTTATCAGAGTTTGAACATTCCGGGAATTCGGTTTTTTCGGAAGGAAGCATCCGTTTTTTTCGGAACCCGCGTCCTTCTTAATAGGTACCAATAGAACATGCGGAACGGGCCGGAGAATGATAAAGTGGGATTTATCTGTTTCTATCATCCTGTCAGTCAAACGGAGGTTGCATTATGAAAGGTTCTACGCACGCGATCATCGGAGGCGTTATCGGCGCCGCCGCCTGCGCGTATTATCCGGTCGATCTCGAATCCGCCGCCTATTACGCGACCGTCGCGGTCTTCTCGGCGCTCAGCGCGGATTTGGACGGCTCGAGCATGCTGACCGCCAAACTCGGCAAGCTGTCGAGGCGCATCCGGGAATCGGGCATCTGGACGGGCGTGGCCGCTCTGGCCGTGCTAGGTTACGTGTACTTGGACTCGGGCCGGCTGTATCCGGTCGCCGCGGCGATCGCGGCCACGCTCGCGCTGCTCGGGTTCATCTCCAAGGTAGGCGTCATCCGCAACGCGTTGGTCAGCGCGATCGGAGCCGCCGCGCTCTATTTCGGCTGGAAAGCCGGGCACGCGTGGTTGATCGGACTCGGAGCCTACATCGCCTGGGTTCCGTGGCTGGCCCACCGGGGAATGACGCACACGATCTGGGCGATCGCGGCCTGGGGCTGGATCGGTTACGCGCTAGAATCCGAATCGGGCATCGATGGCGTCATGCTCGTCTCCGTCGCGGGCTACGCCTCGCATCTGATCGCCGACACGCTGACGCCTCAAGGCGTCAAATGGTTATATCCGCTGTTCAATAAATCGATTAAGCTGCCTTAGATCGGCTACAGCGGCGACAGCACGGACGTCTTCGACCCGCTCGAGACGTCCGTCAACATCGCCGATCGGGAAGCTCATGAAGAAAGCGGCAGCAGCGATTCGAACGCGTCGGATAGAAATAAAAAAAGAACCTTTGCTCAGCAAAGGTTCCGTTATGATCGAATATGGTGCGGTCGAGAGGACTCGAACCTCCACGGTATTGCTACCGCCAGCCCCTCAAGCTGGTGCGTCTGCCATTCCGCCACGACCGCATAGTGTTAACGACTTCGAACACTATTCAGAAGTATAGTCGTTAGACGGCGAAATGTAAAGCTTCAAGCGAATAGTCGTAATATTCGAATGACTTGCGGGAGTTTAGATCAGGAATATCGCCAGCAGCGTGAACAACGAAAGCGCCAGCACGTCGAAGCCGTAGCCGCCGTAGCCGTAACCTCCGCCTGGGAACCATGCCGACAGCCGGAGGCCTCCCGACGTCCGCAAATACACATTGTTGCTGTCCACGTCCACGATGGTGCCCTCGTATACGCCGCAACGCGTCTGCAGGCGCACACGGCGATTCACGTGCTTCTTGCACAAGTGGTACATTTCGTCCATTCCAATGGCATCCTCTCGATCATATAGTCGTGAAGCTTCTATAAGATATGCCGGACATGCGTACGGAAACTGGATGCTCGGCGAAATGTGCGGTTGTCCGAACTCCGAACGCAACAAAAAAATCCTTGCTTCCGCAAGGATTCGTCATTATCGATATGGTGCGGTCGAGAGGACTCGAACCTCCACGAGATTGCTCCCGCCAGCCCCTCAAGCTGGTGCGTCTGCCATTCCGCCACGACCGCATATTCGATTGTCGTCCGATTCGGCTTCTTGCGCCAACTTCGAACTATAAATGGTGAGCCATGTAGGACTCGAACCTACGACACCCTGATTAAAAGTCAGGTGCTCTACCAACTGAGCTAATGGCTCGCATGGTGACCCCTAGGGGATTCGAACCCCTGTTACCTCCGTGAAAGGGAGGTGTCTTAACCGCTTGACCAAGGGGCCATTCGCGAGCTGTTTTACCGTTTTTTTCGGTTGCCCGTTTCAGACGACAAATATGAGTATATCCGAATGGCTGGCTAAAGGCAAGTCCTTTTTATGATTAATTTCCGAGGTAAAATCATACAGTGGATTTGCGTTCTTCAGGGCGTCGGTAGCCGGGAAACATAACTCGATCTCGCCGCGCTAATGCGAGCAACCGAGACGCTTTTCTCCCCGCCGCCGGAAAATCAAAAAGAGCCCGAAGGCCGAAGCCTTGCGGACTCTTTCAAGTCGTCTGATTGAAAATTCGTGGCGGAGAAGGAGGGATTCGAACCCTCGCACCACTTGCGCAGTCTAACCCCTTAGCAGAGGGTCCCCTTGAGCCACTTGGGTACTTCTCCATGGCTCCCCGAACAGGACTCGAACCTGTGACAACTCGATTAACAGTCGAGTGCTCTACCAACTGAGCTATCAGGGAATATTACTTTTTCAAAAGCGACAATTAGTAATTTACCATGCTTCAATATCGAAGTCAAGCAATGCGAAACAATTTGTCCGCATGTAAAAAATTCCATCCCGTTCGGCCCGATTTTAAGCCATCCTACGCAAAAGGAGTTGACGGCCGCTTATCCGCTGTGTTATTTATTGATTAATAAATCAAAATTTCCGACCAACCGCATCTCCACCTCGCATCATAGAAGGAGCAACGCCCATGAGCCCCAAAGACGAAGTCGTCGCCAACCGCAAGGAGCAAATCATGCAATGCGCCGCCGCCCTATTCGCGGAGCAAGGCTACTATAAGACGACGACGGCGCATATCGCCTCGGCGGCCGGCGTCACGCAGCCGTACGTATTCCACTTCTTCAAGTCGAAGGAGCAGCTCTATATCGACGTCCTGAGCCGCGCGTACGAGCGCCTGCGACTCGCCTTCGCCTCGGTCGAAGCGCCGGCGAACGAGTTGAGCTTCCGAATGGGCAGCGCGTTCAACGAGCTGCTCGCCACGCACCGCAACGAGATGCTGTTGCTCATGCAATGCTTCGCGACGCCGGAAGCCGAAGTCCGGAAGTTCTCGACCGAGTGCTTCTCCGCGATCTACGATACCGTCAAGTCGCGCTACGAACAAGCGGGCGTCGATAATCCTGGTCACGAAGCGAGCATGTTCATTTCGTGCGGGTTCGTCATTACGCTATCCGAGGTGCTCGGGCTGCAGAAGCTCATCCCTTGGGGCGGTCTCCGTTAAGGCGGAGATTTTTTACGGCCTTTATTTATTGATTGATAAATCAGAGAATGGCCCAAACCCGCATTATCCCTACGATCCCCGCTTCCGCGGTTTCCATATAGAGATTACTTATTTATTAATAAATAAAAATAGGAGTGATATCCCTATGTTCACCCCCGCTCGCGTTCGCCTGCTGTTCGTCACCTGCATCGCCCTGTTCATGGCCATGCTCGATAATCTGGTGCTCGGCGTGGCGCTTCCTTCCATACAGGAAGATCTCGGCGCATCGCTATCCGACCTGGAATGGTTCATGAACGCCTACACGCTCGCCTTCGCCGTCTTGCTCATCCCGTTCAGCGTGCTGGGCGACTCGATCGGCAGGAAGCGCGTCTTCCTCGCCGGCGTCGTCGTCTTCACGCTCGGCTCGTTATTGTCGGGCCTGTCCGAGTCTTCGCTCGCGCTCATTCTGTCCCGCGCTCTGCAAGGCGTCGGCGGAGCCGCCATCGTGCCGCTCAGTCTCACGCTCGTCAACGCCGCTTTCCCTCCGGAGAAGCGCGCGGCGGCGCTCGGCCTCTGGTCCGGCATCGCCGGCCTCGGTCTCAGCATCGGTCCGCTCGTCGGCGGTCTCATCATGGAAGGCGCGCCTTGGCAAATGATCTTCTACGTCAACGTCCCGATCGGCATCGTCGCCTTCGCGCTCGGCTTGAAATGGCTTCAGCCTTCCCTCGGCGCCCGCAAGCCGTTCGATCCGCTCGGCATCTTGCTCCTGACGTCCGGCCTCCTCGGCATCGTCTTCGGCCTCGAACGGGGCAACGCCGAAGGCTGGGGCTCCGCGGTCGTCGTCGCTTCGCTGGCCGGAGGCTTCCTCCTGCTCGTCCTGTTCTACTTATGGGAACGCAAACGAACGAATCCGTTCGTCCGCTTCGACTTGTTCCGCCGTCCCGCGTATGCCTCTTACGTCTTCGCGGGCTTCTGGATGAACGCGGGCGTATTCGGCGCCATCTTCCTGCTCACGCTGTTCCTGCAGCAGGCGCAAGGCAACTCGCCCCTTGGCGCGGGCGTTCGCGAGATGGCATGGACGACGATGACGATGATCGCCGCCCCGCTCGCCGGTCTCGCCATCAACCGATTCGGCAACAAGCGCGTGCTGCTCGTCGGTCTCGCCATGCAAGCGATCGCGCTCGCCTGGTTCGCCTGGCTGCTCGCCGAACGTGGGGCCGACTTCCCGTTCCTCGCGATGCTCGGTCCGATGATGCTCGCCGGCACCGGCATGGGACTCAGCTTCACGCCGCTGTCCCACGGCTCGCTGACGGCCGTTCCCGAAGACGCCGCCGGAGAAGCGAGCGGCATGGGCAACGCGACGAGAGAGCTCGGCGGCGTGTTCGGCATCGCCATCGCAGGCCTCATCTTCCAGTCCGGCGGAGAGATCCGTTCTCCGCAGCAGTTCGCGGACCATCTCGTGCCGAGCTTGGCCTCCGGAGCGCTCATGATGGCCGTCGCGCTCGTCGGCATCGCCTTGTTCGTCCGCGGCCGCAAGCAACGCCATGACTCTCCCAACGTCGCGAATGCAGCCGCTCCTACGCCTGAAGGAGCTTAAGCTTGCCTCTGCATTTGCCGCACACGTACTTGCGCGGATCTACCCGTCGCTTGCGAGGATATGCCATCCCGCAAGCTTGGCAACTGAGCACGTACTTCACCGGCAACGTTCTCGCCGCGCCCGGCAACGCCTTGCAATGCCGGGTCGCGCCGACCTGTTGGAGAAGCGCCTTGAAGTCCGCGTCGCGATGCTGGTATCCCCGGCGCTGAAGATGAAGATGATAATGGCATAGCTCGTGCTTGATGATCGCTTCGGTGTCCGCTTCCCCGTGCGCCTCGAGCTGATGCGGGCTGATCTCGATGTTATGGCTCTTCATGAAATAGCGTCCGCCCGTCGTGCGCAGACGCGAGTTGAACGTCGCCTTGTGCAGGAACGGTCGGCCGAACGAGGCGATCGACACTCGCTCGACCCATGCTTGCAATTGTTCGTCGGTCATTCCGGGCATTCCGTCCCGCCCTTTCGTTAAGCTTGCCTACTTGAATTGTAGTCCGCGATTGGGCTACACTGTCAAGTAGAATTGGACGAGGGGGAACGGCATCTCATGCCCGAAATGTCTTATGTAATCCTGCGGCGGGAACAAGGCGAACTGGAATTCGTGGAAATGCCCGCGTCGCACGCTTATCAGCTTAGCGCGCTTAATCTTCGCTTGCACAAGGAGCTGTCGAAGCTGACGGCCGACAACGTGCCGAAGCTGCCCCGGGCGGTCGCCGAGTGCAAGGCGCTCGAGCTGCTGAACGAGAACGAAGCGCCGATCGGCGGGTTGGACTATATTAACGGTCTCGAGAAGGAATTCGCCGCCATTCGCGAAGGCGCCTACCCGCTCGTGTCCCTGCTGACGGAAATCCGCGCCTTGCAAGCCCAACTGGAGCAATGGTACGAGGAAGAGGATATGCTGTAACCCTGTTTTTCGACAGTTCCTTCGATCGGACCTGCACGGACATTCGCCTACTCCCATATGCTTAACAGACAGCATGCGATGGGAGGAGGACGATTCCGATGCCGCAATGGCTCTGCAATCAGCTCATGTCCGCGTTTCAGAAGAAGGATCGCCGGCAGATTCGTCTGTTGAACGATTGCTGGTTTTATTACCGGGCGAAGCCCGAGAAGACGAAGGAACAACCGAACGTCCACTGAATACCGGCCTATTCGCGCGATCGCGCGCAAGCCTTCCGGCGCCTTCCGCGCGTCTGGAGGGCTTTTTGCATATGGCAAAATACTGGGAATTCAGCCGATGAGGTTGAGCCGGACAGCCGCCGTATGGTATCATTTTGGGAAACGAAGGGAGGCGACCGCATGAGATTCGAAGCACATCCGCGCAAGCTCGGGTTCATCCTTCTCTTGCTGGTCGCCTTCGTTCTGTTCTGCATGCCGACTCCGCAAGACAGCAGCGCGTACACCGGCGAGACGATACACTCCTCTTCCGCGCACGACATCGCCAATAGCGTCAAGGCGACCAAACGCGTCGCGACTCCGGCCAAGCTGCTGCTGATCGCGGCGCTGACGACCGCTTTCGTCGCCTGCCGGCTCGAGCCTGCGAGCATGCCTTATCGCACCCCTCTCGTCAAATCGTTCTTCCTCCCCGTAATCAGCCTGCGCATCAGATCCATTCTGCTAAGGCCTCTCAAGTTTACTTCCCTGTTCGTGTAGCGTATCGCGACCGTCGGACCCTGGCGTATAACCAAGGGTTTATTCGTCATGGGCTCCGACTGCCGTCCGCGAACGAACGAAGGAAGCAAACTAACCGCTGGGAGGCATTATCCAATGAACATCAGAGAAACCGACTTGCCGGGCATCGGCAAGAAATTCCAAGTATCCGCGCGCAGCGGCGACAAGCTCGTCATCATCGTCCATGACGACGGCCGCCGCGAATGCTATCACTTCGAGCACGGAGATCCCGAGGAGAGCATCTCCATGGTGACGCTCGACGACGACGAAGCGCGCGTCGTGGCGGCCATGATCGGAGGCATGACCTATAAGCCGAAGACGCTCGAGACGATCGAAGTCGCGCTGAACGACCTCGTGATCGAATGGGTTAAGATTGAGGCAGACTACGCGTGCGTTGGCCGTTCGATCGGCGAGATGGACATTCGCCGCAACTGCGGCGCGACGGTCATCGCGCTCGTCGAACCGAACGGGTCCAAGACGATCAATCCCGGACCGGAATTCCTGTTGCAGGGCGACGCCATTCTGGTCGCCGCAGGTGAACGCGCCCAGCACAAATTGCTGAAGCAGCTTCTCCGCGACGGAGGTGATTGAGCATGGATCACCTCGTACTGGAAATCGGCCTCGCGATCGCGCTGATCGCGGCCGCCGGCCTGCTATCCGATAAGCTTCGCTTCTCCGTCATTCCGTTCTACATTCTCATCGGAATGGCCGTCGGCCCGCATGCCGGCGAATTCTGGCATCTCGACTTCACGTTCATCGAGAGCGCTCCGCTCATCGAGTTCATGGGCAGGCTCGGCGTGCTGTTCCTGCTGTTCTATCTCGGACTGGAATTTTCCGTCGGCCGGCTCGTGAAGTCGGGCCGTTCCATCGCCGTCGGCGGAACGATCTATATCGCCATCAACTTCACGCTCGGCATCGCGTTCGGCTGGATCAGCGGATTCCCGTGGCAAGAAATTCTCGTCATCGCGGGCATTACGACGATCTCCTCGAGCGCGATCGTGGCCAAGGTGCTCGTCGACCTGAAGCGTACCGCGAACCCCGAGACCGAGATGATCCTCGGCATCATCATGTTCGAGGACGTGTTCCTCGCCGTCTACATCTCGGTCTTGTCCGGCATCGTGCTCAGCGGCTCGACGTCCGCGGCAGGCATACTCTTGTCCGTCCTCGTCTCGCTCGGCTTCATGCTTACGCTGCTTATCGTCGGCCGTAAAGCGGTTCCGCTGCTTAACCGCTGGCTCAATATTCGGTCCAACGAGGCGTTCGGGCTCGTCATCTTCGCCTCGCTGTTCCTCGTCGCCGGCTTCTCGGAGACGATTCACGTCGCGGAAGCGATCGGCGCCCTGCTGCTCGGCCTCGTTCTCGCGGAAACCGAGCATACGAAGCGGATCGAGAAGCTGATCTTGCCGTTCCGCGACTTCTTCGGCGGCATCTTCTTCTTCAGCTTCGGCTTGACGATCGATCCGACGGCGCTCGGCGGCGCGGTATGGCTGTCGCTCGGAGCCGTCGCCCTGACGCTCGCGGGCAACTTCGCCGCCGGCATGCTGGCCGGACGAAGCGCCGGGCTGTCGCCTAAGGCGTCGGTCAACATCGGATTCACGATCGTCTCCCGCGGCGAGTTCTCGATTATTATGGCCAACATCGCGCTTGCCGGTAATCTCCTCCCGATCTTGCAGCCGTTCGCCGCCTTATACGTGCTCATCCTCGCCGTGCTCGGACCGCTGCTCACCAAGGAGACGAAGCTGATCTACGGCTTCCTGAACAAGACGTTCAAGCTCGGCAAGCCGAAGGACCAAGCAAGCGCGGGCTAAGGCATGACGCGTACGACGCTCGAACGAAGAGGAGGATGTGCCATGGACGTTACGTTGCAACGGCTGCGCGCGCCGGCCAGCTTCGCGATGACGGCGGCGGGCGCGGCGATGTCCGCGATCGGATTGGAGCTGTTCCTCGCTCCGCATTCGCTTATCGCCGGCGGCACGACCGGAGCTTCGCTGCTCGTCTCGCACGCGACCGGCATACATCTCGGACTGCTGCTGCTCGCGTGCAATCTCGGATTATTCTGCGCGGGATACCGGCGCTGGTCGCTGCGCGCAAGATGGAACGGATTCATCGGATTAGCCGTGCTGTCGCTCGGCGTCCACGCCCTGCGGCCCTTTCCCGCTCTGATCGACGCTCCGCTGCCGGCCGCCTTCGCCGGCGGCATGCTGCTCGGGCTCGGGTTCGGCATCGCCGTACGCAGCGGCGGCTTCGGCGATGCCGCCGACGAAGCCCCGAAGCTGCTGCCCGGCATTAAGCGCGCGTACGCCTGGCAAGCCGTCTGGATCGGCAATGCGCTCCTGCTCGTCGCGATCGGCTACTTGTCCGATTGGCAGGCGGCCCTGCATTCCGCGCTCGCCTTGGCCGCGATGCACGCGGCGGCCGATTGGACGATCGAGCGGTTCGCCGTCTCGTACGTCGCCGCCATCCGAAGCGAACGGACCGAAGAGATCGCGGCGGCGATCGAAGCGGCTTTCGGCAGAGCGGCCTCGCGCGTCGAAGCGACGGATCCGTCTTCGGACGCGCTGCTGATCGCCTGCCATCGCTCCGAATGGCAGGCGCTAAGAACGATCGTCGCCCGGCTCGACCCTGACGCCGAACTCTCCAGATGCCGCGGCTAATAAATCCCCTCTCATTCTCGACATAGAGGCTCCGTAAGCGCGAAGAAGGATCCGTCCCGCCCTGACCGGCGAGATGGATCCTTCTTCGTTATTCCTTATAGAGAGAACTCGTTCCAGCTCGTTACTTCGTCCACGTTCAAGCGTACGCTCGGATGTCCCGGCTTCTCCGCCTTGCCGATCGCGATCAGCATGACCGTCACGTAGCGCTCGCCGATGCCGAACGCTTCCGCGAACTTCGCCGCGTCGTAGCCGCCCATCGGGACCGTATCGTAGCCTCGCGCTTTGGCTGCCAGCATGAGCTGCATCGAGACAAGGCCGCCGTCCGTGCTGACGATTTTCGTCGCGATGTCTTTCGGCAGGCTTCCGTACCCGGACACCGTGCGCTCGACGAACGCGTTCTTCGTCGCTTCCGGCATGTAGCCGGCTTCGTAAGCGCGATTATAGATTTTCTCCGCGAGCTTGTAGCTCTCCAAGTCGCCGAGTACGGCGATGACGGCCGACGCATCCGCCACTTGCTGTTGGTTGTACGCGATCGGCAGCAGCTTCTCCTTGAGCGCCTGGTCGTCGATGACGAGGAATCGCCAAGGCTGCAGATTCGAGGACGAAGGCGCGAGAATCGCTTCTCCGAGCAGCTCGGTCATCTCTTCGCGAGAAATTTTGTAGTTCGGATCGTAGCTTCTGACCGAGCGGCGTTCCCGGATGACGTCGGAGAATGCTTTCTCCGTATGAGGGGCTGTAATCGTGGACATGGGCGTTGCCTCCTTGTGGGCGTTCAAGCATGAATTGTTATTCTGAGCAAATTATCACACAGTTGTTCCGATAAAAAGACGACTGACGATTATCGTTCCTCGATCAATCCGTGCGTACTCTAGCACAGTATAAGGGAAATAAAAAACCGCGTTAACTGTTGTATTTAATGCACAGTATACGACGCAAAAAGAAAGCTGTCAACTCCCCGATGCAGGTGCATTAGCTTCCGGTTTGTTCGCGCAATACAGCGCGCGATTCGCCAGCTGTCCGATCGTATGCCGGCTGAGCACTTCGCGCATCGAACGGTCCATCTCGCTCGTCAGCTCGCAGAAGATCGACTTCATCTCCCGACCGAACGGATGCGTGCCGGTCGTCTCCTTGATGCCGAAGCAGAGCGGATCGCTTACCTGCAGCACCGTGTACACTTCCTCGAGCGTAATCGTCGACGGATCGCGCCGCAGACGGTAACCGCCGTCGCGTCCTTCGCGCGTCTCCAATAAGCCGCCTTTGACGAGCGCGGCCATGATCCGGCGAAGCAGCGTCGCCTCCGATTGCAGATACGCGGCGAGCTCGGCGCTCGGACACGTCTGAACGTTATCGCGCGACAAAATAACCAGCGCTTGTAATGCTAATCCGAACCATCTGGGATGATGGGATCCGACGCATTTATCCGGGTTCATTCGATTCGCCTCCTAACGGTTCCGACTTGTTCGGTAGCTTGAATTGTATCGGAATTCGTTCGATTGCACAAGATGCAAACGGTTCCCACATGCAATAAAACCGCCAGAATCTCCCTCCAGCGGTTCATTGTTCCCATCGTTACGGCTTGCGCATCGTCAAGCTGACGCGCCCCTTCTTCTGGTCGACGCCGATGACCCATACGGTGACGGTGTCGCCGACGGCGACGACCTCGGTCGGATGCTTAACGAACTTGTTGCTGATCTGCGAAATGTGAACGAGACCGTCGTTCTTGATGCCGATGTCCACGAAGGCGCCGAAGTCGACGACGTTGCGCACCGTCCCCTTAAGCTCCATGCCCGGCTTCAAGTCCTCAATGTCGAGCACGTCCGTATGGAAAATCGGCGGCGGCAGCTCGTCGCGCGGATCGCGTCCCGGGCGCTGCAGGCTGTCCATGATGTCGCGAAGCGTCGGCACGCCTACGCCGAGCGTCCCCGACAGCTCGTCGAGCGATACCGCGCGCAGCTTCTCCTTCAGCGGCTCGGAGCCCAGGTCGGCGACGTTCAAACCGAGCGCCTTGAACAGCTTGCCGACGACGTCGTACGATTCCGGATGGATCGGCGTGCGGTCGAGCGGATTCGCCCCGTCCGTAATGCGAAGGAAGCCCGCGCATTGCTCGTACGACTTCGCGCCCAGCCTCGGCACCTTCTGCAGTTGCGCGCGAGTCGTGAACTTCCCGTTGTCCTCGCGCTGCTTCACGATGTTCTTCGCGAGCGTCGCGTTAATGCCCGAGATGTACGACAGCAGCGACGCGGACGCCGTGTTCACGTCGACGCCGACGTGGTTGACCGCCGACTCGACGACGCCGGACAAGCTCTCGTCGAGCCGCTTCTGCGCCACGTCGTGCTGGTATTGGCCGACGCCGATCGCCTTCGGCTCGATCTTCACGAGCTCCGCCAGCGGATCCTGCAGACGGCGCGCGATCGATACCGCGCTGCGCTCCGCGACGTCGAGATCGGGGAACTCCTCCTGCGCCAGCTTCGACGCGGAGTAGACGCTCGCGCCCGCTTCGTTCACGATCAGATACTGCAGCTTGCGCTCCGGCAACGCGTGAATGACGGAGACGACGAACTGCTCGGTCTCCCGGGACGCCGTGCCGTTGCCGACGACGATCAACTGCACGCCGTACTGCGTAATCAAGCGCCGGAACAGCGCCTCGGCCTCCGCCTTCTTGTTGTGCGGCGGCGTCGGATAGCTTACCGCGACCTCCATCAGCTTGCCCGTCTCGTCGACGACGGCGAGCTTGCAGCCGGTCCGGTACGCCGGATCGACGCCGAGCACGACGCGCCCCTTCACCGGCGGCTGGAGCAGCAGGTTGCGCAGGTTCTCGGAGAAGATGCCGATCGCGTGCTCCTCGGCTTTCTCCGTCAGCTCGCCTCGCAGCTCGCGTTCGATCGACGGCGCGATAAGCCGCTTGTACGCGTCTTCCATCGTCGCTTCGAGCGTCGATTGGACGGGGGTGCCTCCGCGCACGTAGCGACGGTTAAGCTCCCCGTGAATGCGATCGACCTGCACGTCGATGGAGACGCCGAGCACGTCTTCGCGTTCGCCGCGGTTGATCGCCAGCACGCGGTGGGGCGGCAGGCGCTTGACCGGCTCCGAATACTGATAGTACATCTCGTACACCGACTCCGCGTCGGCGTTCTTCGCCTTGCTATAGAGCACGCCTTGCTCCCACGTGAACCGGCGCACCCACTTGCGGACGTCCGCCTCGTCGGCGACGTTCTCCGCGATGATGTCGCACGCGCCCTGCACCGCTTCTTCGGCCGTGCCGACGCCGAGCTCGGCGTTCACGTACTTCGCCGCTTCGCCGAGCAAGTTCCCTTGGCGCGGCTGCGACAGAATCCAATGCGACAGCGGCTCGAGCCCGCGCTCCTTCGCAACGCTCGCGCGCGTCTTGCGCTTCTGGCGGTACGGTCGATACAAGTCTTCGACTTCCTGCAGCTTCGTCGCCTTCTCGATCGCCGCTTGCAGCTCGGGCGTCAGCTTGCCCTGCTCTTCGATAAGCCGGATCACTTCGCCCTTGCGATCCTCGAGCCCCTTCAAGTACGTCCGTCGCTCGTCGATCGCGCGCAGCTGGTTCTCGTCCAGCTCCCCCGTCATTTCCTTGCGGTACCGCGCGATGAACGGAATCGTGTTGCCGTCGTCGAGCAACGTCGCGACCGTGCGTACCTGACCGACGCCGATGCCGAGCTCTCCCGAGATTTGCCGAATCATTCTTTCTTGAACCGTTGCCGTTGCCGTCTCCTGTACTGCGCCCATGAGAATATCCCCCTGCTCCCGCTCTAGTCTCTACCGAATCGATCGCTTGCGATCAGAACGCCCAATTCCCTTGACGGAACACGGGCACGACGGTGCCGTCCGCCCGCACGCCGTCGATGTCCATCGCGCCGGAGCCGACCATGAAGTCCACGTGCGTAATGCTGGCGTTGACGCCGGCCGCTTCGAGCTCCTCGGGGGACATCTCCTTGCCGCCCTTCACGTTGAACGCGTACCCGCTTCCGATCGCGAAATGGTTCGACGCGTTCTCGTCGAACAGCGTATTGAGGAACAATACGTTCGACTGGGAAATCGGCGATTGATGCGGCACGAGAGCTACTTCGCCCAAGTAGTGAGAGCCTTCGTCGGAGTCGACGAGCTTCTGCAGAATCTCTTGGCCTTGCTCCGCCTCGACCTTCACGATGCGTCCTTCCTCGAACGTCAGCTTGAAGCCGTCGATAATGTTGCCGCCGTAGCTGAGGGGCTTCGTGCTGGACACGTAGCCGTTCACGCCCGTCTTGTTCGGAACCGTGAACACTTCCTCGGTCGGCATGTTCGCCATGAACGGCGTCCCGTGTACGTTCGTGCTGCTCGCCGCCACCCACAGATGCTTCTCCGGCAGCTCGACCGACAGCTCGGTTCCCGGCGCGCGGTACGACAGCTTGGCGAACCGCTGCCCGTTCAGCCAGTCGCTCTTGGCATGCAACGTATCGTTATGTAATCTCCATGCTTCGACCGGATCGGGCGCGTTCAATCGCACGGACGCGAAGATCGCCTCCCATAGCTTCGCCACCGCCGTCTCCTCGTCGACGTCGGGGAACACCTTCGTCGCCCAGCCCTTCGTCGACGCGGCGACGACCGACCAGCTGACCTTGTCCGCCTGGGTCGCGCGTCTGAATTCCCGCAGCCCATGGCCCGACGCCTTCTGGAAGTTCGAGATGCGCTCCGTCGGAATACCCTTGAGCAGATCCGGATTCGGCGAGATAATGGAGATGAATACGCCGTTGTTCTTCACGAACTCGTCGCGCTTCGCCGTCTCCCATTCCGGATACCGGGTGAACACTTCATCCGCCGCCTTCTCGTACTTCAACCGCGACAGCGCTTCGTCGGTCCACTCGACGTGCACGTTGCTCGCACCCGCCGCGTACGCCTGCTCCGCGACGAGCCGCACGAGCTGCGCCATCTCGACGGAGCCCGTCAAGAATACCGGCTGTCCGGGCTGCACGTTCACGCCTACCTTCACGATCAACTCGGCGTACTTGCTCAGTTGCGCGTTCAATTCCATTGTCGTCATATGCGATCGCTCTCCTCTTGGGTCACAAATAAAGACAGGCCGCCGCCAACGTCGGCAGCGCCTGTCTTTCAATTAAAAATCAATTAAGCCGACGCTTATTTGCAATGCCTCATCGACTTTGCGCATCGTTTCGTCTTCCAGATGCGTGATTTTATCGGTTAGCCGCTGCTTATCGATCGTTCGGATCTGTTCGAGCAAAATGACCGAATCCCGCTCCATCCCGTGCGATTTCGCTTCGATCTCGACGTGGGTGGGCAGCTTCGCTTTCTGGATTTGGGCCGTGATGGCCGCTACGATCACCGTGGGACTGAATCGGTTGCCAATATCGTTCTGGATCACCAGCACGGGGCGTACGCCGCCTTGTTCCGAGCCGACGACCGGAGACAAATCCGCATAGTATACATCCCCGCGTTTAACGATCAATGGCTACACCCCGCTCACGAGGCGCCCGAGAGATCTTTCGGCGTCTTCTTCGGCTTGGAACGCCTCGGAAGCCATATGGAGGTTGATCTTGGCCATTTCCAAGTAGCCGCGCTGCATGGCGTCGCGAATCAACCGCTTCTTGCGATCCACCAGGTATACTTTCATCGCCTGGCGAATGATCTCGCTGCGATTCGTGTTTTCCTTCGCCACGACAAAATCCACTTCGCGCAGCAGATGATCCGGAAGACTGATCATAATCCGTTTCGTATTGTGAAGATTGGCCACCGAACAGACACCCCCAAAGGTTTTCCAGCACGCAACCTAATTCCCAGTATGCATGAGACGGATACGAAATATACGATTCCTCTCGTAACCATTCTAGATATATAACTTACTTTCCTGCCCGATGACGATAATTTTAATCAACCATATGATTCCAGTAACGGATTCGAGACGGCTACCGTTACGCCCCCGCGCTTATAGACGCGCGGCACTCTGGCCGCCAGCATGCACGTCACCTCGTAATTGAGCGTGCCGAGCTTGGCCGCGACTTCCTCGACGGAGATGACCGCGTCGCCTTGGCGTCCGATCAGCACCGCTTCTTCTCCCGGGGCCGCCGCCGGCTCCCCCGGCGAGACGGCGTCGTCGAGCCGGACCATGCACTGGTCCATGCAGATCGTCCCGAGCACGGGCACCCGCCGACCGCGCACGAGCGCTTCCGCGCGGCCCGACAGCATTCGGCTGAAGCCGTCCGCGTAGCCGATCGGCAGCGTCCCGATCGTCTCGTCGCCTTGCGTGAAGTAGCGCGTACCGTAACTGATGCCTTCGCCCGCGCGAAGCCGCTTCACGTGCACGACCGACGTCTTGAGCGTCAGCACCGGTTCCAGCGAGATCGCTTGCCCGTTCACTTCGTCGCTCGGATAATACCCGTACATGCTGATGCCGAGCCGCAGCATGCCGCCGACGCGCTCCGGCAGATCGATTCCCGTCGCGCTGTTGCCCGAGTGCACGATCGGAACGGCATATCCGCTGCGCTCCGCGAAATCCACGACGCCGGCGAAGCGCTCCGCCTGCATGAGCGTATATTGCTTATTCGTCTCGTCCGCGCGCGCATAGTGCGTGAACAAGCCTTCGATCTCGAGCCCCGGAATCGCGAACGCCCGCGTCAGGAAGCGCTCCGCCGGCTCTCCCGGCAGCACGCCGAGCCGTCCCATCCCGGAATCGATCTTCACGTGCGCCTTCAGCTTCCGTTCCGATCGCGGCAACGCTTCCGCGGCATCGAGAATGTCGTCCCGGTACAACGTTACCGTGATTCCCCGGTCCCGGGCGATCGGCAAGCCTTCCGCCGGCGTGAAGCCGAGCACGAGGATCGGCGCTTCGATGCCCGCGGCGCGCAGTTGCAGCGCCTCGTCGAGGAACGCCACGCCCAAGTAATCGGCGCCTGCTTGCACGGCGCCGCGCGCGATCTCGACGGCCCCGTGTCCGTAAGCGTTCGCTTTGACGGACGCGAGCAACTTGGTCCCTTGCGCCGCGCGCTTGCGGAACGCTCCGATGTTGCTCGCCAAGGCATCGAGGGAAATCTCGGCCACGGTCGGCCGGTAATAACTGTCCACGGACCGGTCACCTTCCCTGCTGCTGAACCTACAATAAAGTAATGTTAACGGGAGGCGGCGCCACTGTCAACGCTTCCGGGGCTGAGAACCATTTCCTGCAAGCCGCGGCGTCCGGGCGTTACTTTCCGATTCATGAACGCGAAGAGGCCGATCCGCTAGCGATCGGCCCCCTCCGCGATTGCTTTATTTGCCCGTGGACTCTTCCATCGATTGCGCGATTCTGACCATATCCTCCTGCGGAAGATCGGCGCTGATGAGCCTGTATTCGGTGCCTTCGTACGTCCAGATGAGCGTGTTCGTCTCGCCTTGCACGAGAAGTCCCATCGTGAAGCCGAGGTCGACGGACAAGCCCTTCATCATCGACACCGCAGAGTCTTTGGACACCATCTCGAGAATCGTGAAGTCGTACGTGCCGGAGTAACGGAGCATGACGCCCATGTTCTCGCCGAGCTGTACTTCGGACGGTTCTTCGAGAAGCTGCACGCCTACCGGCAGCGCGTCCGGATCCGGCTCGACGAGGTTGACGCTCTCTTGCGGAGCGGCCGCAGTCTCTTCGTTCTCTTCGCCGGTCGGTTGGTCGTCGGGAGAAGCCGATGCGTCCGGCGCCGCGGAACCTTCCGGAGAAGCGGACGGCGATGCGTCGGGGCTTGCGCCAGGGCCGGCGGAATCGGACGGCTTCGCCTTCTGCCCCATGTTCTGGCTCATGTCGAACGCGGAGCTCTCGAACTTCTTGCCGAACTCGAAGCTATCGAACGTAACCTCGACCATCGTGGTGGCGTTCGTGTCGGTCACTTCCACGTGCTTCGGCGCGTAGCTATCCTGGTCGATCCATATTTTCTGCCTCGCGAACGAGCCGTTCTGGTAATTGCCCGCCATGACGTCGAATACGTAGGCGTCCTTGTCTTCCGTGAACTGTCTGGAGTTATCCGTCACGATGCTCTGCACGAGCGTCTGGTACAGGTACACTTGGCCTTGGTTCTTCGGCCAATCGCTCTGGAACCGGTAGCTCTTGTTCAGCTGCGGCGTGAGCACGAACACGCCTTCGTTGTTGCGGAGCACGATCTGGGTAATATCGCGCTTCTCGTTCGTGAGCGAAATCCGATAGTAGTCCGGCTTCTGGTACCACACTTCCACTTTGTACGTCTGCGGCTGTTGCCCCGTATGCAAGGTCATCGTGCCGCTGCCTTGGTAGCTTTCCATTTTACTTGCGACTTTGTCCAGTTCTTTCACGATCGAATCCGCATTCTTGCCCCCGCAACCCGCTAAGACGAAGGTCATGAGCAGGGCAAGAGCGGCGATCCACGTAATCCGGCGACGCATGAGATCCACCCCTCTGCACATTGGTTAAACCATGGTTCATGCATATGAGGGGACTTGGACGATTATGCAGACGAGTTCCGGCTTGGCCGACGGAAAAGCATCGTGTGGTACAATAGAGGGAACTTATCCTAAGCGGAGGTGCTCCCATGACCGTAGGCTCCGAGGAAGACGTCGCGGGATTGAAGGCGATCGGCAAGATCGTCGCCCTGACCATTCGGACGATGAAAGAACAAGCGCGCGCCGGCATGACGACGAGGGAACTCGACGAGATCGGCGCCAAGGTACTGCTGAATCACGGGGCGGAGGCCGCGCCGAAGCTGTTGTACGGCTTCCCGGGGTACGCTTGCATCAGCGTCGGCCGCGACATCGCGCACGGCATACCGGGCGACCGCAAGCTGCGGCCGGGGGATCTGATCAATATCGACGTATCCGCGGTCAAAGACGGCTACTATGCGGATTCCGGACATTCGTTCCAACTGCCTCCTTACGATACGCAGCTGTCCGAGCTATGCCGGTATACGCACGACACGATGATGAAGGTCATCGCTTCGCTTCGGCACGGCGTCAAGCTGAACGAGGTCGGCCGGATCATCCAGGAGGAAGCGAAGCGAGGCGGCTACAAGGTCATCCATAACCTGTGCAGCCACGGCATCGGCCGGGCGCTCCACGAGGCGCCTACCGAGGTGCTGCCGGTCTATAACAAGCACGACAAGCGCGTGCTGAAGGAAGGCATGGTGCTTACGATCGAGCCCTTCCTGTCGACCGGCGCCGAGATTGCCGTCGAGCAGAACGACGGCTGGACGTTGAGCTTGCCCGATCATAGCCATGCGGCGCAGCACGAGCATACGATCATCGTCACGAGAGACCGCCCGATCATCTTGACGGTTGCCTAGAGATTGGCGAAGGCGGCTAATCGAATGCGGGTCCTTCTGCCGATATAGAAGTTATATCGCAGCGAAGGAGGGCTTCGCATGACGGCACCGTCCATCTACGTATTCACCGGAACGAGCGGCGCGGGACGCAAGACGATCGCCCGCGTCGTCGGAAGCGCGCTCGGCTGGACGTTCGTCCGCTCCTGCACGACCAGGCCGCCCAGACGACCGGCGGAGCAGGACGAGGATTACCACTATGTCAGCCGCGAGCAGTTCGACGCATGGGACGGCGACGGATCGTTCGCGCAGACCGTGACGATCGAAGGCCATCGTTACGGCATTCTCGGCAGGGAGCTGGAGACGGCCGCCCTGAACGGGCGAGGGGCCTACGTCGTGCTCAACCGGGCCGGCGCCGACGACGTCATGAAGCGGTACGGCGAGCGAGCGGTACGAATATTCGTGTACGTCGACAAGATCACGCTGCGCGAACGGCTCGAGAGCAAGGGGGCGTCCTACTCCCTCGTCGAGAGCTACCTGGAACGGTACGCCGACGAAGTCACGTACCGCTCGCAATGCGAATACGTCTTCGAGAACGTGAACGCGAACAAGACGGCGGAACGCATCGTCGAGACGTTGTCTCGCGGATGAACGAAGGGGCTGCGCCGAGTCGTCGGAATACCGACGGCTTGGCGCAGCCCCTCTTCGCGTCTACGCTTCGGGACTTCGAACGGCGGACATGAACCTCTCCAGCTCGTCCGCCGGCAACGGCCGGCTGTAATAGAACCCTTGAATCTCGTCGCAGCCGTTATCCCGCAGCAGCCTTAGTTGCTCCTTCGTCTCCACGCCTTCCGCGATGACGTTCATCTTCAGATGGTGCGCCATCGAGATGATCGTCTCGACGATCGCGCGATCGTCCTCGCTCTCGGTAATTTCCTGAATGAACGTCCGATCGATCTTCAGCCGTTCGATCGGGAACATGCGCAGGTAGCTGAGCGAGCTGTATCCCGTTCCGAAGTCGTCCAGGCTGAACCGTATTCCCATCTCCGTAAGCTTCCTGAGAATCTCGCTCGACCGGGCGGCGTCCATCATAACGCTCTCCGTGATCTCGAGCTCGAGATATTCCGGATCCAGTTGCGTCTCGGCCAGCACGTCCGCGATCAGGCCGACAAGACGGTCGTCCATGATTTGCTGCGACGACAGGTTCACGGACACCGGCAATCGCCAGCCATGCCGCTCCTGCCATCGCTTGTTCTGGCGGCAAGCCTCGCGCAGCGTCCACGCGCCGATGTCGCCGATCATGCCGGCTTCCTCCGCGACGGGAATGAATTCGGATGGCGGAACGAGCCCCTTCTCCGGGTGCATCCAGCGAATCAACGCCTCGAAACCGATGACCCGTTCTTGCCTCGCGTTCAGTTGCGGCTGGTAGTGAATGACGAACTCGTCTCTCTCGATCGCCTTGCGAAGCGCGTTCTCGATCTCGACCCTGGACAGCAGATGCTCGTCCATCTGCCCGGAATAGAACCGGAAACCGTTCTTGCCCTTATGCTTAATATCGTACATGGCGAAATCCGCGTTCTTGAGCAAATCCGGCCCGCTCTCCCCATGCTCGGGATAGAGCGCGATGCCGATGCTCGCCGACGCGTAGAAGTCGCTGTCCTTCAACCGGAAAGGCACTTGGATCGCCTCGACGATCCGTTGGGCGAGCAGGATGGAAGCGACCTCGATCGGATCTCCGTTACAGATGACCGCGAACTCGTCCCCGCCCATTCTGCCGATCGTCGCGTCGAAGCCGGCCGCGGAATGCTGCAGCCGTTCCGTTACCTGCTGCAGGAACTGATCCCCGTAAGCATGTCCGAGCAAGTCGTTGATGAGTTTGAACCTATCGATATCGATAACCATGACGGCGAACCGCGATCCGGACGTCTCGCTCCGGCGGGTCGTCTTGTCCAACGCGAGGTTGACCATCCGCCTGTTCGGGAGCCGGGTAAGCTCGTCGTGATACGCCAAATGCCGGATCTGCTCCTTGGAGCGCTTCTCTTCGGTAATGTCCCGGAAGATGAGATACGTCCCTTTGATCTCGTCGTCGATCGTAACCGGGACGCTCATCGCGGTCGCATGCGCGACTTCTCCGGTCAGATGGACGATATCCGTCTCCAAGCGCTTCACGTTGCCGTCCCGCATCGCGTTCACGAGCCACATGCGCGCTTGATCCCGCTTCTCCTCGGCGAACACATCCGTCAGTTCCATGAGCGATCTTCCGAGGAAGTTCCCGACGTCTCTGCCCGTCAACGTCTGAAAAGCCGGATTCGCGTCGATGATCAAGCCGTCGATATTCGTCGTCAGCATGCCGTCCGTATGGTTCTCGTACAGCGACTTATACCATTTGCCATGCTCGAATATTTCGTCGTCCTTGCTGATCAAGCGTCTGTCGTAGAACACGCCGAGCAGAGCGATCGTCAACGCGACCAAAGTGCTCGCAGCGATCACGTACGCCAGGTCCTCCTGATCCACCTTCATGCCTGACGATAACGCGAAAGCCGCGGCGCGTTGTTCGAACTGCGCCGCCGCCATTCCGGTATAATGCATGCCCGCGATCGCCGCGCCCATAATCAATCCGCTGCCGATCTTGTAGAGTACCGACACCCAAGTTCGCCTCCCGCGGAAGAAGAAAGCGAGCCACAGCGCGGCGATCGAAGCGATGACGGCGATCGTGACGGACAGAGCCACCCAGCCGAAATCGTACCGGATGCCGACGCTCATCGCCGCCATCCCCGAGTAATGCATCGCGACGATGCCCGAGGCCATGAGCAATCCGCCGACGATCAACCGTTCGTATTCGAACCGGGTCGATCCGACGACGTGAAGGGCGACGTAAGAAGCGAAGATCGCCACCGCGACGGAGAAAAGCACCCAAGGGATGTCATAGGTAACCGCCACCGGCAGCGAGAGCGCGAGCATGCTGACGAAGTGCATCGACCAGATGCCGATGCCCATGGAGACGGCTCCGCCGACCAGCCAGAACAAGCGGTTCTTGCCGCTCTTGGAAGCGCTGACGATTCCGGCAAGATCAAGCGCGGCGTACGAGGCGACCACGGCGATCAAGTAGGATAGTAGAACGAGAGAGCTATTATAGCTGCCGTGCAGGTGCTGCATCCGAATCCCTCTATTTCGCCTGTCGTGAGAGCGCGTTAAATCGAACTATTTCAAATATAGCACTTTCTCGACAGGATAACGCCAAACCGCGCAATAAAAAAGAGTCGAAAGTTCTATCGTCGTCGACGTTATTCGCGCGATTGCATCCGCTTCAGCTTGCCGTCCAACGCGATCAGCGCTTGCTCGAGCTTCCCTCGCGGCACTTCGCGGTAAAGGTCCCCGACGCTGATCTCGAAATAACACGCAGATTCGGATCCGGCGGCTACCCATCCGGTCAACCCGATCCCCGTCTCCGCGTACGTCTCGCGAAGGGCGTCCTCGAACCGCTCTTTCGGCAGCGTCGCATGAACGTGAAACATATTGGATACCGGCACCTCGGGAACGGTGACGAGCGTGTCGCGCGCGTTGAACAGCTCGGCGAGCCCGACCGCGTCGCGGTAATATTGCGCCATCCTCGGCAGACGCAAGTCGAACGCGCAATCCGCGCTCACGATGTACGGGTACAAGCTGATCACGTCTCCGCCATGCCTTCTTTTCCATACCTTCGACCGGGCCGCGAAGCTCTCGTCTCCCGCGAGCATCGCCCCGGCGATGCCGCCCAGCCCTTTGTAGAACGAGACGTAGACGCTGTCGAACAACGCGCAGATTTCGGAGGCGGTCTTCCCGTAATAAGGCAGAATCTCGAATAACCTTGCCCCGTCCAGGTGGAGCTTGATCCCCTTCTCGCGGCAATGCGCGCAGATCGCTTCGAGTTCTTCGTACGCAGGCAACTGACCGCCGATCTCGCGCTGGGGCAATTCGATCAACAGGCATGCGACGTCATCGCCCAAGCGCCGAACGTCGTCGAGCCGAAACGTACGATTCTTGTCGCCGAGCCATACGGTTTGAATGCGGTGGAGCTCCTTCAGTCCGCCTTCCTCGTGTAATTCCAGATGGCTGAGCGGATGATAAGCGACTTTACCTCGTCCGAGCTCGTCGCACCAAATTCGCAAGGCGATCTGCTGCGCCATCGTTCCGCTCGGGAAGAAGACGGCGGACGGCTTGCCCAAGTATCGCGCCAGCTTCGCTTGAAAATCTTCGATGACCTTGCCTTTGCCGTACATGTCGCTTACGGCGTTGCCGTCCGCCCGCTCGAACGCGTCTTTCAGCACCTGCATGTTCCTGCCGCCATGGCCGGATATTCTAAACTCCGTGTTCTTGAATGCGTCTAGTAGCGTAACCGGATTATTCATGTCGAAAGCTCGTTCCTTCCCTGTTGCCGTGTTCTTCCGCCGTAGCGGAGTCGGTGTCGTCGGTTTCAGTGTACCGCATTATCGCGGTCGATCAAAAGGAACGTGCGACGGAAACAAAGAAGCCCGCCGCGTAAGCGGCGAGCCCTGTTTCATTATATCGACCGCGCAGATGACGTGACGGCGTCCGGATTACGGAAGCTCGACAGACACTTCGCGGCGGGCTTCCGCCGAACGGAGCACGCCGTCGATGATCGCTTGCTGGATGAGAATCTGCTCGCCCGGAATCGGTGCCGGACGCCCGCCCTGAACCGCTTCGGCGAAGTCTCTCACCTTCTCGTTGAACAAGTTCAGTTGATGGCCGATCAGCGGAATCGGCGTATGCGTCTGGCGGCCGAATTCATCGTGGTATAGCGAGATCGATCCGACCGAGCCGTCCCACACGCCCGACCATGGAGAGTCGCTCGTCGCCGGGTTGACCTTGAGACCCGCGTCCGTGCCGAGGAACAACGTGGAGCCCATCGTGTCCATGTGCATCGCCCAAGAGATCTTGAAGTTGAGCACCATGTCGTTCTCGAAGCGGATCATCGCGACGCCGAAGTCTTCGACCTCGAACTTGCTCGCTTCCGGATGGTACAGCGGGTTCGTGCCGAAGTGGTTGGAGGCGAACGCCGACACCGTCAACGGACGCGGATAACCGATCGTGTTGAGCGCCATGTCGAGCGAATAGCAGCCGATGTCGGCTAACGCGCCCGCGCCGGCGAGCTTCTTGCTGATGAACGTGCCGCCCGGCATGCCGCGGCGTCTGCCGCCGCCCGTCTCCGCGTAGTACACCTTGCCGAGCCGGCCGGATTGCACGATGTCCTGCAGCAGCTTCATGTTCGGATCGTAGCGCGGTTGGAACCCGATCGTCAGCATGTTGCCCGTCTCGCGGGCGACCTGCGTCATGTCCAGCGCTTCCTGCAACGTAACCGACATGGGCTTCTCGAGCAGCACTTGCTTGCCCGCCTTCAGCGCGTCGACCGTCGTGACGTGGTGGGACACGTTCGGCGTGCAGATGCTGACGCCGTCCAGCTCCTGAGCCAATAGCAGCTGGTGACCGTCGTACGCGGCCGCGCCCGTCAGTCCCTCCGCTTCCACGAATTGCCGCGCCTTGCCCGGAATGACGTCCGCGACGGCGACGATCTCTACGTAAGGAAGCTTGCGGTACGCCGCAACGTGCGCTCTGGCAATGCCTCCGCTTCCGATAATGCCGATTTTCAACGTTCTGCTCATGTTCGTCCTCTTCTCCCTCTTCTAGTGGCTTGCCTTTGCGTCTTCTCGCCCGCGTCTACCGCGATGCCGCATGCATTCGGCGGTAGACGGACGGCGTCACCTCGTACTTGTTCTTGAACACCGGATATAAGTAATTCGGATTCGCGTACCCGTGCTCGACCGCGATCTCCTCGATCGGCTTGTCGGTCTGGATCAGCTCGCCCGCGATGAGCGTCAGCCGCACGTGCTCCAGGTAGTCCCGGAACGTCGTCTTCCCCTCGCTTCGGAAAATCCGCTGCAGCTGCCGCGGGCTCACGTTGATCCGGTCCGCCACCTGTTCGAGGCTGAGCGGCATATTCTCGTTGTCCCGAATGTATTGCGTCGCCATCTGGTAGCGGTGATAGTTCATATCCCGCTCCGGAATGCCGCCTTGGACGGTCCGGTTATCGAATACCCTCGCCGAACGCAGCAAGATTTGAACGATCGCGTGTTTGATCTGCGTATAGTAACCGATCGGTTGCTCTTCCCAAGAGCGGTACGCTTCCAGGAAACCGTTCATCGCGTCGTAACGATCGGCCGTAGGCAAGGCGGGCATCTCGCGCAACGCGTCGATGCATTCTCGCGCCTCCTCATACTCGAGCGCGTCCCCCCAACCGCTTCCCGCATCGCCCTGCAGCGGGAAGAAGTCGCAATGCAGGCACAGCTCCGACATGGGATCGTCCGGATCCGATTCCTGATAATGAACGACGTCCGGACCCGTCAAGTAGAAGAGCCCCTCGTGCAGATCGTACGTCTGATCGCGGATAATAACCTTGCCCTTCCCCTTCGGGATGAAGTGGAATTCGAATTCCGAATGCTTATGGAAGTTAATGATGTGACCCGGCGCGAAATGAACCAAATGGCAGTGGAGCACCCGAATGCCGTATCCGCCCCAACGGAATTGCAGGTCGAGACGATCCAGCGCGTCCATCTTCCTGGCCATTCGGGCATAAGGGAACGGGCTGGCGCTCGTCGCCGGCTTCTTGTCCTTCTTCTTGACGTTGTCCGGCTCGTTGTCCATTCGTCCCGCCTCCTCTTCATTGTCCGCCGGTATCCCGTTACTTCAGTTCTCCGATCGCGACCGAACGTCCCGACTTCGCCGACAGATTGGAAGCTTCCATCAGCTTCGTCAGATCGACGGCGATCTCGACGTTATCCGTCGCTTCCGTGCCGTTCCGGATGTGCTCGACCCATTGGTCGAACGCCTCTGGCTCCCGGGCGGGAAGCTCGATCCGTTGCCAGCCGTCGCCGAGCTTGTTGCTTCGCACGTGCAACGCGTTGTCCGCGAAGCCGTACAGAAGCGTACCTTCCGTGCCGTGAAGCTCGACCGAGAACGGAGAATGGCTGTTCACGAAGCCGGCCTCGACGATACCGACGGCGCCGTTCTTGTATTGAAGCACCGATACCGCGTTGTCTTCGACTTCGCGTCCCGTCACGTAGCCGAACGTCGCGCTGACCGAATCCGGCAATCCGAGAAACCGGCGAACGAGATACATCGGGTGGCATCCCAAGTCGATAAGCGCGCCTCCCGCGCATTGCTCCAGCGAATAAAAGTGTTCCGGCAGCCAGTTCGCGATACCGCCGTTATGCGACAATCTGGCGCGCGCCAACGTCAGCTGTCCGAGCGTGCCTTCCTTCACGACCGCTTCGATCGCTTTGGTCGAATCTTTGTACAGCCACGGCAACGATACGGTAAGCTTCACGCCTGCTTCCTTGACCGCGGCGAGAATGTCCCGCGCCTCGGCGTACGTAGGTGCCACGACTTTCTCGGTGAAAATATGCTTGCCCGCCTTGGCGGCTTTGACCATGACCTCGCGATGAATGTTCGTCGGAGCGTCGACGACGACCGCGTCGATATCCGCCCGCGCGAGCAACTCGTCCAACGACGCGATATACGGCACGCCGTACTTGGCCGCCTTGTCCGCTCCGCGCTCCGGAATCTCGTCCCAGATCGCCGCGATTTCCGTATTCGGGTTAGCCAACACTTGGCGGGTGTAATCCTCCGCGTGAACGTGCCAGTAGCTTAACATGCCTATCCGTATCAATTCGCTCACCTCATCTTCAAATATACGACACATGCACAAGATACCATAGCGCAAATATGATTTTTAATGCGATTAGGTGCCAATTCGACTATAAAAATGCGACAACTTGCTTGCGGACCGGCATCGCGTTACGATGGTAACATACTACGTTCACAAGGAGACGGCATCATGAACGATCCGAAGAACACGATCCGAGAGACGATCGGCGCATACGCTCCGCGGCTGCAAGAGATCGCCGCGTTCATCGGCGAACACCCCGAGCTCGGGCACGAAGAATTCCAAGCTTCCGCGATGCTCGCCTCCGAGCTCGAATCGCTCGGCTACGATGTCTCTCGCGGTACGCTCGGCTTGCCGACCGCGTTCATCGCCGAGTACCGTTCCGCGAAGCCCGGCCCGATCGTCGGCTTGCTCGCCGAATACGATGCGCTGCCCGAGCTCGGGCACGCTTGCGGCCATCACCTTATCTGCACGATGTCGCTCGGCGCGGCGGCCGGCTTGCGCGCCGTCGCGGACGAGACGGGCGGAACGATCCGCGTGTACGGCACGCCGGCGGAGGAGACGAAGGGCGCTAAGGTCGACATGGCCGAAGCCGGTCTGTTCGACGATTGCGACGCCGCGTTGATGGCGCATCCGTACCATCGCCACGAGCGGTCGGGAAGCTCGCTCGCCATGGACGCGCTGCAGTTCGAATTCCGCGGCAAAGCCGCCCATGCGGCCGCGAACCCGGAGCTCGGCGTCAACGCGCTGGACGCGGTCATTCAGCTGTTCAATAGCGTTAACGCGCTTCGCCAACAGACGAGGGATGACGCGCGCATCCACGGTATCATCAACGCGGGCGGCCAGGCTCCGAACATCATCCCGGACTACACATCGGCGCAATTCTACGTCAGATCCGCCATGCGCGCGTATACGAACGAGCTGTCCCGCAAGGTGACGGCGTGCGCGGAAGCCGCGGCGATGGCGACCGGCTGCGCGGTAACCGTCAGCAACTACGAATATTCGTACGACGAACTGCGCACGAACGAAGCGCTGTCCGCCGTCTACACGTCGAACCTGCTCGAAGCCGGCGTCGCGCCGGAAGCGATCCATGACGCCGAAGACCATGGCTCGCTCGATCTGGGCAACGTATCGCTCAGATGCCCGGCCATCCATCCGTTCATCCCGGTCGTCGACCGGCCGTATAACCTGCACACGATCGAGTTCAGGGACGCCGCCCGGCTGCAGCCCGCCTACGACGCGATGGCGTTCGGCGGCACGATGCTGGCGCTGACGGCGCTCGAGGTACTGACGAACGAGACGCTGCGGGCGAGCATCCGCGAGGAGTTCGAGCGCAGGTAAACTCTGTTATACGACGACAACCCCGCGATCACGAATCGCGGGGTTGTATTTGCGAGCGCATCATTCGATTTCCGGCTCCATAGAAGTACGAGGCGCATAAAGCGATCGCGCTCATCGCGAGGAATAGCGTCGTCCCCCCGTATGCATCCAGCAGGAAGCCGCCGAGAAGCGGTCCGATGAAATGCCCGAAGTTGCCGAACGATTGCGCTCCGTAGTACGTCCCCCGCAGCCCTTCCGGCGCGAGCTTGTCCATCAGGAGGGTGCCCGCAGGATAATTCAGGATTTCCCCCATCGTGAAGACGACCATCGAGACCGCGAGACCGGCCCAACCGCCGGATATCGCGAAGCCGAACAACCCTGCGGCGAACAACGCGTTGCCGACGTGGATCGCCCGGATCGGCGGATGCTTCTCCGCCCAGTTCGCGAGCGGCATCTGCAGCAGCACGACCGTCACCGCGTTCACGCTCAACAATACGGCGAATAGACGAACCCCGTTCTCGAAGGCAAGCTCCGCGTACTGGGAGAGCGATACGGTCATCTGGCAGTATCCGATGCCGACGACGATCGCGCCGAGCAAGAACAGCCGCAGCGCCCGATCGCCGCGCACGACCCGCCACGCCGAAGCGATCGTCGTCCCTTCCTTGCGCTCGCTTTCGATGTTCTTGATTCCGAACTTCAGGAACAGCGCATACAGGACGATGCCGTAGAACAAGTATACGAATCCGGTAACGACGAACGGCAGCGCCCCTTGTCCGATCCCTAGCCAGGCGCCGAGCAGCGGTCCGACGGCGACGCCGATATTCGCGGCGAGATACCGCAACGAGAAGACGCGGAACCGCTTCTCCGGCTCCGTCAGATCGGCCATCAGCGCCTGCGTGACGGGCTCGAACCACGATCGGCACAAGCCGTTCGCGAGGCTCAGGAGCAGGAACGCGGCCGGCAACGTCGCCACCGAGAAGCCGATGAACACGGCAACCCAGAGGAACAGCGCGAAGAACATAATGGTCCGTCTGCCGAACCGGTCCGATAAGGCGCCGCCGAAGAAGCCGCCTACCGTGCCGGCGAGCGGTCCGGCCCCCGCCACGACGCCGATCGTCATCGGGCTCATATCCGTCGTGTTCGCGAGATAGAGCGCGAGGAACGGCAAGCTCATCGACGAGGCGATTCTCGATAAGCCGTGGCCGACGATCAGCGCCAGAACGATCGGGTGAAACTCTTGCATGAAGTTGCGTATTCGGTTCATTATTCGTTCTCCAAGGTGTCCGTCATGATGTCGATTCGGACATTATACACCCATCGCGGGCGGTTGAACATGACGGCAATCAATGGCAAAACGACAAAGAAGACCTTGCCGGGGGATCCGCCCGTCAAGGTCTTCCGTAATCGCGACCCGTTGCGGCTCGCGAGCTTCCTTACATCATGTCCATGCCGCCCATGCCGCCCATGCCGCCCGGCATGCCGCCTGCGCCTTTGTCCTTCTCAGGCTTGTCGGCGATGACCGCTTCGGTCGTCAGGAAGACGGCCGCTACGGATGCAGCGTTCTGAAGCGCGGTGCGCGTAACTTTAACCGGATCGATGATGCCGGCTTCGAACATGTTGACCCACTCGCCGGTAGCGGCGTTATAGCCGTTGCCTACAGGCTCGTTCTTCAGACGCTCGACGATGACGGAGCCTTCTTGGCCCGCGTTAGCGGCGATCGTGCGGATCGGCTCTTCTAGAGCGCGCAGGATGATGTTAACGCCCGTCTTCTCGTCGCCGTTCGCTTGTACCGCGGCAACCGCGTTGTATACGTTCACGAGCGCCGTGCCGCCGCCGGATACGATACCTTCTTCTACGGCCGCGCGAGTCGCGTTCAGCGCGTCCTCGATGCGAAGCTTGCGCTCTTTGAGCTCGGTTTCCGTCGCTGCGCCGACTTTGATTACCGCTACGCCGCCGGCCAACTTCGCCAAACGCTCTTGCAGTTTCTCGCGGTCGAAGTCCGAAGTCGTCTCTTCGATTTGCGCTTTGATTTGGCTAACGCGCGCCGCGATATCCGCGGAATCGCCCGCGCCGTCCACGATGATCGTGTTCTCTTTGGATACGCGAACTTGGCGAGCGGTACCGAGTTGTTGCACGCTCGTCGATTTAAGCTCGAGACCGAGCTCTTCCGTGATCACTTGGCCGCCAGTCAGAGCCGCGATATCTTGCAGCATCGCTTTGCGGCGATCGCCGAAGCCCGGAGCTTTAACGGCTACGCAAGTGAACGTGCCGCGAAGACGGTTCACGATCAGCGTCGCTTGCGCTTCGCCTTCCACGTCCTCAGCGATGATCAGAAGCTGCTTGCCGGATTGAACGACTTTCTCGAGAACCGGCAAGATCTCTTGGATGTTCGTGATCTTCTTATCCGTAATCAAGATGTACGGGTTGTCGAGAACCGCGATCATCTTGTCGGTATCGGTGATCATATAAGGGGAGATATAACCGCGATCGAATTGCATGCCTTCGACCACTTCGAGCTCGGTTTGGAAGCCTTTCGACTCTTCGACGGTAATAACGCCGTCTTTGCCGACTTTCTCCATCGCGTCTGCGATCAATTGGCCGACTTCGTCGTCAGCCGCGGAGATCGCCGCGACTTGCGCGATATCGCTACTGCCTTCGACTTGCTTGGAGATCGCTTGAAGCTTCTCGACCGCGGCGCGAACCGCTTTGTCGATCCCTTTGCGGATAACCATCGGGTTAGCGCCCGCGGTAACGTTCTTGAGGCCTTCGCGAATCATCGCTTGAGCAAGAACGGTAGCCGTCGTCGTACCGTCGCCGGCCACGTCGTTCGTCTTGGTCGCGACTTCTTTGACGAGCTGAGCGCCCATGTTCTCGAACGAATCTTCGAGTTCGATTTCCTTCGCGATCGTCACGCCGTCGTTCGTGATGAGAGGGGAGCCGAACTTCTTCTCCAATACCACGTTGCGGCCTTTCGGTCCGAGCGTAACTTTAACAACGTTCGCAAGCGCGTCTACGCCGCGAAGCATCGCGCGGCGAGCGTCTTCGCTGAATCTGATTTCCTTAGCCATCGTTATAAGTACCTCCTTGAATTGTTCGTTTATGTTGCCGGTCGCCCGGCTGTATGGAACGATCAGGTCCGCGGACGGATTAGCCTACGATCGCGTGGATGTCGCTTTCCTTCATAATCAAGTACTCTTTGCCCTCGTACTTGATTTCCGTGCCTGCATATTTGGAGAACAGAACGCGGTCGCCGACTTTCACTTCCAGCTCGATCCGCCCGCCGTCCTTGTTAAGCGCCCCAACGCCTACAGCGATAATCGTTCCTTCTTGCGGTTTTTCTTTCGCCGTATCCGGCAATACGATTCCGCTGAGCGTCTTCTCTTCCTTCGCGCTTGCTTCTACAAGTACGCGGTCACCCAAAGGTTTGATCATGAAAATTGCCTCCTTCTTGAATAGGTGTTGTAATGGTATTGCTTCCTGTTAGCACTCGATTGTGTTAAGTGCTAATAACCATTTTCTATGATACTTATTTTGGGAGTCGTTTTCAAGTCCCTTTACGTAAAATCCGGCATAAAAAAATGCGGGTCCGCATCTGCTGCGGACCCGCACCGCGCGGGTACGATTTCCATTGTAACCCATTCGGGAGCGACTCATTCACGAACCGGCTCTCGCCGCGATTAAGTCTTGAAGTTGCCGACCAGGCCCTTCAGCCTGGAAGCCATCGAACTAAGCCGTTCCGCCGTGCGCGCCATCTCTTCCGTGGAGGACAGCTGCTGCTCCGTCATCGCGGATACTTGCTCCGTGAACGAAGCCGTCTCTTCCGTGATGCGGGCGATGTCCTGGATCGATTGCACGACGCTCGCGCTGCCGGCCGTCATCTGCTCGACGGACGCCGCGACGTCCACGATGTTGCCGCTCAGCTGGCCGACTTTGCCGACGATGTTCCGGAACGTCTCTTCGGCGTTGCGCATGCCGGATACGGCGGAGAATACTTGTCCGGCGCTTTGCTCGAACATGTCGGTGACTTTGCCGATGTCGCCCGACATCGTGCCGATCGTATCGCCGATCTGGACGGCGGATTGTTGCGTCTGGTCCGCGAGCTTGCGGATCTCGCCCGCTACGACCGCGAAGCCGCGTCCGTGCTCGCCGGCGCGCGCCGCTTCGATCGCCGCGTTAAGCGCCAGCAAGTTCGTCTGGTTCGATACTTCGGATATGTAACCGATAACTTCGCGTACTTGTTCGGACTTATGGTTGAGGCCTCTTACGATTTCCTGCAGCGAACGGAACGCCGTCTCGACTTCCGAGATTTCCGCCGACGTCGTCTTCAGCAGCTCCGAGCCCGCCGCCGCGCTGCTCACCGTCGTCTGCGCCGCGTCGGATACGCCCGTCGTCGTCGAAGCGACTTGATTGAGGCCGTCGAGCGTCTCTTGCATGACCGCCGTAATCTCCTGCGATTGCGCGACCTGCGTCTCCGAACCGGCGGCTACCTTCTCTACCGCCTTGGACACTTCGCTGCTCACGCGAGCGTTCTCGTTCGCGCCTTGCTGCAGTTGCAGCGCGGACGCGGCAAGCTCCGCCGTGCTGTCGCGGAATTCCTTCATCATCTTCTGGAGCCCGTCGAGCATCTGGTTGGCCGCGTTCGCCAAGTCGCCGACTTCGTCCGTCGCGTTCACGTGGATCCTGCGCGTCAAATCTCCGCCGGAGGACGCGATGTTGCGAAGCGTGGACGTCACGTTGCCGATCGATCCGGACAGGTTGCGCGACAAGCCGAGCAACAGGAATCCGCTTAAAGCCGCGATCGCGACGAAGATAATGATCAGCTGCGTGAACAATCCGCTGTTCTCGCTCAGATCAAGCTGCGACACGATCAGAATAAACCCGATGACCAACAACGCTACGAGCCCGGCAAATCCGATCGCCATTTTGCGACCTAAAGTCAAATTCCGCATCATCCGCCATTCCCCCCGATTAGCTCCTGAAAGCCCTTACTTAACATAGAGTGTACCATAATTTCGGATATTGGCATATCGAAATTTGGCGCATTCTGGACTTTCTTGAACGAAATTCCGGACGTTCGACGGCATGCGCGATCAGCCGTCGGTCGCTCTCGCTTCCTTCTCCGCGCGGGCGGACAACCGTTTGCGGTAAGCCGCTCTGGACAGGAGGACGCTAAGCTCGTACAGAAGGACGAGCGGGATCGCGACGAGCAAGTCCGAGATGACGTCGGGAGGGGTGATCGTGACGCCGATCAGGATCATGACGAACCACGCGACGCGGCGCATCTTGACCAATAGGTTCGGATTCAGGATGCCGATGCGCGTCAAGAACAAGATGACGAGCGGCAGCTCGAACAGCAAGGCGATGGGGAATACGATGTTGAACAGAAAGTCGAAATACTGCGTGACGCCGTACGTCTCGTTCAGCCCCATGGTGGCCGTCACTTTCTCGGTGAACAAGTAGGCCATCGGGAACACGACGTAATAAGCGAACGAGATGCCGAGCAGGAACATCATCAGCGCGCCGGGCACGTATCGCAGCGTCGCTCTCCGTTCGCCGATTCCGAGCGCCGGCTTCACGAACGACCATAGCTGGAACAGCGTGAACGGGATCGCCGCTATGAGGGAGATCAGGATCGCGAACTTCATATAGATACCGATCGCGTCCCATGGCGAGAAGACGTTCAGGTCGAGATCGTCTACCGGCGCCGCGCCGACGAGATAGTCGAACAGCGGCTTCGCGCCGAACAAGCCGCCGACGAGGCCGGCGACGAATACGATAAGGCAATAGATGAGCCGCTTGCGCAGCTCGCCCAGGTGATCCATGACGTGCATTCCTTCGTCGTTGCGCCGGGCTTCCGCACTTTGATCCATGACAGGCTTCCTCCATGACAAGAGGGCTGCCCCGTCCGCAGTAGATGCACCGCGTTAGAGACAGCCCCTGCTCGTATGCTCGTAATTAAGGGTTACTCGGGAAGACGGCGCTCCGCCGCCTTCGGCAGGTCGTCGTCCTGAGGGGTGACGTCCACGCGATTCGCGCCAGCCGCGCGCTCCTTCGGCTCTTCCATCAGGTCGTTCGCGCCGCGCTTGAACTCGCGAAGCGTCTTGCCGAATGCCCGGCCCAGCTCCGGAAGCTTATTCGGTCCGAACAACAGAAGCGCCACCAATACGAGCAGAATAATGCCCGTAGCTCCAATACCGCCCATTTGCCTTACCTCCGTTCAGGTTTCTCGTCGTTGCATATGATGTCCGCGCTTGTGTCAGCGGTAAAGTCCGCCGTATCCGATACCGACGATATCTTCTCTCGTAATCGTATCTCCGGCCAGTATGCGCGGCAGCAAAACATCGAATGACGTATAGGGATCATGCATGACGCAGCCGGGCAACCCGAATATCGGTACCCCGCGCAAATAACCAAACAATAACATCGATCCGGGCAACATCGGCGTTCCATAGCTGACGATATCCGTTCCCGCCGCGGCGATCGCGCCGGGCGTACGGTCGTCCGGATCCACGGACATTCCGCCGGTCACAAGTATCATATCATACCCTTGTTGCAGGAAGTAGTGAATATCCTTGACAATTGTTTGTCGATCGTCGGGCACGAACCGTTGCTCCGCGACCTCCGAGCCGAGCGCTTCGAGCTTCGCGCGCACGGCGGGACCGAACTTGTCGGCGATGCGGCCGGTGAACACTTCCGTCCCCGTCGTCAGCAACCCCGCCTTCATCCCGCGAAGCGGGCGGATGCCGATCGGGGCCTCTCCGCCGTTACGTTCGCGGTAGCGCTCCGCGATCCGCCGCGCTTCCGCGACCTTCGCTTCGGGCACGATGAGCGGGATGGCGCGCGTCGCCGCTACCGACTCGCCGGCCTGAACGACGAGGTGATTAACGACCGTCGCGAGCGCGATATCGCCGAGACGGTTGATCTCGTCGACGACTTCCCGGTCGACGCGGGCAAGTCCCCGAATGGCGGACTTAAGCGCGACTTTGCCCTCGTGCGGCTCCCCGAACGTCAGATGCTCGCCGCCGAGAGCGACCGCCATCCGCTCCGCCGCGTCGTCCTCGTGCAGATCGGTAGACGCCAGCTCGATGACGTAGAGATGCTCCTTGCCGATATCCTTCAGCTTCGGAATGTCGTCCTTCGCTACGACGTGGCCTTTGCGGAACAGTCTGCCCTTGAACTGTCCGGGCACGATCTGGGTCAGATCGTGCGCCAACACCATGCCGACCGCCTCGTCCGTCCGGACTTCGCGAACGACAGAGTCGCTGATGCGGTACGCATCCGCTTCCGCGTCCGTCTTCGGCGATTGATCGAACGGCCCGTTCATCAGGCTTTGTCCTTCCGCATGCCCTTCACTTGCAGCATCGCTTCCGGAAGCATATCCATGACGGCCATTAGATGCTCGCTGACGCCCTTCGGATCTCCCGGCAAATTCAAGATCAACGTGTTGCCGCGAATCGCGCAGACGCCGCGGAACAGCATGCCGAGCCGCGAACGCTGCATCTCCGCCGCGCGCATCGTCTCCGCCATGCCGGGCACGGTCCGCTCGGCGATCATGAGCGTCGCTTCGGGCGTCACGTCCCGCAGACCTAGTCCCGTGCCGCCCGTCGTCAAGACGAGATCGGCTTGGAAGTAGTCCGCCATCTCGATGAGGGCCGCGCGGATCTCGTCCTGGTCATCGGGAACGATGCGATAGTCGACGATGTCGCCGCCCAGTTCTTCTTCCACCAGCTCCCTTACGACTTGGGCGCTCGTGTCTTCCCGTTCCCCGCGGGAACCTTTATCGCTTGCTGTCAGTAGGGCAACTTTCCAACGCATAATCTATACCCCCGCTCCCCTGAAAATACGGCTTCCTATTCGTTGTCTCCGCTCGCCGCTTCCGCGACGTAGTCTCCGTTCTTGCCTCCGGACTTCGCCTGCAGCGAGATCGGCCCGACGATCATGTCCTTCTGCAGCGCCTTGCACATATCGTAGACCGTAAGCGCGGCGGCGGATACGGCGGTCAACGCCTCCATCTCCACGCCCGTCTTCCCGGTCGTCTTCACTTCCGCCCGTATGTATAGCGTATCGCGGCCGTTGTCGGAGAACGTGATGTTCACGCCCGTCAACGGAAGCGGATGACACATCGGAATCCAGTCCGACGTCCGCTTGGCCGCCTGTATGCCCGCGATCTGCGCGACCGCCAGCACGTCGCCTTTGGAGACGGTGCCCTCGCGGATTCTCGCGAGCGTATCCTCGGCCATCGCTACCTGGCCTTGCGCGACCGCGACCCTCGCGGTGACCGGCTTGTCGGTCACGTCGACCATTCTCGCCCGGCCTTGCTCGTTGAAATGCGTCAATCGATCGCTTCGCTCTGCCATGCGCATCGTCTCCTTCTCGTTCGCGTCGTTCCGTCCCGGTCGTCCCTTCTTATAGAAGTCCGGCCGGCAAATCGTACCACGCGATTCCTTCGTCCGTCGCCAGCCCGTTCAGCGGCAGATCGTGCGGTTCCTTCGGGAGCTCCGCTTCGACGAGCTGCGTCGAGAAGGCGAATCCGATCCACAGGCCGGGGGAGGCCGATCCTGCGGTCAGTCGCTCGTATAGACGGTCGTAATAACCGCCGCCGTAACCGAGTCTTCCTCCGCCCGAGTTGAACGCGAGTCCCGGAACGAGCACGATATCCGGCAGGACGTTCATGTCCCATGGCGCGGTTCGCTCGGGATCCGGTTCGGGAACGCCCCATCTGCCGAATCTCCAGCTAGACACTCCTTCGACTTTCCGTAACGCCATTCCTTCTCCGTTCGGCAAAATTATTGGAGCCGCGAGCGAATCTCCCGACGCGATGCAGCTTGCCGCCAGCGTTGCCGGGTCCGCTTCGGACCGGAACGCGGCATATATGCAAAGGTTAAGCGGACGGCCGAGATTGGACCGCATCGGACGAACGACTTCCGCGAGCAGCCGCTCGCACAGCAACCGGGACCGTTCCTCGCGCTCCGCCTCCGGCATCGCGTCCCTGACGGCACGCATCCGCTTGCGCCACTCGGATTTGTTCCATTGCCCGGCATTGCCGTCCATCGGCCGTCCGCCACCTTCGTGAATGTATACGATCTAAGCTGTTTTTATCTTAGCATTAATCCCCTTTTTTCGCCAAACGGCGGAGGGGGTACCGTAACGTTATGTGACGGCGCTGCACGGGCACATTTTCTCGCAAGCGGCGTTTAACGTTATGAGACAACGCTATACGCACTCATTTTCGCTCTCGCACGATTTAACGTTATGAGACAACGCTACACAAACACTTTTTCTCCCGCGCACCATTTAACGTTATGGGACGGTGCTATACTGACACTTTTTCTCGAAAGCGGCGTTTAACGTTATGGGACGGCGCAACTACCGGGACATTTTCTAGCGGCGTCGCTTTTGGACGATCTTCCTTAATTAAGGTACACTTGGAAGGAGCCCCGGTCTGGGCGAGCTATTCATTCATTAGAACGATCGATCTCACATTTCGGAGGGACTCCTCTTGTTGCTACAAGCGAACGGCATTACGAAAAATTACGGCATTACGCCCGTGCTGGACGGGATCACGCTGCTCGTCAACGAGCGCGACCGCATCGGCCTCGTCGGCGTGAACGGCGCCGGCAAGTCGACGCTGCTCAAGGTGCTCGCAGGCGAGCTGCGCGCGGACTTCGGCTCGGTGTCGAAGGCGAAGGACCTTCGCATCGGCTACTTGGCCCAGAACGGCGGGTTGCAGGGACATAAGACGATTATGGAAGAGATGACGTCGGCGTTCGGGCCGCTCCTCGATCAAGAGCGGAGCTTGCGCGAGATGGAAGGGCGGATCGCCGATCCGGCCGAGCTCGAGAACGAAGCCCGCTACGAGACGCTCCTGTCCCAGTACGCGGAGGCAAGCGAGAAGTTCAAGGAAGCCGGCGGCTACGAGATGGGCAACCGGACGCGCAGCGTGCTGCACGGCATGGGGTTCGGCGGCTTCTCCCCCGATACCGAAGTCGCTTCGCTCAGCGGCGGCCAACGTACGCGGCTCGCCCTTGCGCGGCTGCTGCTCGTGCAGCCGGACCTGCTGCTGCTCGACGAACCGACGAACCATCTCGACATCGACACGCTCACTTGGCTGGAGCAATATCTGCGCGGCTATAACGGCGCGATGGTCATCGTCTCCCATGACCGCTACTTCCTCGACGCGATCGTGACGTCCGTCATCGAGATCGAGCGGAACGCGGCGACCCGGTACACGGGCAATTACACTCGTTACATGGAGTTGAAGGCGGCTTCCTTCGAACAGCAGATGAAGCTGTACGAAGCGCAGCGCAAGGAGATCGCTCGGATGGAAGATTTCGTGCAGCGCAACCTCGTCCGGGCGTCCACGACGCGGCGGGCGCAGAGCCGGCGCAACGCGCTGGAGCGGATCGAACGGTTGGAGCGTCCGGGCAGCTTGCGGCAGGCTAACTTCTCTTTCACGACGGAGCGGCGAAGCGGCAAGGAAGTGCTGCGGGTCACGAGCGCTGCCGCCGCGCCTAAACCGGACATGGCGCCGCTCTTCTCCGGTGTGACCTTCGATGCTAAGCGCGGCGAGCGTCTGGCGTTACTCGGCCCTAACGGCGTCGGGAAGACGACGCTGCTGCGCGCCCTGATCGACAAGCTGCCGCTGCGCGCAGGCGCCGTCGAATGGGGAGCCGGCGTGTCGATCGGATACTATGATCAGGAGCAGCGCGAGCTGAATCCGAACAACACGGTGCTCGAGGAACTATGGAGCGCGTTCCCCATGCAGCCGGAAGCCGAAATTCGCACCGTGCTCGGCAACTTCCTGTTCAGCGGCGAGGACGTTCGCAAGAAGGTCAGCTCGCTGAGCGGCGGCGAGAAAGCGCGAGTCGCGCTATCGAAGCTCATGCTGCGCAAAGCGAACGTCATGGTCATGGACGAACCGACGAACCATCTGGACCTGATGAGCCGAGAAGTGCTCGAAGCCGCGCTGGACGAATACGACGGCACGCTGCTGTTCGTCTCCCATGACCGCTACTTCCTGAACCGGATCGCGGACCGGATCGTCGAGCTGAAAGTTGACGGCGTTCGACATTTCCTGGGAAATTATGACGAAATGGTAACCAAGAAGCAGGAGATGCTCGCTTGGGAAGCCGCCAATCCTCCGGGAGACAAGGGGACGCCTTCTTCGGGAGCCCCTTCTCCTGCCGGAGGCGGGAGCGCGGGCTCGTCGTCTTCTCAGCCTCCGGCGAACGATTACGAGGCGGAGAAGCAGCTGAAGCGGGAGGAACGCGCGAAGCAGCGAAAGCGGGAGCAAGCGGAAGCCGATATCGCCAAGCTGGAACAGCTGCTCGAGTCGCTGGAGCTGGAGATGGCGTCCCCCGAGATCGTGATCGACTATATGAAGCTGCGCGACAAGCAAGCAGAGGTCGATCGGACGAAGGCGGCACTAGACGAAACTTATGCGACCTGGGAAGCTTTAATGGAAGATTGATCGCGTGAAAATTGGCAAAAGGTTATGCACAGCGTTACCCACAGCTTGCGGGCAACAACGAACGGAGACGGTGTCGAACGAACGCCGCGAAGTTGTTGCCGCGCAAGCTTTTTTGTCGACGTTCGGATGGGGAGGGATTGTTTTCCACCTTATTATCCACATTGTCCACACCGTCCACAGCTGCGTTGTGAAAAACTCATCCTCTTTTCATGCATACAGAACCCCTTCTCCCGCAACGGATTCGCGCTGTTGTCCCCATTATGCACAATGGGTGTGGACAATGTTGTCCACACCCGCCGAGCTGGTAATTAATCGACCGTCGCCGCCCAAGCCAGTATTGTCGTGCTGTCTCTCGTCCCGGCCGCATGCAGAGTCCGAAGGAAATCGCCGATTCGGGTCTGTAGCGAATGCGCGGGATACCAATCCTGAATAGCCTGAACATAATCGATATCCGGTTCGACGAATCCGTCCGTAGCCATGACGAGCAAGTTCATGCCGGGCCGCAGCCGCCGGATTCCCGAGGAGTAGCACGGCACCTCGTCGTCGAACGTGTTCTCGCGGCCGACCCACTCGAAGAAGTTGCGCGTGTTCAACATCGTCTGCCCGAATGCCGTCAAATCCGGATGGATCGCGAACAGCATGCAATCGCCTATCGAATACCACCAGAGAAACCGGTCTTTGCGGCATACGATCAAGCAGGAGCATTCGCCGCTGATGTGCCTGCATCGTTCGAGGAAAGAAGCGTCGCGGAACATCGCGTCGATCGCGGCTTGCAGCCTCGAGAACGTCTCGGCCAGATCGCCGTTCAGAATGTTCTCGATCTCCGGCAAACGGTTCCCGATCTCCTCGAGCACGAGCTCCGCGCTCTCGCTAGAAGAGTGCGCGTCGACGATGACGGCGAATTCCCATCGTCTCTCCGGCGAGCCTAAGACGAGATACCCGTCCTCGTTCTTATCCGCACCCGCTCGGGTACTACCCCCGTATCTTCCGATGGCGAAAGGACCGACCGCGATCGTCTCCGGCAGATCCAAGTACGGTTGCGCGCCGCCGGACCATCTAGCGTATGGGTCGCTCCTCTTCATCGCCTATCGCCCCTATTCCCCCGCCGCCTCTTGCCGGACGGCCGCTTGGCGCCGCGCCATGACGACGCCGTTGCAGGCTGCGACGTACGCCCGAGCCGAAGCGAGAATGATGTCCCGGTGAATCGCGGTGCCGCGGAACCGCTCTCCGTTGCTGACGACGGTGACGACCGCCTCGCCCGAAGCGTCTTCGCCCGTGGACAGCGAGTGCAGCTCGAGATCCTCGAACGTCGCGTCGACCGGCACCGCCTCGCGGATACATTGGATGACCGCCTCCAGCGGCCCCTCGCCTGCTCCCGCGTACGTATGCTCCGCGCCGTCTTCCTCGCTGCGGATCGTCACGGACGCGATGCGCGAACGCTGGGTTCCCGCCAGCACTTGCAGATCGACGAGAGCATACGGTTGAACGACGGAGTCCGTCGACTCCCCGACAAGCTGCATGAGAACGTCGTCGGTAATGATTTTCTGCTCGTCGGCTTTCGCCTTGAAGCGATTGTACAGATCCTCCATCTCCGCGTCGTTCATCCGGATGCCGAACTCCGATACGCGGTGCTTGATCGCATGGCGGCCGGAATGCTTGCCCAGAATGATCATGCTGCGCGGAATGCCCATCGCCTCGGGATCCATGATCTCGTACGTGTTGCGGTTCTTCAACAGGCCGTCCTGATGGATGCCCGATTCGTGCTGGAACGCGTTGCGGCCGACGATCGGCTTGTTGTAAGCGATCGGAAAATGCATCGCCCGGCTCACGACGCGGGAAGTCTCGTAAATCTGGTCGACGTTGATGCCGGTCGTTACGCCCATCGCGTCGCCCCGCGTCTCGATCGCCATGACCAGCTCCTCCAGGGAGCAGTTGCCCGCGCGCTCGCCGACGCCGTTGACGCTTACCTCGACTTGGGTAACGCCATGGCGGATCGCCGCCAGGCTGTTCGCGACCGCGAGCCCCAGATCGTTATGGCAGTGCGTGCTGTAGACGACCCGATCTCCGCCGCGCACGCCATTGCGAATCTTCGTAAATAGCGGTCCGAACTCCTCCGGCAACGCGTATCCCATCGTATCGGGCACGTTAATGATCGTCGCGCCTTCCTCGATCGCCGACTCGATGACGCGGAACAGGAACTCCTCGCTGGCCCGGGAAGCGTCCATCGGCGAGAACTCGATTTCGTCGACGAACCGTTTGCCGTAGGCGATCATGCTGCGCACCATCTCGACGACTTGGTCCTGCGTCTTGCGCAACTGGAAGTCCAGATGGATCTGCGACGAGGAGATGAACAGATGCAGACGGCGCCGAGCTGCGTCTTGCGTCGCTTGGACGGCCGCGTCGATGTCGACGGCCATGCAGCGGGCGAAGCCGCAAATCTCCGTGCCTTGCAGCTCGCGGGAGATTTGTTGGATCGCTTGGAATTCGCCGGGACTGGAGATGGCGAAGCCCGGTTCGATCGTATCGACGCCGAGGCGCGCCAGCTGGCGGGCGATAACGATCTTCTGTTCTGGGCGCATCGAGGCGCCGGGCGCCTGCTCGCCGTCTCTGAGCGTCGTGTCGAAAATACGGATTCTTCTGTTGGTTGTCGTTGTCATGGTAAAGCCCTCCTAGGATTCGATTGGGTGTGTAAAGCCCCAAGAGGACGACAAAAAGCCCGTCGCCTCTTGAATCTCAGAGACGACGGGCCGTTAAAGACCGCCGCGGTACCACTCCGCTTGGAGGGGTCTGCCTTCCGACTGGCAGACGAACCCTCCCCCTTGTGTCGCCGGGGCGTCCACCGTTCGGCCGGTGAATGCCGCTGCGAGCGCCCGATATCGGGGGCCGGCCGTTCGGCGTACCTGAACGCGGGCGGGGAATCCCCCTGCCCCGACGTTCGCTCCGCCGCTTCGCTCCCGGGCGAGATTCGGATTCCTCTTCGGCTGCGTCGCACCGACCCGCAGCTCTCTGCTCCCGAGGATAATCCTACTGCTCCCGTTCATTGCGATAAAATATAAAAGCCCGCCAGTCTCTTGGAATAAGAGACGGCGGGCATGTTAGCCTTCCGCGGTACCACTCTCGTTGACGCGACCGATCCCGGAGGATGGAGGCGTCCGCTTGATGCCCTGTATCGGGGGCGGCCGTATCGGTGTACTGCGCGGTTGCTGCGTTGAAGCCGCTCCGCCGTTCCATCGATCCGCTCGCAGGCGAGTTTCGGGGTCCCTTCCGCTGCGTTGCACCGTCCCGCAGCTCTCTGAATGCCGGGCTTACCCTACTGATCCTGTTCATCGCGTTCGTGTCGTTATGACCCCGCATCGGGGATTGGTATTTATTATATTCACCGCAGAATCGTCTGTCAATTCGGAATTCGTGTAATTGCGTAATTAAATTAATCCCCCACCGACCATTCCTCGAGCGAGAATACCGGCTCCGCCTTCAAGTCGAGCGAAGAGAATTCGCCTCTGCGCCACTTCAGGTCCGCGGCCGCCGCGATCATCGCCGCGTTGTCCGTGCATAGCGAATGCGGCGGAACGAGAAGCGGCAAGCCCGCTTCCTCGCAGAGCGCGGCAAGCCGCTCGCGCAAGCCGCGGTTCGCCGCGACGCCGCCGCACAGCAGCACCTGCCGCGCGCCGAACGCGCTCGCGGCCCGCATCGCCTTCGTCGTGACGACGTCGATGACCGACTGTTGGAACCCCCGCGCGAGCGCGGAGAAGTCCGGGGATTCGCCCTTCATGCGAGAGCGGTTGATCTCCGCGAGCACCGCGGACTTCAAGCCGCTGAAGCTGAAGTCGTACGAATCCGGCTCCAGCCACGAACGCGGCAAAACGATCTCGTCTTCCGCCGACTGCGCCAGCTTGTCGACGTAAGGTCCTCCCGGATACGGGAATTGCAGCGCGCGCGCGACTTTGTCGTAGGCTTCGCCGACCGCGTCGTCCCGCGTGCGCCCGAGGATGCGGAACTTCCCTTCCGACTCCAGCAGGACGATCTCCGTATGACCGCCCGACACGACGAGCGCGATCGAAGGATACAGAATATCCCCGACGAGGCGGTTCGCGTAGATGTGACCCGCGATATGATGCGTTCCGATGAGCGGGACGTCTATCGCCATCGCGAGGCTCTTCGCCGCGACGACGCCGACCAAGAGCGCGCCTACGAGTCCGGGACCTTGCGTAACCGCGATCGCGTCGATCTCGGACAGCTCCGCCCCAGCTTGAGCAAGCGCTTCTTCCACGATAATCGTCATGCTCTCTACGTGCTTGCGCGAAGCGATCTCGGGCACGACGCCGCCGAATTGACGGTGCGTGTCGATCTGGCTGGATACGACGTTGGACAGCACCTCGCGCCCGCCCCGCACGACCGCGACCGAAGTCTCGTCGCAGCTCGTCTCCACCGCCAATATATAATACGGCTTGTCCGAAGCCGTTCCATCCGCTGCGCTCATCGTTGCTCTCCTTCCGCCGCCCCGGCGGTCTCCTCGCTCGCGCCTTCCGGAGCGAGCTCCGCCCACATGATGAGCGCGTCTTCCATGTTGTCCGAATAGTACGCCGGACGAATGCCGGACGGATAGAAGCCCATCCGCTTATAGAGCGACTTCGCCGGCTCGTTGGACACTCTCACCTCGAGCGTCATCCGCAGCGCGCCCAGCCAGTGCGCCGTTCTCATGAGCTCCTGCAGCAGCTTCTTGCCGAGACCTTGGCCGCGGTAGACTTCCCGGACCGCAATGTTCGTCACGTGAGCTTCGTCCACGATCAGCCACATGCCTCCGTAACCGATAATGACGCCGTCCGCTTCCATGATCATATAGTTCGCGAACATATTGTTCTGCAATTCGTTGCGGAACGCTTCCTCCGACCACGGCGAAGCGAACGACTCCCGCTCGATCTCCACGATCGTGCCGATGTCGTCCATCGTCATGCTGCGATATTCCAATCGATTCTCGTCGACGAGACGCATCTTCTCACACTCCCCGCGATGCCGACAGCAGCTTCGCTTCCGCTTCCGTCAGCTGCGTATAATTCGGAACGAACGCATGCACGTCGTCCCTTGCGCCCGAACGGAATTTACGCTCCGCCAGCAACCCAAGCGCCCCTGCGTCCAGCTCGCACGCGAGCGTCCGCAGTCGATCGAACGATGCCCGCGCTTCCTCGATGACCGCCCCGTGCGTCGTCACGTCTCCGACGAGCCATACCGCCGATAGCGCCTCATGAGACAGGTCGCCGTCCGAGACGGCTTCGCGCAATCGATTCGTCCAATCGGCGATCAGCCGAATTCCGTCTTGGTTCAGTCGCTGCCATCCACCGTTCGCGCTTGCCTCGTAACGCGACGTATAGACTTGCCCGCGGCGAGCGTCCATCAACGGGACGAGCCACGACGATCCCGAAGCGCCGCCGTCCGTAACGATCTTGCGCCAAGCGCTGTACGCCAGCGCTTCCAGGCTCGACACGCCGATCAGCGGCTTGCGCCAAGCCCAAGCGAGCGTCTTGGCCGCCGTCACCCCGATGCGCACGCCCGTGTAGGAGCCGGGTCCTTGCCCGATGGCGATCGCGTCCAACTGCTCGCCGCGGATGCCGTTGCGGGATAGCATGAGCTTGATCTCGGATACGATGCGTACCGAATGGTTCCGCTCCGTGAACGTCGCGAGCGAATCCACGACTTCGCCGTCCCGTACGATGGCCACGGACATAGACGCGGTCGACGAGTCGAGCGCCAGCAACGTGACGGAAGCTTCGTTATTCGATTGCGAAGTCATTCGGTTCCCTCCTCTCGTTCCAGCGCGGATATTGCTCCGCACAACGACTCGTACCGCTCTCCGACCGGAGCGAAGCGTATCGCCCGGGACGTCGGTCCCGTCGTCTCCACGTATAAGCGAAGCCGTTCCGCGGGCAGAATCGGCTCGATGATCGACGCCCATTCCACGAGCGTAACGCCTCTGCCGTGAAAGTATTCGTCCAAGCCGAGCTCGTCCGCTTCCTCGAGCGACAACCGGTAGACGTCCATATGATAGAAGGGCAGCCTGCCGCCCTCGTATTCCTTAATAATCGTAAAAGTAGGGCTGTTCACGATGCCGGGTACGCCGAGCGCCGCCGCGAACGCTTGCGCGAAACGCGTCTTGCCCGCGCCGAGATCGCCGTCCAGCGCCAATACGTCGCCCGGTCTCGCGAGCGCCGCCATCGCGTCCGCCAAGGCGACCGTATCGGCTTCCGAATCCGCCCGGAAGACGTAGCGTCTCGCTCCGTCCGTCCATTCATTCCGCTGCATATGCCCGAATTAACTCCTCGCAAAATGATTGTATCCCCGCTTCGCCAGCGGTTTGCGCTTGCCGCCCGCCGTCTCCAGCTCCAAGCCCGGTGCGCCAGCCTCGACGACGCCTATAACGAACAAGGGGAGTCCCGCCTCGCGGAACGACTCCCTCAGCGCGACTTCCTTATCGGGATCGGCCGTGCCGAGCAAGACGTAATCTTCCCCGCCGTACAGCACCCACTCGAGCGGCGAAACGCCGCATAACGCGGCATAACCCGCGAGCTCTCCGGATAACGGGAGATTGGTCTCCCGAAGCGACAGCCTAACAGCCGACGCTTCGGCGATCTCCCAGGCTTCGCTGGCGAGTCCGTCGCTTACGTCGTTGAGCGACGTCGCGAGCGCCGATCCGAGCAGCAGCCTTCCGGCTTGAACCGACGGCTGCGGCCGCCTGTGCGCGTCGACCAGCCGTTGCGGCGGCGACGGCGGAACCCGCCGGCTGCCGTCCCGAAGCGCCTGCGCCCGCGACAGCATACCGTGCAGTCCGCCCGCCGACAATCCCGTCGGACCGGTCAAGAACACGATCTGCCCCGGCTTGGCGCCGCCGCGGCGAATCGCCCGTCCGGCTTCCACGCAGCCGACGACGGTGACGGCGACGACCAGATGCGCCGGCGACGACGTCGTGTCTCCCCCGACGATCGCGATGCCATACTTGGCCGCGCACGCGTACAGCCCTTCGTACAGCCGCTCCATTCGCCCGGCGTCCCAGCTCGGCGGCACGCTCACGGAGACGAGCGCATGCATGGGCACGCCGCCCATCGCCGCGATGTCGCTGACGTTCGCCGCGAGCGCCTTGTATCCGATATCCGCATCTTCCATCGTTTCCGGCTTGAAGTGGACTTCCTCCACCATCGTGTCGACGGCGAGCACCCATTCGACTCCCGGGTTCGCGGACACGACGGCCGCATCGTCGCCGATGCCTACCGTTACCCCCGCGGAAGCGAGGAACGCGGAAGATTGGCGGCCTTCCGTCCAGACGCGAATGAGCCCGAACTCGTCGAGTGGCGGCACGGAGGGATCCCCTTTACGTCGTGATTTGGTTCCTTCATTATATCGGTGCGCGCGGGAACATGCAAAAGATTAACGATCTTTAATCGACCTCGCCGAACGCTTACTCTCCCTTGCGATCTAAGCCGCGCGGGACGGAAACTGTCAATTATTATGGCATGAACTCCCGATTCATAGCTGATAGACTTTGAGACATTCCGAGCCTAACGGCGACCATAGGGGGAAACATTCATGAATAAGCAACCGAACAAGAGATTCGCGAGAACGCTGGCGCTGGGAGCGATGGCATTAACGCTTTCCTTGCCGATCGGCGCGGCCGGGGCATTCGCCGCGACGAACAAAGCTACGGCCGCTGCGCCCGCCGCTCAAACGACCGTGCGCTACAACTTCGATCTGAACGCGTTCCTTCAACAATATATGCAATCTTATTATAATGCCAAGCCCGTAACGAAACCCGCGCAACCGAGCAAGCCGGTAACGACGCCTACGCAACCGAGCAAGCCGGTCACGACGGCGCCGACTCAGCCGAGCCAGGGCACGGGCACGGTCTCGACGTCCGAATTCGCGACCCAGGTCGTGACGCTCGTGAACCAAGAGCGCGCCAAAGCGGGCTTGAAGCCGCTGGCGACGACGAACTCCACGCTGAAGCTCGTCGCGCTCGACAAGGCGAAGGACATGTACAACAACAATTACTTCGACCACAATTCGCCGACGTACGGTTCCCCGTTCGATATGATGAAGCGATACGGCGTCTCTTACCGCGCCGCCGGCGAGAATATCGCCAAAGGCCAGCGTTCGCCGGCAGAGGTTATGAACGCCTGGATGAACAGCCCGGGCCACCGTGCGAACATCTTGAACGCAAGCTTCACGACGATCGGCGTCGCGTATTACAACGGCGTCTGGGTACAGGAATTTATCGGCTAATCGGCTGATCTCTCATAGGTTCGGCCAACAACGAAAAAGCGGCACATCGCGTGCCGCTTTTGTCGTGCGTACGATCGTCTATTCGGTTCAGCTCTTCAATACGTCGTGATCCACGTAACGCTCGCCGTTCAGCTCGCTGATAATGTTGATCGCCACTTTGGCGCCGTCTCCGGCGGTGATGATCGTGTGCATGCTCACTCCCGCGGCGGTTCCGGCGACCCATACGTTCGCCAGGTTCGTCTTGCCGTCGGGCGCGCAATCGACGATCGTCTTGATTCTCGGCTCGGTTCCCGGCTTCGTGAGAATGCCGCTCGCTTCGGCGATATCGAGGAACAGTCCGGTCGCCACGATAACGTGCGTCGCCTCGTACGATTCGCCGCCCTCGGTCTCGACCGTGACGGAGCCTTCCCCAGCGACGATCTTCGTCGCCTTCGCGGTGACGAACTGCGCGCCGTGAGCGATCGCTTGCCTCTTCCCGATGTCCACGAGATCCGGTCCGCTAAGGTCTGGAGCTCCGTAATGATTGGCGATCCAAGCCCGCTTCGTAACGCTCATCTCGTTATCGACGACGAGCGTCGATTTCCCTGCCTTCGCGGTATAGATCGCGGCGCTCGCGCCGGCCGGTCCTCCGCCGATAATGACGATATCTGGCATGCTGTTCACTCCTCATGAAAGGGATGACGTGCTTTCCTTATTTTAGCACAAGCCGTCATCGCTCACCAAAAGTAAGCACCAGCATAAACCAATCGTTCCCTACTGCTTCTCGTGCAACCGCTCGACCGAAACCGTCTGCGTGTTCGTCGGGCTCGCGCCGACCTGCACGGTGGCCATGCCGTTCGCGACGTCGACGTTCTCGATCCATACCGACTGCTCACCGTCCAATTGAACGGCGAACGTATCCTTCGATTCGTAAATTTGCTGCGCTCTCTGCGCATTCATGGCGTATCCCTCTCCATCCAGTCGGTCGTAGACTCGGTAATCAGGCCGTTATGGAGCGTCACGTTCCCTCCGCCGAGCCCCTCGTTGATCATCCGGTCGATGTCCATGTCATACGCGTCTTTGCCCTCGTGAATCGTATCCTGCAAGGAATCCTGCGCAGAATCTTCCGTCGACATTGGTCGAATCCCCCTTCTGAACGCGTTATCGAATCGATACCAATATTCCCTCGGCGACTGATTCCCATTCGATTCGGGCACCCTGAAGGCATCGCGCAACGACACGTCTTACGGAGGAGGAGTACCGCCATGCATACCGTCTGGAAGGGAGCGATCAGCTTCGGGCTGGTCCACGTTCCCGTGAAAATGTTCACCGCCACCGAGGATAAAGACATCCATCTTCGCATGCTCCACAAGGCGTGCGGCACTCCGATCTCGAACGTTCGCACTTGCCAGCATTGCGAGCAGGAGATCGGATGGGACGATATTACCAAAGGCTACGAATACGAGAAGGGCAGTTTCGTGCTGTTCGAGGCCGACGAGCTGGAGGCGATCAAGCCGGAGACGACGCGGACGATCCAGATTCTCGACTTCGTCGATCTGACGGATATCGATCCGATCTACTTCCAGAAGCCTTATTACTTGTCGCCCGACCAAGCCGGCGCCGGCGCCTACAGCCTGCTGCTCGAAGCGATGCGCGAATCGGGCAAGATCGGCATCGCCAAGGTGGCCATTCGGTCGAAGAGCAGCCTTGCCGCCATTCGCGCCGTCGACAACTGCATCTGCATGGAGACGATGCATTATCCGGACGAGATCCGCGCGCTCGCGCACGTGCCGAACTTGCCGGAGACGCCGAAGGTCAACGAACGGGAACTGACGATGGCGAAAATGCTGATCGAACAGCTATCCGCTCCGTTCGATCCGCACAAGTATACCGACGACTACCGCGTCGCGCTCATGGATACGATCCAACGCAAGATCGCCGGCGAGGGCACGGATCTCGTGACCGCTCCGGCCGCCGAACGGACGAACGTCATCGATCTGATGGCGGCGCTGCAGGCAAGCTTGGAAGCGTCGAAATCGCCGGCGAACGCGGCCGCGTCGAATGCTCCCGCCGCGCCGGCCGCGAACGCCGACGATGCTCACGCCGCCAAAGCTTCAGGCAGCAACCGCAGCCGCGGCGGCACGCGCGTCGCGAAGGCAGCCGGCGCCGAGACCGGAGCGCCGGCGCCGAAGGCGCGGGCGCCCCGTTCCCGCAAGAAAGACCCGGCAACGCCGTAAGGCGGCCTACTTCAGCACGCCCGTACCGATGACGTGCACGACGACCTCGGGCTGCATGTCGACTTGTCCGTAGGCTTCGTTCCAATCGAGCTCCTTCCAGAACCGGCGATGGCTCGCGGATACAAGGTTGCCGACGCCGAGAGCGTCGCAACGCGCTTGCAACAATAAGCGCATAACGGATCGCGCGCGATCGTTCAGATCGGCGGAGATGGCTTCGCTTATGCGGTCCTGATGCCGTTCGTCCGGCGGAAAGGGGGAGCTCGTCAATTCGCCGTAGACTTCAAGCTTGACGACGCATACGATTTCCTTGCTTGCTTCGTCGACGGACACACGCATCCGCCTTTTGATTTTCCGGATATTATAGGAGACGACTCCCGACACGAGATCGCCGGATATCGCGCCGGACTCGACCTTGACGTTCATGATCGCCTGCGTCCCAAGCTTGTCCATGAGAAGCAGCAGCATCGTGCTGTCTTCCCGTTGAACGTTGAATCCCGTATACTTGTCGCCGCGGAATAACCCCATTCCGCTCGTCACCAGATCCTCGGTTCCCTTCTTCTTGATGAGGGGCACGACCGTATCCCGACCGACATCGAACAATTTGTTCCATGCCGTATAGAGCGTCTGCTCCTGAATGATGGTCGTTCGCGCGGCTCCTTGCAGCATTTGGAGAATATCGAACGATATCGGGCTTCTCTCCAGCTTGTCGAAGGACAGAATATCGGAGGCTTTCCCCTCGCTGATCAAGAGTTTGGCGCCCAAGTATAGTCTCGGACTGCGATAGAACGGCTCCAGATAAGGATAGATCCCTTGCTTCGCTAGCTGCTCGCCGATGACCAGGATATGGGTTTTGCTTCCGACGATATTGCCGGCCAGCATGCTGTCTAGCTTCGTGCCGACTTCGATGACGGAGCGCCCGTCGGCTTGCACGAGCTCGTCCTTGACCTCGAATTGCCCGCTCCCCTTGCTCTTCAGCCGGAGCGCCCTGACCACTCCCCGAATGTTGCCCCCCTCCAAGGCGTCCAAGCTGATTCCGTTAATGATTTTCTGACCGACCAGGTTATTGTTGTCCCAGCATCCGGTTACCGCCAAGGCGATGAAGACGGCTGCGCAAGCCGATATGGCTATTCTCCCGATCATGGCAACGCTCCTTGGTCCGTGGTTCGGCGCGCGAACGACAGCAGCAACATCGCCGAGGGAAGAACGGCGAGCGCGATTAAGTAGACATTCTGAATCCAATGGCCGACGAGATCCATATCGTTCATTCCGGCGAACCAATAGCCCGTCGCGAAGATCAGTCCGCTGCTGACGAGCATCGCCTTCCGATAAGGTTCCGTTCGGATCGCGATACTCTTGCCGGCCATGTATAAGTACGTGATGATCGATGTCGTCATCGGGATGATCCAGAGCGCCAAGAAGATCAAGTCCAGCCTTTCGATCACCTGGTAGGACAACCCTTTGAACATGAACAGCAACGGGTCGTTCACGCGGCTTAACGCGTTCGGACTGAAGCTGACCAAACAGATGGCGACGAAATACGCATAGAAGATCGTTACGAATAGATTCGCCAAGCTGGCGGTGGCAAAGAGCTTGCGCGGCTGTCCGGCGACGTGGGCGAAGCCGAACAGGAAGATCTCGAAGCCGAGCATCGCGAAGAACGTGCTATGGCTGCCGACCAAGATATGGTCCAAACCCGACTTGCCTACCGGCAGAAGGTAGGATAGGTGCATCTCGTTCTTGAAGTTCAGGACGCTCATCAAGAACAGAATGACGAACATGAACGAAGATATGACGTAGAACCTGGCGATCATCCTTAAGTTCTCCAACGCCATATAGACGCAAGTGGCGAGAACAAGGAGCAGCAGTATCCACTTCGGCGTCAAGATGAGCAGCCAATTGCCGATCGTCCGGATATAGAGCGCGGAAGCGAGGCTCGCGACGGCGATGAAACACGCGAAGAAAATGCCGTTGACCGCCTTGCCGCCCCGCTTGCCGAACAAGAGGACGGAAATTTCGGGTAACGTGCGCTGGGGAAACCTTCGGCATAACGCCCAGAATACGAGCAACAGTACTTGCGTAACCGCTCCGGCCACCAATACGGATAGCCATCCGTCTCCTCCCGCCGACTTCTGAATGTCCGAGGGAAGCGACAGCAAGCCGATGCCGATCTGGCTCTGGACGAGTAAGAAGAACAATTGAAAGCGCGAGATTCTGCTGCGTTGTGCATTCAATCCGTTTTCCACCTCTTGCCGCCGGAAAGCCTTCCTTTATGCCCCGGGATCCGGATTTTGCGCCAGAACGGCACTCTCGTCCCGACGTCTTCGAGCCTTCTCGATCGGAAATGGGTGAACGGCGACAAGTAAGGCACGCCGAACGATTCCAGCTTGCACAAATGGATGACGAGCATCATCAACATGAGCGTGATGCCGACGAATCCGAACAGGGCAGCCGCGACCATAATCGGGAATCCCAAGATGCGAAGACTCGTGCCGAATTCGTTCAAGGGGGACACGAAAGAAGCGATCGCCGTCAATCCGATGACCACGATCATCGTATTGGATACGAATTGAGCTTCGACGACGGCCGTTCCGATGACGAGGCCGCCGACGATGCCGATCGTCTGCGCGATCGGAGACGGAAGCCGGATCGCGGCTTCCTTCAGCACCTCCAGGATGACTTGCATCACGATCGCTTCCATGATCGGCGGGAACGGAACGTAAGTCAACGACACTTTAATGGAATAGAAAATACCGATCGGCAGCACTTCCGAGTGAAACGACACGATCGCGATGTAGATGGCGGGCAAGCAGATCGCCAGCATGAAGCTGGCTAACCGAATCAGACGGTAGAACGTTCCGGCGAGCCATCTGCTGTTATAGTCGTCGGGCGACTGATAGAAGGAGAAGAAGCTGATCGGCAAGATTAGCGCGTTCGTGCTGCCGTTCGCCATGAGGACTACTTTGCCCTCGGTCAAGTACGATGCGGTCCGATCGGGGCGTTCGGTCTTCAGCGACAGCGAGAACGGGGAATAGGGATGCTCGTCGATCCATTCTTCGAGATTCGTAATCGAACCCAGATGGTCCGTCCGCAGCGCTGCGATTCTTCTCGCGCATTCCTCCGCGACGCCGGGTATGGCCCGCCCTTCCATGAACAGCATGGCGACCTTCGTGCGGGATTCCGTCCCGACCGTAAAGTAATTCACCTTCAGCTTCGCGCTCTTGAGACGGTTGCGCATCAGATTGACGTTGGTATTCAACCTCTCGACGAAACCCTCGTGCGGGCCGATGACCGTCTGCTCGTCCTTCGGTTCTTGGATCGCCCGCTCATGGGTTTGCGCGGCCGACGGAAGATAAGCGACGTCGCCGCGTTCCTCCAGAATGAGGTAATGTCCGTCGAGCAACGCTTCGACGATACGCGACAATACGCTCGTGCGCTCGGCCAGCGCGACGACCTGCTCGAACCGGTTCGTGCCCGCGGCTAGCGGCTGGGCGAGCTGCGACCGTATCCGCTCTTCGTCGGCTACGGAATCGAGATACAGCAGGCGGCAATCGCGATCGCCTAGCGCGAGGGAGCGGACAATCAAATCCTCGGTATGCGATAACGAATCGCGGATTAGTTCGACGTTGGTCTGGGCTTGCTGGGTCAGCATAAGTACCGAGCGGGTCAATAGCGTCACCCCGGTTGCCTTTTTAATTCCCACTATGCCCTTATTCGACATCGATAAACCTCGCGCCGGAGGTCGCGGCTCGACTTGCCTGTTCATGAAACCTGCCGGCAAGGCCATACTAAATGGAAACGGAATGGGAATCGTCGATAGCAAGGGGGGATCGTTCGGTGGCGAAAGCGTCCGCGAACAAATGGATCATCAAGCTGGGGGATTTCGAGCTGCCGCTGTCGCATCCGGACAAGCTGATCTGGCCGGAGGCGGGGCTGACGAAGCTCGGATACGTGGAACGGCTCGCGCAATTGGGGCCGTTCCTATTGCCTTACGCGAAGGGGCGTTACTTGACGACGATCCGCTACCCCGAGGGCATTCACGGCACGTCGTTCTATCAGAAAAACTGCCCGGAGCCGAAGCCGGACTTCGTTCGCACGGCGCGGGACGGCGACATTCGCTACGTCGTGCTCGACTCGATCCCCGCCCTGCTATGGATGGGAAGCCTCTATAGCCTCGAATTCCATGTTTCCTCGGATGAGATCGACATCGCGCTTCCGAACGCGTGGATGCTGGACATCGATCCGTCGCTGGACGTCGAGCCCCGCCTCATGGAAGCGACCGCGCGCGTAGGCGAGCTGCTCGGGTCGTTGGGGCTGTCCGCCATTCCGAAGACGTCGGGGGCGACCGGCGTGCAAATCGTCATGCCGATCGAGCGCGGACCGACCTTCGACGACCTCCGCCGCTTCGGCAAGTTCGTCTCGGAATACTTGGTCGCCAAGCACCCGAAGCTGTTCACCGTGGAGCGGATGAAGAAGGATCGCGGCGAATTGATCTACTTGGACTACATTCAGCATTTCGCCGGCCGAACGTTGCCTGCCGCCTACTCCCCTCGCGCCCGCCCGGGCGCGACGGTGTCGACGCCCATCTCCTGGGAGGAAGTCGGGCGGGACGTCAAGCCGGCGGACTTCAACCTGCTCAATATCATGGACCGCCTGCTCTCGCAAGGCGACATACTGGCCGCCGCGCCGCGGCAATCGCTAGGTCCCGTCATCGCCGGCTTGCCCCGCTGATGAGCTTGTTACAAAAGCGGGGACAAGAGGCGCGCCAGCGCTTCCTTCACCTTCTGCGAGCGAGGCCTCCGCATGAACTCGCTTAGAATGAGCTCCTCGCTGCCTTCCAGATCCGTCAGATAATCCGCCTCCAACCTCTTGATCGTCCCCGGATCGAACAGGTGAGCGTTAATCTCGAAGTTGCTGAAGTAGCTGCGGAGATCCATGTTCGCGGAACCGACGATGCCGACCATGTCGTCGACGATCGTCGTCTTCGCGTGAATGAAGCCTTTGCGATAGCGCCAGACGCGGACGCCGGATTGCAGCATCGTCTCCACGTAGGACAGCGTCGCCAAGTGCACGAGCCACGTGTCCGGAACGTACGGGACGACGATGCGCACGTCGACGCCGTTAACCGCCGCGTCCCGCAGCGCCATCGCGACGGCCGTGCTCGGAATGAAGTACGGCGTCGTGATCCATATCCGATGCCGCGCCGCCGTCAGGACGGCGTACACCGAATCGTGGATCGCCTCGCCGAGCACGCTCGGACCGGAGTGCACGATCTGCACCGGCTCCGCGCTCTCGCACGCATGCGGCGGCAGAAACTTCGGATCGTCTGGCTTGTCCCGCGTCGCCAGCTCCCAGTCTTTCAGGAACACTTCTTGAAGCCGATAAACCGCATCCCCTTCGATACGCAGGTGCGTATCCCGCCAGAAACCGAGGCGCGGATGCCTGCCGATATATTCGTCTCCTACGTTGATGCCGCCGATGAAGCCGACGAGCCCGTCCACGACGACGATCTTCCGATGGTTGCGGTAGTTCATCCGCTTCTTCAGGAACGACGGACGAAGCGGGAAGAAGCATGCGCACCGCACGCCGCCCTCGCGCAGCGTCTTGACGTACCCGTCGCTCAGCTTGATGCTGCCGATGCCGTCGTAGAGCAGCCGCACCGTCACGCCCTCTCGGGCCTTCCGCAACAATTCCTGCTGGAACGTCATTCCGGTCTCGTCGTTGCGCAGGATGTAAGTAGACAGGTGGATATGGTGCGTTGCGCCGCGGATCGCCGCCAGCATCGCTTCGTACGTCTCTTCGCCGTTATCGTACACCTCGGTCCGGTTGCGTCCGAAGATCGGCATCTGGCCGTTCTTGACGAGCGCCTTGAACAGCCGCTCGCGGGACGCGAAGACGGGGTCGGGCAAGTCGGAAGGGTTCTTCAGCGCGGTGCCGAGAGCCATGATCTGCCCCCGTCTGCGAATATCGAGCTTGCCTCTCTTCCTCGTCGTTCTTCTGCGGCGATACTCGGTTGCCAGGAAGTAGTAGAGCGTGAAGCCGACGAGCGGGAACAAGAACAGGATGAACAACCAGGCCGCGGCGTTGCCGGGTCTGCGGAATTCGAGCAGCAGGATCGTCGCCGCTTGGAAGATGAAGATGAGGAGGAGAATGCATAGCCAAAACCAGATCATACGGTTGTCCTCGCCGTTTCTTGTCTCATTACGACTCTCCGGCACAGCGGATTATCGCGTATTAGGCCATTGTAACATTTTTACCCATTGAGAATGAATGGAATCAACGCGTTCCTTAATGCCTGGAGATTATACCTTTTCTCGATCGCTCGTATTATTATTGATACATATTGTAACATTAAGGAGTGATCGATTTGAAAGCACCCTCGCCGCCTGCCCTTGCCCCTAACTTGAACGCGATCGACGCCATGCGATTCGTCGCCGTCATTCTAGTCTTATGCATCCATACCGATGCTTTGAAATCCATCGACGAGACCTTGAACTTCGGACTGGTCAACGTGCTGGCGAGAATCGCCGTGCCATTCTTCTTCATGGCCGCAGGGTATTTTCTCTACGACAAAATAAGCAAGCATCCGAAAAGCGTCGATCGTGCGTCAAGCGGGCATCTGATGAGATACGTGAAAAGGATAGCCGGCATCTATCTGTTTTGGAGTCTCGTATACTTTCCGTACGACTTCCGCGGAAAATACGAAGTGAACGATCATCGGCTTTGGCCGAGCATATCCGACTATATCGGCAACTTCTTCCTTCAAGGCGGACATTTTCATTTATGGTATTTGCCCGCTCTGATTTATGCGACGTTACTGTTATACGGCGCGAGCCGATTATTCTCGTTGCGTACGGTCGTTAGTATTTCGTTCGGCATTTACGTCGTCGGGCTATTCGGCAATTCGTATTACGGCTTCGTCGCGGGCGACGCGTCTATCGCGAACGCTTACGCGCGTTACGCCGAACTCTTCGGTGATACTCGGAACGGTCTGTTCTTCGGGTTTCTCTATGTCTCCGTCGGCGCCTTCATTCGCGCAAGCCGTTCCACGATATCGCTCTCTATGGCTTCTCTGGCATTCGCCCTCTCGATGCTCGGACTCGCAGCCGAGGCTTTCCTGCTGCAACGGTTTTCCGCGCCTTTGGATTACGACATGACGCTGTTTCTCCTGCCCGCGTCTTACTTCTTGTTCCGTTGTTTGCTTGTTCTCCGCATCTCTACGCCGAACGTCGACTTCAAGCTTCTGCGCGATGCCAGTCTATTGATGTATTGTTGCCACGGCATCTTTCTCGAAGTCTATCGGCGGTTGTTCTCGCTGTTGGACCTGGACGGTCGGTTGCTTTCCGATCTTGCGTTGTTCGTCCTCGTATTCGCTTGCTCTTTCGCCTGCTCGTTCGTCCTGATCAAGCTTAGACGTAATGAGAAATACGGCAAGGTTGCGACTCTGGCCTATTAACGGAAAAACCGCTGCCGAGCGAGCCCGGCAGCGCTTTGAACGATACGCGATTACGAAGATAACGTGCATTTTCTCCATTTGGATCCATCATAGACGAACAGCTCTTTCGAATCCTTCTTGAAATAGAGCTGACCGGCTCTGAATATTCGGGACGTCGGCGTTTCCGTTCCCGTATAGATGTCGATCCGTTCGCAATCCGTGTTGCCGTCCAGAAGCGCTTCTCTGGTTTGAACGCGATTCGGATCGGCGTTATAGACGTAACATTGGTTGCCGCTCAACTTCATGCGGGTACTGCCCCCGACTTCGATCGCCCTCTCCACTCTGGCGGTCGCGCGGTCGGTACGGTCGTCGACGGACACGTTGTTCGAAATCGTACAATCCTTGCAAGAGCCGAAATTCGCGTTATCGATCGCCTGAACGTCGGCGCTGGGCGTTCCCGTACCCGGAGAAGCCATATCATAGAAATTGTTGTTGATCCAATGATTGCCGACGAAGGTTCCGTAGGCGACTCCGGTCGCATACAAGCCATACTTCTTGTTCTTCTCGACTACGTTGTCCGCGACTACGATTTTGTCCGTTCCGAGTATTTGAATGCCGGTCTCCTGTCCGCCGTTCACGGTATTCCCCCGCACGGCGACGCCCGGACTATCCGTCGTAATGCTGATTCCCGTCGACCATGATTCCTTCACGAAGTTCCCGTCGATCTCCACTCCGATCGATCCGGTCGCGATCTCGATACCGATCTTATTGCCCGACATTTGACGCGGAGGCGTATAGTTGCCCGCCTTGGTAATTTGATTATGATGAATGACCGTATCATAGCTCTTATAGGTCTGGTAATTCGTATCCTCGACGACCAGAATGCCGCTGGAAGCGGAGTTCGTTACGATGTTGTCCGCGATCGTGACGTTCTTGCCTCCGACGTGCGCGATTCCTCTGGCCCAGCTATTGTACACGCCGTTGCCGATTATCATGATTCTCTCGCAATAGTCTTTATCCTTCTGATAGCTGACGACGGCAATGCCGTCATCTCCCGTGTCCGCCAAGGTGTTGCCGATGACGACGCAATCCTTGGAACTGCCCGTCACGTGAATGCCGTCGGCGAGCGTATTTTTCACGTGATTATAAGCAACTTTCGTATTTTTGCACGTGAAGATAAACAGTCCGGCGGCGCAAGTATTTTCCACCGTCAGGTGCTGGAGCAAACAGCGCTCTCCTTTATAGAGAAAGAAGCCGTACTGGGCGGAGTTCCTTTGCGAATAGCTCGTTCCGTTGGACCTAATCTTGAAATTCGAGAAGGATACCCCGGTCGCGCTATTCACCTTCAACACCGATTTGCTTCGGTCCTCCGAATAGAGAACGGACGTATCTCCGTCTCCGACGATGCCGAACGACCCGGTAGCTTCGATCGGAGCCGTCCGATACGTTCCGCTGGGTAAATAGATCGTGGCTCCCTGCCTGCGGATCGCTTCTTGTATCGCTTTCAACAATGGAGCCGTGTCGTTGGCAACCCCGTCTCCTACTGCTCCATAATCGGTTTTTACGTTAATTACGCTTTTATCTGGCATCGTCTCACCTCATCCTCGTAATCATGGCTATAATTATATGTATTGATAACGAGAGAAGATCGTGCACGAATAGGGCGAGGGCTATAGAGGAATTTCAAGCGGAAATACCGGCTATTGCGCGCAGGGAAGGTACGTTCCGAGCTTGGATCCCTTGCTCTCGTTCCTCTCGAAAACGAGACCGTTGCAAGAATCGACCAATTCGTAAGTTCTCTCGACCTGCATCGCTTGCCGAGTCTCGTAAGACTCGTTATCGGTTACGAGGGATCCACGACTGTCCTTCAGCAGAAAATTGTCAACGTTCGGAAGGCCGGAGGCATTGTTATTGACGAATGAATTGCCTACGGCCTTCAACCTATCGCTGCTATCGGAATAGAAGCCGTACCCGCCGTTGTTCTCTACGACATTGTCCACGATCTCGCAATCGTCGCCGTCCAGATGGAGACCCGTAGATCGGTTGTCGGCAATGACGTTGCCGCGAACGATTGTCCCGCCCGAGGCGATGCTAATGCCCCTGTCCGCCCCGCCCGCGACCCGATTGCCGACAATCGAGGTTTCGCCGGCTCCCGGGGCGACCTCGATGCCGAATACATTCCCTCGCTTCGTTCCGAACAACCCCGCGCGCTCAACGACGTTCATCTCGATCCGCGTGCCTCGCGGAGCAAAAGTATCGTAATGGAGATCTTCGTCCACTAGAATGCCGCTTGAGGACGTCCCTTCGATCGTGTTGCCGATTATTTGTACCTGCTCCCCTCCCACGTTGGCTATTCCTCGAGAGTACGAGTCACGGATGGCGTTCCCGCGTATTTCCACGTTGCCGGCGACGGTAGGCTGGCTTAAATAACTGACGACCGCGATCGCGTCGTCTCCGGTCCCGGAGAGACGATTGTCCAGCACTTTGATATTTCGGGAGCCCCCGGTAATATGTATCCCGTCGGCTAACGTGTCTTTCACGGTGTTGTTGCGGATTTGGCCTCCGTTCACGTTGCCTCGCACCATGATTCCTTTCTTATTGCCGAATACGTTCTCGATGATGAAATCGGAAGCCTTCGAAGTCACGTAAATGCCTTCATCCGCATCGTCGCGGGCAGCGCCGCTCACCCCTAACGAGATTTGCATATCCCTAACGGCGTTATGGCTTGAACCGGATATGACGATTACTCTATGGGGATGAACCGTAATTCGAACGTCCGACTCCCAGCCCGCACCTTGAAGAATAACGTTATCATTACGAACGACGACGCTGTCATCGACGAGATAGATCCCCTTCGGAAAATATACCTTGCCCCCGCCCGCGGCACCCGCCTTATCGACGGCGGTTTGAATAGCCGCGCGATCAATCGTTCTCCCGTCTCCCTTGGCTCCGTAATCGCGGACATTATAGGTTCCGACGGCGTTATCGCTATCGGGTTTGTCCCGGGAGTCCGGGCGGGGATTCACGGGCGAGCTTCCGGGCGAGAGAACGCTCTCCAGGCCAAGATACGATATCGTCGGCGGCCAAGCCAGCAGAATGAACCCGATGAACAACATACCGAGGACGGCCGAGGCCGCCCGCTTCCTAAAGCCGTCGTTAGCTAACGCCATCGGCCTTCTCACCTGCTTTCCTAAGGAAAACCCACCTTGCTCCGTTCATGACGTTCTCTCGATTGAATAGATACAACAAAAGTCCGTAGAGCAATGCCCCGCTGATGATCTGCGCGGCAAGCACGACGATAGGCGAAGCTTCGTCGCGCAGCAAGAGACCGACGATCGATACTCCGATCGCCATCAATAGACTGCAAGCAATACCCGGCATAATACTGCGCAGGTAGATGAGGAAGCAGTCGCCGATTATGCTCTTGATGGATATGACGTAATGAACGCCGAACAACACGACTTGTATGAGAAGATAAGCCAAGGCCACGCCCGACGCGTCTCCCTCATAAGCGCCGAGCGCCAATGAAGGCGCGATGAACGCCATGCTGACGATCGTGTACTTGAATGCGATATCCGCCCTGCCCTTCGCGAGCAACAGACTGGACGTATACATAATCACCGAACGAATCAGAATCATCCCGGCAAGAATTTGAACCAACGCGACGCTTGGCTGCCACTGCTGTCCGAAAGCTAACGGCACGAAGTTAGGCGCGATTGCGACCAGACCCAAATAAATCGGCGCGTTCACGTAACTCACGGCGCCGGCAGCCCTCAAGAAGCCGCCGCGAAGACGATCGGCTTGGTCTTGTATTCGTGCAAGAATAGGAATCGATACTTGCGAGAACAGCGGATTCAGCTTCTGTACCGGCATTGAACAGATTTGGAACGCGAACGTATAATAACCGAGTTTCTCGGCCCCGAATAATCTCCCCAATATCAAATAATCCAGATTGGAAATTATCGATTGCGTCATGTTATTGCCCATCTGGTACATTCCGAAGCTGAGGTAACCTTTCAGATCGCCGCGGGAAAAATGCCAGCTCGGTTTCCATAAGCGCCAGCCGGCCACGGCGAGACATATCGATTTCAATAGCGCGTTGGCCAGATGCGACCAGACTAACGCATAAATTCCATAGCCGGAATAGGCTCCGATCACGACGACCAGAAATCCGAACGAATACGCGGACACGTCGACTTTGGCCAAATAATCGAATTTCAATTCCTTCTGGAACAAGACTTGAAACTGTTGGCCGATCGCCGGGATAAAGCATAGAAACGCCATCCACCGCATCGGCGCAATCAGATCGGGCTCATGGTAGAAATAGCCGGCTACGGGAGCGACCAGCCACACGGCCAAACAGGCGACTGCTCCCGCCGCAAGATTCAAATAATACAAGCTCGAAAGCTCGTTGCGAGTGACCTTCTGCCGGTGAATGATCGCATTGGATATGCCGAAATCGTTCATGGATAGCGCCAGTACGATGAACGCCATCATCATGCCCATCAACCCGTAATGCTCCGGCTCGAGAAATCGGGAGACGATTACGATTTGAGCAAGCTGAATGACGGTGGACGACACGGTCGACACGGTCGACCATTTCATGGCCGCCAATCCTTTCGTTCTCAATGACACGGCTGTCCCTCATTCCTCGATCGCGAGTCGGTCTTAGGCAATCCATTTCTTAATCCGAAGGAACAAGGGATGGGGGATAAGTCCTATAATGATCTGCTTCGCGCTTCGTTTCTTGGCGTACGAGCCGATATCGAGCGCTTGAAACCATGCGAAGAAATCGCCCGCCTCTATCGGCAGTAAATCCTTGTTGCGAATGCTGCGTACCCTAATCTCATCCCAATACTCCCCTTTTAGAACGTCATGGGGAAGCCATGAGAGCAAATATTGACGAACGAGACGATAGGCTTCTCGATATCCGATGAAACCGACTTGAGCCGGATCGATGCCTTCGGCGATCAAACCGACGATCGTGCGCAAGCACTTCTCGCAACGGCAGCAATTGCCGTACTCCGCGTTCGACCAACAGACGCGAACGACCGCGGGTTGCTCCGAACTCCGTATAAACTCGGCAATAAGCCCTACTTTCCCTTGACGGGTCAGTTCCTCGCCATCTAACTGCACCTGCGTTCCCGTCCATCTCAAATGATTGTTAATCATCGTATTGGAACCGTCCGGCACGGCGCGGGAAAGCTTCGGCGGCAGCGCCGAGGGCACGTACAGCTTCGCGATCCCCAACCGGTAAGCCAACGGAGCGACCAAGCCGACCAATCCGATGCCATGCTGCACGCCCGCCCACCATCCGTGGGTAAACCGATCCGTCATGAAGGCAATGTGCTTATCGTTAATGAATTCGCGCAAGTTCGATTTGACGAATAAGCTCTCCAAGCCATGCGTTCTGCCGAACCGATCGTTGTATCGTTTCACTTCTTCCCACATTTCGGCTTGGTCGCAGCGAATGTCCGCGCCCCAGAACGTAATGAAATACGGTTCTTCCTCTCTCCTGCGAATAAACGTCCCCATCGAATCGACCCCGCCGCTGAAAAACATGGCCGACCGTGAAGGCGCTTCTTCGGGCATATCCTCGTTCAAGCGATTCGCGTACACGTTCCCGGTGAAATTCAGGCGGGGATACATGGCGCGAAACGAAGCTTGCGCCTGGAGCAAGCTTTCATAATACGACTTGTCGACTTGGTCCGCATAGACGTCGACCCCGGCGATCCACGCGACAGGACATAGATTGGCAAGCAAAGGGATAACCAGAATGCTTTCCGGAACTCCCCGGATGCTCCTATCGTACTCCGCATAAAACGGGATATCCGTGAAGTATTCGCTCGCTTTGGATCCGTAACGGACGATGTATCGGATGATCCTCTCCCCGTCCAATTCGACCTTCTCAATGGTGATGCGCTTGTTTTCTCGCCCCATCGCCTTGTCCCCTCTTCCACTCGAATACGGATTTGATCGCATAGCTGGACGCCATGTACAGCAGCGGATAGAATGTCCTCGTCTCGAACAAGTAGGCGATCCTGTAGCTTTCGAGCACGGAGATGAAGAGCACCGGATAGATGGCGAGCCATCCGATTTCGTACCGCTTCAGACCTTTGTACGCTGCCCCTAGAATAACCCCGTAAATAACGGCGTACAGCAGATACAAGTAGCCGGAGTCGGCGAATAGTTGCCCGAAGTAACCCATATTCGTATAGTCTTGCGCCGAGTATGGGCTTAGTTTGATATTCGCGTACGCTTGGGCTGCTTGTCCCGTATGCAGAAACCGGCTTAGCGCATCGCCAGGCACGACCATGGAGATCAGGTTGATCCAGCCGTTGAAGAGAAGCGCGGGGAAAGCGTAAAGTTGGCCGGAGAGATCTACCATCGCGATGGAATGATTAACGCTCGAAGTTATGTAATCCAGAAATCTACCGATGCCGTAGCTATATACGCCGGCTTGCTCGAATCCGTTCTCCGAGTAATATCGGTAGCTTCGAAGCCCTTCCGCGATCGAGAAGAACCCGACGAAAGCCATCGCGGATAGAATCAGCTTCGGCAGCGTCAGCTTCACGCGATTAAATACGAGCGCCATAACGAGAATCGGAATGACGACCTCCATGAGCGCCAGCCTTTCCGAGAAGAATAAGCCTCTTAAGACGCCGGGAAGCAAAATCATCAGCCAAATTCGGACGTCGCCTTTCTTCCCCATGCCGAACACATAGATCGAATACATCGCGGCCGCGATCATACCGAACTGCGTGAAGGACGTCACTCCCGGTATCATCGCTTTGTTCACGACCTCGAGCTTGAAGGTTTGAAAATCTTGTTGGACGACCGCTAAGCGATACAGCCTCATAACGCCTTCATTCATGATCATTCGGGCGATCCACAGCCATTGCGCGCCGAAGGCGATAACGGCGAGCGCGACGCTCTCCTTGAACAAAGCCTTGGCTTCCTTATCCGAAGCTTGCGGCAATGGACTGTCCTTGCTTAACGTGCGCCTTGGAGCAAAGCTGGTTTTCTCTGCCGCCCATGCACAAGCGAGAATGACCGCGTAGAAGAGCAGGTAATTCGCGAACCCGGGCAAAGAGAAATACTTCTCGTAAGCAAAATACGGATTTCTCAAACTCCAAATCATCGTGCTGGCGAAAGCGATAGAAAATAACAGAAATCTCGGATTCAGAATAAGACCGTTCAACGGTGCTCAACTCCGTCCCGAACGGAAGCCGCTCGACCGATTTGCTCCTGAACATGCTGCAGAATCCGTTGCCGGAAAATGTCGGCCGAGAAACGGAGCGCGTTAGCCCGGCATTCCTCGTACGCGATCCGATATTCGTTGTCCTCGAATTCGCCGATTGCCTCCATGATCGAAGCGACGGACTGATGCTTGAAGAACACGCCCGTCGGTCTATCTTGCTCCAGTCCGCGCACGGTTTCGAGCGCTCCGCCTTTGCCGTAAGCGATGACAGGCGTTCCGCACGACTGGGCTTCGACCGGAATAATGCCGAAGTCTTCCTCCGCGGCGAAGAGAAAGGCTCTTGCTTGCTGCATATGCCGCACGAGTTGTTCCGACGGTTGGTATCCGAGAAGGGTGACGTTAGGAGCCGCCATCGACTTGATCTTCGCATACTCCGGTCCGTCTCCGATGACGACCAGTCTCTTGTCGGGCATCTTAGAGAAAGCCTCGACGATTAAGTCGATTCTCTTGTACGGAACCAACCGCGATGCCGTGAGATAATAGTCTTGCTTGTTCGTCTCGAGCTTGAAGCTATCGATGTCCACGGGCGGATGGATCACCGTCGAATGGCGACGATATACTTTCCAAATTCGATTGGCGACGTACCGGGAGTTCGCGATAACCGAATCGACGCCATTCGCCGTCCGAGCGTCCCATTGGCGAATTCGGTGCAACATCCATGTCGCTACCGCGCCGCGAAATCCTCTGGTCAAACCATGCTCTTTCAGATACCGATGATGCATATCCCATGCGTAGCGAATAGGGGTATGCACGTAAGAGATATGGATTTGTCCGGGTCCGGTAATGACTCCTTTGGCAACGGCATACGAACTCGAGAGGACGAGATCGTACTCCGACAGATCGAACCGTTCGACGGCGTAAGGCATTAGAACAAGGTATAAGCGAAACTTGCTTCTGGACAACGGCAGTCTCTGAATGAACGACGTGCGAACCGGTTTATGGCGAATAAATTCCCGTTCCGCCGGAGGAAGGAAATCGACGATGCTGAACAAATCCGCGTCGGGATATAAGATCAGCAATTGTTCGAGCACCTTCTCCGCTCCCGCATACACGACCAACCAGTCGTGTACGATAGCTACTTTCAAGTCAGGGCCACCTCCTTAACGACCTCCCAAGTTTCTCTGGCGCAACGATCCCAGCGGTAACGGGAAGCTCTTTCCAATCCTCTCGCGGTCAACCGTTCGCGAAGCTCCGCGTCCACCATTACCCGCTCGATGCAGGCCGCGATATCCGTCGGATTATCGGGATCGCAATATTCCGTCGCTTCGCCGCATACTTCCGGGAGCGAGGACGAACGGGCGACGATTACCGGGGCGCCGCAAGCCATCGCTTCCAGCGGGGGAAGGCCGAAGCCTTCGTAGACGGACGGGAAGACGAAGCAGGCGGCTCCTTCATACAACGCTTTCAGTTGCTCGTCGGTCACATAACCGATCCACTTCAACCTGGCCGAGGATGGCATAGGGCTCGTTCCGAATACCTTCGCGTTCGTTCCTCCCGCGACGACGACGTCGTAGTCTGCTTCGCTTAGCAGCTCGATCGCCTTCGCTACGTTCAGAAAGTTCTTCCTCGGATCCATGCTGCCTACCGCCAGTATGTAACTCTTGTTGGCGAAGCCGTGCGTCTCGAGAATGGTACGATCCGGAGATAACCGCTCCATGTGCTCTAAACCTAGCGAAATCACGTCGATCTTGCTTTCGCTCACTCTGCAATGCTTCATCAGCTGAGACTTGGAGAATTGCGAGATGGTAACAATCCGGCGACTCGTACGCCCGACCGTTCTCTGGATGATTCGATAAGCGAATCTGAATAGCCAGGAGAACGATTCCGGATGCTCGAACACCGCCATGTCGTGTATCGTTACGATTTGTTTGCGCTTGAGCAACGGTCCCGTATTGCACAGATTGATCAGGTGGCCTCCCCTGGCATGTAAGGGAAGCACCAGTTGTTCCCAAGCATGGCCTCCGAAACCGCCGATCTCTCGCAGCTTGATTCGCTTGAGCTCCGGTTCGTATATCCGGTTAGGCGGAGCCAATATCGTAACCTCGGCCCCGCCAACCTGCTCGCTTCGGTCTAGCAGCTCGTCCCAATGTTTGACTAGTTCGAGAGCATACCTCTGCACGCCGGTCATTCGTTGAGTCAGAAATCTACCGTTGACGAAGATCTTCATCTCATGCCCCTCAATCTGCCTCTGAAGGAATGCCAATAATAGCTCGATTTCGCAAAGCGCAGAAAAGTACCGTACATGGCCGCTCCTATTAACGGCTTAATCAAATGATGCAGCTTGAAGGTAATCGAATAACCGTGCTTCGTCACGACCTTGCCGAATCCGCAGCCGTACTTGTAAGCTCTGTCGATTACCTGGGGGGTATACGCGCGAACGGGATTCGGGTGATTCACCGTAAGGCTCGGATAATAATACACGATGCATCTCGGGAGCGCCCTCAGGACGTAGTCCGTTTCCTCTCCGGACAAATAGATCGAGTTCGCGCCAACCCCGATCTCTTCGTCGAATCCCCCCAGTCTATCCGCGACGCTTCTCCGGTGGAAAATCGTATAGGAAATCGCCCTTCTCCAAACGTTGGTCTTATCTACGTATCCTTCCGTCCGATCGAACTTGGCGGCGGAGTCGTTCCCCGCCAAATCGACGGAACGCCCCGTCACGACATCGAGCTCGGGACGCGCCTTGAACAGCTCGACGACGGCAGCCAGCACATCCGGATCGTACCAGCAGTCGTCGTCGGGAAAAGCGACGATATCGCCGGTAATCGCGCCGAGTCCTTTGTTTCGGGATCTGGATACCCCTCTTTCCGACCTTAAGCGAACGATCGGCAATTGCGTCTCGTACGGCTTCAGGATCGGGCCGAGCCGATCGTCTTCATTCTGGTCGACGACGATCAACTCGTAATCTTGGTAGGTCTGAACGGCGAGATGCCGAAGAAACCGATCCACCTCGGACGTGCTTCTAATCGTTGCCATAACCAACGATATTTTCATTAGCCACCCCCACGCGATTCCGGGTCGTTAGGAATCGGATGCCTCTCCAGTAGCCCGTTGCTTTCGTTCGGTGTTTGCTTCTAAGAAGCGAACGGCAGAGCAGCCCGATAGACGTCCACATCAAGCAACCGTATCTCCATCTCTTAGCGCCTCTCTCCCGAAGCAAATAATAATGGTTCGCGATTTCCGTATAGGCGACCGATTGCTCCTTATCCCTCGATAAAGGCGACTGATGATGCATGACCTGCAGCAGCGGATCGATCCATAACGTTCCCGTGCGTCCTGCGACTTGGGACAGATATAAATCTTCGCCTAGACTATAGCCCATTAGCCAAGGGACGGGCATCAACTTCGCGAGCGCGCTTCTGCGAAAGGACATATTGAACCCGGCGAGAAACTGAGTCGGAAACGGTCGGCCGATACTGCCCCAGCTTGTCATCGCCCCGCCGTAACCGCTTAAAGATAATCGGCCCGGGGAACGAGCGGAGAATAGGATGACGCGCGAGTACAAGTTCCATAACCGGCTAGGGACGAGGCTCGCGTCCCTGCCGCCGATGCCTGCGGCTTCGGGCATGCTTGCGTACAAGCCGCTCAGCCGGTTCAGGTAACCCGGCGTTAATTCGGTATCGTCATCCAAGAATACGATAATGTCGTGTTCGGCCCGTTCAAGCGAATCCAATCGCGATAACAATAGTCCCGGTCTCCGCTTCTTCCAGTAGCGAAGCTCCGATAGCGGATGCGTTAGCAGGGAGGAACACCTGGCTATCGTCTCCTCAGGCATGGAACCGTCGTCTACGATAAGCACTTCGAGCGGGTAATCGATCTCTTGTCGGGCGATCGAGCCGATGCAGCGCAACACGTCCTCATGACGATCGCGAGTACAGATCGCCAGCGTCATTCCGGATTTCCGTCCCATGCCCCGTTGCCTCCGATCCGCTCGTCCATTGCCGGTAATAACCCGTATTCTTACCGTAGCTATTATCGACGAGGACGTTGTTCTTGCCCATTAAACAGGCTAACAGGTGACCGTGAAGCCTCGAAGTGACGATCGTCTCGTAACGTTCGAACAGCCGAATCGCTCTCGCCGTGTAGAGGTTCGCTAGGAAATACCATATTCGGCGCAAGGGAAACGGATTGCCTAGCCTTCTGTCCAGGGAATGGCATCTCACGATGAACGGAATCAAGATTCGATCCCAGCTATTGAATAAATCCGGCCAATCCACGGTCTTCTCGTTATCCTGCGACATGGCGGCGGCTTCCGACTCGACATTGCCTTCACCGTCTGCTCGGATTAACGACAATAGAGGCTCTCTAGGCGAGTTCCCCGCCGCGATCGGATAGAGCTGGTGCGCCATGTCCGGACATAGAACGACGTTGGACAGCCATCTCGCGGCCGTCTGCCGGGAACGTTCATCCCTAACGAACAAGTGAAAATCCGGATGCTTCGAGAATAGGCGGAACGAGCGCTCTTCTTCCTCTGCATCCTTAAAGTGAATCGTCTGAGGCAGGACGACGATCCGATTGTCCGGATAAGCGGCAGCGATTCTCTCCCTGAAAGAATGGTGCTGCGGATAGAGGTCCCCGAAATTCCCGCCTCCTTGGCAGACGATAATCCAATCGCGAGGGATCTTCCTCGGCCTGAAATTCACGTATGCGTACCTGCGGCGAACGCGTATGCCGTATGCCTTGAAGAAAGCTTCCGCACCCTTCATGATGAGCAGATCGCCGATATTCTCATAGACCGGATAATCCAAATAAACGATTTGCGAACCTTTCGGTACGGCCTCGCCTATTACCGATAACCTCATCCGAAGATGTTCCATCGTATCCGCTCGCGCGATTGTTTCCATATCATTCTCCCGGCTTCGAGGCACTCGATTATCGTGCCGACGTGTAATGACGATAGCCTTTGGCGGGCATAGGCTTGGCGCTATTATGCACGCAGCCCAGTATCGAAGCGCCCAGCTGTTCAAGCTGCTTTTTACAAGCCAATGCATTCGTTCGATTCGTCAGGGTCGAATGAATGACGAGCAGCACGCCGTCGCTGCTCGCGGCGAATACGCCCGTATCCGGCACGGACAATAAGGCGGGGGTATCGATGAGGACGATATCGTATGCGCCCTTCGCTTGGTCTAGCACCGACTCCAGCCGATCCGCCGCCAACCCTTGGAAAGGCATCTGGACCGCCCCGTACGCGAGTAGCGACAAGCCGGGAATTTCCGTTTCCTTAGCCGCATCCCCGAGGGGACGGTTGCTGCGGACCATGTCGGCCAGCCCGATGTCGTCGTGAATTCCGAATAGGCGATTCAAGACGGGACGATAGCCGTTGCCGTCTATTAATAGCGTATTGCAACCCGACTGGGCGTACGCGATCGCCAAATTCGTCGCCGTCGTCGTTTTCCCTTCCAACGGCTCTGCGGACGTAATCGCGATCGTTCTGCGTTCGCGGCCGCCCGGGAAATTCTCGATTCTCGTTCGCAGCCCCCGGTATAGACTGGCTTCCGGCGACATCGGATCGCTATGCGAGATCAAGAATCTTCTATCCGATTGTACGGACATGAATGTCGTCACCTGCCCGTTGATAGGTTGCGATCGTTTGGCCGGCCTTAGCGGACGTTCTCTTCATGGCGGTAATGCTCCCCAGCACCGGCAATTCCAGCCACTTCTCGATGTCTTCCGGTTTATTGAACCGATTGTTCGCGTACTCCAGCAGGTAAGCGGCGAGTACGGCGATCGTGGAAGATACGATAAGCGCGATCAGCAAGACGTAGATAATCCCCGACTCCTCGATCGGCGACGATTCCTTCGCGGGGTCGGATTCGTTAAGGACGACTACGTTCTCGACGCGCAAGATCTTCGGAACTTCATTACGGAACACGCTCGTTAAGGCGTTAACCGCTCTGGAAGCCGCGGCATAGGATTCATCCTGCACGGCAATCGTCATGATCGGGCTGCCCGCCGCGGACGACACTTTGATTTTCTTCGCAAGCTCGGCGCTCGTCAGTTGCAATTCCGGATGCAAGCGAACGACTTCTTCAAGAATCGGCGGCGTTGCGATGAGCTCCTTATAAGTGTTCAGCAGCATCACGTTAACGGTCAGATTGCCTTGGTCGATGACCGGCTGCCCGCCCACCGCGTTCGTGCCGCTTACGATCAATCGGTTAATCGCTTGATATTGGGGGCGCTCGAAACTTTCATGCATAAAAATCGCCGCCGCGCATAGCACGACGACGATCGTAACGATTAGCCAAAGACGTCTTCTCAATAAACGAAGATGATCTATCAGATCCATTGCCCACTCTCGCTTTCCCGCCGCCGTCATCGGCGAAATCCCCTTATCAGATACGCTCTCGGCGCCAATCGATATCGCTTCGGATCACTCGCGCGGGAGCTCCCGCCGCGATGCTATTCCCGCCGATTACGCCGGACACGACGGACCTCGCCCCGATCACGCTGTTATCGTGTATCGTCGTCCCCTTCAAGATTTGCACGTTAGCCCCAAGCCACACATGATTGCCGATCCGTACGTCTTTGGCGCGATTGATTCGATTACCCGAGTTAAGATCGATGATAGAATGCGAATCTCCGGAACGAATATCGATGCCGAAGGAGAACATGCAGTCTTCGCCGACCGTAATCGAAGAGCCCGGTTCCGTCACCGCGATATGGGCGTTCTCGATCGTCGTCTGCGCCCCGATCTCCACTAGGCAATCCATGTCCTCGAACCAGAGAACGCCGTTCTTGATCGTACAGCCTTCGCGTATATGCAGCTTATGGTTCGAACCTCTAACGAACACCTTCAAATGCGACAGCTTCGTCCGGCTCCCAACGACGATCTCGTTGCCGCTTCCCTCGATATCGAACGATACTTTCCTGAGGAACGCCCCGGATGAGCGCACGATATTGCCGTTTCCCTTGATCTTCTTCTTGTTGCCGCTCATTGCGTAATATACGGCCCCTGCAAGCGGAGTCATCCACGCATGCTTGTCCAATATCCGGCGAATCGTTCGACGAAGCACCGATCCTCCCCCTCCCGTTCGAGCCGCATTCGCTACAGATTGATGACCGCCCCGTACAACTCTACGTCTTTAATAATCTTATGCCACTTCATAAGCTCCTTGTACCATCCGAGCGTAATCGACTGTTCCATATTCGAGATCCGTCCCTGCTCCAGCGCTTCGTATACTTCTCTCGCGCCATCAGCAGCCGTCCAGCGAGCTTCCCAATTCAACAAGGTATTGATCTTGTCGAAGCACACCCGATAAGAACGATGGTCCGCATCTCCGTACCAATCGATCGAGACTTCCTTCGGAAGAGCGGATACGATCTCTTCGGCGAGGGGTTTCAATTGATAATTGTTCCGATTAGAGCCGACATTGAAAATCTGTTTGTTAACGATCGTCTCGTCGGCCTCTAGCAACAGGCACATCACATCCGTCGTATCTTGGACGTGTACCATCGGGCGCCACTGATCCCCGTCCCTCATCAGAGGAATCGATCCCGACTTGTACGCCCCCAGCGTCATGCCGTTGATCGCCAAGTCAAAGCGCATTCGGGGCGACAGTCCGTATACGGTAGCCTGACGCATGACGACAACAGTGAAGTCGGAGTCCGCTAGCGGAAGCACGCCTTGCTCCGCCCTTTCGTTCGCTTGGGCATACACCGTCAGAGGATTCGTAGGGGAGTTCTCGTCTACGATCGTATCCGCTCCCACGAAACCATAAATGCTGCAGGAGGAAGGAAGGATGTATCTCTGTACTCCTTTCCGCTTAGCCATTGTCGCCGTGTTTACCCTGGACACGTGATTGATCTGATGGGTCGCCTCGGCGAACAACTCGCCGCTCGGGTCGTTCGAGATCGCCACGAGATCGATCACCGCATAGACTCCGTCGAATGCTTCGTCCGAAATTTTCCGCGCATCTTCCCTGATGATTGTCAGATGCTCATGAGGCTCTAACTTGTCTTCGCCGAAATAATACCGATCAAGCGCGATGACCCGATACCCTTTATCCAATAGCTTCGGAACAAGGACGCTGCCGATGTATCCTCCTGCTCCCGTTACCAATACGGTTCTCATACTAACGATCTTCCTTTCGCTTTCGAATGTTAATTTACTTTCATCCATTTCCTCTCGAGGCTCGATTGCTGCTTCGCGACGATTTGATCGACAATGAAGCTTGCGAAAGGCAACGAGCAGGTAAAAGCCGGCGATACCGCATTCAGAACGTGCATCGACCGTTGATCGCCTTCGATGACGAAATCCTGAACGAGCTCAAGCGTCTTCTTGTCCAGCAATTGCGCGCGTATTCCCGGTCTCATGTATTCGCCGAAACCTTCCTCGTCCAGCTTGCCGACGAGCTTCATGGACAGACGAATGAAGTTCGATTTCCTGTATTTTTTCATTTCCTCGATGGCAAGCGATCTGAAGTTAAAGGAATTTTTCGCGAATAGCTTCGCTTCGTAATAAAAAATTTGCAAAAACTCGAGCAGCTTGAATCTCTGGAGCCCTGCGTAGTTTTCCCTCCATAGCGCCGGGATCGCCGTAGGTCCGATCTTAATGCCGTCGTCCACCGTTTTCGTGAAATGTACGCCGAGGAACGGGTTTTTCAAGTTCGGAACCGGATAAACGTTCGTGGAGACGTCCGATTTGTTCTTCTTGTACTTCAAGTAAATGCCTTTGAACGGAATAATGGTGAATCTCTTGCCGAAACCGAACGCGTGAGCGATTTGATCCGCGTATAACCCCGAACAATTAACGACGTAATTGCATTCGATGATTCCTTTGTTCGTATGTACTGCGCCATCCGCGCGTTTCGTGTAATGCGTGTCGAACATAAATCGTATCCCTCTGCGCTCGTTCTCTTCTTTCAGCTTCCTGCATACCTCTCCGGGATCGACGGACGAAGTATTCGGAGAATATAAGGCCTTCTTGAAAGTTCTTACGTTCGGATCGATCTCCCGCAGCTGATCGGCGTCCAACCAACGAAGCTCGACTCCGTTCGCGTCCCCTCTGCGTTTCAATTCCTCCAACCCCGCCAATTCCCGCTCGTCCGTCGCGACGATAATCTTGCCGCATTTGTTGATTCGCAGCCCGTTCTCTTCGCAATAGCGGGTCATGGCTAGATTGCCGTCGCGAGTGAACTTCGCTTTCAGACTGTCCGCGCTATAATAGAAGCCGGCATGAAGCACTCCGCTGTTTCTGCCGCTGGCGTGCATGGCCTCTTGCCGTTCCTTCTCGATGATGACGATCTTCGCCCTCGCGTATCTGTTCCTGAGCTCCCTGGCGATCGTTAACCCGATAATGCCCGCTCCGATAATGAGATAATCCGCTTTGGGGAGTATCATGCAAGAACCGTTTTCTTCACGTTCATGTCGGCGATGCGGAACAGATAATTGCCATAATCGTTATTCGCCATGCCTTCCGCAAGATTGATTAATTGCCTCCTGGTAATGTACCCCCGGTCATACGCGATCTCCTCCAGGCAGGCAACCTTAAGACTTTGTCTCTTCTCTATCGTCTCTATGAATTGCGATGCTTCCAGCAACGAGCTATGCGTTCCGGAATCGAGCCAAGTAAACCCTCTTCCGAGCTTCTCCACATGCAGCTTGCCGCGAGCCAGATACTCTTTGTTCACGTCCGTGATTTCCAACTCGCCTCTTACGGAAGGACGGATTCCTTTGGCGATTTCCACAACGCTATTATCGTAGAAGTAGAGCCCCGTAATGGCGTAATTGGATTTAGGCAGCTTCGGTTTCTCTTGGATGGATACCGCGTTATCGCGTTCGTCGAACTCGACGACTCCGAATCGTTCAGGATCCTTCACGTAATAGCCGAATACGGTTGCCCCCTGCTCTCTTCTGGCGGCCGTCTGCAAAATCTTGATCAGTCCGTGACCGAAGAAGAGGTTGTCGCCCAGAATAAATGCAACCCGATCGTTGCCGATAAACGGCTCCGCGATCTTGAATGCTTGCGCGATCCCTTCCGGCGACGGTTGAACGGCGTAACTGAGGGATAGCCCGATGTCGGCCCCGTCGCCGAGCAGTTGTCTGAACCGCGGACTGTCCTCGGGGGTTGAAATAATCATGATTTCCCGAACTCCCGCTAACATCAATACGGAAAGCGGGTAATAAATCATCGGTTTATCGTATATCGGAAGCAGCTGCTTCGACATCACCTTCGTCAACGGATAGAGGCGAGTGCCGCTTCCCCCTGCCATAATGATCCCCTTCATGCCTGTTCCTCCTCATTTTTTTATCCTATACGGCGCTGCTCGCCCTGCTTTCAAAGGCTTCGGGGCTGTATTTCTCATAGAAAGAGCAAACGGCATCGACGACTTGATCGATTTCTTCGTCAGTCAATTCATAATAGAGAGGCAAGCGTAGCAGCCTTTCGCTATTGGCCGTCGTGTGAAGATCCGTGCCCGAGAACCTTCCGTACTTCTTCCCCGCATCGGTTTCATGAAGAGGAACGAAATGAAACGAGGCGGCGACGCCCTTGCGGCTTAGCTCCTCGATCAGAGCCGTTCGTTCGTCCAAACTGCCCGTTCTCAGGAAAAACAAATGCGAATTATGCTCGCATTCCGCCGGTACGATAGGCAGCTGAATATACCCTTGGTTCTCCATGGGTTTCAATCGCTCGTAATATCGGTTCCAACTAGCCAGCCTATTCTCGTTAATGGCGTCCGCGTTCTCTAGCTGCGCGTACAGAAAGGCTGCGTTCAGCTCGCTCGGAAGATACGATGAGCCGACGTCCACCCACGTATATTTGTCGACTTGACCGCGGAAGTACCTAGAACGGTTCGTTCCTTTTTCCCTCAGGATTTCCGCGCGGGCGAAGTAACGTTCGTCGTTAAGGAGGATCGCTCCCCCTTCTCCGCAGCTATAATTTTTCGTCTCGTGGAAGCTGTAACAGCCGATATGGCCGATCGTTCCCAACGCTTTCCCTTTGTAAGTGCTCATAACGCCTTGCGCCGCGTCTTCGATGACCAGCAATCCGTATTTCGCCGCAAGCTCCATAATAACGTCCATCTCGCATGCGACGCCCGCGTAATGAACGGGTACGATCGCCTTCGTCCGAGGAGTGATGGCTCTCTCGATCAGCCGTTCGTCGATGTTCATCGTATCCGGCCGAACGTCGACGAAGACGATCGTCGCGCCCCGAAGGACGAAAGCGTTAGCCGTCGATACGAAAGTATACGAGGGCATGATGACTTCGTCCCCCGGCTTTACATCCGCAAGCAGCGCGGCTATCTCGAGCGCGTGAGTGCACGAGGTTGTTAACAGCGCCTTCCTCGCGCGGAATCGCTGTTCGAACCATAAGGCGCAACGCTTGGAGAACGGCCCGTCTCCGGACAACTTCCGGTTGGACATCGCCTGCTGGACGTAAGTCCATTCGCCGCCCGTTATCGCTGCTCTATTAAACGGTATCATCGTAAATATTCCCCCAAAGGCTCTCTCGAGCCGTTACGAATGTAAGGCCTCTTCCACGATTGTTCTATATTGATGGCCGAAGGTTCGCTTTCTCTCCGCCAAATCGGTACGCAGACGTTCCGGATCTTCAGCGAACGGTGTGCCTGCATGCTCTTCCTCAAGCCACAACGACCATAAAATTTCGGCAAGCTCCGCGGGATTCATCGGGTCGAAGAAATGAGAGTGGCGAGGATTCTGCTCTCGATGAACGAGAATATCCGACAGAACCGCGCGTTTGCCGATGGCTTTGGCTTCCTCTACGGTCGTGCTCCAGCCCTCGAACAGGGAAGGATTGATGACCGCGACGGAATTTCTCATTACGGCCGTCATTTCTTCGTACGAGATAACGCCCAGAATCTTGAATCGATCTTCAAGCCCGTAACGTCGGAGCAAGGACGTGATTTGGCCGAAATGTCCGGGATGCCGATAGTCGGAAGTGCTGCCGGTCGATACGACGCTGATTTCCCTGCCGGATGCGCGCAATATCCTTAAAGCCTGAATGACCGTTTCATGATTCTTGTGCTTCCAGTATTGATTCGGAAGGTGATAGTAACGTTCGGGCAAATCGTATTTCACCCTGGGAGGGGCCGTGTCCGCGTTCGCCGTCGAGCTCTTGATCGGCTCTGCGACGAAATGCAGCACCTTCGATTTGTATCCTTCGTCCGGAGCGAATACCTCCAAGTCTTTGGCGGCGGCGTGGCTGCTAACGATGATGGAAGAGCAGTAACGGCACATGTCCCGATAAATTCGATTGCGGCTGTCGATTTCCGCCCGATCGAAAAACTGCGGCAAATAGACGTGCTGAAAATCCGGTATCCATCCTACGGAGGGAACCCTCAACCGTAAACCGATGCTAATATGGGAGATCAAGTCGATTCTCTTTCTCTTGAGCAAGCCGTCCAGAAGCAAATCCCTCTTCCACAGCTTCCGCATCGTTCGGCTGACGAACCAGGTCGGAGACCGGCCGTCCAACAATTTCGTGCGAATGACCTCTATCCCCTTGAATTCATTCGTCAGATCGGTTACATCGTGACTGTATCCCGTTATGATCACCGGCGTGATCGCGTCTTTCACGTTGACCGTATCGCGGACGGCCTGGAGCAAATTTCGGATATAATTATAGCCGCCGATCCATTCGTTCTTATTGCGATGCGTGATGATAAATCCGACCCGTGCCATTTACATCCCTCTCAATCCACTCGATGTAATCCTCTATGCAGTCTACGACATCCATTTTCGGAGCCCATCCCCATCCCGTCGCGCGCGAGATATCCGCGACGTAATGATTCGGGTCCCCTTTGCGCGCGCCGTTAGAGAATTGCGGCCGAGCGACGCAACCCATTTGGGCGAACAAGAAGAGAAGCACGTCCCTCACCTTGACGCCCTTGCCCGAGCCGGCGTTCACGACGGGACAAGCTTCGGATGCCTTGCCGGCTGCAACGTACAACAATGCGGCCGCATCCGTCGCATGGATCCAATCCCGCACTTCGTCCCCTGTTCCGTAGAATAAGTAATCGCGGTTCTTCACTTTGACGCATGCATCCCATAGCAATTGTTTCTTCAGCCCCCGGCCGATCACGGAGAACATTCTGACGATCGCGATCCGAAGTCCGAAATAATTGGCATAAGACTTGCACAATTGCTCGGCCAATAATTTGTGCACGCCATAGGGGGACACCGGTTGCAGCGGCGTCTCCTCCGGCATGCACGTTCCCGACGCGTTGCCGTACACGGCCGCGCTGGAAGGAAACACGATTCGGGTTCCGGGAGAATGCAGTCTGCAGTATTCCAGAACATGCGTTGTCGTACGGACCGATTTCTCGAAATCGAGCAACGGCTCCCGAAGAGAATCGTTCACGGAGCCGCTGCCCGCGCAATGCACGATGACATCCGGTTGACCCGCGTAGGCGATCAGATTGTCCAGCGTGACGTCGCAAGGGATCACGGTCAACCGAGCGCTTGCAGGCTTAGGATAGGATTGGCCGACGTGTCCGAGCAGCACGACCTTCCATCCTCGTTCCGCGTATTCCGCCGCTACGTAAGACCCGATAAACCCCATTCCGCCCGTAACGAGCACGACTTTATCCATTCCGATCTCTCCAGTCCCGATCCATTATCGCTCTATTTAGTCAAGCTGCCCGCGTACTCGTTCCATTCCGTGAACAACCGAATGATATCCTCTTCCGTCAGCTCCTGCCCGTACTGGACTTCCAGCAGTTCCAGATCCGTGGTCGCCCTGATGCCGTGCCGCGCGAACGCCGGGATCGTAATCACGTCGCCCGCTCTCAATCGGATCGGTTTATCATCGAGCAACAGCTCGCCCTCGCCCGACAGCACCGTCCATACCTCGCTTCTCTTGCGGTGGAAGTGATAGCTGGAGTTTTTGCCACTATGCAGGAAGATTCTCTTGATCAGCATCTGACGGTCGCTCTCGAACTTGCCGTAATCCAATACTTTGTACCAGCCCCATCTGCGTTCCTCGTACATCGGACGTTGATCGAACTGACCTAACATCTCCTTCAGGCGAGGACTGGAAGCCTTGTCCGATACGAGAATCCCGTCGGGGCTTGCCGCGATTACGAGATCCCGCAGGCCGACTCCGACGATCGGGATGTCCAGCTCGTTGATGATATGGCTATTCTCCGTGTCCTCGCTCAGCAGTCCCTTGCCGATCACGCTCGCTCCGACCTCCTCGGAGAGAGTATTCCATGTGCCCAGATCCTTCCATCCGCCATCATACGAAGTAACGACTACATTCGCCGCCTTCTCGACGACCTCATAATCGAAGCTGATTTTTCGGATGCGCGTATATTGCTTGACCGCTTCCTCGTAATGGATCGGCAGTCCCATCTGAATAAGGAGTTGGATCAAATAATCCAGCTTGAACGCGAAAACCCCGCAATTCCACAATGCGCCTCGATCGATCAATCGCTGCGCCTCGTCTTCGCGGGGCTTCTCTGCGAATCTTCCGACTTTCCGGTAAGACTCCGTATTTGCTTGAGCGGACTCTTCCCTTTCTACGGGAACGATATATCCGTACTTCTCCGACGGGTACGTCGGCTTGACGCCGATTAGCGCCAAGTCCGCCCCCGATTGCCGCACGTGATCCTCAAGAGACTTAATCGTCCGGAAGAACCGGTCGTCAACGAAAGGGTCTACCGGCATTACTGCCACGACTTCCTCCAATCCGACGCCTACGACGGAGTACAGATAAGTTGCCGTCAGCGCGATCGCCGCGAACGTATCCCTTCTGCAGGGCTCGACGATAACGGGAACGTCCATCCCCAGCTGGGAATAAATGATATCGAGCTGGCTTTCCCCAGTCGCGACGTATGCCGACTCTTCCAATCCTACCGCCCGGATTTGCCTCCATATTCGCTGCACCATCGATTCGAGATTGCCTTCGGAGTTTTCCAACAGCTTCAGGAATTGCTTGGAACGAGAGTCGTTCGACAGCGGCCATAACCGCTTGCCGGAGCCTCCGGATAACAGTACGATTTTCATTCGCGATCCTTCTTTCTCATTGGAGTTCCCGCAGTTGCCCTCATCTGAATCGATCCAAATGATGCGTATAATCTATGATTTGCGTCGCGTTATATAGAAGCAGAGCCGTGACCGCGACGGTCAGGACGATACTTCCCGCGATCGGAAATTTCTTGAATAGTCTTGCGAACAGCAATGCGATAAGAATGAGATAGCACCAAGAGAAATAGGACGTATACAATAGCAGCCCTTCCTCCGCGGTTCCCCAGCCGACGATGCCGAACAAGATAATCGAGACAATCATCCAATAGGCCGATACGGCGACCAGCCTCGTTCTTCTTACGACAACGATTGCCGTTACGGCAAGTATTGCGATGACCAAGCTGATCATCCGATAAGTCGGCTCATATTCGCCCACTTGAACGCCGCCATTGACGAAGGACACATTCGGGGCAACGAATAAGGAGGACAAATTATCGAAATATTGAGCGAGCTTATCGGCCGTCGACAACCCTTCTCCCATCGCATACCCTTGCAAATATTCTGGCAGCAGCTTAAACGCTTTGGGAAACTCGTAAAGCTGTCCGAACAAAGCGATTGCGAAGCACGCTCCGAGCACGAGCTTGACTGCCGCGATCCAGTAAGCTTTGAAGCTTCTTTTATTGCGATAGAGCGCGAGAGGCAACATTGCGAACGAAGAAGTCAGCGTTGTCCCCGCCACGACGAACGCATAGTCGGGGTTAGCTCGATTAACGTACGCGTATACGAACAAGAGCAACGTCGCGAGGGAGAACGCGTATTGCTCGATCGTCATCGTGAATAGCAGCGTCGGATACGAAGCCAAGTACAGCACGCCGAACATTGCCGCGTGAATCTTGTTCATCTCTCTAGCCAACAATCGATAGATGAGCAGCGCGCCCAGTCCGAAGAGAGCAGCCTGGCCGATCGTCATGAAATAACCGAATATCAGCGGTCTGTCTAACGGTAAATGTAAGCCCGTTAGAATGTTGTCCGCGATGAAGGTGACCGGAGCGACGATCATGGAGAACGGAGTCGCGTACACTCCGAACAGCAAGGAACGAAAGTCGTTCTGATACGCATTGGAGGATGTAAATACGTTCTCTCCGTGGATCAGCATAAGGGAAGTATCCGAATTGAAGATGACGTCCCACACCGGCTCGCCGTCGTTAACGGAGTAGATGAAGGCGCTTGTCTTCATTAACGTCAGGAAACTCGCGATTGCCATGACCGTCGGGTACCCGTATAGTAGAAACTTTTCATACAGCGATAAACTTCGCAGGAAGATCAGAACCTGTTCTAGGCAACGTCGTAATAGAAAATACCAAAGAATGAAGAAGCAGAGCGCCATGACCAACGTAACGATCGTTGACAATGCCGCTTTGAGTACGGGACTCTCTTCCCCGGAGATCAGCAAGTTCATGCTTGGCGTGTAGGAATACCAGAAAGCGCACAGCGACAAAAGCGTTGCCCCGTATACCGTTCTCTTGTATCGGTATTCCGTAAACCCGTTCAACTCGTCGATCAACCGGTAGCGAGCGGTCATATGAAAGACGAATGCGAAGACGAGCAATGCTCCGATGATGCAGAAAGCATTTCGCACGGCCGAATCGGAATGGTAGGAAGAGATCGCGGAGAAGGCTGCGAATAATCCGGAGAATACCGCTCTTGATCTCAGAACGTAGCCCGTCGATATGGCCGCGGTCGTCTTCGATGCCGCTTGGGCTCTACTCCCCGCTAATGCGTTCAAACCGGATTTTGTCGACAAACTGAACTTCCCCTCTCGCCCTTTCTTGCGCTTCCATCCTTTGCCCGATAAGCTTCGCCGGCGTTCCCGCATGGACTTCGTTAGCGGCAACGTTTTTCAACACGGTGCTTCTCGCGGCAACGACGGCCATTTCACCGATCGTTACCCCCGGGTGAACGAACACGTCGCTCGCCACCCATGCTCCGTCTTCGATACGAATCGGCGACGTAATCAACCCGAACCGGGGATCCCGGATATTATGGCTGCCGGTACATAGATATGTTTTCTGGGATACGACGCAATGCGCTCCGACGATAATGGTGTCCAAGCTGTAGAATTCCACGTTATCCCCGATCCAAGAATAGTCTCCGATCTTCACCTTCCAGGGATACGTGAATTTAGCCGAAGGCCTGATCAGTACCTTGCGTCCGATATTCGCGCCGAACAACCGGAGCACGAAACGGCGCCAACCGTACATCGGGTGTAAAGAGAATCGGAAGAGAGTGCCTTGGACGAACCACCATAACAACACGAACAAACCGTTCCGGCCTCTTGAGAAGCCGTTCTGGTCGTATTCGTCTAATCGGATGCGGTTGGCCATATCGTCAGACGTCCGTCGTCGGCGCGGCGGATAACTGACCGCGAAGCTCGATCATCTTCACTTCGACTTGCCAGTAATACATGGACCTGGCTATCGCGAAATGAAATCCCGCTTTGCCGTCCATAAACCCTAGCTTCAAGAAGTAAGAATGAATAAAGGCGAATAACCATTTCAGCGGCAGGGCGTTAAACGCTTTCTTCTGCCATCTTCGGAACAGCGGTTGAGACTCCCGGGGCTGAGCGCCTTTCATTCGGATAATCGCTTCCCAGTCCGAATATCTGTTATGACGATAGAAGTAATCGTAGATCGAATCGTGATCGTAATGGATCATCTTGTTCTTCAGGATGCTCGTGCTTCCTTGAATTTGCGGCTGGTAATGACCTTCGACCTCTCCCATGTTCTGCGCCGACAGATCGTCGTACTCGATGAACTCTCCTGCCCGGCGGTTAAACAACACAAGCTTGAACACTTGATGGCCATGCTTAAGCGTCTTATTCATGAACACGTAATCATAACCGACGAAGTACCCTGCGATGTCTTCGTTACCGCTAATCTTCTCTCTGATCTCTTGAGCGAGTTTCGGCGTGACGACCTCATCGGAGTCTACGTACAGTACCCAATCGTTCGAGAACGGCACGTTCTCAAGGCACCATTGCTTTTTCTTCGGGTACTTGCCGTTCCATGTGAAATTAACGACTTTAGCGCCTAGGCTTTCCGCAATCGGTATCGTCCGGTCGGTACTATTGGAGTCGACGACGAATATCTCGTCGAATTCAAGCACCGAGCTTACGCACTTGCGGATATTTTTCTCTTCGTTCCTGCTCATGATAATGACCGATACCGGTATTTTATCTCTCATGCATCCGGACACTGCCCTTCCACTCCTTCTTATCTTCAGTCGTTAGGATCTCTAAATCGTGAAACCATCTTTCCATGATGGATTGCTTGCTCAGATGGCTGACCGCATAAGATCGCGCGTTGTTCCCGTAGGAAGAGCAAGCGGCAGGATCCCTCGAAAGCGCCAGCAACGCCTTGGCCAATAACTCCGCGTTCTCGGGGGACACGACGACGCCGGTGCCGGACGCGTTGACGACCCTGCTGATCATCGTGTCTTCTTCGCATGTGGCGACGACCGGCCTGCCGCTCGCGAACATTCCCGTCAGCTTCGAAGGCATGACGAGATCGGATGCCCCCTTCTTCTGAATCAGCGCATGCGCGTCGGCGGTATTCATGAGCTCATTGAACCTTTCGGTCGGCTGAAGGGGCAGAAAGAATACGTTTTTCCCGTATACGCCTCTCTTTTGCGATTGATCTACTAGGTTTTTACGGTCGGTTCCATCACCGCAGACGATGAATTTAAGCTTTGCATCGTCCGTTAACATCGCGGCTGCCTCTACTAAGACGGCCAATCCTTGCTTCTCTCCCATATTCCCCGAGTACAGCACGACGAAGTCGTCCTTCTCGATGCCGAGCTCTTCTCTGTATCCGCCGACGTACGATCCTATTGGAAAGACGGCCGAAGTATCCACCCAATTGGGCAGCATCTTGATCTTGTTCTTAGGTATTCCTTTGCCGTGAATGCGATCCAGCATCGTCCCAGATATCGTAGAGACGACGTCGTATCCCTTCATCAAGCCTTTCTCGAATGCAAGGACGATACGCCTTAGCAGCTTATTGCGAGGAAGAATGCCTAATTCGAACGCCGCATCCACCTCTAGATCTTGTACGTGAAGCCAGCTTCGAACGGAAAATAGCTTGCTTGCCATTAAAGCGGCCGGGGATACGGCGAGCGGAGGCTCGATCACGATCATCAACCCGGGCTTTCGAAACATTTGAGCGAACAAGATCGGGAGACTCGTCGCGGCGAAGGATGCCAGATGGAACAGTCTTTTTAACCCCGTCACCTGTTTAGGCACCCATATCGGGCACCTCCACACCTTGACGCCGTTAAGCTTCTCCTTCGAGTACCACTTCCCCCCGTATCCGTGTCCTAGCTTCCACTCCGGGTAATACGGATACCCCGTCACGACTTTCACTTCGAAGCCTTGCTCCGCCAGCCATTCCGCCATCTCGGCGTTGTACTTGCCGATGCCCGAAAGCTCTGGAGCATAGTTGATGCTGTACAATAGAACGCGATTGTTAGACACGGGCATCCCCTCTGAGATCGATCGAATGGGTTACGCTGTTATTGCCTTTCCGAACGAGCTTCATGTACTCCCTTTCCATCGAAGCTGCCACTTGCTCCCAGCGGTATCGGTTCCGAACCAACGCCTTGCCGTTATTCGCGAGTTCGTTGCGAAGGCGCGGGTTACCCAACGTCTCGTTAATGCACTCCGCTACGGAATCGACGTCGCATGTCGTAATCATGCCCGCCGCATGACGTTCTACCTCGCGCCACAAGTTCACCTTGTCGGAGATGATGACGGGAAGTCCGCAAGCCATCGCTTCGACGACCGCGATTCCGAAGTTCTCGGAATACGAAGGAAGAACGAACACGTCCGAATCGGCAAGGACGGCCAACTTATCGTCGCCTTGAAGCATTCCGGTGAATATCACCTTATCGCTCAATCCCGCTTCCGCGACCCATTCGATGACTTTGTCCCCATAGCCTTCGTTGTCCGGCCCCGCAATGACAAGAACGGCCCCCGGATGCTTGAGCACGACTTGCTTGAACGCCTGAACCAGCAGGTCCAAGCCCTTCTTGTAGTTCACCCTGCCGAAGAACAACACGATGGGGGCGTCCGCCAATCCCGGATATCGTTCTCGGAACCGTCCCTTCGGAGGCAAATTCTCGTATGTTTCCAAGTGCAGCCCGATCGGTACGACGAAGCCCTTCTCCGACGAGGTCTCTTCTATCCGGCAAGCGCACTCGCGTTCCTCGTCCGTTACGTAGTGCACGCCCGCCGCGCGGGAGAAATTCCTCTTCTCGAATAATCGCTCAATAATGCTTTTGCGAGCTCGGTGACGATTGAAGATGAACGGATCAAGCGAACCATGAGGAGAGATCACGTAAGGGATATCGAATTTCCTGCAATAATAGCCGGTAATCCAATTCTGGAACATATACAACGCATGAACGTGCACGAGATCGTATTTGCTCGCTTCTTTGCGCAAGGCGCGCCGGAGCTCAGACGAATACCCCCAGAATCTTGGTCGGCGAATGGAGAAATAGAAGATCGTCATGTTACCGGATTTAACCGGGACGCCCAAGGGAACGTCGAGCTCGCCGTCTCCGTCTTGGTTGGTCGTAAAGATCGCGACTTCATGCCCGCGTTTGCCGAGCGCCTCGGCCATTTCCGTAACCGCCTTCGCCGGCCCGCCGTATCTCGGCGCCATGTTTGCGATAATATGAAGAATTTTCACGCGTATCCTCCTCTTTGCGGACGAATGGCATTCCGATCAAATAACACGAAACGCTGAATAGGACCAGGAATGAATATTGCTCGAATATGTTCGTGGCCATGCACATCAATAAACCTATCGAGGCGATAACGAGGGCATCGCCCTTCTCCGCTTTCGAGGTTCTCAACGTGTTCGAAGCCCACAGGGCGGTCCATAGAACCGCGAAGGTCATCATTACGACCCCGTACTGCATGATGATGGAGTTCAACGTCCCATCCACGATTTCCGTACCTAAGTCCATTCCGTACTGAGACTCCAGCATGACGCTCATGTTCGTACCGTAGCCGATTCCTTTGCCGAACAGAATCTGGAACAGAGAGCTGTTCGCGAAATGGTTCGCGATAATGCTTACTCTGCCCGCATCCCATTGCGACTCGATGACGCTTCCGCGGTTCGCTGCCAGGCTGACGAGTTGCAATAAGTAATACATGCCCGCGGCGGAGAGGAACAACATTCCCGTCAGAAGCATTCGGTTTCTTCTTCGATCGCCTCGGCTAAGCAAGCTTCTTGCCCAAGACGCCAATAACACAAGCAAACATCCGAAGATTGCCGTACGGGTTCCCGAAAGAGACGCGATCATGAAGCAAGCGACCATCCAGCCGCTTACGAATCGCGTCTGGGCTCGAGCCAAGAAGGCTCGGTTCTGAAGCATATATAAGATGCAGGCGCAACCGACAGCGAAGTATCCCGCTATGGAGAAGCTGCCGAATGTTCCGATTAGTCGTAAGGAGAAAGGATTCGTCGCTCCGTACAAATGAATGAAAATGAAATATTGCGCGGAGATGACCGCCCATTCAAGCGCGATGATCGCTTTCAGCGTCCTTAACAGGGCGCTTATAAAATGGCGATCGGATAAAAATTCCTTCAGCTTGAAACAGAGCATAAGCAGGAATAGAGGTCTTGCCCCCGCCAATACCATAGATATTCGGAAGGTGTTATCGTCGGAAGTCAACACGTACGTGCCGTACACGGCGATCAATAACATCGTATATCCGAGCGCGATCGTCGTTCTCAACGATCTGCGCAAGAAATCCCTTAGAATAATGACCAATAACAGCAGTCCTAACAGGAAGTCTTTCGCGTATTGCAAATCGATCGGAAGCAGCGATTCATTCGTGAATTTCGCATAGGAAGCCGACCCGAGAGCGATATCCGTAAGCGCCTCCGGCAGAAACGGAATCGCCGAGAAGACGATGAACAGCAGGATCAATCTTCGAATGAGCTTGTCCATCCTCAATCTCCTTCTCAAGTAGCGTTAGTACTATCCTTCATCAGGGCAGCGATGAGCCCTTTCCCGACTAGCGCCGGCGTCAGCTTGTCTCTAAGCGATCGCGTCAACGCCAATTTGTGTTCGCTGCGCCCATCGGCGACCTCGCCAATAGCCTTGTCTATCGCTGCGGCCAATTGTTTGGGATCGTCCTTCTCGTAGATGTAGAAGGCCCCCTCGCTGAACGCTCTCATATTGCCTACGTTCGAGGATACGATAAGCCGATCGGTCGCCAAGTAATCGAAAATTTTGGACGGAAACGACGCGAATGCGAAGTCGATCGTCTCGCGTTGCGTATTGATCAGAATATCCGCCTCGCGCATATGCCTCTTCGCGCTTTCGTAATCCAGATAACCCAAATAGCGAATGCGGGGATCTGCATCCGCGTTTAGTATCTTCGCCAGCGGGCCTCGTCCGGTAATGACCAGCGAGAAGGACTCGCGGGTATACTTCAACGCCTCCACGAGAACGTCGATTCCCCGTTCATGGTCTAACCCTCCGGAATACATGAGGACGATATCGTCCCCTTTCGCCTTATCCCGCTTCGCTGCTAGACTATGATCTAGCATGGCCGGATTCGCGAGGCCTCGGAATACGTAGAACGGCTTAGGTTCGACTCTCGGAACGAGATCGGGAGAAACAAGTATGGCTCCATCGATTTTGTTCTTCACGAAAGATTCGATCTTATTGATCACCTTCCGCTTCCCTTTCATCCCCGGCATCGCGAAATAACCGTCCTCGTAATCTAGGATGATCTTGATTCCGAGCAGCAGCTTGCACAAATAAGCGACGACCGCGACTTCCGGCTTATAGTTCCAGAAGATCAGGTAATCGATTTTGCTTGCCCGATGCAGCTTGAATACGCGATAACACATGCTCGCGATCGACGTTATGATATTCAGCAACGGTAAATCGAAGATCCCGGCATAGTGCAAATCCTGATTCAACTCGCTGCGGAATCCTCGATGCCACCTGAACGACCGGTTGTTCGTTAAGCCGCTGGAAAGCATTCTCACGCGATGGCCGTTCGTCTCGATGGCGGCTTTGACCTGATCGATTTTGTTATTCGCCGCCTGGGAGAAGGTGCTTTCGTTGCCTCTCCTTTCGATCGCGTCGGCTAGCATATAGTTATTCAAGTAGAGCACGTTCATGGCCGGAGTCCTTCCTTCCGAGATTCCTATTCGGTTACCGGAATTTTCCGGCCTTTGTTTCTTCGTAGCCAATCGAACACGATCGATAAAGCAAACGCTCTAAGAATCATTCCCGTCGAGATCCTTGTTTGTTTGAAGAAGCTAAGAAATACGATATGACAGAAGAACTGGGTGACAAGAGAAGCCGTTGCCGCGCCGTATATGCCCATGACCGGAATCAGCGCCATATTCAATAGCACGTTAACCAGCGCTCCCGCCACAGCATAAAGCACGGTATACTTCTGCAGGTTCTCCGAGACCAGCCAGATCATCCTTGCGGCGCCGAGCGTCGTGAAAGTTCCCGCCCATACGCTGATCGATAGAACGCCAGCCGCATCCGAGTACGTCGGACCGTACAAAAAATGAATGATGAAGGACGAACACAACGTAATGAACGTACAAGCGATTATGCCGATCCAAGTAACGAGAGCATATAACGCCTCCAGCGTCCGCCTATAGTTTGCCTCGTCGTTCGCGCTCTTGTATCGCATAATGATCGGTTGAAGCGACGTTATGATCGCCATCGGAACGAAGAACCACAATTCGGCCATTCGAACGGCTACGGAATAAATGCCGAGTTGAGCCTTGTCGGACAGCATCGAACCGATCATGACTTGGTCTATTCGTAAGTACAAGCTTCCAAGAAACCCAGTCAAGGCAATATACCAGCATTGGGATATCAACCTTTTGGCATAGCTATAACTGAACCGCAACGGGCTTCTGGTCGACGACTTGAAGAACGCGACCGACAGTAACGCTCCGATCATTAGCGCATCAAGAATGAACAACATGGCATACACGTACACGGAAGCATGGAACGCAACGAAGACGGTCACCTTCAGAACGGAAGTTACGCAGTAGACGACGATTCGAATTTTCGCCGATATTCTCGACTTCTGATGCGAGGTCGTCCAGCATTCGATAATCTCGAATGCCCTGAACACGATGCCGATCGATAGAATGAGCACCAGCAGCCGGATGGCCATATCCGCCGGCGAGACCACGAAAATAAGCCCGTTACCCAACAGGGTAAGAGCTATGCCTCCAACGATCCTCATCACGAATCCGGTCCACAGTACGGTTCCTTCTTCTTTCGGTTTGTCGATGAGATCCTTCACGACGATCGTGTCCATACCGAGCGTCGCGAAGAAGGAGAACAACGACAAAATCGAGAAGGCAAAGCTGAATTCTCCGAAGCTCTTCGGACCTAAGTACCTTGCCGTAATCGCGCTGACGAATAATCCGAGCAGCAACGTAATTACGTTCTGTCCGACGATCCAGCCGCTGTTCTCAAGAAATTTTTTGACCGCGCTTCTTTCTCTGACAAATTGGAGTATGTTGCTTATTCGCATATCATTCCCGCCGTTTCCCTTGCGCTAGGTCCAACCGAAGTTCCCGTTAATGCGATGCGACCATCTTAAACCGCTCTTCGAGCTGAACTCGTTCCAGATCGGAGTCGACCATCATATGAATCAATTCCCGGAAATCGACCTTCAGCTCCCAGCCTAACTTGGCTTTTGCTTTGGAGCAGTCGCCGATGAGGAGATCCACTTCCGCGGGTCTCACGAGCATCGGATCGATAACGACGTACTCTTCGTAATTTAAGCCCACGTGGGAGAAAGCCACTTCGAGAAGCTCGCGGACGGAGTAGGTTTGCCCCGTCGAGATGACGTAATCGTCCGGTTCGTCCTGTTGAAGCATCAGCCACATCGCTTTGACGTAGTCTCCCGCGAATCCCCAATCCCGCCTTGAATCCAAGTTCCCCATTCGAAGCTCGTTCTGCAGCCCGAGCTTGATTCTGGCGACGCCGTCGGTTACCTTCCTGGTTACGAACTCCAATCCTCTGCGAGGGGATTCGTGATTGAACAAGATTCCCGAGCACGCGAACATATCGAAGCTCTCCCGGTAGTTCACCGTCATCCAATGACCGTATACCTTGGAAACTCCGTAAGGGCTTCTCGGATAGTGCGGCGTTTTCTCCGTCTGAGGGATCTCTAGCACTTTACCGTACATTTCGCTGCTGGAAGCTTGATAGAACCGAGCTTGCGGTTTCACGATACGCACGGCTTCGAGCATATTCGTTACGCCGATCGCGGTAAGCTCGCCGGTCGTGATCGGCTGCGGCCAAGACGTTCCGACGTAGGATTGGGCAGCCAGGTTATATACCTCGTCCGGCTGCGAGATCTGCACCGCCCGGATCAACGAGCTAAGGTCGGACAAGTCGCCTTCGAGAATCTCGATCTTGTTCAATATCTTCTCGATATTGCCGTAGTTATAAGTGCTGGCTCTCCTGCGCAAGCCGAACACGCGATAGCCCTTCTCCAGCAGGAACTCCGCCAGATAGGACCCGTCTTGTCCCGTAATTCCCGTAATGAGCGCTCTCTTCATACGAAACCTCCTAATAGAGTTGTGCGTGATTCAATTGGGGCTGTTGGCTGACGTACCATTGATAGGTGTTCTCGATGCCTTCGCGAAGCGGAATGCTGGAGCGCCACCCGAGCCCGTTCAGCTTCCCGACGTCCAGCAGCTTGCGCGGAGTGCCGTCAGGATAGTCGGCGTTGAATTGCAGTTCCCCTTCGTAACCGACTACGGAACGGATCAGTTCGGCCAGTTCTCGAATGGATAGATCTTGCCCGATGCCGATATTAACGATTGACTGACCGTCGTAATGGTTCATTAGATAGAGGCAAGCGTCCGCCAGATCGTCCACGTGCATGAACTCCCGATAGGGCTCGCCGGTCCCCCAAATCTCGACGGAAGGCCATCCGTTTACTTTCGCTTCATGCATTTTTCGAATCAACGCCGGAAGCACGTGGGACGTCACGAGATCGAAATTATCGCGGGGGCCGTACAAATTCGTCGGCATGACGGAAATGAAGTTCGTGGCGTATTGACGGTTATACGCCTGCGCCATTTTGATGCCGGCGATTTTAGCTATCGCATAAGGCTCGTTCGTCGGCTCCAGTTCGCCCGTCAGAAGGCTTTCCTCCCGAATCGGCTGACTTGCGTTCTTCGGATAAATGCAGCTGCTGCCCAAGAATAGCAGTTTCTTCACTCTGGTCCGGTGAGCCGCATCCAGAATATTCGACTGGATAAGCAAGTTATCCCGGATAAAGGGAACCGGATCGTCCCGGTTAGCGATAATTCCTCCTACCTTCGCGGCGGCCAGAAAGACATACTCGATCTCCTCGTTCATGAATAAGTCCAAGACGGAACGATAATCCCTGAGATCGAGCTCCGCTCGGGATCGGAGAAGCAAGTTGTCGAACCCCTCCCTCCTAAGCCTGTTCACGATCGCCGAACCGACCATGCCTCCGTGTCCGGCGACGAATATTTTGCCGCTCTTATTCAAACCACTCCAGCTCCTTAGTAAGCGTCTTTAGCGCGAAAAACCAGCAAGCCGGTTTTCATAATGATCTTCAAATCCATCCACATCGTTCTTTCGGCAATATATCGCATATCCATCGCCACCATCTCGTCGAAGCAGACGCTGCTTCTTCCGCTCACTTGCCAGACTCCCGTACAACCGGGTATGACGGACAGTCTCAACTTCTCGTACGCGGTATATTGCTCGACCTCCCGAGGCAGCGGCGGTCTTGGACCTACCAGACTCATGTCGCCCCTCAGCACGTTTACGAATTGAGGCAGCTCGTCCAGACTGCTTTTGCGCAGCCATTTGCCGCTCCAGGTCACGCGGGGATCGTTCTTCATCTTGAACATCGCTCCGCCTACCTCGTTAAGTCCCATTAGAGATTGCTGAAGCTTGTCCGCATCCGGAATCATGGAACGAAACTTATACATATAAAACGGTTTCCCACGATGTCCTACGCGAATTTGCTTGTAGAATACCGTCCCCTTGGGGTTTTCCCACTTAATTACGACGGCGATCAGAAGGAATACCGGCAACGACAGGACGAGCAGCGCTGAAGTCAGAACGAGGTCCTGAACTCGTTTTCCGAAATTATAGAAAGCTCTTTCCGTTACGACGTTCGCCATGTAATACAGCTTGGAGTCTTTGTCCAGTTCAGCTTCGCGCAAACTCATTCGCGATCAATCCTTGCTCATATAATTTTCATGGAACTTTTGAATTGACCTATGACCTGCTCCAATTCGTCCAGAAGCTTGTAACGCAGCTCTTCGTTCTGAAGCGCGAAATCGATCGTCGTTAATATGTAACCGAGCTTGTCGCCGACGTCGTATCTCTTTCCTTCGAAATGATAGGCGAATACTTCTTCTAGTTCATTTAACCTTTGAATCGCATCGGTCAGTTGGATTTCTCCTCCTGCTCCGATTTGTTGCTTCTCTAGCAAGGGAAAAATTTGCGGGGTCAAGATATATCTCCCCATTACGGCCAAATTGGACGTAACCGTTCCTTTGGCCGGTTTCTCGACCAACTCTCGAACCGTCATTAACCTTCCCGATAAGCTGTCGGGAACGACGATGCCGTATCTTGTCGTTTCCTCCATCGGTACCGGTTGGACGCCGACGATCGATTTTTGGGTCGATTGAAAATGTTGAATCATCTGTTTCAAGCATGGAGTGGGGGCTTGCACGATATCGTCGCCCAGCAATACCGCGAACGGTTCGTCGCCGATGAACTTTCTAGCGCACCAAACCGCGTGTCCAAGACCCAGCGGCTCTCTCTGGCGAATATAGTGAATATCTACCAGATTCGAAGAGTGCTGAACCTCTTCCAGCAGCTTAAACTTGTTTTTCCCGATCAGGTTTTGTTCCAATTCGTAGTGGCTGTCGAAATGATCTTCGATCGCGCGCTTGCCTTTGCCGGTAACGATAATGATCTCCTCGATGCCCGATTGGACCGCTTCTTCGACGATATATTGAATCGTCGGCTTATTGACGATCGGAAGCATTTCTTTGGGCATCGCTTTCGTAGCGGGTAGAAATCTCGTCCCTAATCCAGCGGCCGGTATAATCGCTTTCTTCACTCTTTGCATAGTTCAAGTTCCTCTCTTAGTCATCATGACGTAAGAAATAAGCGGGGCATTTAACCCCCCCTCACGATATACCCTTGACGATTCACGTCTAAGGCAGACAATCTGCCCACGGCATAACCGAGTGCCTACTTTGATAACGGTAGAGTAGACATTACCGAAAGCTTCATATGACATTATTCGTAATAGGCGTAGTCGTCTTTCGATCTCTTCTTGTTGTTGATGACGACGCCGAGAATATTGGCCTTGACCTGTTCCAGCTTGGCAACCGCTTTCTGCGAAGCCTCGCGCTTGACTTTACCGTGACTGGCTACGTATATAACGGCATCGCATTGGGCCGCCAAGCTCTGCGCATCGGAAACCGCCAGCAAAGGCGGCGTATCGATCAGAATGACATCGTAGAGAGATTTCAATTCTTCCAGAAGCAGCTCCGTTCGCGAAGACGCGATCAACTCACCAGGATTCGGCACGCTTGCCCCGGCGGTTATAATCGACAAATTCGGCACGATCGATTCCGTTATCGCTTGCGTTGTTTTGCACTGCCCGTATAGCAGGTTTGAAAGTCCGGTGCGGTTGGATAAGGAGAACAAATGGTGGATGGTCGGTTTTCTTAAATCCGCGTCGATTAATAGCACTTTCTGTTCGATTTGAGCAAATGCGATCGCGAGGTTGCCGATCGTCGTCGATTTGCCTTCGCCGGGAATCGCAGACGTGACGACGATCGTCCGAAGATTGCAATGCTGAGAAGCGAACAAGATGTTCGTTCGTAGCGTTCGATAGCTCTCGGAAATGAAGTGTTTCGAATGGAAGTGGGTGATCAGCTTTTGTCTATTGGTTAATGCCGACATTGATCGAATCGCCTACCTTCACTTTGTGGGTTTTGCTTGCGCTGCCGGGCAAGTCCTTGCGTTCGATCTTGGCGATAACCGCGATCGTCGGCAGATTGAGCACGTCCCGAACATCCTTGTCGTCCTTAAGCGTATCGTCCAGATATTCCAGGAAGAATGCCAATCCCAACGAGAGAAGCAAGCTTAACGCGAACACGAGCGATAGCTTCAGGATCAGTCCGCTGGATACGAGCGAGGATTGATTATTCATCTCCGCGTAACTCAGGATCGTTACGTTATCCACGTTCATGATCAAGGGAATTTCCCTCTTGAATACGTCCGATATGGCGTTTACCAACCGCACCGCTTGTTCGCGGGAGGAGTCCCGTATCGCGATGCTCATGACTTGGGAACCGGTGGAAGACTTGACCTTCACTTCTTCGATCATTTTCTGGACATCCATATGGAATTGCGGATTATCGGCTTTAACCTTCTCCATGATCGCCCGTGTAGCGATAATTTCTTTATAAGTCTGAATAAGCATGATGTTGGAGTTGATGGCATTGGAATCGGGCGCTATCCCTCCGGAGTTGTTGACGACCAGCTTCGTGCTCGCCTCGTAGAGCGGGTCCGAATAGAGATAATCGTACAGCGCGGCGATTCCGCACGATAAACAAACGATCGTTAGGATAAGGGCTAATCTTTTCTTGAATACCTTGATGTAATCCCTGACTTCCAATCCCATAATTCAACCTCCAAACTCGTTTTCGCTACATTACGTATCATTTATATACCTTAATTTAAGATACAATTAGTATCATGTCAAGCAAAATGTTACGATAAAGCGCATTCATCAGTCAAAAAGATACAAAAAGTATTGTTATTGCTCGGCGTATGCGATACCTTTTGTATCTAAACAAAAATAAAAACACCGAGGCGCAACGCCCCGGTGCTTTTAACTTTTGGAAAGCTTCGTCACGCTGAATCTGATGGCTACCGAGGCGGTCGTCGTTCCCGTTACCGTCGCTACTACATCCCCGGTACTTGACGGTCCCGATATAGCGATGTCCCTCGGCGTTAGCGATCCGCCCGCCTTGACCGCATTCCCGAGCGCAAAGGCTCCCGTAGCCGCATAAGTCGACCCTTTAAGGAAGGTAACCAGCGCTGCGCGCGAAATCGTATGATCGTAGCTTCCGTTGCCGCTTGCCATCGCATTGACGATATAGATCCCGCTCGAAGGGAGCTTCAACGTAAGCGTTGCGGTGCCGTTGGAAGTCGTTTTCCAGCTGAATGGAACTTCGTCCCCCACGAAATGGTAACCGGCCGCTACATCGTTAGATAAGCTGCCCCCGGCTATAATCGGAGATACGATCGTGGCGTCCGTCAAAGTCAAATCGTCCATGCGGGTATTCGGTAGCTTCGTCGATACGTCGGCGGACGCTCCCGTACTCAGATGGATAATATCCATGTCCCCGCTAATGCCTGCCTGACTTACGCAGTCGTAGAGCTGAACGTTCTGCGCGATGCTGCTGTTGCTTCCGATGCCGACGATCATGCCGGGCAGCTTAACGCCTTTGCCCAAATAAACGTCGGTATAGTCGATGCCGATTTTACCTACCCGGTTTACGTTGTCCTGATAACCGCAGCTTTCGAAGTTGAAGCTGTCGAACAACGTGTTCTGCACGTTTCCTCCATAGAAGGCATAACGGGGGTTGTAGGATACGAAGAAGCTGAATAGCTGGTTATTATTATTCGGGCGATAATAGCGCGATAGGAAGGAGACCGCGATCGCGCAGATGCCTCGGTAAGGGATAATCGTGGCGACTGAGGAAGGTTGAAGCGGCGCGCTTAATCTCGTCGTGTTATTGACGGTCTTGAAGAAATACGTATCGAAAAACTTATCGATGGCTTGCTCGGCTTGGCCGAACACTCGCTGATAAATGAACGTGATTTTATTGAAGTAGTTTTTATCCGCCCAGCCTCCGCCTTCCGCATAGTTATCGTCTCGCTGCGTCCATTGGCCCCCGACCAGCACTAACGTGCCGCATCCATGGGCGAACAATTCCTCGAAGTGGCAACGTTCCAAACTTTGGGCGTATATGCAGATGCCTGTCCCGTTGAAACTCACGTTGATAAAGCGGCATAACGCGAACGTCGTGTCGAGCCCGGCATATCCGATAAAGGCGTCTTGGATATTGAGATCGGATAACCCGTGATAAAAAGACGCGTCGGTACCGAGCACCGCCAGCATAATCGTTTGATTCAGATCGGCGGCGCCGTACTTGTATTTCCCTTTCAGAATCGTGCTTGATTCTCCGCACCCTTTCAGAATCACGTTAGCTCTCATTTGAATACTATACGGCAGAGAGTATACAGGCTCGGGGCTCATCTGTTTACCGTAACCTGCCGTGACGGTGCCGTCATCGTGCGCGGGAATTTCTGCTTTTCCTTTTACTTTGCCTACTACATAGGTACCCGCAGGGAAGAATACGATGCCCCCGCCGATCTGATAGGCAGCGTCGATCGCCTTCTGGATGGCGTCCGTATCGTCGGTTGCTCCATCGCCTTTGGCTCCGTATTGACTGACGTTAAATACGCCTTTGTCGCTAATCATTTTCATCATTCCTCCTTTGAGATAACATATGTCGTCTCTGCGGGAAATGAACGTCGATTCGCCTTGCGAACGCTAACAACTATACTATTTCGGAAATAATTCGTTGAGAATCGCAGCAACGCCGATAGCGGTAAGTATCCCTCCCGCTACCTCAAGCTTGGTATGCCCCATGCTTTCTCTTAATTTTGCCATGGAGGCACGAAGATCTTGGCTCTTATCGCGAATACGGTTTAAGGCAACCGCATGATAGCCTACCGCCCTACGTATTCCCGTAGCGTCCAGAATAATAATGAACGCGACGGCAATGCCTAGCGCGAACAGCGGACTGTCCGTTCCTTCCCGCAGACCGATCATGAAAGTCGTCGTCATGATAATCGAAGTATGGGTACTCGGAAACCCTCCGTTGCCTATGCGAGACCTTGCTTCCTTGCCGTACCTCAAACGATTGATCGCGTATTTCAAGCTGCCGGACGCGAACCACGCCGCGAAAGGAGCAAATACGTATTCCATTATCAACGCTTCCTCTCCGGATTAGAATCTGAATGCATGCAAATGAGGAACGTAGTCGAGTATGCTTGTCAAATTGTATAGCCCCGTGACGGTCGTCGCCGCGAGCAGCAACCAAGCACCCGCACGTCTATGGTTGCCGAACATCCGAGCATATCCGATTGCTAGAAGAAGTAAATACGACCAAGTAAAATAAGAAGAGTAGAGGATCATAGAATGCTCGACGGCTCCCCACCCGAATAAACCGAGCAGCAAGAAAGAGAAAATCGCCCAATAAGCCGATACCCGCACGGCCTCCTTGTTCCTATTCTTGATCGCGACGACAAGGATGGACAGAAGAATCGACCCGCTCGCCAGCATCATGAACGGATTCGCGGAACCCAGCCTTACCCCCCCTTCCGCGAACGATACGGGAGGCGCGAAGAACATCGTCGGGATGAACGCATAGAATTGTTCGAGCTTATCCAACTGCGTTATCCGATCGCCGTAGGCATAAGCTTGGAGAGAGTTCCATTGCGATCTTATGATGAACAAATCGTAAAGCTGGCCGAAGAACGCAATCGCAACGCAGGTCAGCAACGCAAAGATAAGCGTTCTGCGGAGCTTCGTCGCCCAACCGTCTCGTCCGCGCAACAGAACGAACGGAAACATCGCGAACGATGTGATCAACGAAGTACCCGCCAGAAATAACGGAATCTGCGCCCTTGCGCCGGTAACGATGCAATAGACGAGAACGACAAGCGCAAGCTGTACGACGGCGTATTGCTCCAGCGTCATCGTGAAGATCAGCGAAGAGAACGTGCACAAGTAAAGGACGGCGAATAAATTCGCGTAGCGGGTACTCATCTCTCTTCGTAAAATTCTACCTATTAAGATAGCCGCGACAACGAACATGGCCCCTTGCGCTACGGTGATCAAGAAGGCGAGGAAAGTCGCGAGAGGAAGCTCTCCGCCGATAGATTGCGATATATAGTAGCATAGGGAGGCCAGCGGCGTAGCGACCATCGAAATCGGCTGCGTGACGATGCCGAAGAGCAGATGGCGAAAGTCGTTCTGCGCGTTATTCGGGGAAGAGAACGCATCTCTTGCTTCCATTAGCAGAGAGCTGTCCGTCGTGAACACGACATCATAGATGCTTGAGCCGTCGTCCAGCGGATTAATGAACGCGCTCGTTTTCGTCAGTACGAACGCATTGATGACTAACGAGAATAGGATGAAGGCGACGATCAGCCCCCATTCGAACCGATCTAAGCCTCTGATCGCCGATAAGAGGCGGCCCGCGAATCTCTTGACGATAACCGACCAAACCAGGAAGAAGACGAGTCCTACCGTCACGACGGCTCCGGTCATAAAAACGGGGAAAGCGATTCCCTCGCCGATCGATTCTCTCAGAGGATCGACTACGAATCGGAATTGATAGACGAACGTGTGAACCGAGAGCGCGGTTAACGCCCCGACTGCCGCAACGTGGGGAATGGCTCTATATTCCCGCAGCCGATTGATAATCGTATATTTACCGTAAACGTAATAGGCCGCCACGAACACGATTAGCTCCCCGACGAAGAGCGCCGGAAGCGCATTGTTGTAATTGGGATAAGAATATAAAAACGTAAACGCGGCGCACAAACATGCAAACGCGCTTCTACCAAGTTTAATACTCACGCTGCAGCCCTCGTTCCTTCTTATTGACGGGATACCATGATTACGCCGGCAATGATCGTAAGCAATCCGATAATCTTCCACGTCCCGACGGTTTCGTTAAAGAACAGGAACGCGCACCCGACGACGATTACATAACCAAGGGCAACCATCGGATAGGCATACGATAGTTCCACTCTGGCGACCGCGAATATCCAGACGATCGATGAACAGCCGTAACATAATAATCCGAACAGGATAGGCAGACTGGTCATATAATTCATCAGCATCGCCCCGGCAGACGTTGCCTTCCCGTCATGAGCAATCGTTCCCCATTTGATCGACAGCTGTCCGGCCGCGCCAAGAAATACGGATATAGCGATTAATAGCAGTGGTTTCATGTCGTATCCTCGCATCGTCGCAGGCCTCAGCCGTAGTAGAATAGAATGATCGTTACGATTACCGCGTACAGGCTGACGCTTGCCAGAATGTGCTTGTCCTCCAGCAGTATTTTCTCGGGCTTGCCGCCGGCTTGATGCATATGTATCAAGTACAAGTAACGGAATATTCCGTAGAGAACGATCGGTATCGTCAAGGTTAAATATTCGGAATGACCGGAACTGAAAGTGAACAGCGAATAACATACGATCGTCGCCGCGGTTACGATGCTGTTCATTTGATTCAACAGATCCGCAGAGTAATGCTCCAGCACCTTACGATGAGAGCCTTTGTCTCCTTGCAACATGACAAGCTCGTATCTCCGCTTGCTGATCGCGAGGAAAAGCGATAACAGCAGAATGCATAATAGAAACCATGGAGTCAGCTTAACGTCGATGAGTAGCCCCCCGCCGATCGCCCTTAACACGAATCCGACGGCAATGCACATGATATCGAAAATAACGACGTGCTTCAGCTTGAACGAATAAGCGATATTGAGCAGAAAATACAAGCTCAGTACGATGGCGAACTCCTTGTCCAAATAAAATGAACTAATAAAACTGGACAGCGCGATGACAGTCCCGGCCGCAAGCGCGGCATTCGCGTTAACGGCCCCGGAGGCTAGCGGCCTGAAGCGTTTCTCCGGGTGATTCCGGTCGGCTTCCCTGTCCATGTAATCATTAAGAATGTACACGCAGCCAGACACGAGGCAGAACAGGATAAATGCGCCAAGCGTCTGCAAGAACATTAACGAATCGACGGATCGAATCGAGAAGATTACGGCCGCGAACAGCAACAGATTTTTAGTCCACTGCTTGGGTCTCATAAGCACGAACAATTCGACCAGAAAATGAAGGGGTAATGCGCCGGAGTAGCTTTTACTCTTCACGTCGCTCCTAACGAGCTGAGGAGATTCCACGGGTTCATCGACCTGCCTTATATGTATCGTTATTGGTGGTATGATACAATTCGTATCATGACTTCCTTTAGAATACGATACAATACGTAACATGTCAATTGAAATTCGTCGTTATTTGAAAGCTCTTGGGGAGAATGACCACCAAGGCTTAGACTTTCTCGGCGGCGGAAGCCCCTCATACTCCACGAATTGCCCGTGAACGACTTTATAGGCATTTTCCTGCAGCTTCTTCGTCTCGCCAACGCTTGTTTCAGCCTCAAGTACCCGGAACGCTTCCTCGAGTCTGAATCCTCTGGCGTACGTATCGTGAGCATCGGATCCTAATAGGTGTACCCGACGTTGGCGGGCCATCGCGAGAGCCGCCTCCTTCACTTCCACCCCGAAATGTCCGACGACCGATGGTGCGGTAAGTTGAAAAAGAACGCCTTTATTTATCCATTCATCAAGGCGCTCGGGCATCTTGATGAAAGGTAAATGGCGTTCCGGATGCGCGATAATCGGCGTTAAGCCGCATGCCTGTAATTTCCGAACGGTCTCGAACAGCCTCTTCGGCGTATCCCGTGAAGGCAATTCGATAAGAATATATCTCCCCCAACCAAGCGTCCGGTAAGCATCGGCGTCGCTCGCCTTCATCGCCTTGTCGCTGACGTGCAGCTCTTGCCCGGCATAGACGGTCAGAGCGATTTCTTCTTCAACCAATCGATCGTTTAACTGATCGACCAATTGGACGATCTTATCGGCTTGATTCAAGTAACTTCCCTTCAGGTGATGCGGCGTAGCTACGATTTCCGTAATCCCTTGTCTGACGGCCTCTTTGGCCATCTCCAATGATTGTTTCCAATGATCGGGACCATCGTCGCACATCGGTAGAATATGGCAGTGCGTGTCGATCATTCCCTCAACTCCAATACAAAATGTATCTTTTATTTTAATTTAGATACATTTTGTATTGTTGTCAAGCCTATTGTATGGTTTACGCGTCAAAAAAAGTTGAGCAGCATCGAATGCTGCCCAACCCGTATCAACCTATGATGATTAAGCCGTAATATCCCGCTTCCTGAACACCGTCCACGAAATCAGGTTGAACACGATAAAGTAGGCCGCGAGCACGCCCAGCCCGAATCCGAGCGTCAGCGGCTCGTCGTTGATCGGACCGGTATGCCCGTTCGCGTATTGCGTTAGATCGAGGTGCAGGAACAGCACGTACTTAATCCACGGCTTATCGATCATAAGGAACAAGTTCGTCCACAATTCGGACGTGAACACGATGGAGATCGACAGGCCGATCGCGAGGCCGTTGCTCCGGAGAGCCGATGACAGCATGAACGCGAAGGCGACGATCACGAGCGTACCGATGTACTGCATCCACACGAACTGCCCAAGCTCCGAGAACATGACGCCGGCTCCGGCGTTCTGCTCCAGGATGATCTCGTCGATCTCGTTCGTCGCGCCGAAGAACGCGAGATTGACCGCGTAAGAGAGCAAGAACGCGAGCAACGTCAGCAATACCGAGAATAGCACGACCGCGATGAACTTCGACAATAAGACGCTCGAACGGCTCCATGGCCGGATGAGCAGCAGTTTGATCGTTCCCCAAGAGAACTCGCCTGCCACCGATTCCGCGGCAATGACCACGGAGAAGATCGTAATTAAGAAGAACAAGAGCAACGCGTCGAGCTGCATCGCCTCGAAGCCCGATATCGTCTGACCTTCATCGGCGCTGACGTAGAGTAGCGTCGAGAGCAGAATCGGCAGGAGTACGATGATGCCTAGCATGACCCACGTGCGCACTCTGCGGTAAATCTTCATATTCTCGTTCTGAACGAGCTTCATAAAGTTAGCCAATGGTCTCACTCCCCGTCACTTCGAGGAATTGGTCTTCGAGCGATTTCGTCTTCGAACGAATGCCGTAGACGTTAATTCCCGCTTCTACGAGTCTGCGGTTCGTCGCGGCGATCGCGCCGCGATCCGCGGTAATGGCCAACGCTCCATCCGTCACGCGCGCTTCGAACGAGCCTTCCAGGATGCCGAGCGCGGCATCGGGATGGTCGACTTCGAACAGCACTTCGGTTTCCTTCTGAGCGCCTTCGGAGGCGCCGGGTCCGCGAATGGACCGTACGTCGATGATTTGACCCTTCTGCAGAATCGCCACGCGATCGCACATGAGCTCCATCTCGGATAACAAGTGAGAGGATACGACGATCGCGATTCCTTCGTCCTGGGCAAGCTTGCGTAAGTAATCCCGCAGCTCGCGAATGCCTGCCGGATCTAGACCGTTCGTCGGCTCGTCCAGGACGAGCAGCTTCGGACGATGCATGACCGCCTGCGCGACGCCCAATCGTTGGCGCATTCCCAGGGAATACTTCTTCACCTTGTCGTGAATGCGACCTTGCAAACCGACGAGCTCGATGACCTCTTGAATCCGTTCCGTTGTTACCGCCGGATTCATGCGGGCGTAATGAAGCAGGTTCTGATAGCCGGTCAGGAATTTGTACATCTCCGGATTCTCGACGATCGCCCCGACATGTACGATCGCCTGGGGGAAGGCCGTCTTCACGCTATGGCCTTCGATATGTATGTCTCCGGCTGACATTCCCATCAATCCGACGATCATTCGGATCGTCGTCGTCTTCCCCGAACCGTTCGGACCGAGGAATCCGAACACTTCGCCCGGGAATACCTCGAAGGATACGCGATCGATGATCGTTCGTTTGCCGATGACTTTGCTCACCTTGTCCAAACGAACGACGGGTGCTAGTGACATGAGCTTCCCTCCGCTATTGAATTGAACAGCAACCCCATTATAGCAATGTTGGGTTATCCGAATACAAATTTTAGGTAAACTTTATTTCGACTGTCTCTCGCAGCTGACGCAACACCCTAACGGATGCTGTACTTTATAGAAGCCCGTGCGGAACAGCAAGTTCGCTTGCTCCATCGTTTTCAGTTTATTGCATGCCAAGCAGTAGAACAGTACGGATTGTTCCATTTCGGTCACCCTCCAATTGAATACATTACGTTTCTCATGTATACAGTTTGTAGCATATAAATTAAGATAGGGCAGTTCCCCGCCCCTGTCAAGAAAGATATTTATCGCCTAATGCTTCAAGATGCCTGGAGATGCGCAATAATGCGATTATGAATCGCCTTGCGGTCTTCCGGCCGTACCGTGTAATAATAGATCCCGTTAATCGTCTTGCCTTTGCCGTTCAAATACAGCGTCTCGATGTTCTCGATCGAAGAACGGTAGTCCGACGCCAAATCCAGCATGTCTCCCGAGGTGAGATTCGTGCGCACGTCCTTCGACAACTGCGAGAGAATATGCGGCAGCTTGCCGATCGTCCTGAAGCTGGCTACTTTGTCCACGAGAGAAGACAACACATTGCGTTGACGTTGTGTTCGACCGAAGTCGCCGTGGGGATCATCGTAGCGCATCCGAACGAAACTAAGCGCTTCGTATCCGTTCAAATGCAGCTCGCCTTCCGAGAAGACGTGACCCTCGTATTTGAACGTGAACGGATTATTGACGTCAACGCCGCCGACCGTTTCGACGATGTCGATCATCCCTTCCATGTTCGTCTTCATATAATAGGCGATCGGCACGCCGAACAGACGCTCCACCGCCGCGACCGCGAGCGAAGTTCCCCCGAACGCGTACGAATGGTTGATTTTATCGTAGTACTCGCGCTCCGGAATGAGCACCCTCGTGTCCCGAGGGATCGATAGGGCGAGCACCGATTTCTTCGCGGGTTGCACGGACAGCAGAATCATCGTGTCGCTTCGTCCGCGATCGCCGGCCCGTTCGTCGACGCCGAGCAGCAGGATGCAGAACGGCTCTTGATTGCTTAAGTCCGGATGAAGCAACCGTTCGACGAGCCCGGCATCCAGCTTGACGCTCGAACCGCTTACCGCGTCGCGATAATCGGCGTCCGCCTCACGGTTATCCTTCGGCTCGGAATCGGCGGATTGACCCAGTACGGTCACTTCCGCTGCAGGCACACCCCCGCCTACCGCCGTAGCGGCCGGTTCGGGCGCGTCGCTGACGCCGGCAGCGTCCGCAACCTCGGCACCTTCGTCCGTCTCGATCCGTTCCTGCTCGAATACGGGCTGCGTCCATGCCTTTTCCGGCAAAGGCTCGTACATCGCGTCGATCGTATGCTTGACCGAATACCACAGATAACCTCCGCCGATCATCGCAAGCACGAGAATCGATAGGATGGAGTAGAGTGCGATTTTGAGCAGCTTCTTCCTTGTCATTGCCGGTTCCTGCCTTCCGTTAAGTCGTATAGTCCATTCGCTTGAACGACGGGTCGGCGCTGCGCTCCGCGAGCTTGCGGTACAACGTCTGGATATGCGGGCCGAACGCGTACGTCGCTAGCATATATTCGTTCAACCGATAGCGGAACAGATGGCTTTCATACGCGGATAAGTTCCAGCGGACGCCGTAGAGGAAGTATTCTTCTTCCGCCCTGGCGCGCAGCACGGTCCCTTTCAAGTGAATCGAATAGGTTCCCAGTTGCAGCTTGAACACCCACTCTACGTCGGATCGCGGCGGAATTTGCAGATGCGTTCGGAATAAACAGCCTCCGTAGCTAATATCGTCCAGCAGCACTTTTTGCGTACGGCTTCTGATCTCCTGCTCGCCTACGCGATGCAGGGACAGCTCCCCGTACAGGGGGACGCTCAAGCTGAATCGAACGTGCTCGCGCCTGTTCTGCCGTTCCTCCTGCTCCATCCGTTCACACCCCATTGAGATACGCATTGTATCCAACTAACCCTCCTTACATTACGATACAAATTGTATCATGTCAAGCGTGATAGAAGTCGACTCTATTAGCGCCGAATCGCGAGTATTTCTTTTATTTCCGCACCGTGTATAGAAAAATCGACGAGTGGAAATAGCTATATGATGAGATTTGTTGCGACGTTTTGTCGCAATCAATGAAATTATTCGCCAATAATATTATGATTAAGCTAGTGATCCATCCTGGGAGGGATATAATGAACATCGGCAACCGTATCGCGTTTCTGCGGGAGCAACGCGGTTTGACGCAAGAAGAGCTGGCTACTTCCCTCGGCATCTCTCGGGCGGCGCTATCGCACTACGAGAAGAATCGTAGAGAACCCGATACCGAAACCCTGTCCAAGGTGGCGGATCTATTCCAAGTATCGCTGGACTATTTGGCGGGCAGAACGACCCAGCCGACCACGACGCTGGACTCCGACGTCAGATCTTTCGCGGACGAGCTCGAGCTATCGAATAACGAGCTGCTGGAGAAGTTCGCCTTGACGATCGACGGCCGGAAGCTCACCCCGACCGAAGCGCGCAGATTCATCGCGTTCGTGCGCGCGGAACGGAACATGGGCGAATAAGCGACTACCGCCTTAGATCCATACGACAAAGACAAAAAAAACCTCGAGATCGGATGCTTGCGCGTCCCGTATCTCGAGGTTTTTCGGTCGTCGATGGCTTATGTGAAGGTAAGTGAGTTAGATTTGCCGTCCCGGTTTTTTGAACTCTTCCGGCCACTTGTCCGAGTTGATTCCCAGTTGCGTAAGAATTTTGTGGATATCAATTTCCAATGGTTTCTTAGCCTCCTGCAAATCTTTCTCCATCTTCGCTCCCATACCCTCTCGTATCGAACTCTTTGTCCACCCTCGTCACTACAGTCATTATAGGAGATTCGTAATGCAGAGGGTGTCGAGTAATGTTGTCATGTCACATTTGTTTTATCGGAGCTTTTGTCGAATCCTTCGTTTTTCCCTGATATTGTCTGAAAATGAGTACAAAGTCATAACAAAAACCGACCGCGGAACTAGCGTTCCGCGATCGGTCGGGTTTACATACGAGATTTAGTTGCCGCCTACCCGGGACAAGTCGCGCATGTTCGCTTCGAACGCCGCCAGCAACGCTTGCTCGCCGCTCAGCCCCTGCGCCTCTACCTTGGCGATTTGTTCCATCATCCGCTTGTAGTCTTTCGGGATAACCTTCACGAACTTCGCTGCGTACGACGGCCAATCGGCCAACACGCGGCGACCGAGTTCGCTGTCCGTGTATAGAACGTGGTTGCCGATCATCTCGCGCACTTGCGCGATCTCGGCTTCGTCTTCGAGGTTCTCCAAAGCGACCATCTCGAAGTTGCAACGATTAACGAACTGTCCGTCCCAATCGATGACGTACGCGATGCCGCCGGACATCCCCGCCGCGAAGTTGCGGCCGGTCGCGCCGAGAACGACGACGCGACCTCCCGTCATGTACTCGCAGCCGTGATCGCCCACGCCTTCGACGACGACGTTCACGCCGCTATTACGGACCGCGAACCTCTCGCCCGCGGCGCCGCGGATATAAGCTTCGCCGCTAGTAGCGCCATAGAACGCGGTGTTGCCGATGATGATGTTGTCCTCGGCTTTGAAAGTCGCGTCCTTCGAAGGGAACACGGCGATTTTGCCTCCGGACAACCCTTTGCCGACGTAGTCGTTCGAATCGCCTTCGAGCGTCAGCGTCATACCCTTCGGCATGAAGGCGCCGAAGCTCTGGCCTGCCGTGCCCGTGAAGTGGAAGCGGATCGTATCCGCCGGCAAGCCGTTCTTGCCGTAGCGGTTCGTCAGTTCCGCGCCCACGATCGTTCCTACGACGCGGTTCGTGTTCTTGATCGGGAACGACGCCTCGACCGATTGACCGCGCTCGAGCGCGGGTGCCGCCGCCGCGAGCAGCGACTGCATGTCGAGCGATTCCTCGAGGCCGTGGTTCTGGCTCTTCGCGTTGTAACGGAACGAGCCTTCCGGCAATTCCGGCATATGCAGCAGAGGCGCCAGATCCACGCCCTGCGACTTGTAATGGCTGATCGCCTTCTTCGTGTTCAGGCGGTCTACGCGTCCGACCATCTCTTCGATCGTGCGGAAGCCCAATTGCGCCATGATCTCGCGAAGCTCTTGGGCGATGAACGTCATGAAGTTGACCGCGTGCTGCGGATCGCCCGTGAACTTCTTGCGAAGCTCCGGATTCTGCGTCGCGACGCCGACCGGACAAGTGTCGAGCTGGCACACGCGCATCATGATGCAGCCGAGCACGACGAGCGGAGCGGTCGAGAAGCCGAACTCCTCGGCGCCGAGCAACGCGGCGATCGCCACGTCGCGTCCCGTCATCATCTTGCCGTCGGTCTCGACGACGACACGGTCGCGCAAGTTGTTCAGGATGAGCGTCTGATGCGTCTCGGCTAGGCCGAGCTCCCACGGCAAGCCCGCATGGCGGATCGAGCCGATCGGGGACGCGCCCGTGCCGCCGTCGTAGCCGCTGACGAGAATGACGTCGGCGCGGCCTTTGGCTACGCCCGCCGCGATCGTGCCTACGCCGACCTCGGATACGAGCTTGACGTTAATGCGCGCGCGCGGGTTCGCGTTCTTCAGATCGTGAATGAGCTCCGCCAAGTCCTCGATCGAATAGATATCGTGATGCGGAGGCGGCGAGATGAGACCTACGCCGGGAGTCGTGCCGCGAACTTCCGCGACCCAAGGATACACCTTGCGCCCCATCAGCTGTCCGCCTTCGCCCGGCTTCGCGCCTTGCGCCATCTTGATCTGAATCTCGTCCGCATTGGACAAGTAGTAGCTCGTGACGCCGAAGCGGCCGGATGCGACTTGCTTGATCGCGCTGCGGCGGGAATCGCCGTTCGCGTCCGGAATATACCGCGCCGGGTCTTCGCCGCCTTCGCCGGAGTTGGACTTGCCGCCGATGCGGTTCATCGCGATCGCGAGCGATTCGTGCGCTTCCTTGCTGATCGAGCCGAACGACATCGCGCCCGACTTGAAGCGCTTGAAGATTTGCTCTATCGGCTCGACCTCTTCGATCGGAACCGGCGGCTGGTCGAGGTTGAAGTCGAGCAGCGAGCGAAGCATCTTCACGTCTTCGTACTCGCCTTGGATGAGCGACGAGAACTTCTTGAACGTCTCGTAGTTGCCCGTGCGCGTCGCCATCTGAAGCATATGGACCGTCCGCGGGTTGAACAGATGCTCTTCCCCGTCTTTGCGCCATTGGTAGTCGCCGCCGGAATCAAGTTCGGATTCGGCGCCTTCTTGCGTCGCGTAAGCGCGGTAATGAGCCGTCAATGCATCCTTCGTGATGACGTCGAGGCCGACGCCCTCGATGCGGGACGGCGTCCACGTGAAGTATTGGTCGATGACGTCGGTCGCAAGGCCGATCGCTTCGAAAATTTGCGCGCCGCGGTACGACTGGATCGTGGAGATGCCCATCTTGGACAGTACTTTCACGACGCCTTTGGTGGCGGCTTTAATGAAGTTCTTGACCGCTTTCTCGTGCGAGATGCCGCGAAGCATGCCTTGGCGGATCAAGTCGTCCAGCGTCTCGAACGCGAGGTACGGATTCACCGCGCTCACGCCGTAGCCGAGCAGCAGCGCGAAGTGATGCACTTCCCGCGGCTCGCCGGATTCGAGCAGGATGCTGACCTTCGTCCGCGTCCCTTGGCGAATGAGATGGTGATGCAGCGCCGAGACGGCCAGCAGCGATGGAATCGCCGCGTTGTCCGCGTCCGTTCCTCTGTCGGAGAGGATGAGGATGTTATGTCCGCGCGCCATGACGCGGTCTGCGGATTCGCACAGCAGCTTCAGCGCGTCGCGCAATCCTTGCTCGCCTTCCGCGGGATTGAAGAAGATCGGCAGCGTGATCGACTTGAATCCGGGACGATGCACGTGGCGCAGCTTCGCGAATTCCTCGTTGGACAGAATCGGCGTGTACAGACGAATATGACGGCAGCTTTCCGGCTCCGGATTGAGCAAGTTGCGCTCCGGACCGACGGACGTATAAGTGGAAGTAACGATTTCCTCGCGGATCGCGTCGATCGGCGGGTTCGTCACTTGCGCGAATAATTGCTTGAAGTAATTGAACAGACGCTGCGGCTTCCCGGACAGCACCGCGAGCGGCGCGTCGTAACCCATCGAAGCGAGCGGCTCTACGCCTGCGGCACCCATCGGCTCGATCAGCTTGCGCACGTCCTCGAACGTATAGCCGAACGCTTGCTGGCGTTGCTGCACGGTCGCGTGATCCAACTCGGGCACTTCCGGAGCTTCCGGCAGATCGTCCAGATCTACCAGGTGATCGTTAAGCCATTCCCGGTACGGATGCTCCGTCACGATCGCGCGCTTCACCTCTTCGTCGGAGATGATGCGGCCTTCCTGCGTGTCGACGAGCAGCATGCGTCCCGGACGCAGCCGGTCCTTCAGCACGATGTCCTCCGGCGGAAGCTCGATGACGCCGGCTTCCGAAGCCAGAATCATCAGATCGTCCTTCGTCACGTAGTAACGAGCCGGGCGAAGACCGTTGCGGTCGAGCACCGCGCCGATCTGCACGCCGTCGGTGAAGCCGACGGCCGCGGGGCCGTCCCACGGCTCCATGAGCGTCGCGTGGTATTCGTAGAACGCCTTCTTCTCTTGGTCCATATGCTCGTCGTTCTGCCACGGTTCCGGTACCATCATCATCGCCGCGTGCGCCATCGAGCGTCCGGACAAATACATGAATTCGAACGTGTTGTCGAACATGGCCGTATCGGATCCGTCCGGCGCGATGATCGGCTTGATCTTCTCGAGGTCGTCGCCGAACAGCTCCGTCGCGAACAACGTCTGGCGGGCGTGCATCCAGTTGATATTGCCGCGCAGCGTGTTGATCTCGCCGTTATGAATGAGGTAATTGAACGGATGCGCGCGCTCCCAGCTCGGGAACGTGTTCGTGCTGAACCGGGAGTGCACGAGCGCGAGGCCCGTGACGAGCTCCGGATCGTGAAGCTCCGTATAGAAGTGGCCGACCTGCTCCGTCGTGAGCATGCCCTTGTATACGATCTTCTTGCTCGACAAGCTCGGGAAGTAGAAGCTCTCCGCGCCTTCGATCTTGTCGTTGTAGCGGATCGCGAGCTCTGTCCGCTTGCGGATCACGTACAGCTTGCGCTCGTACGCCATGTCGTCGGTTAGCGCCGCGATGCGGGAGATGAACGCTTGGCGAACGAACGGCTTCACTTTCTTCGAGGAAGTTCCGAGCGTGTCGTCGTTCGTCGGTACCGTCCGCCATCCGAGCAGCGTCAAGCCTTCTTCCGCGATAATGCCCTCGAAGATGCGCTCTTGCTTCGCGCGCGCCGCTTCGTCTTGCGGGAAGAACGTCATCGCCACCGCGTATTGGCCGGCTTCGGGCAACGCGAATCCGAGCTTCGCCGCTTCGCGCCCGAAGAACGCGTGCGGAATTTGCAGAAGAATGCCCGCGCCGTCCCCCGTGTTAGGTTCGCTGCCTTGGCCGCCGCGGTGCTCCATGTTAATGAGCAGCTGCAGCGCCTGTTCGACGATGTCGTGAGACTTTTTTCCTTTAAGATGTGCGACAAAACCCATACCGCAGGCGTCCCGTTCGAATTGCGGATCGTACAGTCCCTGCTTCGTTGGCAATCCGTGATGCATCGCTTTCATACAAAGCAACCTTTCTATATGCAGAGTTTTTTTGATGAAGGTGGATACTTACGGCTTCAATTCCCTAGCGAAATCACCTAGAATAGGATGAGTAGGCATCGTCGATGGACATGGGCCGGAATCGGGTGGGTTTCGCGGAGAAATACGTCGTTTGCTCATAAATATTCAGAAATGATTATGTTATTTTACCACCACCGCGAAAGGTATGGCAATTTAATATTTTTTATTATGCCGATAAAATTCCTAGTGATGTCGGGATTGTTAACGGCCCAGGGGAGGAAAAACGAGTATGAGACGAAATGTCCATGCACTCATTGTTTGTTTTCTTGCATTAATCTTCACATTGCCAACATTTGCGTCCGCAGAAGGGGTTCAGACTGGCGCCGAAGTCGCAAAACCTGACGCGTACAACATCGTTGCCTTAGGCGACTCGATCAGCGTCGGCTACCAGAAGGGCATGACGGAGACATCCGTGCCGTACGGCTACGTCGACCGCGTCTACGAGCAGGCGCTATTCCACGGACGCGCTACGCTGAACAACTTCGCCATTCTCGGCCTGACGACTCCCGGCCTGAACGCGTTGCTGCTAGGCGCCGAGGCCGGCAAGAAGTTGACGGCGGACGACCTGCAAGACTTCTCCGGCTATTCGGATAAACGAATCAAGACGCAAGCCGAGACGGTCGCCGCGATCGCTCCGTCCGTCGCCCCCGCGCTCGCGAATGCGGATCTCGTCGTGTTGACGGTCGGAGGCAATGATTTCAAGGGCATCGTCGGAAACGTATTGCTCGATTCCCCCGGCGTCTCGGCAGATTCGTTGCATAAGCAATTCGATGAGACCATGAATATTTATACAGCGAATTTGGATACGGCCGTCCACCAAATCCATAAGATGGCTCCCGGCGCCCGTATCGTCGTCGCGGATCAATATTTGCCGCTGTGGGAAGAGCATCCGCTGTACGGCGAGCTATCGAAATCCGTGGAGAAGCTGACGGCGGCATTGGAGCAGTACGCGACGAAGGTTGTCGCGGAAGGAATCCCGCTCGCGATCGCCCGCGTCGGGGAGAAGTTCCATAACAACGTCGCGAAGTTCACGTACGTCGACAAGATCATCATCGTCTACGACAATCACCCGAGAACCGCGGGCTACGAAGCGATGGCGCAAGCGTTCGCGGATGTGATCTGGCAGCAATATCTCGTACCTGCGCCGAAGCCAGCCGGCGTTACGTTATCGGTCGTCGTGAACGGCAAAGAGCTGGCTTACAAGCCGATCAACGTTAAGAACACGAACTTCCTGCCGATTCGGGAACTCGCCGGGGCGGTCGACGCGGAATTCAAATGGGATCAACCAACGAAGACCGCTATATTCAAGAAGAACGGCCACCAAGTCACCGTAACGATCGGCGCGAAGACGATGATCGTGGATGGCGTAAGAACGCCGCTCGACACGCCGGCCTTCTTCCACAAAGTCGGCAAGGAAACGAAAACCTATGTACCCATTGCGGCGATAACCAAAGCGCTCGAATTCGAAGTGATTTACCGCCAGACGCTGCAAACCGCATTCATTAACTCCTAACATTCGCCGCTTTGCGCCTTGTCATACGCGTAAGCACAATCGCCTCCGTAGCCACATTATCGTGGCCGCGGAGGCGATTTTAATTTAAACCTTCATATAAGCTTTGATATCCAGATGGTTGCCCAAGTGAGGCTGAACGCTTTGTTGCATGAGCTGTACGAGTTGTTGTCCCTGTTGCTCGATCGAATCCATCGCTTTGGCCAGCACGGCAATGCCGATCTGGTCTTGAACGAGTCCGGCGGGCATCCGCGCGATCGAACTTACGCTGCTCATCCGTAGCGCCTCCTTCTTATTTCGCCGATACGGATACGGTCGCCGTCTTGCCGCCGAAGGCCGCTTTAATGGTGGCCGAGCCTTTGCCGACGAACGTGATCTTGCCTTCCTTGACGGTCGCGACCTTCGCGTTGGACGTCGTCCACGTCGCGCCGTCCGTCGCGTTGACGGACTTGCCGTTCTCGTAGTCGGCGGTCAGCGTCACGCTGCTTGCCGAGCCGATCGGCTGGAGCTTGATCGACTTCTCCGACACGGTCAGCTTCGTAAGCTTCGCCGTCACCGTGTACGGTACTTCCAGCGTCTTGCCTTGAATGGTAGCCGTCAACTTGCCGGTTCCTTCCTTCAAGCCTTTGATCGACGCGCCCTTGATCGTCACGAGATCCGGAACCGAAGCGGCCCACTCGAGACGGGTGCCGATCGATACTTTCTTGCCGCTCTTCGTCGTGGCCGTTACCTTGATCGTCTGCGACTTGTTCAACGTAAGCTGAACGCCGGTCGGCGTAATCAAGAACGAGGTGAACTCCTCTTCGATCGTCACCTTCACCGTTACCGTCTTACTCAAGTACGTGCCGGTCAACGTGACCGACGATGCCTTCAAGCCTTTGATCTTCGGCGCCTTGACGAGCAGGTTGGCGCTCGATGCCTTCCAGACGATCTTATCGGTAATCGTCTCTTCGTCTCCGTTCTCGTAGATCGCGGTCACGGCCGGCAGATCCGCTTCCTTGCCGGTGACCACGCTGATCGCGGAGACGCTCGAGTCGAGCCCCAGCAGCTTGTTGTGTACTTCGATCACGATCGTATCCGATCGGACGCCGGTTATTTCGCCTGCTTCGTTGTATACTTTCGCGGTCAGCGTCGCCGTGCCCGTCTTCAATGCCTTCCACTTGCCGTCGTCCCCGATAGAGACGATCGTAGGGTCCGAGGACGTCCATTCCGCGAGCTTGCCGATGTCCTGCGTAGCGCCCGCCGCCGTCTCGCCCGTTACCGCAGGCATCGCCTCGGAATCGTCGACGAAGACGTCCAACTCATCCTTCGTAATATCGACCTTCGTAATGCTCGGGAAGACGGTAACCGTCTGTTCCTTCGTTAACCCTTTGTACGTAACCGATACTTTGGTGGTACCAACGCTCTTCGGAACGACTTTGATGACCGTGTCGATGCCCGTCCCCGTCTTCACGATCGCGGCGACGAACGAGTCCGCCGTCTTCCACTCGGCCTTATCCGTAATGTCGTCCGCTTCGTCGGTTCCTTTGCTCACCGAGGCGGACAGCTCGACGCCCGCGCCGTACAGCGTGAAGGCGATCGGCTTATTCGGCGTCAGCTTCATCGCTTCGTACAGCGTCCGTACGTGGAACGTCATCGTGTCGGATACGCCGAACCGCTTCACCGTGACGACGGCGCTGCCCGCGCCGACCGCGGTAACGACGCCTTTGTCCACCTTGACGACGTTGCCGTTGCTCGATGTCCATGTCGCGTCGTTCGTTATCGTGATCGGAGTCGCGGATCCGGACTTAGGAACGGCCGTTGCCGTCAACTTCAAGTCGGCGTCTCCTACATTCAGCTCGTGCGGATCGTTTAACGTCTGCGCCGAACCGATGATAACCTCGGAGTAAGGCGACTCGACCGTCAACGCGAGCGTATCGGAACGGCCCTTGTGCTTGGCCGTAATCGTCGCCGTGCCCACGCCGACAAGCGTAATCTCGCCGTCGTCCACCGTCGCGACGGAGCCGTTCGACGTCGACCATAAGGCGTCCTCCGTCACTTCCTTCTCGCTGCCGTTTTCCTCGACGCCCGTAGCGATCAGCTTCAACTCTTCGTCGAGCTGTACGGTCTTGGCGCTACCCGCGTCCGCGCCGCTGCCGGCGAGTTCGAGCTTCACTTCCTTGTATTGATAAACCGCCTTCACTTGCAACGTGTCGGTGAAACCTTGATACTTCGCCGTGATCGTCGCCGAGGAGACCGCGCCGGTAGCCGTTATCACGCCTTTGCTTACCTTCACGGAAGAAGACGAGGACGTCCAGGTCGCCAACGAGGATACATCCTTCTTCGCCGACGTTCCCGACACCGTCGCCCAAGCGACGATCGTGACCGGGTCGCCTTCCACGGTAAGCTCCAGCGGCTGGGATACCGATTCCAGATCAAGGCCGGTCACCGTCTCGTCCGCCGCGCTGACACTGGAGAACGGGACGATCGTTAATGCCAATACAAGAGCTGCTACGCACATGCGCCACATCATGAATGCGGATAACCGCTTGCCGGACCGACTTTTCGCACTTGCTGATGTTAGGTTCATTATCAAGCTGATCCTCCATAGGCAGAAAATTCGTGAAGCCTCTACCTAATAATAACGGCTCGTGCGCCCCGTTCCTGAATACATTCGGCGAAAAAACCGCGCCGATTCCGCATTTCGCGACTTAATACCCATAATCCTTGCGCAACGTTCCGAGCTGCTCGAGGCAGCGAGCCGACCACCGGTTCAGCTTGTCGATCCGCTCCGCCTCTTCTTCGAGCGCGCGCCGGAGCGACTCGCCGTACGCCGGCGGCTCTCCCTTGTAAGGCTCTGCGGTCTGGGCCGGAACCCATACTTTCTCCGTATACGACAGCGCCCTGCGCTCGTGGAAGATCGGCACGTCCGGATCGTACGGATGGTGCAGGTCCCCCTGCGTCGGATGCTTGAGCACGGACAAGATCTTCACCAATACCCGCCTCTCGTCCCGTTCGACGATTTCCCCCACGTATTCCCCCGTTTTATTGCCGACCTTCACGTACTCGCGCATCGCTTCCGTATTTTCCATCGCGTCATCCGCTCCTTTTCTCTCATGTGTACCATTTTACTGGACCCGAGGGCAAAAGAAAAATGGCGAGAATCCGCCGCTTTTCCCCGATATCGACCCTTCCGGACTTGTTCCGAGCCCCGCTAAAGCGTAATATGGTAGTAGGTAAAGTGGGGGATTGTCTCTAATGCGCAAAAAAAGAGTTCTGCTGCTTTCCGAAGGTTTCGGTACCGGCCATACGCAAGCAGCCTACGCGCTCGCCGTCGGTCTGCGTCAACTATCGCCCAAGATTCAGACACGCGTCATCGAACTCGGCACGTTCCTGAATCCGATCATCGGCCCGTTGATCTTATCCGCCTACCGTAAAACCGTAAGTAATCAGCCTAAGCTGGTCGGTAAGCTCTATCGCAGCCAATACCATAAATCGTTGAACCGGGTCAAGCAATTCGCGCTGCACCGGCTGTTCTACAATCACGTGTCGGACGTCGTCCGCCAATTGAAGCCCGATTCCATCGTCTGTACCCATCCGTTTCCGAACGCTGTCGTCAGCCGCTTGAAACGTCTCGGACTAGACGTGCCTTTGTATACGCTCATAACGGATTACGACGCGCATGCGACTTGGACGAACCCCGAGGTGAACGCGTATCTCGTCAGCACGCCTACCGTTCGCAACAAGCTGATCGCCCGCGGCATCCCCGCTTCGAGTATCGAAGTGACCGGCATCCCGGTTCATCCGAACTTCTGGCACCCGCACGACCGCGCCGAGATTCTGAAGCAGTTCCGGTTGAAGGACATGCCGACGGTGCTCATTATGGGCGGCGGTTGGGGCTTGCTGTACGGCGACCACCACGTCGAATATATGGCCAGCCAGGCCGACAAGGTACAGATTATCATCTGCATGGGCAATAACGAGAAGTCCCGGGAGAAGCTGCTCTCCGATCCGCGCTTCCGGCACGAGAACATTCACGTGCTCGGATACACGAAGGAAGTCAGCAAGCTGATGGACGTGTCCGATCTGCTCGTCACGAAGCCGGGCGGGATGACCTGCACGGAGGGAATGGCCAAAGGCATCCCGATGCTGTTCTACGAACCGATTCCGGGACAGGAAGAAGAGAACGCGGACTACTTCGTCAAGCACGGCTTCGGGGAATTAATGACGTCGACCGAGACGGTCGACCGCTGGATGCGGCTCATTCAGGAGCCTTATGCGGCGGATCAGCATCGCGTCGCCTTGCTCGCGCTGCGCAACGCGGAATACCATCCGGCCAAGTGCTCCGAAGCGGTCCTCGCTCTCATGCAGTAAGATAGCGCTTGCAACGGTCCTGGTTTCCCACAACTTCGGCGACCTAGAGAGGACAAGATCGATGGCCTCGTCCGTATTGATTCAAACCGCGTACGCCTATATAAGGAAACAGATTACGACCGGGGAATTCATGCCGGGGACGCTGCTGTCGGAGAACGAGCTGTCCGAGACGCTGGGCATGAGCCGGACGCCTATCCGCGCGGCCATCGCCCAGCTGGAGCACGAAGGCCTTGTCGCGACGCTCAAAAACCGGGGATTGCTCGTCAAAGAATTATCGATTAAAGAAGCGATGGACATTCTGGAGCTGCTGCACGTGTTCCAGACGTATGCCCTGGAGCAGATGGAGAGCTCGGGCGAGCTGCCCGACATGAAGAAGCTGAAGGGATATCTGGACAATCAATACGAGGCGACCGGACAACTCGATTATAGCCGGTACGTCGAGAACGCCTTCGGATTCATGCAGAGCTTCGTCTCGATCACGAACAACCATGCGATGCAGCTGATTCTGAAAGGCTACGTGGACAAGCTTCGGCATTACTCGTACATCAATTATAAAATCACGCCGCATGAGCCTCATTTTTCCGCCAACATAATCAATCAAGCGGTATATGACGCCATGAGCTTGCGCGACTTCGCGAGCGTCCGGGCAGCGTTGAACGCCTTCCGCGAGAAGAGCCGGGAACGGCTGTTGAGGGTCGGAAGCCTGTGAGCACGCATCGCGCATATAACGAAAAACGGCAACCGCCCCTGAGGCGATTGCCGTTTGCTTTTTCATACGCCTTCCCCTCTATCCTTTCACCGAACCCGCCGCGATGCCTTCGACGATCCGGTTGCTCAGCGCCGCGAACGCGAGCAAAACCGGCAGGATGCTGATCATGAGCGTCGCGCCGATCGCGCCCCAATCCGTCGTGTACTGGCCGACGAAGTTCTGCACGCCGACCGTTAGCGTCTTGAGCGAGTCGGTGCCGATGAACGTGTTGACGAAGATGAACTCGTTCCAATTGTAGATCATGTTGATAATCGCCGCGGTCGCGATGACCGACGACGTCATCGGCAGCACGATGCGGAAGAACATCCGGTTCACGCCGCAGCCGTCCACGATCGCGGCCTCTTCGACTTCTTTGGGCAGCGCGTAGTAGAAGCCGAGCAAGATCATGATCGTAACCGGCAGGTTGAATGCCGTATACGTAATGACGAGGCTCGCCTGAGAATCGATCAGTCCCAGCTCCCCGAACAGACTGAAAAGCGGAATAAGGGCGGAATGCACCGGGATCATGAGCCCGACCATGAACAGTCCGAGCACGGGCGCGCGCAGTTTCCACCGCATTCGCGTAATCGCGTAAGTGACGAAGCTGGCGAGCAGAATCGTCAGCGCGACCGAGACGAGCGTAATCCAGACGCTGTTCACGAAGTACCTGTCGATGTTGCCTTGCGACCACACGGCCTCGTAGTTTTCCCAGCGCAATCGCTTCGGCGGCGCGAACGGCGGCAAGTTAAACGCCTCCTGGCTGTTCTTGAGCGAGAACAGCAGCAGCCAGGCGAGCGGCAGCAGCTGCACGACGGCGGCCGCGGAGAGCACGGCGTACAACGCGACGGTGCCGAGCCGACGGCCGAGCGAGCGGGTTTTCCGCATACGCGCTTCTCGGGGGTAATGCAACGGCGTTGCGCTATTCACTCGGATCTCCTCCCTGCTTAGGAATATTGAATCTTATCTTCGGACGCCGTCAGCTTGCGGATAATCCAAGTGGCGGCCAGGCAGACGGCCAGCAGGAAGAACCCGATCGCGCTGCCGTAACCGAAGTCGTACTCCCCGAACGCCTTCTTGTACATATAGGAAGCCATCACTTCGCTCGCCCCGTTCGGACCTCCGTTCGTCATGACGAAGATGAGGTCGAAGTATTTCAACGAACCGACGACGGCCAGCACGATCGTTACTTTGACGACTTCCGCGACGAGCGGCAGCTTCACGCGCAGAGCCGTCTGCAGGGGAGTCGCGCCGTCGATCCGCGCAGCCTCGACCAGCGACTCGGGGATGTTCTTCAACGCCGCGTAATAGACGAGAATATAGAAGCCGGCGTATTGCCACAGAATCGGCAAGAACAGAGAGCCCAACACGAGGGACGGATCCGCGAGCCATTCCGGCGCGTCCTTGACGCCCAGCGAGGCAAGGAAGTCGTTCAGAACTCCCGTCGTCGGGTGATACACTTTCAGCCACAGCTGCGCGATGGCGACCGAGGATAGCAGCATCGGGACGAGATAGATTTTGCGCAGCAGATTGGCGCCGCGAACGTTGCCGGAGAGCACGAGCGCGACGAGCATATAGCCGGCCAGGCTGAGCGCCGACATCGCGGCGAACAGCGCCGAGTGCTTCACGCTGGCCCACAGCTTCCCGTCGCGCAGCAGCTCCGCGTAATTGTCGAATCCGATGAAGGTCTTGGCGCTGACGCCATCCCAAGCCGTCAATCCGTAATAGCCGGTCAGCGCGATCGGTACGTAGACGACGGCCAAGAGAAGCAGCAAGGACGGAAGCACGTAGAGCGCGACGATCCGTTTGTCGGCTAACACTTTATTCATGCGGGTTCTGCCTCCTTAAGCTACCAAGCTTGCGATACGGCGAAGGACGCAGCCGGAACGCGCCACGTCCTTCGTCCTTGCTATTTGCCTGCTTGCAGCGCTTCCTCCTGCTTCTTCGCGAACTCCTCCGGCGTTATCTCCTTGCCGAGCAGCGCCTGCACCAAGTTGTAATGCTCCTGGGCGGCGCCCGGCTTCATCTGAACGTCCAGGTACAGCGTTACTTTCTTCGCGCCGTTCAGCTCGTTGAGCAGATCGATGAACATCTGCGGCAGCTTGATCGCGGCCGTATCGACCTTCGTAGCCGGAATAACGCCCGCGTCGACGACGGAGTGCTCTCCCCACTTCCGGACGAAGAAGCCGACGAACTTCTTCGCTTCTTCCTTATGGGCGGAATTCTCCGAGACGAACAGGCCTACGCCCGGTCCGCCGACGAAGTCGTTCAACTCGCCCTTGCCGCCCGCGACGGTCGGGAACTTGAAGAATCCGATCTTGTCCTTGAACGCTTGCGGCCGATCCGGGTTCGTCGTGTAGTTCGGTACTTCCCACGTCCCCATCGCGTACATGGCGGCCTTCTCGTTCTCGAACTCGGCCTTGGCTTCGTCGTTGGACAAGCCGTTGAAGCCCTTAATGAACGCCTTCATGTCGACGAGCTCCTGCATCGCCTTAGCGGCGTCGATCAGCGCCGGATCGGTGAACGCGTTGCCGGCGACCGATTGGTCCAGCAGATCCGCGCCGCCGAACCGATCGGCCAAGTACATGTACCAGAAGGAAGCCGTCCAAGCGTCCTTGCCGCCCATCGTGATCGGCGTGACGCCGTTCTCGTTCAGCTTGCCGATGACGTTCTTCAGATCGTCCAACGTCTGCGGAGGCTGAAGACCGTACTTGGCGAAAATCTCTTTGTTATAGTAGACGGGCACGATGTTGAGCTCGAGCGGGAGCGCGTAGCTCTTGCCGCCGGACGCGTACGCTTCCGTCGTCCCCGCGACGAATTTGTCCTTCAGTTCGCCTTGGAGCAGGTCGTCAACCGTCGCGAACTTATTGCCTTTCACGTAAGGCTCCATGTAGCCGGCCGCCCACGTAAGCCCGATATCCGGCAGCTTGTTGGACGCGGACAGCACCTGCATCTTGTCCTTGTACTGCTCGTTCTCCAGCACCTCGGTCGCGATCGTGACGTTCGGCTCCATCGCCTTGTATTCCTCGATGATCTGCTTCACGAGTTTGTTCTGCTGCGCGGCGGTGCCTTCCGGCCATAAGTGCATCAAGTTAAGCGTGATCTTCTCCCCGGACTTGCCGCCAGCGTCGTCGTTGTCGTTGCCGCATGCCGTCAGCGCGGCAACGATCGCGAGCGACAACGCGCCCGCCGTTAACGCCTTCGTCTTCATGGACCGAATTCCCCCTAGACCGAATATGAAGGATACATGAATGCGCTTTCCTTCTGGAATTAAGTGTAGCATCGCCCCGGGAACGGGATAAGGGCACGGCGATTGGCTATAGTTCCATCTTTATTGGATGCTCTCCGGCTCGCCGGTCATGGCCGCGCGGTACTGCCCCGGACTTCTTCCCTCGTATTCCTTGAACACCTTGTTGAAGTATTTGGCCGTCCGGTAGCCGATCCGTTCGGAGATCTCCGCGATCGGCAGCCTTGTCGTCAACAGCATCTCCTTCGCCTTCTGCAGCCGTCTGCGGGCGACGTATTCGCTGAACGTCATCCCCAGCTGTTCCTTGAACAGCACGCTGAAGTAGCTGGCGTTCAGGTGAGCGTGCTCGGCCGCTTCGCGAAGGCCGATCGCCTCTCCGATACGCTCGTCGATGTACGCCAGCGCGTCTCGGACCGGCTCGCTCGGCTTAACTTCGTTCGCGCTCGTCTCGAGCAGCCGCGGATCGACGAACTTGCGCATGACGCCGACCCGGCTTCGCTCTTCGCCCGCTTCCAGCGCCTGTTCGACGGCCGCGATCAGCTTATCCTTGCCGACCGGCTTCAGCAAGTAATTCGCGACGCCGAGCTGAATGGCTTGCTGCGCGTACTCGAACTCCGCGTAACCGGATACGAGGATGACGGACGGGCGATGCACCGCCCGGCTCTCGAGGACCCGGTTCGCCAGCTGCAGGCCACCGATCTCGGGCATGCGTATGTCTGTGATCATCAGATCGACGGGCGTCTCTTCGAGCGCCCGCAGCGCGTCCCGTCCGTTGTCCGCCGTCGCGATAAGGTGACGCCCCGCGCTCCACCGCTCCAGCATTTTCTTCAGCCCTAACCGCGTTCCCGGCTCATCGTCCACGATCAAGATCGACTTGGGTCTCATCGGTACCTCCCGCCATTGGAATCGGAATCGTTATGCGGATGCTCGTTCCCCGGCCCTTGACGCTGCGAACGGTCAAGCGCTCCGGCCCCGGCGCGTCCCCGTAGCACAAGCGTATTCTTCGCGCGGCGTTCAACGCGCCCAAGCCGGAACCGGTCGAAGCCGGCAGCCGGTCCCGCTCGTCCCGTAGCGCCTCCTCGAGCATGCGCAGCGATTCCTCGTCCATGCCCGCGCCGTCGTCCTCGACGGTCACGTACAGACGCTCTCCGTCGTCTGAGCTCTCGACGGAGAGCGACACGGTGCCCGGTCCGAGCTTGCTCTCGACGCCGTGCAGGACGGCGTTCTCGACGAACGGCTGGAGCAGCAGCCTCGGCAGCTTCGCCGAGCCGAACGCCGGCGGGCAATCGATGGCCCAGGATAGCCGATCGCCGAACCGAAGCTTCATGATTCGCAAGTACTTCTCGATATGGTCCAGCTCGTCTTGCAGCGTCACCCATTCCGATCGCGTCGGACCCGAGATCGTATAACGGAACAAGTCCGACATCGCCACGACGAATTCCGCCAGCTCTTCTTCGTCCTTCTCCTGCAGCGACCAATACAGCGCTTCGAGCGTGTTGTACAGGAAGTGGGGATTGATCTGCGCCTGAAGCGCCTTCAGTTCGGTGCGGCTCTGGAGAAGCTCCTTCTCGTATACGAGACGGATGAGCTCGTTGATGTTATCGATCATGTTGTTGTACGTATGGTTCAGCTCGTTGATCTCGATCGTAGAGGAGACGAGCTCCGTCGGCTTCGGCAAGCCCATCCTGGCCCCGCGCATCGTCTTGATCAGCTTGAGGATCGGACGGGTAATGATCGTAGATAGCAGCAGCGACAACAGCGCGAAGAGCGCCGTCCCGATGCCGGCGGAAGCCACGATCGTCGCGCGAAGCACCGAGACGCCGTCCGTGATCGCATGGACCGGCGTCAGGATGACGAGCGTCCATCCGGTCATTGCCGAACGTTGCTTGACCATGACGTAGTGACGGTCGCGAAGAGTCGCCGATTGCCGGTCCGAAGCCGTAAGAAGCGACGCGTCTTCGTCCGTTACCGCTTCCGCGTTCGACGCCAGCAGCTTGCCGTCAGCGCCGACGAGCAGCATCGTCTCCCGCTCTCTCTCTCCGGCCGACGGATCGTCGAACGCGAATACGTTGCGGTCCATGCGCACGAGCAAGTAGCCGCCCGTCGCGAAGTTCCGCTCGATCAAGCTGACTTGCCGAATGGCGATGAGCGTATTCCGGTCCGCCGGGTCGATGCCGAACCAGACGATGCCGCCCTGGCCCTCGATCGTCTTGCGAATCCAATCCTCGCTTACCTTCTCGTCCAACCTCGCTTCGTCCAGCGGGAATAACCGTCTGCGATCGTTCGTATAGAGCTCGACGGATTTGACGCCGCTCGCGTACAACTGAATCGTATTGATCAGCGGAGGAAGCGCTTGCCGTTCCGAAAAGGTCGCCGTGCGGCCCTCGCCTTCCAGCAGCAGCAGCCGCTGCACGTAATCGTTAGTCGCCACGAGCGTCGTCAACGAATCGACTTGCTCCAGTATGCCTTCCAACCTGCCGTTCGCCTCGACCGCGGTTTGTTGAATATGCTTCGCCGTATTGTTCTTCAGCATCGTGGAGACGGAATCGTACGTGATCGCGCCTACGAACGTCAGAATAACGAGCATGACGAGCAGGAATCCGAACAGCATCTGGTTGCGCAACGAATTGAACTTGGCGATCTTCGGCCACATCGGCAGTCAGCCTCTCCTCGCGCCAGGCGCGCCGTCCGCCCTCGTCGGGCGACAAAAAGGGATGAAGACGATGCTTCATCCCTTGGCTGCGCGCAAGCCGCTCCGTTAATAAATTCGTCTGCCTCGCTCGTCTGGAACCCCGGATTTGCGGTAGAAATACGTATTGACGATATCGCGCCATTGCTTGGCGTGCTCCGCCTGTCCTTCCAGACGATCGCGCACGTTGGCGAACCTCTCCGGATCGACCGCGCCCTCGAGCTTCGACCATTGCGCACGCAGCTCCGCCGCCTGCTCGACTCCTTCGAAGTGCGTGTCGTAAATATGCTGGATAACCGTCTTCCCCGACTTCAGCCGATGCGAATACGGCACGTGGTGGAAGAACAGCAGCAGCTCGTCGGGACAAGCGCCCGGATCGTCGTAGATCGCGGCGTTCGGCGAATGATATTGAGCGCTATAGCCCGTTCCTGTTGCGACCGTCCGGTCGACGCCGATACCGTCGCGGTCCGCGAAATGATACGTGCCCCATCGCGAATACTCGTATCCGTCCACGTCAGGACCGTAATGGTGGTTCGGCGCGACCATCCAACCGACGCCGAGCGGCGCCGTATAGTTCTCGTACGTTCGCCAAGACCCCATAAGCATGCCTCGCACGACCTCGACGACCCGCTCGTCCGCCCCGAACGTCAGCCGGATCCACTCGTCGGCGATCGTCTCCGCGGACAGCTCCGGATTCCAGATCAACCGGCCGTACCCGTATAGGTTCGCTTGCGCCAGAACATGTCCGGTCCAGTTGTCGTCGTCGCCGATATTGGATACGGCCGCGAAGCCCGCATGCTTGGAACCGTACAGGCTGCCGTCCGCGATCCGCTTCGCGTAGGAGCCTGCGCCCTTCGCGTGCGTGTCGAAGTCGAGCGCTTCCTTCCATTGCGGCACGAGATAGCACAGATGACGCTGTTGGCCGGTATACTCCTGCGTAATCTGGAATTCCATCGCCTGGTTCGTCTTCGTCATCGCTCCGAACAGAGGGGAGACGGGCTCGCGGACTTGGAAGTCCATAGGTCCGTTCTTGATCTGGAGAACGACGTTATCCTTGAACTTGCCGTCCAGCGGCGTGAAGTGATCGTACGCCGCGCGCGCGCGGTCGGTCGAGCGATCTCGCCAATCCTGCATGCAGTTATAGACGAAGCACCGCCAGACGACGATGCCGCCGTGCGGAGCTAGCGCCTCGGCAAGCATATTGGCGCCGTCCGCATGATCGCGTCCGTACGTGAACGGACCCGGGCGGTGCTCGGAATCCGCCTTGACGAGGAAGCCTCCGAAGTCGGGGATTCGCCCGTAGATCGCCGCGGCCGTCTCCTTCCACCACGCGCGCACCGAATCGTCTAGCGGGTCCGCCGTCGTTAAGCCGCCCGCTTGAATCGGCGCCGCGAAGTTGACGCTCAAGAAGAGCTTGATGCCCAGCGGGCGGAACGCGTCGGCGACCTTCGCCACCTCGGGCAGCGCGCCCGGCGTAACGAACGCCGTCTCGGCCTCGTGCACGTTCACGTTGTTGATCGAGATGCCGTTAATGCCGACGGAAGCCGCCAGCCTCGCGTAATCCCGCACGCGATCCAGGTTCGCCGCGATCTTGCCGTTCCTATAGAAGATCGACTTCCCCGCGTATCCGCGCTCGATGCTGCCGTCCGCGTTATCCCATTGGTTCAGCATGCGGAGCCCGGCCGACGGCTTCTCGCGGATGTCCAGCGCCTCCAATGGCTCGCGCGCACCGACTAACCGCAGCAGATGGAATACGCCATAGAGCAGTCCCGAGTTCCCTCCGCCGACGAGGGACAGACGAGTTCCCGCGTCCGTGCGGATCCGGTAACCCTCGGCGCCCAACCGCTCGCGCTCCTCCCCCTCCGCGTATGCGATCCGGCAATACGACGGATCGCTCGGACTCTCGGAGAAGAGCGGCTCGATGCCGAGCATCCTCCGGAGCCCCGTCTTCAGCAATTGCAGCGCGGGCTCGAACTCCGTTACGCTAGCGGGCAGCACGATGTTGCCGAGCTGCCTGATATAGTCGTTGCGTACGGAGACGTTATCGATCGGGTCGTATTGAAGCCATGCTTTGTATGATTTGCTAGACACCCTCGTACCTCCGATCTACAGATGCAATCCGGCGACTTTGTCGAAAGACGCCTTTGGACGATGTTGCTCGTCGAATAGGAACGGCCAATTCTTCCTTCCGCGTACGGGGAAATCGTCCAGCCAAGTGTAATCGTCCGCCGCTCCCCAGAACGTAACGGAAGCGATGAACTCGCGATATTCCCGGAATAGGCGGAAAACTTCGTCGTACCTTTCCTCTTGGCGAGCGAGCATCTCTGCCGTCGGCGACTTCAAATCCGTACGGCGGTCGTCCCACTCGAACACGGATATGTCCATCTCCGTAACGTGCAGCTTCAAGCCGAGCTGGGCATAGCGTTCGATCGAGGCCCGTATCGCGTCCGGCGTCGGAGAAGCCAAGCTCCAATGCGCCTGCAAGCCGATGCCGTGAATCGGAGCGCCGCGCTCCTTCAGCGAACGAACGAGCGCATAAATGCGCTCCCGCTTGCCCGGATCGCATTCGTTGTAATCGTTATAGAACAATAACGCTTTCGGATCGGCTTCGTGCGCATACTCGAACGCCTTGGCGATGAAATCCTCGCCCGCGATGTCGAGCCATGGGGAGGTCCTTAGCAGAGCGGAGCCGTCGTCCGTGACCGCTTCGTTCACGACGTCCCAGCAATAGACGTCGTTCTTGTAACGACCGACGACCGTGTCGATATGAGACTTCATTCTGGCCAGCAACGTCGTCTTGTCGACGGGTCCGCCATGCGTATCCCGAAACACCCATTCCGTCGTTTGGTTGTGCCAGACGAGCGTATGCCCGCGCATTCGTTGACCGTGCGACTTCGCGAAAGCGACGATTTCGTCCGCCCGATCGAACGTATATACATCCTCCGATGGATGCACGCTCGCGAATTTCATCTCGTTCTCCGCGGTAAGGCTATTGAATTGTTCGGCAATCAAACCGCCCGCTTGCGCGATAGTACGGGGATTTACGGCTGCGCCGATGTCGAAATCGCCCGCGAATGCTTCGTGAAGCTTCTTCATGTCGTTTTCCCCCTTTAAACAAAGGCTGCCGGCGAATGCTCGCCGACAGCTGTTGAATCGAATTTAACCTTTTACGCCGCCGACCATCATGCCTTTGACGAAATACTTTTGCAAGAACGGATACAGCACGATCATCGGAACCGAGGCCACGATCGTCATGGTAGCGCGAATCGAGAGCGGCGTAACCATGCTGGCCTGAGCGTCCGGATTCGAGAACGCGCTCTCCGGAGACGAGGAGGCGCTGGAATTCTGTAGAATCTTCTGCAATTCGTACTGCAGCGTGCTGAGTTTGATATTCGACGAGTTATACAAGAACACGTCCAACCAGGAGTTCCATTGATAGACGGCCGTGAACAGCGCGACCGTGGCAAGCACGGGCATGCATAGCGGCAGCACGATGTTGAAGAACGTCCTGAATTCTCCCGCTCCGTCGATTCGCGCCGACTCCAAGATACTATCAGGCAACGCGTCTATGAAGGATCTGATCAGAATGAGATTGAATACGCCGATCAAGCCCGGCCAGATATATACCCAGAAGCTGTTGATCAGCCCAAGATCGCGGATGTTCAAGAAGTCAGGAATAAGTCCCGGATGAACGTACGCGGTCAAGACGAATGCGATCGTGATGAACTTGCGCAGCACGAAGTCTTGCCGGCTGATGGTGTAAGCGACCATGGCCGAACAGAATACGGTCGCTATCGTGCCGATGACCAAGCGAAGGACCGAGATCAGCGTCGCATGGAAAATCGTCGATTCCCTGAACACGTATTTGTAGTTCTCGAACGACAGTTCCCTCGGCCAGATATAGATGTCGCCCTTGATCGAATCCATCGCGCTGTTCAGCGAAAGCGCGAGCGTGTTCAAGAAAGGATACAAGGTCACGACCATCAGCAAGCATAGGAAAGTGATATTGAAAGTGTCGAAAATACGGTCTCCCAGCGAAGCGTTCCTTCGGGTAAGCTTCTTGGGCGTCGTTCCCGCGGCTAAGTTTGCCATTCCGTGATCCCCCCTTAGAACAGTCTGCTCTCGCCGGCTCTCTTCGCGATGTTGTTCGCGATGAACAGCAGCACGATGCTGACGACGCTTTTGAACATGCCGGCCGCGACTGCAAGCGAGAAGTTGCTCTGGTTAATGCCGTACAACAGAACGAATATATCAATGTTCTCGGAATAGTCGATGTTCATGCCGTTCTTCAGCAAGTATTGCGCCTCGAATCCCGATTGCATCAGATTCCCGATATTAAGGATAAGCAAGACGATGACGACCGACTTGATTCCCGGCAACGTCACGTGCCACATTCTCTTGAACCGCCCGGCGCCGTCCATTTCCGCCGCTTCGTACTGCGCGGGATCGATCGTGGCCATTGCGGCTAGGTAGACGATCGTATTCCACCCGAGTTCTTTCCATACCGTCCCGAGTCCGAGTATCGTCCAGAATTGCTCCGGAATGCCCAGGAACAAGATTTCTTGACCCTTCTCGATCATGCCTAGCTTAAGCATCAAGACGTTAAGAATGCCGTCCGGCGCAAGCGTCGCTTGAATGATGCCCGCGGCGACGACCCAGGAGAGAAAGTGCGGCATATACGTGACCGTCTGTACGACTCGTTTGAATATCATCCCGCGCAATTCGTTGAGCAACAGCGCGAGCGTAATAGCGGTAACGAATCCAAGGACGAGATTGATCCCGCTCTGCGCGAACGTATTTCTTAATACGCGCAAGAACCTTTCGTCTTGAAAGAGAAATTTAAAATGAGCCCAACCGACCCACTCTTGCTCCGAGAAGCTTTTAGCCGGCCTGTATTTTTGAAATGCCGTCGTCCAGCCCCACAGCGGCAAGTATTTGAACAGAAATAGCCAAACGAGAAAAGGAACGGACATCAAGACGAGCATCCGCTGTTGCACGAGTTTCTTAAAGAAAAGCTTCAGTCCCTTCGGCTTAGACGCCGTGGAAGTCGCTGCAGATACGATGTTACTCTCCATATTGATTCTCCTTCCGGACCGTCCTTGCGAATGGGAATAAGCGAAAGCCGACTTATGCGAGCCAACAGCGCGTATAAGCCGGCCTTTCGCTTATCTCTTATGAGGGATTACTTAGCGGCTTCGATAGCCAGCTTGATTTGTTCCGTGTACCATTTCTCGTATCCGGCCGTGTCGAGCTTGCCGAACTCGGCTACGAATTCGCCCCATACTTTCTCGAAGTCGGCCGGTTTCGCGAGCACGAGTTTCGGATAGAACTTCTTCGTGACTTCGTCCTTCGCCGTTTCCCACAGTTGTTCCGGCGAGCCTTGCGCCTTGTTGATCCCCCAAGCAGGGTACCATGGGCGCGGATCCGGCTTGGCGAAGAGCTCGGAGTACGTTTGAACGCCGTATTTGCCCAAGATTTCTTTGTCGCCGTCCGTCAAGCTCATTTGGAACACTTCCGGCTGGTAGCCAGGCGCGAACGCGTTGCCGTCGGACAGCGTGGAATTCGCGCCGTATTGCGGCCAATCCCAGTTGAAGTATCGGAAGCCGAAGCTCAGGTTGAACGGCTCGTCGATTTTCTTGATCTGCTCCGCCGTACGGAAGAAGCGGCCTTTCTCGTCCACTTCGTACGTCTCGCCTTTGAGACCCCAGCTCTTCATGATTTGATTCTCTTCTTTGAGCAGGTTATCCCAGAATGCCATGATCCGTTCAGGATCTTCGGCGCTTACGCTAATACCGATACCGCGGTTCTTGACGAATCCGTCCGGATCCAGAAGCTGGTCTTTGCCGCCATCCCACGTCAACGGCATCGGTTGGTATACGAAACCGTCTTGCGTCGGATCTTGTCTCGCCGCGTCGACCAGCAGGTTGCGCGCGTTGCCCGTCTGCCAGCCGTAATCGAAGAAGCCGAGTACTTTCTTGGAAGACAGCTTCGCGAGATATTGGTCGTAGTTATCTACGAAGGAAGCTTTGTCGAACAGGCCTTTGGAGTTGAAGTCGTTCAACTTTTGCAGCCAACGCTTCGTAGAATCGGTCGTATAATACGTCTTGGCTTCGAACGTCGTCATGTCGACTTCGACGTTGCCGTCGTTCGGGTAACCGTCCAAGTGCATCGGCACGTTGGAAGTCGCGAAGAATCTCCAGTCGTGCGTCAGCGTGATAAGGCCTGTCAGACCTTCGTCCTTATGCTTCGCTGCATAATCCTCGATCAGCTTCGTGTATTCGTCCAGCGTCTTGATCTTCGGATAGCCCGCTTCTTTCAATACGCGGCGTTGAATCCAGAAGGCGCCTTGGTTAATGTTCGGATCCGGCGTATAGGCGCCGACTTGGGCCGAGATCGGAAGGTAGTAAATTTTGCCGTCCGGCGCTTTCATTTGGTTGAGGAACGGACCGTATACGCGTTTGATTTCCGGGCTCTTCTCGATCAGATCCGTCAGATCGATGAACGCGCCCGCGTCGAGCAACTGATCGATGCCCGCATCCGGGTTGATAACGTCCGGATAATCGTTGGAAGCGATCATCGTGCCGATTTTCGCTTTCAGGTCGCCTACCAAGTGCTCGATTTTGAAGTTGACGCCGGTCTGATCTTCGAGAATCTTGCCGATCGTCGTCTCGTTCGTGTTCACGTCCGGCGCGTTGGCTACGCCGAGGAAGTAAGAGTAAGTGACTTTATCGAGCGGTTTCTCCGATGCTGGCGCGCTTTCCGTGGATGCGGGTGCACTTCCGGTTGCGCTTGGCGAAGCATTGTTGTCGTTGTTGCCGCTGGAGCAAGCAGCTGCGGTGAACAGCGTTACGGCTGCCAAAGAGCCTAGCAACAGTTTCTTCTTTGCCAATCCATTCGACCCCTTTCGATGATACGGATGTTTTGTAAGCACTTTCAGTATAAAAGCATTCCGGGGCTTTGATTACCCAACAAACTATAGCGGACACTTAGAAAAGCATAGGAACTGCTTCGAATTCGACTTTATTCGACCGGAATCTGCAGCCGGATGTAGGTCCCCTTGCCCGGCGCGCTGTCGATCAAAAGCCGGCACCGATCCCCGTAGATGAGCTTTAACCGATAGATGACGTTCTGAACGCCGATGCGTTCCCCGATCGCTTCCTCGCTCTCGAGATAGCCGTAGAATCGCTTTACTTTCTCCTCATCCATTCCGACGCCGTTGTCGAGAATCGCGAACAGGAGATTCTCGTCGTCCCGTTCGATGCGAATATCGATCTTGCCGCCGTGCTTCAGCGGTTCGACGCCGTGGATGCACGCGTTCTCCACGAACGGCAGGAACATCATCTTCGGCACGAAGCACGATTTCGCGGCCGGATCGATGCTGATCTCGTAGTTGAGCCGATCCTCGAATCGGTATTTCTGGATTTCAAGGAAGCACAGGATGAAGCCCATCTCCTCGTTGATCGTGACTCGGTCCTTGTTCCATGTGAGCGACGAACGGAAGATTTTGGCCATGTTGGCGATGATCTTGGCCGTCTCCGCTTCGCCCTTGATCAAGCTGCGCATTCGGATCGTCTCGAGCGCGTTGAACAGGAAGTGGGGGTTGATCTGGCTCTGCAGCGCGTTCAGCTGCGTCTTCCGGCGTTCGAGTTCAAGCGACTTCGTCTGAATGTCCGCCACGTACACGTCGTCGATCAGGCTCTTCACCTGCAGCGTCATCCGGTTGAATTCCGCCGTCAGCTGGCCTACCTCGTCGTGCTCGCTTTCGCCGCCCTTGATCGTGTCGAAGTTTTGGTTTTTCACTTTCTTCATATGCCGCAAAATGCGCACGAGCCGAACGTTCAGCGATCTCGTGAACCAGATGATGATGAGCGTCGACACGACGAGATTCGGAATGGCCATATAGAGCACGAATTCCTTCGATTTACTGACCTCGCGAAGCACGATCCCTTCCTGGAACTCTCCGACGATGCGCCAATCTTTCAAATAGGTTTGATTCCCCAACGGATTGTCCAAGACCATCGTGTTATTCGACGCGGGAATATCCGAATAACGGTTCGTTTGGTTTAGATCAAGGTCCGCATTCGTCGTGAACATGATTCGGTCGCCGTCGAGCAAGTACATGTTTCCTTCGAGCGTCACGTTGTCGAATAGTTGCTGAATCAGTCCGAAGTGAACGTCGATCTTGAGAATTTTGCTCAGCTCGCCCCCCGCGGTCACGTCTCCCATCCTGCGGATGAAGCTGAATATGGCATCCGGGCTGCCCGGATAATCCGGGGCGACCTTCTCGACGAGCACGCCGAAGGTCGATTGCTCGGCCATGTGCTTGTACCAGCCCGTCTCCCGCGTCTGCTCCGTGATCGGAAGCACGCGCCCGCCGTAAATAATCGTATCGTTGTCCGTATAGATCGTAATCCCTTGGATCGCTTGATAGACCGGGCTGTATTTCTCCAGCGTACGGACAATGTAAGAGTTGTAGTTGTCGACGTAATCCGCCTGCGAGTCGTAGCGCTTATCCAAGTACTGATTGAGCAGCGGTTCGCTATTCAGTACGGCCGTGATCCCGTCCATGTTAGCGAACTGCGCGGACAAGTCGTTGCGGACTTGCTCCATCGCGAGCGAGATATCCCGCATCTTCTGCTTCTTCACGTTGGTCGACGTAATGTCGTAGAAGATGACGTTCGTCAAGACGACCGGAATGAACACCGACAGGAAGTAGACGACCAGCATTTTATTGCGCAGCCTGACGTTGTTCAGGCTTAGCTTGGAGAGCCATTTCGAGAGCATCGTATCACCGCAGCCTAGTTTTTAGTAAAAATCCCGTTCTTGTATTCGGTCGGCGTCTTATGCTCGACCTTCTCGAATTGCGTGACGAAGTAGTCGGGATTGCAGAATCCGACGCGTTCCGCGACTTCGTAAACCTTCAGATCGGTCTGCCGCAGCAGCTTCTTCGCTTCCTGGATGCGAATCTCGAGCAAATAGTCGTTGAAGTAGACGCCGTACGTCTTCTTGAAGAGCTGACCCAGATACACCGGATTCATGTAAAAGATTTTCGATATGCTCTTCAAGCTCATGTTCTCGTGATAATGGGTCTCGATATATTGCTTCACCTTCTGGATGCCGCCCTTGCCCCGCTGCTTCCTTCTATCCGCCAAGTACGCCATGCACTCCATGGCGAACGCGACGATCATCTCGCGGAGACCCGACAGCGTCCTCGGTTCGTTCGACCATTGCATCATCGCCTTGAGCGTCTGCAGCTCGTTCTCGTCGCCTTCGAGCTCGCGCACGATGCGCGTAATGCCAAGCACGCATTGGGCGATGGACGCCTGAACCGACTCGGGAGCGAATCTCTCCTGGCCGAACGAATCGAACAGCTTGCCGATCGACGCCAGCACGGCCGCCTCGTCGCCCTCTTCGACCGCCTCCGCCAGCTCGGCGTTCAGCTTCGCGTCGGATTGCTTGAATCTCAGCGTAATATGGGAGGCTTGGTGGTGCATGATGACGGACTGTCCGTCCAGCGCGTACTTATAATGAACGGTTTCCTTGGCCGTCCGGTACGATTCGGATATCCCGCCTACGCCGAGGCCGGGTTTGCCGACGTACGCCCGCAGGTTCGCCTGCGTCTCTTGCGGCATCGCCGCCAGCAGCCTGGCCGCGAACGATTCCCAGTCGCTATCCGAATCCCCGGACGCCGCAGCGGTCGTCACGATTCCGAACGACGACTTCCCGACGTCGAACAGGAACGTCTGCCGATCCGCGGGGATCGCTTCCCGCGCCAGTCTCTTCATGTCGCCCATCTGCTCCAGCTCCGCTCGCTCCCGATCCTGTCCGAACCCGATGTTGTTCCGCTCGATCAACGCGCAGCCGTATTCGGATTGCGGACGGATATCGAGCAGCTCGGCGGTAGCCGTCGCCATCTCGTCGCTTACCGCTCCCGAAGACCAGCTCTCCAGCATCGCGAGGTCGAGCTCGACGCGCGGGAACTCTTGATCTTGCTCGTCTTTGTCGAGCAGCAGCTTGATTCTGCCCAGCGCCTGCGACATCTCCTCTTCGTCGATCGGTTTCAGGATGAAGTCCTGCACGCCGTAGCGCACCGCCTGCTGCGCATACTTGAAGTCGCTATATCCGCTGATGATGATGAACTTCGGGGTGCGGCCTCCCGCCTCCCTGACCGCGCCGATCAGCTTCAGACCGTCCATGACGGGCATGCGGATATCCGTGACGACGACGTCCGGCCGAAGCGCCTCGATCTGCTTCATCGCTTCTTCGCCGTCGTCCGCTTCGCCGGCGACTTCGTAGCCGAGTTCCGACCAAGGTATGAGCGCGAGCAAGCCTTTGCGCGCGAATATTTCGTCGTCGACCAACAGCACTTTTCTCATAGGCGCCCTCCGATATATGTAATCGCTTTCATTTTTATAAGAAGAAAGAGTGTAATCCATTTTACCGCATCGCCATGCGCTTGGGTACTTCGTAATTGTTAGCATTTCCTTAGGAAAACATAGATTATTCGAGTCTAGGCTCCCGTTCGCGCGCAATCGTGATACGATCGTCCGGAGAGGAGCGTGCGAAGATGACTTTAACCGTACGCGACGTCGTCGCGACGCTCCGAAGCGCGGAGATCGAAGACGACCAAGGCTCCGACCGGCTAATCGCCGGCAGCCTGGACGCGGCCGTCGGCGCGATCGCGGTATCGTTCATGCCGTCCCACCGCGTCGTAGAGGAAGCCGTTCGAGCCGGCGCCGACCTGCTTGTCGTCCACGAAGGCGCGTACTATAGCCATCACGATCTGCCGGATCGTTTCCATGACGACCCGGTCGTCCAAGCGAAGCGAGCTCTGATCGACGGCTCCGGCCTCGCCATCTACCGCTGCCATGACTACTGGCACCGCATCCGGCCCGACGGCCTCATGATCGGCTTCCTTAGCGCGATCGATTGGGAGCGGTTCGTCCATCGTCACGACCCGACTTCGTCCGTCGTCCTGCTGCCGCGCCCGCATACCGTCGGCGAAGTCGCCTTGACGCTTAAGCGACGGCTCGGACTTTCGGCGGTCCGCGTCGTCGGCGACCTGTCGATGCCGTGCGAGCGGATCGGCGTGACGGTCGGCTGCCGGGGAGGCGGCGATCACGCGATTCCGCTGTTCCGGCGAAACCGGATCGATCTGCTCGTCGTCGGCGAAGGCGCGGAATGGGAGACGCCGGAGTACGTGAAGGACGCGTTCGCGCAAGGCCGGAACGCGGCGCTCGTCGTCGTCGGCCACGCGGAGAGCGAGGTGCCCGGCATGCGCTTGCTGGCAGAACGGCTTCGCGGGGCGTTCGCCGGCGTGCCCGTCGCTTATATCGAGGAGCCTCCGCCATTCCAAGTGCTGTAGAAAACGACGAAAGCTCGCGTGCCGCCCAGTTGCGACGGATACGCGAGCTTTCGTTTTGATACATCAATATAGAATGCCTTAGACGATTACAGAGCGCTGCCGCCGAACAGGAAGCGGTACTCCCAATGCTTGCCTTCGATTCCGTCTACGCGAACGCCTCCGGACTCCTTCGAGTACGTATGGAGCACTTGGCCGTTGCCGAGGTAGATGCCGACGTGGTTGATCGACTCGCCGAACGGAGATTTGCCAGCATAGCTGGAAGCTTTGGTGCCCTTATACGACATGAAGAACATCAGGTCGCCGCGCTTGAGCGAATGCCAGTCTGTCGTAACGGAGCCGAGCTTCCGAACGTACGCCCCTTGTTGGCTCGAATCCGCCGGCAGCGTCGCGCCGAGCGCGTCCTTGAACGCTTGGCGCACGAAGTCGGAGCAGTCGAACGTCTTCGTCGTATTGCGGTCGGAGCCGTATTCGTACGGCGTTCCGAGGTATTTAAGCCCCGCCGCGACGACCGCTTCGATCTGCTGCGGACCGGACGGCGTGCCCGGCTGCGACGGCCCTGTCGGCTGGGTGGGCGAGGTCGGTACCGAACCCGTCAGCTTGACGTATTGATCCGACGTGCTAACGTAGCCGGCTACGCCCTTCGAATCGGTTACCGCGAACCAGTAAGCGTTCACCTTGCTCGTGACGGTCACTTGCTCGTTCTTCTGCAAGTACCTGATCCGCGCTCCGTCCGTGGAAGGCGCATTGCGGAACGATACGGAGTTCAAGATTATCGCGTTGCCCGCGCCGCCCGTATTGCCCCCCGGAGCTGCCTCTTCCGTCACCTTGGCATATTTCTCGTTCGAGGAGATGTACCCCGTATTGCCGCTGCCGTCCTTCACTTTATACCAATATGCGTTAACGGTCTCGACGATCGTAACCGTCTCCCCCGCCTTCAAGTATCGAATCACCGTCGACGACGTGTTCGGCGCCGTCCTGAAGCTGACGGACGCGACGATCGCCGCTTTGCTTCCCGAAGTCGCGGCCCCCGCGAATGCCGGCACCGCCGTTAGCATCGTCAGTACCGTAAGCACGATCAATAGAACCTTTCTCAATCCGATCGCTCCTCTGCATGGCTGATTATGGGTGACCGCTCGTCTCCCACAGCCATTATAGAACGATGGGGTTCGCCTTCCATCGGACGCCAATACCAGACCGAATTTCCTCCATGGGTAAACAGTTCCATGCGGGTTCTAGGCACATGGAACGGGAGAGTCCGCGCCGCAACGGGTTCGGGCGCGTCCGAGATGGTAGGAAAGGTTGAATTTGGCAACGTTTCGTTGCAACATTTTCGCGGATGGCCTCGGCGGAAACTCGCTCTTGCCAACTTGGGCGGAACCGTTTATTATATTTTAAGTGATAATGATTATCATTATTATTTAAAATGAACAGATGAAACGGGGACTCGCGATGTTAACCAGGAAAACGCTATTGTTCGTATGCACGATGATCTTCGCCTTGCTATTGTCCGCTTGCGGTTCGAATAACGAGAACGCCGCTCCGTCGGAATCCGCTCCCGCCGCTTCCGAAACGGCTAGCGCGACGCCGTCCGCTTCCGCCTCGGCCCCGGCCGAATCCGCCACGAAAGTATGGAAAGACGTTAAAGGAAGAGACGTCGAAGTCCCGACCGATCCGCAGCGGATCGTCTACGTCGGCAGCAACCCCGGCGACTTGCTCGCCATCGGCGTCAAGCCGGTCGGCGCGACGCTTAGCGTCATCGCCAGCCAAATCGCGTATCCCGAGCTGATCGAAGGCATCGAAGACGTCGGGTACCCTTACTCCGCCGAGAAGGTTCTCGCGCTGAAGCCGGACCTGATTATCTTCGACGACTGGGACGAAGCCGGCCTGGACGCCCTGACGAAGATCGCTCCGACCGTCGTATCCGGCTTGGACGATGCGACGCCGACCAAAGAACGCGTGACGAGCATGGCCGACATGCTCGGCCGCAAAGACGCGGCGGTCGCTTGGTTCTCCGCATACGAGGCCAAGGTCGCCGATACGAAGGGCAAGCTGGGCTTGACCGGCGACGAGACCGCCGTAGCCCTGCTCATTCTCGGCAAAGACTTGTACATCATGGGCGATAACGGGCTGAACATGACGTTGTACAGTCAATTGGGCATAAAGCCGTCCGAAGGCGTGCAGAAAGAGCTTCTCGACAAGAACGAGCGGTTCATCGGCGTATCCAACGAGCTGCTGCCGAACTTCGTGGGAACCGACATCTTCTTGCTTACGGACGAAACCGAAGAGACGGCGGCCACGCAAGCGACGCTGCTCGGAACGTCGCTGTGGAAGACGCTTCCGGCGGTCAAGAACGACCGGGTGCATATCATTAACAGCAAGTTCAACTACGACGATCCGATTACGCTCGAGCGGTTGCTGGACGAGATCGTCGGGCTAATGTCCAAGTAAAAACCATTAGAACACGAACAACCCCCGAAGCCTCTCTGTGCGAGAGCGCTTCGGGGGTTGCCGCGTTCAATGGGCCTAATCCGGTTCCACGTGCACGTGCACGTTCATGATATCGTGCTTGCGCTTCATTCGCTGCTCGATCCGGTCGCAGATCCGATGGCTCTCCACGAGCGACATCGTCGGATCGACCGTGATAATGACATCCACGAGCACGCGGCTGCCGTGAATGCGCGCGCGGATATCTTGAATCGATTTCACGCCTTCGGTCCGCTCTACCGTGCCCCGCAAGCTCATGAGCTGCTTCGCGTCGAAGCCGTCCGTCAGCGCCTCGGTCGCTCCGATGAAGATGCTCCATGCGGTTCGCAGAATGATGCCGCCTACGGCTAGCGCCGCGACCGCGTCGAGCCATGGCAGCCCGAGACGGGCGCCGAATACGCCGATCGCCGCGCCGACGCTGACGAGCGCGTCCGAGCGGTTATCCTGCGCGGCGGCCATCAATGCCTGGTTATGTATGCGCCGCGCCAACCGGACGTTATAGGCGTACACGCCGAACATCGCGATCGCGGAGCCGATGGCGACCCAGCCGGCGTTCAAGTCGGGCGACGCGAGATGTCCTTGCCATAGGTTGCGCAAGGTGGCGATCAATACCTGGAGGCCGACGGTCGCCATGATGAACGAGGCGATGAGCGCCGCGACCGTCTCCGCGCGCAGATGGCCGTACGGATGGTTGTGATCCGGAGGTTTGCGGGAGATGCGCAGGCCGATCAGCACCGCCAGCGACGCGATAATGTCGGTTACGTTGTTGAAGCCGTCCGCGACGAGCGCCTCGGAGGCGAACAGCCATCCCGCCGTCAGCTTGACGGCGGACAGCGCCAAGTAGGCGATGATGCTGACGAGCGCGCCCTTCTCGCCCTGCTTGATGTCGTCGTACAGATCCATGAGTTTCCCCCCGGTCCGAGCCAATAGAAGGAGACTGCCGCGGCGCAGATCCTGATCGGACTACGGCGGCAGTCTCCCTATTGTTGTACCCCATGGCGAGATCGATTAACCCGCTTGTTATTAAGTTATTTCGCTAGCGCGGCGATATTGACATCTTTTCGGAATCAGAGAACGTATGCCGCAACTGCGTTCCCGCGCAAGAAAAAACCGATCCCAGGCTGGGATCGGCTCTCTCTTATACGACCGGAATGTACCGGGCGCGAAGCTCTTTCACTTCGGGATGCTCCAAGTATTCGTCGAACGTCATCATCCGGTCGATGACGCCGTTCGGCGTAATCTCGACGATGCGGTTCGCGATCGTCTGCATGAACTGATGGTCGTGCGACGTGAAGATGATCGGACCGTCGAAGTCGATGAGACCGTTGTTGAGCGCCGTGATCGACTCGAGGTCCAAGTGGTTGGTCGGCTCGTCGAGCAACAGCACGTTGCCGTTCGTCAACATCATGCGGGACAGCATGCAACGGACCTTCTCGCCCCCGGAGATGACGGAAGCCTTCTTCAACGCTTCGTCGCCGGAGAACAGCATCCGGCCGAGGAAGCCACGGATGAACGATTCGTCCGGATCCTTCGAATATTGGCGAAGCCATTCCGCGATGCTCGTATCGACGCCGTCGAAGTATGAGCTGTTATCTTTAGGGAAGTACGAAGCCGTCGCCGTCACGCCCCACGTCACGCTGCCGGAATCCGGCTCGCGTTCGCCGACGAGCGCTTGGAACAACGCCGTCTTGGAGTGGCCGAACGGCCCGACGAGCGCGATCTTGTCGCCCTTGTTGACGACGATGTTGAAGTTGTCGAGCACCTTCTCGCCTTCCAGCGTAACGGTAAGGTTCTCGACCGTGACGACCTGTTTGCCGACTTCGCGCTCGGGCTTGAAGTTGATGAACGGATATTTCCGGTTCGACGGACGGATGTCGTCGAGCGAGATTTTGTCGAGGAGCTTCTTCCGGCTCGTCGCCTGCTTCGCCTTGGACTTGTTCGCGGAGAAGCGTTGAACGAATTCCTGCAGCTCCTTGATCTTGTCTTCCTTCTTCTTGTTCTGGTCGCGGAGGAGCTTGATCGCGAGCTGGCTAGACTCGTACCAGAAGTCGTAGTTGCCGACGTACATTTGGATTTTGCCGAAGTCGATGTCGGCGATATGCGTACATACTTGGTTCAAGAAGTGGCGGTCATGGGATACGACGATAACGGTGCCTTCGTAACGGGACAAGAAATCTTCCAGCCAGTTGATGGACTCGAGGTCCAAATGGTTGGTAGGTTCGTCGAGGAGAAGGATGTTCGGTTCGCCGAACAGCGCTTGCGCGAGCAAGACGCGGACTTTCTCGTTGCCGCTCAGCTCCGACATCTTCTTATCGTGAAGCTCAGTCGTAATGCCGAGACCGTTCAGCATGCCCGCGGCTTCGCTCTCCGCTTCCCAGCCGTTCATCTCCGCGAAATCGGCTTCGAGCTCGCCGGCGCGCATGCCGTCCTCGTCGGAGAAGTCTTCCTTCGCGTAGATGGCGTCTTTCTCTTTCATGACCTTGTACAGGCGTTCGTAGCCCATGATGACGGTCTCGAGCACGTTGAATTCGTCGTACTCGTAATGGTTCTGCTTCAATACGGCCAGGCGCTCGCCCGGGGTAATATGAACTTCGCCCGTCGATTGCTCCACTTCGCCGGACAGGATCTTCAAGAACGTCGACTTGCCCGCTCCGTTGGCGCCGATGAGGCCGTAGCAGTTGCCTGGCGTGAATTTAATGTTAACGTCTTCGAACAAGGCGCGCTTGCCGAATCGCAAGCTGATGCCGGATACGCTGATCATGAGTCTAATCCATCCTTCGCTTCGTAATCTGGTATGTTGCTTCTGAATCTCATCGTCTCGCCGTGCCGAAGCAGGCAAATTCTATCCTCCGCGATGCCGAGCGACCGGCGGGCCGTCTCGAGCCGCTCCAGCGCTTCGATCGGCGTATCGTCGGAGAGCTTGAACGCGCCGTAATGCATGGGCACGAAGTACTTCGCCTTCAGATCGAGGAACGCTTGAAGCGCCTCCTCCGGACTGACGTGCTGCGACGCCATGAACCATTCGGGATCGTACGCCCCGATCGGCAACAGCGCGACGTCGATCTTGAACCGTCTGCCGATTTCCGCGAACCCGCGGAAATAGCCGCTATCGCCCGCGAAGTATATCGTCGGGCCGTGATCGGACTGCATGATCCATCCGCCCCAATGCGACGTGTTCATATCCCACGGATTGCGGCGCGTCCAGTGCTGCGCGGGCACGAAGGTGAACTTCACGCCGTGATGCGCGGTATCTTCCCACCAATGCAGCTCCTGCGCCTGCAGGAAGCCGCGGAGCATCAGCTTGCGCTTCAAGCCCGCCGGAACGATCATCTTCTTCTGCCCCTTCAGCCTGCGCAACGAAGGAATGTGCAGATGATCGTAGTGGGAGTGCGAGACGAGCACGACGTCGACGGACGGCATGTCCGATAGTTCGATGCCGGGCGGCGTCATTCGTTTGCGGAACGCCATCCGTCTCGCCCATACCGGGTCGGCCACGATATTGATTCCGCACATCTGGATCAGGAAAGTCGAGTGTCCGATCCAGGTTACGGACGGCTCGTTGCGATTATGCTGCAAGTAACGAAGATCGGGAGCGACATTGGGCACGACGCTGCCGTAGCCATTGTTCCGCAGCTTGCGGAGTCGGTCCTCACGCCACCGGTCGAATTGATCCATCGATGCTTTGCCAGCAAAGGTGGAGTCCAAGTTGCCGAAGCGTCTTCGCATGACATCCCTCCGATGAAGATCTCTTCTCATACTATAGCAGGAAACCCTGAAATGTACCAATGAACGAAGCGAAAATACGCCTATAATGCCTTCTCCCGAAGCGCGAACCGATAGATGAATTGCGGCGTTACTTCAGGAGCGTCTCCATGAAGTCGAACGTCATCGGTCCGACGATGACGTCGTCGGTGACTCCGCGCTCGTCCAGCACGTAAGTCGTCGGATAGGCGCTAATCTCGTAGAGGTCCTCTACGTCTCCTTGCGCGTCCAGCGCGATCGGGAACGTCAAGCCTCGCTTATCCGCGAAGCGCTTCGCGACGTCCGCGGAAGACTCCAATGCGGTCAGGTTCACGCTAAGCAGAACGGCTTCGTTGCCGTGCTTCTCGTAGAACCGCTGCATGTGCGGCATCTCCGCGCGGCAAGGCGGACACCATGAAGCCCAGAAGTTCAAGATGACCCTGCGCCCGCGATAATCGGACAAGCGCACGGTATTGCCCTGCAAGTCTTGAAGCTCGAAGCCGGGAGCGATCTCGTCGCGGCGGAGCCCCGTCTGCATCCCCTTCGTCTGCTCCCCCGATCGATCCGCCGTAAAGCCGATGTTCGAATAGAGCAGGGAGAATGCGATCGTCGCCAGCGCGAGCAACGGGACGACCGCGCGACGAAGCTTTGCGGGGCCGTCCGCGTCTTCGCCTCTGCTTACGTTCGCGATCCACGCCGCGAGAGCCAAGCAGAACCATTGGAGGCTGCTCATCGAGAGGATGATCGTAAGCCGATGCTCCGACCCGAACGCCAATAAGGCAAGGCCGATTAAGTAAACGGCGCCGGGCATCGCTCCAGCCGCCGAGCCCGGTCGACGGCGCAAGCTCGCGAACGTCGCGAACGCAATCGTCCATCCTAGCGTCAACGCCGGGAATAGCGGCGGATCGATGCCGATGACGAGCAATGCCGCTTGATAAGCGGCCGTGCCGCCCGCGATGTAGCGAATCGTCCCTTCCGCCAATAGCGGAAGCGGCCACCCTCGGCGGTTCGCCTGGTATACCGCGAACACGACGACGGCGATGCCGGCGAGCAGTTGCCCCATCGCCCCTCCGTCCAGGAAGAGCAACGAGCCGAAGTTGCTCACGGTCGATTCGTAATCGATCAGCAGCGGGCTCAGCTTCCAGACCGCGAGCCATAATAAGAACGCGGAACCGGCCGCTTCTTGCAACTGCCGCGTCTGATCGTTGTTTACCCGCGCGGGCCAATAACGAAGCGACAAGTAGCCGCATATGCCGAATGCGATATAGAGAAGCAATTGTCCGTTCAGAACCGTAGATCCGAGCTGGAACGCGTACATCCGCGGTCCCCCTTTCGTCAGGCGCAATGCCCCGATTATATCACGACGGAGGCTTACGGTGACGAGCGTTCGCCGATGCAAGCCCTAACTTGCGTTCCTTTTGGCAATCGAATCGGGAATGCGGTATTGTTATGCTATATACGAGTTCCGAAAGCGAGGTCGTCTCCTCATGAAATTGCTATCCATCGAACCTACCCCCAGCCCGAACACGATGAAGCTGAACGTCGACGTTCGGCTCGAGCAAGGGGTATGGCATAACTATGTCAAGGATAAGGCCGCGAGCGCGCCGCCGCTCATCGCCAAGCTGCTCGAAGTAGCGGGCGTGAAAGCCGTGTTCCACGCCTCCGACTTCCTGGCGGTCGACCGCAGGGGCAACGCCGACTGGGCGGCCATCTTGGAAGGAATTCGCGACGCGTTCGGCGAGGCGGGCGAAGGCGTCGTCAGCATGGCGTCGAACGAAGCCGACGGCTTCGGCGAAGCGCACGTGCGCGTTCAGCTGTTCCGCGGAATCCCGATGCAAATTCGGGTGAAGAGCGGCGGGCAGGAATTCCGCGCGGCGATGCCGGAGCGGTTCTCGCAAGCCGTCACCGAAGCGGCCGGCGCGACGATGATCCGCGAGCGCAAGCTGGAGGAGCTCGGCGTCCGGTACGGCGAGCCTCAAGAGGTGCTCGACGAGATCGCGCGCGAGCTCGACGCGGCATATTCGGCCGAACGGCTGAAGGATCTGGTCGCGCAAGCGATCGCGGCGGGTCCCGAAGCGCCGCCGCCCGCGCCTCCCGCGCCGCTCTCCGGCGACGAGGTGTCGGCGGCGCTCGACGCGGCGGACTGGCGCGAACGGTATGCGGCGCTCGAGCGGTTGAAGCCGACGCCGGACGATCTTCCCGTCATCACGAAGGCGCTGCGCGACAGCCAAGTGTCGGTGCGGCGGCTCGCGGTCGTCTATCTCGGCGACTTGCGGACGCCGGAGACGCTGCCTCACTTGTTCGAGGCGCTGCGCGACAGCTCCGGAGCCGTTCGCCGCACCGCCGGGGACACGCTGTCCGACATGGGCGACCCGGCCGCGATCGGCCCGATGGTCGAGGCGCTGCAGGACAGCAATAAGCTCGTCCGCTGGCGCGCGGCCCGCTTCTTATACGAAGCCGGCGACGACACGGCGCTTGAGGCGCTGCGCGCGACGGCCGGCAGCGAAGCCGAATTCGAGGTGAAGCTGCAAGCCGAGATGGCCGTCGCCCGGATCGAACGCGGCGAAGAAGCCGCCGGCTCGGTCTGGCAGCAGATGACCCGGATGCGGGAGCAGCAGTAATGCGGACATAACAAGGCTTCTCGGGCACCCGATCGTAGGTCGGCCCGAGAAGCCTTTGATTTTTGTAATGTAACCGTAATATTAGCTTCATGTTCTCTTCATCTTCCGGGGGTATGATTACATACATGACCCCCCTTTTCAATAATATATACTTTGAGGCTTGCGGCTGAAGATGCTGCAAGCCTACTTTTTTATTAGCCGTTGATGTGTTCATGGAAGAAGCGCTTGACCGCCGGCCAGAACGCCGGGTCCCGGTCCGACGCGCTATGCCCGTCGGATTCGACGAACAGATGCGGTAAGCCCGGCGTGCCGGCCAAGACGATGCTTAGCTCCGATGCCGGAATGAACGCGTCGTTGCGGGAATGGACGAGCAGCACCGGCGTGCCGTTCCTGTCCGCGTTATCCCGGAGTATGACGACCGGGTTCGCCTTTCGCATCGTCTTGCCCGGAATGCCGCTTCGCCAGACCATGAACCGCGGAATGAGCATCGCAAGCGGGAACTGCGGCAGTCTTCTTCGCCGGAGCTCGGCGCCGATCATCGCTTGGAAGCGTACCGGCATCGCGTCGGTGACGAGCGCGGCGATGTTCGCGCCAGCATCGAGCGCGAGTACCGCTCCGAACGCGCCGAGCGAATGGCCGATGACGCCGATCCGATTAGGATCGACGCTCGGTTGCGAACGCAGCCAATCGAGCGAAGCGATCAGGTCGTCCCGGAATTGCAAGCCGGAAGGCGTACGGTAATCGTCGCTCTCCCCATGGCTTCGCGCGTCGTACATCAGGATGGCGTACCCTTCCCGATGAAGCGGCAGCGCGTAGCGGAGCACGCGCGAGCGGTTCGAGCTCCAGCCGTGCGCGACGACGATGACCGGCGCCGAAGGATCGCGCTCGCCGGCGGAGCCGTATTGCGGCAACAGCCACCCTTTCACGGTCTTCCCTTGGCTCAGCCAGGAGACGTTCTCGTACGGCACGGAAGGAAGCGTCTCGTTCGGGCATAGCCGGGGCTTCTGAGCTTTGACCGTAATTCCGTATACCGCCGCGGTCATGCTGCCCGTAACCGCGCCCAAGCTTCCCACCATCCACGCCAGCACCGACATCCGCGCTATCCCTCCCTTGCTTATTCCTATTGTTAATATGAACAGACGCCAAAAACTCCAATCCGGCGAAGCGGATCGGAGTCGAATCTGCATGCATGTAATTACTGGATATCCGTCGCGAAACGTCTGACGATGAGCGTCGCTTCGTTCGAAGTCATGTAGTGCTTCGGCTTGATCTCGCGGTCCGGGCAGCGCATCCACTGTTGCCGGACGGCCGTCGCCAGCGCCGGCATCGCCCATGCGGAGACGAGCTTCGCGTCTTTGAACCGCGAAATCGTGCGCGCCGCTTCCGTGCTGCTCAGCATCGGCGCCCGTTCGCCGATCAGCTCGGACGCGAACGCCAGCATCGCGGCGGCTTCCTCGCGGCTGATTTCCCTCGCGCATCTGAATGCATCTTCGACGTAATAGACGATGGGCTCGTCGGCCGCTTGCCACCGCGCATCCGATTGCAGCACCGTCTCCGCGTGCCGAGCCAGCTCGGCTTGATCATCCCTCGAGAGATAGAGCTCGCGGGCGACGAGCGCCGCGAATTCGTCTACGGTAATCGTTTGAAGCTCGTTCTCGTTCATGATCCATCACGCTCCGGCACGTCATCGGCTTATCGTGATTCCATTATATCCCTGGATTCTGAACATTCTCTGATCATTGACGATTCGCCTCCGCAATCGGCACCTAGAGCCTCGTAGGCGCATATCCTGCGTGTATCGACATTCGCCTACAGGCCGAAGAAGGAGGAACGACGATGCCGAAACGCCGATCGTCCGGAGAGAAGCCTCTGCTGCGCAAATCGCCCGGCGATCCGAAAGCGAAGCTTTCGTCCCGTCAAGCCAAATCCGCTTCATCGACGAACAACAAAAAAAAGCCGGCAAAAGCCGCCGTTGTCCATCTGCATCATAACGAACCGGTGCCCTCTTATTTAACTCGCCCGATCCCTTGGTGGGTCGCGCCGCAGGAGCGCGGATTGTTCCCCGGCGGCCTCTTCCCGGGCGGCGGATCCGGACTGTTCCCTCCGGGACCGGGACCGGGGCCAGGACCGGGACCGGGGCCAGGACCGGGCCCCTTCCCGCCTCCGCCGTTCCCGGGGCCGGGGCCTGGACCGGGGCCGTTTCCGCCTCCGCCTTTCCCGGGGCCGGGGCCGGGACCGGGGCCGTTTCCGCCTCCGCCTTTCCCGGGGCCAGGGCCAGGACCAGGGCCGTTCCCGCCTCCGCCGTTCCCGGGGCCGGGGCCAGGACCGGGACCGTTCCCGCCTCCGCCGTTCCCGGGGCCGGGGCCAGGACCGGGGCCGTTCCCGCCTCCGCCGTTTCCGGGGCCGGGGCCGTTCCCGATACCGATTCCGATTCCGCTGCCTATTCCCGGACCCGGACCGATTCCTAGATTCGTTACCGTCACGATACGCGGAGGAGCGTCGTTCCCGCGCGTGAACTTTACGAACTACATCCCGCATTATCCGGGTATCACGATCCGTCAGTCGCTCGAATCGACCGGACTTGTCGGCTTCGGCCCGCTCGGATTCATCAACAGGGTAGCCGGCATTCCGACGTCCGGCGGCGTGAACGTCCGTCTTCGCTACAACGGACGCGTCATTCCTCAGACGCTGCTGTCGCTTCCGGCGGAGCGAGGCAGCACGGTCGGACTCGAATTATTCTACGGTTAACGAACGCGGCCTTCGCTGCGTCCCGACTCTGACTTCTCGAACTTCTTGATCGCATCCGGCGCTTGCGTCTCTTCGACTTCCTGCTCGACCTTGCGCCTGAACAGCAACGGAACGAGCAACGCGACCGCGAAGACGACGCCGGCGATCAAGAACTCCCGCCAGCTTCCCTTCGTCAGGCTCGCGCCGAGGAAGCAATAAGCGAACGTGCCGGGAAGCGTCCCGATCAGCGTCGCGAACACGTAAGGACGAATCGGCACTCTTGCGACGCCGGCGGAGTAACTGACCAGATCGAACGGAATGAACGGAGCGATCCGCAGCATAAGCACCATCGAGAATCCCCGTCTCGCCATCGCTCGCTCGAGCTTGACGAAGCGGGGATCTTCCCGTCCGCGGAAGAAGCTCATCCCTACCTTGCGGGCGAACAAGAACGACAGCACCGCGCCTATGACTTCCCCGATCACCGTATACAGCATCCCGAACCACGTCCCGAACGCGAGCCCGCCGGCCATGGCCAGCACGGACGCCGGGAACAGAATGAACGGACGTACGATATACATGCCGATATATAGAACGGGAGCGATCCACCCGAACGACAAGATCCACGATCGGATCGACTCCGGCGTTACCTTCAGATATTTGAAATCGAACCACAGCAGCAACGCGACGACCGCGGCGATCGCGGCCACCTTCACGATTGTCGAACGGCGCAAGCCCAAACCCCTTCCTTGAATTCCCATGCTTCTTGTAATCATACAGGAGAAGACGTCGATCGCCAAATCCGTTTATATGCTGTTCGTTTGGCGATTTTTCCCTTAGAATAAGAGGGACAAGCCGTTTTCCATTTACCATACGAAATTAGGTGAACCTCCCCATGCAGACGAACCTGCTTCTCTTGCTCGGTTCGAACTTCCATCGTCTGAACAGCACGTCGCAGGAGCAGATATACAGGGAATTTTACCAATTTTTATACGCGCCCGTCATGTACATGGTCAACGATCACGCGACGACGGAAGATATTATCCACGATACGTTCTTGATGACGCTGCGCAAGTCGCCGACCGTCGAGAGCGAAGAGCACCTTCGGGCATGGATCAGGGTCGTCAGCCGCAATTTCACGTTCACTTACATGCGCAAGCACCGGAAAATCGCGAGAGACGTCGTCCTGGACGAAGAGCTGACGCACGCTTACGGTTACAACGCCGCGGCCGCGACGTCGGTCGAGAAGGAAGTCGAGATCCGCTCGCTCGAGGAGACGATCGGAGCGCACTTGAACGGCTTGAAGGACGACCAGCGGACGGTCATCGAGCTGAAGTGGAAGAAGGGACTCTCCTACAAGGAGATCGCCACGGAAATCGACGACACCGAGAACGCCGTACGGCGCAAGCTGCATCGCGCCAGGGTATACCTGAAGAAGAAACTGCGATTGGAGTGGGGGGAGCGACATGAATAAAGCGGAATTCGAACGCCGATTCGATGCCGCGTTCGAGGCGGCCGCGCAGAACGCCGTATCGGCTCCGGTCGCCGATTATCGGCCCTCATGGGAACGAATGCAAGGGAAGCTCCGCTCGCGGCGGAAGTCGGGCCGCGCGCGCGCCGCGCTCGGCAGGCTCGCGATACTCGCGGCCGCCATCCTGATCGGCGCCTTCATCTTCAACGGCTCGTCGACGGTTCGCGCCATCGAACCGATGTACGCCAAGCTGATCCAGTCCGACGGCATGCTGTCGTTCTTCTTCGGCCGCGACGAAGACCGGGATACGTCCGGCGCGAAGACGGCGCCGCCGCCCGATTACGTCTCCGGCGATACCCAAGCTCACCCCTCGGCGTACAACCGCACCGAAGTTACCGACATCGAAGGAGCGCGCGACGCATTGTCCTTTCGGGCGCCGGAATTCGGCTACATACCGGATTATTTCTCGCTCTATAGCGCCGAGCTCACCTATTCCCGGAATCAGGACCGGGCGGATTCGGTCATCTATACGTACCTGAACGGAAGCAACGGGTACTACGTTACTTTGTATTTCAATAAGCTGAAGGGAGTCACGGGTACCGGAACGAACATCTCCGGCGAAGGCATTACCGTTCGGGAAGTTCATTTGAGGGATGCCGACGGCGTCCTGACGACCGTCACCGACGGCACGTCGCAACTGGAATTAATCGCAGGAGACATCCAAATCTCGTTCGGAGGCCGCGTCCCCGCCGACGAGCTGTTGCGTATCTACGACGAGATGAAGCTATAACAAGAGCGAACGGAGCAGCCCCGGTATCCGACAAGGGCTGCTCCGTTCGCGTTCGGTCGCGTTCAACGGGTCGTGAATCGCAAATGAAACGGAACTTCCATCTGTTCGTTGCGATAGTTCGTAATCCGTCCGGTCAGGATGATCTCGATCCGGTTGCCGGAGCCGAGCCGGTCCGCCTCTTCCTTCAAGTAGACGAACAGCGTATGCTTCTCCTGCTCGTAATGGTAGAGGAACTTCTCCGAGATCAGCTTGCCTCCCTGGTTACCGTCGAGAATCAAGATGTTCCTCGCGTTCAGCGTATGCCGGTTAACGTCCTGCGTGAAGGCGATCGCGATAATCGTGTCGTCCGGAACGTCGACCGCGTCCGGATAAGGATGCGTGTCCTTGATCCAATAACCGATGTCGATCATGGAACGAGCACCGAGGACGTGAACTTCTCGCCTTCCTCGTATACGCCGTTTTCGATCACCCAGTGTATCGTGCGGGCGCGGTAATAATAGCCCGAAGCGACGGACTTGGGCACGTTTCCCGAAAAGTTGATTGCGTTGGACCCCCCGACCGTGTTTCCAGAGCCGTACGTTTCCCAACTGCTGCCGTTCCACTTCTGGATATATACCGTATAGCCGATCGAATCGACGATCATGGTCGCGGTCGTCGATACGCCGACGACGATGTTTCCGGTCGATACGCTGATCGAGTTCGAGCCGTTACTCAAATAGAGGTGACTCGGGTCGAATACGCTGAACGCCGCCCTCTCGTCCGGCACCGGTATTCCTTCCGCCCTTGCCCCATGCGGAGACGTTATGACTCCCCCTCCGAGCAACAAAGCAAACGCGAGCGCTGCGACTGCGATTCTCTTCATCCGATTGCGGATCATGGTGATCAACCTTCCTCTTCTCGAAGTTTTCACCTATATACACACGCGGAGAAGAGAAAAGTTTCAACAGATTTCGACATTTTCCAAAATTATTTTTTAACGCGGGTATTTCACGACCGGCCACTTCTCCTTGCGAAGCGCCCCCATCAGCGTCGGCGTCGCGTGCAGCGTCTCCTGCACGAGCTCGTGCGGCGTCAGCGCCATCCATTGGTTGAGGGACACGTCGGCGAACCGGTCGCTCTTGAACATCTCGAGAAACCACAAACTGCAGTCCCCGGTATTCTGCACGTAATGGCCGAGGGCGAAGGGCACGTAACCGACGTCTCCCGCGCGAACGTCGAACGTCCTCGCGTCGCCTTGCCCGGCGAATACGGTCATTCTCCCTTGGCCGGTCAAGTAATATTGCCACTCGTCGTTGTACGGGTGCCAATGGAGCTCGCGCATCGCGCCGGGCTTCACTTCGACGAGCGCGGCCGCGATCGCGACGGATACAGGGAAGTTGCGGGAATCAACAATGCGGACGGATCCGCCGGGCGTTAGGATCGGGGGCTGGGCGTGCAGGCGATAGGTGAGGCTTAGCGGCACCGCGCCTTGCGGATCCGATACTTGGTCGGCGGCGATCGGTCCGGGAACGTCCGACTGGAAGATGTACCTCTGCCCCTTCGGAAGACCGGCGAACGCGGATTCCGGCACCCCGAAGTTCGCCGAGAGCACTTCCTTCGGCGTATGCGCGAACCAGTCCGTAATCGATAACGTATCGATGTCCGAGAACGCGCCGTCGTCGAACACGAGCAGAAACTCGCAGCCCTCGGACAACCCTTGGATGGAGTGCGGAATGCCGGGAGGAAAATACCACAGATCGCCCGGCCCGACGTCGGCGATGAAGTTGCGGCCGTCCTGGTCGACCGCCGTAATGCGGGCCGCGCCCCAGATCATGTACGACCATTCCGCCTGCTGGTGCCAATGCAACTCGCGCACGCCTCCGGGCGTCAATCGCATGTTCACTCCCGCGAGCGTCTTCGCGATCGGCAGTTCCCGCACCGTCACCTCTCTAGACCATCCGCCGTGATTCAACTGCATGTGCGTATCCGAGAAGGAGAACCGCATGTTCGCCACCGTTCCCGCGTCCGTCGCCGGCGGGACGAGCATATCGGGGTTCTGCAAGTCCCTCAGCACGTCGCGCGGTCCGGGATCGGTCGCCCCCGCCCCGTCGGGCCTGATCGGCTGCGGGACGGGAATGTTGGGACGCGGGTCGTTCGCTTCGTTCTGGTCCATCGGAATCGCCGTCCTCTCTGCCTGGAGTCATCGTATAACGATATGTCGCCGCATGCGCAAAAAGACGGGACGAAGGTTGCCCCTCGTCCCGTCCGTGCCGGATGAACCTATGAATGCTAGGATAGCGATTGTACCGCCGCTCTCTCGATGGCGAGTCCTTTGACGTAGCGCTCCATGAACCGTTCGAAACCTTCCACGTCCTTGGCGTCCGGCGCGATCTTCGAGCCGGCTTTGCCCGCGAATACGTTGGCGTTCAAGTACTCGTCCAAGGTCGCGCCATCTTGCTTGTTGATCATATAAGAAGCGAGCAAGGCGATTCCCCATGCGCCGCCTTCGCCAGCCGTATCCATGACGGATACCGGAACGTTAAGAGCTGCGGCCATAATCCGCTGTCCGACGCCCTCGGTCTTGAACAAGCCGCCGTGACCCAAGATCTCGTCCAAGCGAACGTTCTCTTGCTTGAGCAGAATATCCATGCCGATCTTCAGCGCGCCGAGCGCCGTGAACAGATGCACGCGCATGAAGTTCGGCAGATTGAAGTTGCTATCCGGAGACCGCACGAACAACGGGCGGCCTTCTTCGAAGTGGGTCATGTGCTCGCCGGAGAGGTATCCGTAAGCCAACAAGCCGCCGCCGTCCGGATCCCCTTGAAGCGCAAGATTGTACAACGTCCCGTACAGCTTGTTCGCGTCGACCGTCAGCCCCATCGCTCTCGCGAATTCATCGAACAAGCCGACCCATGCGTTCAGGTCCGAGGAGCAGTTATTGGAATGAGCCATCGCGACGAGGTCGCCGGCCGGCGTCGTCACGAGGTCGATCTCGTCGTAGGCCCGGGACAGCTCGCGTTCAAGGACGACCATGGCGAAGACGGACGTTCCGGCCGATACGTTGCCGGTACGCTTCGCGATGCTGTTCGTCGCCACCATGCCGGTACCCGCGTCGCCTTCCGGCGGACAGAACGGAATGCCGGCGCGCAATTGTCCCGTAACGTCGAGCAGCTTGGCGCCTTCTTCCGTGAGCTCGCCCGCGCGTTCGCCCGCGACCAGCACTTCGGGAAGCAGATCCTCCAGCGTCCAAGGCAAGCCCTTGCCGGCGATCAGTTCGTTGAATCGCGTTACCATCTTCGCGTTATACGTGCGCGTATGAATATCGATCGGGAATACGCCGGACGCTTCGCCCACGCCAAGCACCTTGCGGCCCGTCAGCTTCCAATGGATGTATCCGGCGAGCGTCGTCTGGAAGCGAATATCGGAGACGTGCGCCTCTTCGTTCAAGATCGCCTGATAGAGGTGGGCGATGCTCCAGCGTTGCGGAATATGGAAGTCGAACGATTCGCTTAGCGCCGCCGACGCCTGTTCCGTAATGTTGTTCCGCCACGTCCGGAACGGAACGAGAAGCTCGCCGTCTTGGCCGAACGCCATGTAACCGTGCATCATGCCGCTGAATCCGATGGAGCCGATCGATTGCAGCGGCACGCCGTACTGCCTCTTCACGTCCTCGGCCATTTTGCAATAGCTGTCTTGGACGCCCTTCCAGACGTCGTCTAATCCGTAAGTCCATATATTGTCGACATACCGATTCTCCCAATCGTGACTGCCGGATGCGATCGGCGTATTGTCTTCTCCGATGAGCACCGCCTTGATCCGGGTCGAACCGAGCTCGATTCCCAATACCGTTCTTCCGCTCTGAATGGCGTTCTTCGCCTCTGCGCTCATGAACGTTCCTCCTTATGTACGAGTTTAGGAGTGCCTTTGATCTCCCGGCTGGCCGTAATAGGCGTTGGCGCCGTGCTTGCGCAAGTAGTGTCGATCGAGCAGCGTCTGCGACATGGACGGAATGCCGGCATTCAATTGGCGGGTATGGTAAGCCATCTTCGCCACTTCCTCCAGCACGACCGCGTTGTGAAGCGCGTCCATCGCGTCCTTCCCCCAAGCGAACGGAGCGTGGCTGTAGACGAGCACGCCCGGCACTTGCGCGGGATTGATGTTGCGGAACGCTTCCACGATGACGTTGCCCGTCTCCGCTTCGTACGCGCCGTTAATCTCTTCGTCGGTCATCGGCCGCGTGCACGGAATGCCGCCGTAGAAGTAATCCGCCTGGGTCGTGCCGAGCGCCGGAATGCCTTGGCCAGCCTGCGACCAGATCGTTCCCCAAGGGGAATGCGTGTGAACGATGCCGCCGATCGACGGGAACTCGCGGTACAGCACGAGGTGAGTCGGCGTATCCGACGAAGGACGCATCGTCCCTTCGACGACTTTGCCGTCCGGAGCGACGACGACCATCTGTTCCGGTAGCAGTTCCTCGTAAGGCACGCCGCTCGGCTTGATGACCATAAGGCCCGAATCGCGGTCGAAGCCGCTGACGTTCCCCCACGTGAACGTGACCAACCCGTACTTCGGCAGCTCCCGATTCGCCTGGCAGACCTTTTCTTTAAGTTGTTCCAACAAGTACAAGCACTCCTCTCGCAAGCTCTGCGCGGGTTTCGTATGTTCTTCTTATGGCACCCATTATACACTTGTACGTACATGTATGTCGAGAGAAAAGCCTACTTCGGCTTCGCCGTCGATTGCCGGACGATCAGCTTCGGCGCGTACAGCTTGTCTCCCTCGAAGCGGTCGCTTCCCGTCTCCAGCCGATGGATCAGCATCGTCGCGGCAAGCTCCCCGAGCGCCGACTTCGGATGCTCGATCGTCGTCAGCTTGATTTCCGACGCGGTCGCGAGGAACGAATCGTCGTAGCCGACGATCGACAAGTCCTCGGGCACGCGCAGCTCCAGCTCGCGGATCAAGTCGAGCAGGCCGACGGCCAGCTGGTCGTTGTAGCAGACGATCGACGTCGGCGGCTCGGAACCGCGCAGCAGCTCGCGCAGCGCTTCGCGAGGGCGGGAGTCCTTATCCTCGGTCGCGTATCTGACGAGAAGACCGTTATCTATGGGCAAGCCGTGCTCCCGGTGAGCGCGGATGAATCCCTTCATGCGGCGTACGCCTTGCAGGTCGTCCGTCTTGAAGAAGCCCGCGATTCTTCCGTGCCCGAGCGACAGCAGATGTTCGGCCGCCGCGAATCCGCCCGCCTCGTCGTCGAGCAGGACGCTCGGACAAGCCAAGTCCGGATACCGTTCGTTGATCATGACGAGCGGAATGCCGTGATCCTCCAGCGCCAAGTAATTGTCGAAGTTCGGGTTGCCCTCGGCGCTCTTGGTCGGCTCGACGATCAGGCCGCACACCCCGTGGCTCAGCATGCTCTCGAGACTTTCCCGCTCCCGGTCCTTGCGATTGTCGGTGCTGGACAACAGCAACCGATAGCCGCGCTCCTTCAGCGTCGCTTCGACTCCCCTTACGATCGAAGGGAAAATATAGTCCGATATGTAGGTCGTCACGATTCCGATCGTGCGATTGTCCGCGTTGCCCCTGCGCTCCGCGGGGAGCTTGCTGACGAACGTTCCTTTGCCTTGCTCGCGCGCGAGCCAGCCTTCCTGCACGAGCGACCCGATCGATTGGCGAACGGTCTGGCGGCTCAGGCCGAATTGCTCGGCCAGCTCGTTCTCGGACGGCAGCTTATCGCCCGGGCGAAACCGTCCCCCGGTAATCCAGGATAAAATTTGCGTCTTCAGCTGCAAATATTTCGGCGATTGGCCTTGTTTGTCGGACATGTCGTGCACCTCTGCGACGATGGTATGGCAATCATTATATCACAACCGCCACTTGTACGTACCAGTTGTCTCAAAGAAACCCCTCGGAACGAAGCGATTGCCGTATTTTTCCTCTATATGGTATCGTATTAGAAAATAAGCCCGGGAGGCTTCGTCTTATGACTACTCATTATATGTACTCCACCGACAACGTTCTTATCGTAGCGAACCGGGAGAAGAAGCACGTGCAGCTCGAATTATCGAGCAGCGGCTACCGCCCGAAATTCGTCACCCACTATATCGAAAGCCGCGACGAGCTGGATGAGCTCATCGCGGCTCTCGAACGGGCTAGAGCTCACTTGGACGCGGCGGAATAGGTCGCCGCGAGGTCCGCGAATACGACTTCCGCCAAGCTGTCCGCGATCGCGTCCGCTCCCGTGAAGTCCATGTGGGCGGTCACCGGGTTCGGCACGACGACCGCGAACATGCCGGCCGCCTTCGCCGCTCGCAGCCCGTTCATCGAATCCTCGATGGCGATCGCTTCCTCCGGCTTCACGCCGAGCGCTTCGGCCGCCTGCGCGTAGAGCGCGGGATCCGGCTTCACGCGCTCTACGTCGTCGGCCGAACGGATCGTCTCGAAGTACTCCCTGATGCCGAGCAGCTTCGTGTTTCTCTCCAACCAAGCCCGATCCGAGCTGGACGCGAGTCCGATCTTCCAACCGAGCCGGCGCGCTTCCTCCAACCGTTCCATCACGCCCGGGCGAAGCGCGAGCTTCTCGACCGTCGCCACGTGCAACGCGCGGAATTGCGATTCGAGCGCTTCGCGGTCGAGCTTCCTGCCCGTCTTCTCCTCCAAGTGCGCGTAAGGATCGAATCCTCCGTGCGTACCGATCGCCAGAGACCACGTAGCGAGCGGAAGCTCGTGCCCGTGCTCCGCGTAAATGCCGCACATCGCCTCGTAAGCGCAGGTTTCCGTATCAGCCAACGTTCCGTCGAAATCGAAGATTACAGCTTTGATCATTCGGCTCTCTCCCTTGTTTCTCTGTCTCTGTTCGTTATCGCGTTATGCTCGATTATACCATGTCGCATCGCCGGGAGGGGGCGAATTCGCGGGCGCCGGTTGAGGCGGCACCTCGGCCGGCGACGATTTAGCGCTGTCTCATAACGTTATTTCGGCGGAACCTCGGCAGGCGACGATTTAGCGCTGTCTCATAACGCTATTTCGGCGGAACCCAGGCGAGCGACGATTTAGCGCTGTCTCATAACGCTATTTCGGTGGAACCTCGGCGAGCGACGATTTAGCGCCGTCTCATAACGTTATTTCGGCGGAACCTCGGCCGGCGGCGATTTACCGCTGTCTCATTACGCTATTTCGGCGGAACCCAGGCGAGCGACGATTTAGCGCTGTCTCATAACGTTATTTCGGCGGAACCTCGGCCGGCGACGATTTAGCGCTGTCTCATAACGCTATTTCGGCGGAACCTCGGCCGGCGACGATTTAGCGCTGTCTCATAACGCTATTTCGTCGCAGCAAAAGGCGGAAGCCGCCTCGGCTCCCGCCTTCGAATCCACCTCAGAACGCCAACCGCCTCCGTTGCGTTTCCGGCGGCACTCGCAACCACTCCCCTTCGGCGCGACCGACGATGCCGCCCTCCCGCGTATACACGATGCGGCCGCGGCTCATCGTCATCACGATGTCCGAGCGGAACGCGCGCCCCTCATAGACGCTTATCTTATGGCGATACAGAAGCTTCTCCGCCGTCAGCACGTTCGGCGAATCCGGATGGACGAGCGCAAGGTCCGCGTCCGCGCCGATCGCGATCCGGCCTTTGCGCGGGAACAATCCGAACCGCTTGGCCGGCGTTTCCGAGAGCGCCTTGGACAGCACATGCAGCGGAATGCCCCGCTTCGTATGCCCTTCGTCGATTATGAGCTGCAGCGTGCTTTGCGCCCCCGCGATGCCGCCCCGGATCGCGAAGTAATCGCTCATCGCTCCGAGTTTCATCTCCGGCGGGCAAGGCGAATGGTCGGAAGCGATCATATCGATTTTGCCTTCCGCCAATCGCTCCCACAGCCCTTCCCGCTCTCTCGCCCCGCGGAACGGAGGCGCGCATTTGCCGAGCGGACCAAGACGCTCTATCTCGTCGTCCGTGAACACGAGATAGTGCGGACAGGTTTCCGTCGTTACGTCTACGCCGCCCATTCTCGCTTCCCATATCAAATCTGCCGCTTGCGGACTGCTTACGCGTACGATATGAAGCGGACATTCGGTCCGTTCGGCGAACAGCAGCACCCTTCGCAACGCGTCCAGCTCCGCGGCGATCGGCCTCGTATCGAGATAGTCGCGAGCAGTCTTCCCGCCGCGCCCGCGGACCCGTCGGGACAACGCCGCGATGATCTCCTCGCTCTCCGCATGTACGGCGAGCACTTTGTTCCGTCTGGCGATCCGCGTCATGCCCTCGAACAACTCGACATCGTCCACTTCCTTGAAGCTGCCTTCTCCCGTGTCTCCCGGATCGGACATGAACGCCTTGAACCCGATGACCCCTGCGTCGGCCAGCCCGTCCAGCTCGTCAAGGTTGCCGGGCACGAGGCCGCCCCAAAGTCCGTAATCGACGCGCGATCCGGACGCGTTCGCCGCGTCCAACTTCCGTTGCAGAGCCGAAGGCGTAACGGTCGGCGGCAAGCCGTTAAGCGGCATATCGAAGTAGGTCGTGCACCCCCCGGCGGCAAGCGCGGCCGATCCGGTCGCGAAGCCTTCCCAGTAACCCATGCCCGGTTCGTTCAGATGCACGTGCGCATCGACGACTCCGGCCATTACGAAAGAATCGGAAGCATCGATCGTCTCCCGCGCCGCCAGCGTCAAGCCGGGACCCAGCGCGACGATAATGCCCCCTTGGATGCCGATGTCCGCCGTATGCACGCCGTCGGGCAATACGACGTTTCCGCCGCGAATGAGAGTATCCAGCAATTCCCCGTCCCGCATATCGACTCCTCCTGCGCACAACCTAAAAACACCTATTTTGTGTAATATAATATAACACAGAATAGGTGTTTTCCTTTGTTTTTTGCAAGAAGATGATTAAATTATGTTAATAAACATAACGTGAATGTGCGGAGAGTCTTTTCACCCATGCATTAATCGAACCAACCTTTGCGTTTGAACCAAATGAACATGCCCGCGCCCAGCGCCATCATCACGCCGATGACGCCGAAATAACCCCATTGCCAATCCAGTTCCGGCATATGAACGAAGTTCATTCCGTACACGCCCGCGATGAACGTCAGCGGCATGAAGATCGTCGTAATGACGGTGAGCGTCTTCATGATCGCGTTCATCCGGTTCGACCGCAAGGAGTCGTAGCTGTCGCGCAGATCCGCCGTGACCTCGCGGTTCGACTCGATCATTTCCGCCAGCTTCAACAGATGGTCGTAGATGTCGGTGAAGTACGCTTTGCGCTCGTTCACGGCGGGAATCTTGTCGGTGTTCGTAATCCGGTAGAGCAAATCCCGCATCGGAATAACCGTTCGCCGAAGTCTCAGCAATTCCGCGCGAATCCGGTACACTTGTTCGGTCAGCACCTGGACGTTGCGCTCGGATTCTCCTCGGTCCTCGAGCTCGTTCAGTTGATCCTCGATCTGGAACACGCTCGGGAAGTAGTTGTCCACGAGAGAGTCGATCAACCAATACGCGATGCTCGTATGGTCGTGTTCGCCCGGCTCCAAGGCGGGATTCAGCAGGCGCTGCCTCACTTCGTCGATCTCCAGGCATATCATATGATGGAACGTGACGATGCCGCGCGGGCCGAGGAAGAAGTCGATCTCTTCCGCCTCCCTCGTCTCCGGATGCAGCGAATGCATGACGAAGAAGTGCGTATCGTCGTACTGGTCGACTTTCGGCCGTTGCAGGAAGTGCATGCAATCCTCTATCGCCAGCGGGTGGAAGCGAAAATAGCTCCCCAGCAGTCCGATCTCTTCCGCGGTCGGAGCGGAAAAGTCGACCCAATACCACGCGATATGTTCATCGGACAGCCTCTCCAGAGGAACGTCCTCCAGCAGGCGGGCATCGTTCGTTGCCGCGATCGTTCGTATCACCGAATCACCTCTACCGCCATTATGCGCCGAATCGCCCGCGATTGGCAACAGATGCCAAGCGTCCAGCGACTCGTGCCGCGCTGTTGACAGACCTATGGATTATGATTACATTAATACTCATTCAAGCTATGTTCGGACTCGCAAGCGATCGCCGCGATGAACGACGAGAGAGGAGGGGCGCCCATGCCGGAAAATCACCCATTCGAATCGGAAACCGCCGTGTCGGACGGGTTCGATGCGGAGCACGGCGACGCGTTCGATCCGGAGACGGTCGAGCTATGCGAAATCACGAACCGCGTGCTCGTCATTAGCCCCCGTCCCGCCTCCCTTCGTTCGCTCGTCGCGGATCTGGCGGTCAGATGCTACGACGTGCTGCTGCTGCATCACGCGGACGATCCGCTTCTCGATCTCATGAAGGGCAACGTCGTCATCTACGACCGCACGGCGGACAACGCCGCCGCGGCAGGACCGGGCGACCCGAGCCTTGCCCCGGCGATCTCGCTCGTCCGCGCCGCCCCTGCGCATCCCGATGCCTACGGCGGCCACTGGGTATTATGGCCGAGCCCGATCGGTCACGTCATCCAGCGCATCAAGGCGCTCGCCGCCTTGTTGCCGGCACCGCCCGCCGTAACGGACCGATCGGCCGGGCAGTTGGCGTTCAAGGACATCGCGCTCGATCCGGAACGGATGACCGTTACGCGCGCCGGCTCCAAGGTCGACTTGACGCGCACGGAGTTCGACCTGCTGCGGGCGTTACTCGCCGCGGAAGGCCGCGTCAAGTCCCGCGACGAGCTGATCGTGGACGCGCGGGGCGATTCTTCGTCTTCGGAGTGGGGCAGCAACACGATCGACGTCCACATCCGCAGCTTGCGCAGCAAGCTCGAGGACGACCCGCGGGCTCCTCGCTACATCGCGACCGTCAGAGGCAGCGGCTATCGCTTGGCGGACGGCTGATCGGCGTCTATCGCAAGCATTGACTTTCGCTCTCTTGCGCATCCTAATCGGGCAACCATTCTCTCGCAGAGGAGCGATGCGCAATGTCGGGTCGGAACAATAAGCCGGACAACGACGGACCGGCGAGCAATCCGGGAAGTCTGGATCAGTTCGGAGACAAGCTGGGTTCTGCCAACGAAGCGGAATTCCAAGCGGCCGCCGAAGCGGCATGCGATTCCAACGCCTGCGCGGCAGATGAGCCGGATCACTAGACCGGCCGCCGGTTGCGACGCAACGGACGAAGGGCACGGAAGCTTCGGCTTCCGTGCCCTTGTCTTATCGTCCGATCAGTGCGAATCTTCCAAGAAACGTTCGCAATCGAGCGCCGCCATGCAACCCGTTCCCGCCGCGCTGATCGCTTGGCGATAGCGCTGGTCCTGCACGTCGCCGCAAGCGAATACGCCCGGTACGTTCGTCTCGGTCGTGCCCGGAGTAACGAGCAGGTAGCCCGATTCGTCCGTCGTCAGTTGGCCGCCGAGGAACTTCGTGTTCGGCGTATGGCCGATCGCCACGAACACGCCGCTCGCTTCGATGACTTCCTCTTCGCCGGTTTCGTTGTTTCGCACCTTAAGCCCCGTTACGCCCAGCGGTCCGCTTGCGACTTCAAGCGGCGTGCGGTTCAAGCTCCAGCTGATCTTCTCGTTGCCGCGCGCGCGGTCCTGCATGATCTTCGACGCGCGAAGCTCGTTGCGGCGGTTGACCAGCACGACTTCGGACGCGAAGCGAGTCAGGAAGTGCGCTTCCTCCATCGCCGAGTCGCCGCCGCCGATGACGATGATCTTCTTGCCGCGGAAGAAGAAGCCGTCGCAAGTCGCGCACGTGCTCACGCCGCGTCCTACGTTGTCCTTCTCCCCCGGAATGCCGAGGTACTTCGCCGATGCGCCCGTGGAGATGATCAGCGTCTCCGCGACGAGCTCGCCGAGCCCTTCCACTTGCAGCTTGAACGGACGTTGGGACATATCGACCGAGTTCACCCAGCCGGAGCGGAATTCCGCGCCGAACCGTTCCGCTTGCTTGCGCATGTTCGCCATGAGCTCGGGGCCCATGATGCCGTCCGGGAAGCCCGGGAAGTTCTCGACTTCGGTCGTCGTCGTGAGCTGGCCGCCCGGCTCCGGTCCTTCGATGACGAGCGGGTTCAGGTTCGCCCGTGCCAAATATATCGCCGCGGTCAAGCCCGCCGGGCCCGTACCGATAATAATCGTCTTGTACATGCTCAAGCACTTCCTTTGTCTGCTAGGTTACTCCCATCTTACCATTCGGCGCCGCGCCCGTCATGAAGGCTTGATGAACGTTACATGAAGATTTGATGAAGACGTCCATTATGCGCAACTAATTCCGTCGCTCCCCCCTATTCCGAGCTACCAGCAATCCCCCAAGAACGAGAAAAACCGCCACCCCTTGCCGGCGACGGTCTTACCCCGATATCTAACCCCTACAAGTCTCTGTCTATCTCTATATCTATCTACCTATCTCTCTATGGCCTGACGACCGTGCCGTCCAACTTGCGATCGAGCGGATACGGACGGTGGTACTTCGCCTTGCTCCAGCCTTCTTCGAGCAAGCCGGCGGCCAGCGCTTCGTCGATGTCGATGCCGAGGCCCGGCTTGTCGTTGACGTACAGGTAGCCGCCGCGGCGCTCGATGATGCCCGGGAACGCCTCCCGCTCCTGCGGGCGAAAATGATTGATCTCCTGGATCCCGAAGTTCCACACGGCCATGTCCAGATGCACCGCCGCCGCTTGGTTGACGGGATCGTTCTCCCCGCCCTCCTGCCACGCCGTACGCACGCCGTACATTTCGGCGAACGCGGCGATTTTGCGGCAGGCGGTAATGCCTCCCGCCTTCGACACCCGCATCCGGACGAAGTCGATGAGCCGCTCCTGTACGAGCATCTGCCACTCCTGCGGATTGACGAACAGCTCGCCGACCGCCTGCGCCGTCGCGCTCTGCTGGCGCAGCTGGCGATACCAGCCGATATGCTCGGGCGGCAGCACGTCCTCGAGATAGAACAGGCCGTACGGCTCGAGCCGCTTCGCCAACTGAATCGCGATGATCGGCGACAGATGCTCGTGCACGTCGTGCGTGAACTGCACTTCTGGGCCGAACGTCAGCCGCAATTGCTCGAACATCTTCGGAATGGCCGCAAGGTACGTATGCTCGTCGAACACCGAATCCGTCTTCCAAGCGTTGTCCGGTATGCTCGCCTCGCTGCCCTTGCGGAAACCGCCGCCTCCGTATCCTCCCAACTGAGCCCGGACGACCGTATAGCCTTCGTCGACGAACCGGTGCACGTCCTCGGTCAACTCCGCGATATCGCGTCCGCCCGCGTGCCCATAGCACGCGACCGCTGACCGCGAAGCGCCGCCGAGCAACTGATACACCGGCATGTTCGCTTCCTTGCCCTTGATGTCCCACAGCGCCATGTCGATGCCGCCGATCGCCGTCTGCAGGAGCGCGCCGTTGCGCCAATAGCCGCTCAGGTTCATCGTGTTCCATAGATCCTCGATGCGCGAAGCGTCGCGTCCGATAATGACCGGCGCGAGCAACTGCTCGATTATCTGGACGACCGCCTCCGGATTGTACATGTCGGACGCGGAGCCGATGCCGTACAGGCCGTCCTGGTCCGTCATGACCTTCACGATCGTCCAGCAGCCGTCCCTTCTCGTTCGAATACATTTAACGCCCGTTATGATCGCCATGATGGCTGGTCAGTCCCTTCGTCCGTTATTTCTTCGCGACGTCCGCCCCGACGAGCGCGCCCGGCTTCGAATCGTCGTCGAAGTAAAGGCCGCCCTTGGAGAAGTTGTTCGTCACGGTCAGCTTGCCGATGCCTTCTCCCGCATAGACGTGGGTACCCGGCTGGAGGAAATACGAATTGTACAAGCTCGCCTCGCCGCCGACCGCGTTAATGCCGCGAATGCCGATCGCGACGAAGTTGCCTTGCTGCATCGTGAACTTGCCGGCCTTAATGTCGATGCCGCGCGAAGGATCGCCCCACATCGACGTATTGAACATCGTCACTTCCGAATCGAACGTCTCGCCGATCGTGACGTACACCTTGTCCGTCGAGCTCATCGAGACGAGCTCCGTGTTGATGAACGTCAGCCCTGCAGGTCCGGCCGCGTCGACGGCCAACCCTTTCTTGCTGCCGTCCGTGCCGTGCCCGATGACGATCGCCTCGGGCTTCCCGCCGCTCGCCGAAGGCGCGAAGTGGATGCCGTACAGCGAGCCGTAGACGAACGTGTTGAAGAACGTCTGTCCCTTGACGTCGTCGATGCGGAACGCGTCCAGATTCTCCTTCTGGTACGACCAGATCCGGTCGAAGTCGCCGTCTCCCGGTTTGTTCGGATAGTTGTTGCGCGCCGCGTAGTGCGGGTTGAACTGGACGTTGCGCACGAAGCCGCCGGTCGCCCCGCCGCCCACGTAGATGCCTTCCTTCAGCGGAGAGCCCGCGACGTAATCGACGTAGTGTCCGCTCGTGTCGTTCGTCCCGAAGTCGATGCCTTGGTACGAGTTGACGAGCGTCGTGTCGATGGCGTACACGCCGTGCCCCGTTCCCCGGATCGTCCAGGCGTACGGCTTAATCGCCTTCCAGTCCTGCTTGTCGTAATAGATATTGATGCCTCGGATGCCCGCGTTCGCTTCGAGCGTAATGAACGGCGTTCCCGACGCGTCGTTCTCCCCGACGTTCGTGAAGAGGACGCTCCCCCCGCCGATCGTATGGTGCGGAACGTCCCACGAACCCCGGATCTCTACGCCCGCCGGCACCGTTAACGCCTGCTCGATCCTGTACTGCCCCGCCGGGAAGTACACCGTCCCCCCGCCCGCGACGCCTGCGTCCGTCAACGCTTTCTTCACGGCCGCGGATACGTCCGTCGCGCCGGTCTTGTCCGCGTTGTACGGCGCTTCCGCGACGTTGAACAGCAGCGAGTTCGCAGGCTTCGGCCGTTTCGCGATGTCCGTCGCGGCGACGTCCGGCAGCTTCTTGAGCGCGTAAGCCGCGTCCTGAACGACGTCGACCTTCGCCGCGGCGCTCTTGTTCTCGACGTCCAGCTTGCCGCCGTTGCCGGAATTAAGCGCCTTGAGGTTCTTCAGCGCGATGCCCAGCTTCACGTGTCCGGCCGGCTTCGCGAACGTCGTTCCGCCCAGCATCAGCGCGCCGTTGTTGACGAGAATGCCCTTGCCGCCGGCGGCGTCGTTCCAATTCTCGATCGTGCTGTTCTCGAACGAGAACACGCCCGAGCCTTCGTTCACGACCGCGTTCGTCGGATTGCCGCCGACCGTGACCGAATTGAATTGTACGATCGAACGGAAGCTGAGCGCCCCGTAGATCGCCGTCGGGTTGTCGCCGACGTCCGCCTTGAAGCTGCTGTCCGTAACGAGCAAACCGAAGTCGTTCACGCCTTCGATCTTGAGCGCGATATTGGAACGGTCGATATGGATCCGGTAGAACTGCGCGTTCGCCGTCTCCCTCGATTCCCCCGTCCGCATCGTCACGCGCATGCCCGTCTTGAAGCCGGACAGCCGCACGTCCGACATGTATTCCCAGTCGGAGCGTCCCATGACGACGCCTTCCGCGTTCGCCGTCGTATACGCGAATACCGCGTCCTTCGCCGGCGCCCCCGGCAGTCCGGAGTCCGCCCAATAATCCGGAGACAGGCTGATCCCTTCGAGCCTTCCGATGTCGGTCGTGAAATCGAGGAAGATGCCCGTCTTGAGCACCGTGCCATGCAGGTTCTTCACGTAATGAAGCTCGTTCCAGTCCGGTCCGATCTTGATGCCTTCGTACGCGTTGACGAGCGTCACGTTCGCGACGGTCATGCTGTCGCCCGACATCTGCTCGATGCTCCACGGGTACGCGACCGGCTGCGCGAGGCTCTGCTCGGGATACCAGATCGACAGATTCGTGATGCCGCTCGCCTGCTGCAGCATGAACAAGCTGTCGGCGTCGGGCTCGCCCTTGTTCGCGTACGCGGCGATGACGGTGCCTTCGACCTTACCGCCGTCCCATGCGTAGTCGCGGTCTCCCCGCAGCGTCACGCCGGTCGGGATGAACATGCTAGCCGTGATTTTATACGTTCCCGAAGGCAGGAACACGACGCCTCCGCCGTTGCCGCGGGCCGCGTTCAACGCCTTCTGCACCGCTTCGGTATCGTCCGCCACGCCGTCGCCGACCGCGCCGAATTCCTTCGCGTTAATGTCCGCGATAACGACGTCCTCGGACGGATAGTCCGTCTTGTACACCTTCATCTGCGCGTCGACGTTCAGCTTCGGCAGCTTCCGCACCGTTACCGAAGCGATCTTGACGTCCGGATTGTCGGCGTTCGCCCCGCCGCCCTCGACGCCAAGCCGGAAGTCGTCTCCGTTCGCCCGATTGGCGAACTTCGCGTCGGGAAGGAGGAACGTCGTCGTCTTCCACTGCCCGCTGTTCTTGTAGCCGAACAACGGCGCGTCCTTGAACGCCGCCGCTTCTTCCTGCGAATCGTATTGCAGCGTAATCGTGCCGCCGCCTTGATCGAAGTATTCGACCTCGACCTCGACGTCCAGCTCCTTGTTATCGAACAGGAACGAATCGCCGACGTTGAAGTATAGATACAGCGTCCGGTCTCCGTCCGCCGCCTTGTTCGTCTGCCAATAGCCTTTGCCTTCCAGTTCGCCGGTGACGAGTCCGTCGGGATTGTCGCCGGCTCTCGCCGCTAGGTCGCGACCTTCCGCCTTCTCGCCCAGCGCGATGCTTGCTTCGTTCGCCGGCGGCGCCGGGATCGGCGACGCCGAAGCTTCCGCGCCGACCGGCGAAGCGGCCGCGGGATCCGCGCCGTCCGAGCCTCCTCCGCCCGCCGACGCGTATACGATAGCGCCCGCGACGAGTACGGCGGCAATGGCGAAATAAACCGCCAGCTTCCGCTTGCCGAGCTTTTCCATCCATCTATTCATCGCTTTCGTCCTTTTCGGTTGGCTGTAATGTCGAGGAGCCAGCCTCCAAGCGCAAGTCGGCGTCCCCGTTACTTCTTCTTGCCGAGGTATTCGTCGATCTGCCGTTGCACATCCGCGACCACTTTGTCTATTCCGTTCGCCTTCTGCCTGCCGATATAATCCGTCACCGCGCTATCGACAAGGTCGACGCTGCCGAATTCGATCCGCTTGCCATATCCTTCGTAGGTGTCGTCCCGCTTGGCGACCTCGGACCGGATGTTGTCCTCCGTGATGAACAGCCCCGCGAGCGGCGAATCCACGTTCATCGGAAGGCTCGCGAACTTCTCCTCTTCAAGCCAGAAGTTCTTCGAATACCGCTGCGTCGGACGCATGTAATCAGGTTTCCAGAACGCCCAGTTGCCGCCCCACTCCATATAGTTGCTCGTCTGCAGCGTCATGTCTCCGGGATATTCCGCGGTCTCCCCGTTGAGCACGTACGTCTTGCCTTCGATGCCGTAGAGCACGAGGTCGTACAGCACCCGGTCGGTCTCCATCATATCGAGAAAACGAAGCACCCGGTCCGCATGCTCGGAATTGCGATTAATCGCCAGCACGTTGGCCAGCGGCGAACGATTGACGAATCTGGCGTCGGGATAGAGCAAAGACATCTGTTGCCGGAACGTCGGGTCCGAGAAGCCCGGATCGGCGTACGCCCATTCGTGCGACGTGATCGTGAAGAGCGTCTTGCCGTTCTGCCATTGATCGGCTCCGCTCTCCTTGTCGATCAGCACGTCGCGGTTGATGATGCGGTCGTCGTACCATTGCTTCGCCCGCTTGCCCGCTTCCAAGAAGAAAGGCTGCTGCTCGATCGCCCCGACCGTGAAGTTGGGGTCGTCCATGTAATAGCCCAAGCCGTGAAAAGCAAGATCGACCCACTCGTCGCGTACCCAATACAGGGGCAGCGGGGACGTACGGGAAATTCTCGCGTTCGGGTACGCGGCTTTGAGCTCGTAGAGCAGCTTGTCGACGTCTTCCACCGTCTTCACCGCGTCCGGTTCCCGCGTAATGCCCGCTTTCTCGGCGAGGTCGACGCGCCAGCCGGCGTAGAAGCGCTGGTTCATCTTGATCGTCCACGGCAGGCCGACGATATTCCCGTTCACGGTCGCCACGTCGAGCTTGCCGAACTCTTTATATTTGTCGTACAGATTCGGCGCGTACTTCGGCAGCAGCTCGTTAAGCCGCATGTACGAGTCCTTGGCCGCCATCTGGTTGAACGACGTATCGGAATCGAAGTTCATGTCCCACTTGTCTCCGGACGCGGCCATGATGAGCAGCTTGCCGGACAGATCGTTCCAAGGGATGAAGCTGATATTGAACTTGACGTTAAGCCCCTTCGCCTTCACGTAATCGCTGACCCGGGCCCACACTTCGTCCGTGGCCGCCGGCTTCTCGCCGCCGAAGAAGAACTTGAGCGTCACCTCTTGCTCCGCTGCCGCGTTCTTCGCGTCGTTCGCGCTTCCGCTCGGGCCGGCCTTCGTTCGGCCGGAGTTATCGCCGTTACCGTCTCCGCTGCAGGATACCATAAGAAGCAACGCCATTACCGCGAGCATGCACGCGGCGGCGATCGATTGTCCGAACGGTGTTCTTCTCATTGCAACCACTCCCCTTGTCCCGATATCTCCACAATACCGCCGGGACCGACAAAGTCAAGAGAAAGCGCATTCTTCGGACGCGTACCGCGTCCGCGTCAACGTTCGACCGATATTGCGTATTCGCGCCCCGCCTCCGCATGCCAGCGGACCGATCCGTCCCGCTCCCGCGCGATCGGAACGACTCTTCCGCCTTCCGTTACGACGATCTCGCGGCCCGCGTTCACGACGCAGCTGCCGCCGGACCGGGATCTTACGGTCGCTTGCGAGAGCTGGCCCCCTGACCATGAGAGGTCGACCTCGAAGCCGCTCCTCGCCCGGATGCCCGAGATCGATCCTTCCGGCCATGCAGCCGGCAGCGCCGGCAACAGACGGATCGCTCCCGCGTGGCTCTGCACGAGCATCTCCGCGATGCCGGCGGCTCCGCCGAAGTTGCCGTCGATCTGGAACGGCGGGTGGTTGTCGAGCAAGTTCGGCAGCGTCGAATGCGCGAGCAAGGCGACCACGTTATCGTAAGCCTTCTCTCCGTCTTCCAGCCGCGCCCACATGTTGATGATCCATGCGCGGCTCCAGCCGGTATGGCCGCCGCCGTGCGCGAGCCGCCGTTCGAGCGTCGTCCGCGAAGCGGCCGTCCATTCCGGCGTCTCTTGTACGGTGAATCTCGTGCCCGGATGCAGCGCGAACAGATGCGAGATGTGCCTGTGTCCGGGCTCGGCTTCCTCGTAATCTTCCATCCATTCGAGCAATTGCCCGTGCTTGCCGACCGCCGGCTGCGGAAGCTTGCTCCTCAACCGGGCAAGCGTCCCGGCGAATTCGCCGTCCTCGCCGAGCGCGTCCGCCGCGATAATGCACGCCGAGAACAGCTCGTGCAGAATCTGGCTGTCCATCGCCGGGCCCTGGCACAGCACGCCAGACTCGCCGCCCGGCAGCACGTACGTGTTCTCCGGAGATACGGAAGGTGACGTGACGACATGGCCGTCCGGCGTCTCGACGAGGAAGTCGACGAAGAACGCCGCCGCCTCCTTCAGCGTCGGGTACGCCCGTTCCAGGAACGCGCGATCGAGCGAATAGGCGTAATGCTCCCACAGATGCAAGCTCAGCCACGCAGCTCCCATCGGCCAGTACGTCGAGGGCATGTAGATGTCCTGCGGCGCGGTGTCGGCCCAGATATCCGTATTGTGGTGGGCGACGAAGCCTCCGCAGCCGTACATCGCCTTCGCCGTAACCCTTCCCGGCTCGCGCATCCGCTCGAGCAGGTCGAACAGCGGCTCGTGGCATTCCGCCAGGTTGCCGGACTCCACGGGCCAATAGTTCATCTGCGTATTGATGTTGATCGTATACTTGCTGTCCCACGGCGGCAGCATCTTATCGTTCCAGATGCCTTGCAGGTTCGCGGGCAGCGAGCCGGGCCGGCTGCTGGAGACGAGCAGATAGCGTCCGAATTGATAGTAGAGCGGGATGAGCGCGAGATCGGAAGCGCCGTCATGGACGCGCTTCAGCCGCTCGTCGATCGGAAGCGATTCGCAATCGTCCAATGGCGCCGAGTCCGCCCGATCCGCCACTCCCGACGACAGACGGAACGAGACGCGATCCATAAGCGATCGGAAGTCCGCGACGTGGCGCGCCTTGAGCGTCTCGTAATCTAGCTTCGAAGCCGCATCGACGGCGCGAAGCGCTTCCGCTTCCGGATCCGCGTGGCGGAACGACGTCGCCGCCGCGATAAACAGCGTCACGCTGTCGGCGCCTTCGACCAGCAGCGTCTCGCCGATGATCGAGACGCTGCCGCCCGCCGCGACAGCGCGGACGACCGCGCGGAAGTCCGAGCCGCCCGCGCCGCCGCAATTGCCGCGCATGACGAGCGTCGAAGCGTCCGTTCTTCCGATCCCGTCGTAATACCGGTTCGAACCGCGCGTCAGCCGCGCCTTCAGCGAGATGCCGCCCGCCTCCGGCCCCGCCGGGCACGTCAGCCGAACCGCGATGACGCCGTCGGGGAAGCTCGCGAACGTTTCCCGTTCATACCGGACGTCCCCCGCGAGATAAGAGACGCGGGCGATCCCGTCGGACAAGTCCAACGCGCGGCTATAATCCGATATATCTCCCGGCGCCAGACGCAGGCCGATCGACAGATCGCCGAGCGGCATATAATGCCGCTGCGATTCCGGCACGCCGGACAGCGCCATCGCCGCGAGCTCCTGCGCCTCGCGCAGCCGCCCTTCCGCGATCAAATCCCGGATTCGGCCGACGTATGCCAACGCGTCCGGGTTGTTCCGGTCCGACGGTCCCCCGTACCAGACGCTGTCCTCGTTGAGCGCGAGCCGCTCTCTTCGCGGATCCCCGAATACCATCGCGCCGAGTTTGCCGTTGCCGATCGGATGCGCTTCTTCCCATGCTCCCGCCGGCCGGCCGAAGCGAACGACGCCCGCGCCGCCGCATTGTTGCCTCTGTTGTCCTATCGCTTCAGCGAACATCGTCTTTCTCCACCTTCCGTGTCGTCTAAGCAGGCCAAAAGGGGCGGATCAACGCTATCCGCCCCCTCCGTCTTTCTCTTACTTAAGCGCCGCGCGCAGCTCGAGCGTACGCTTGTTCCACGTTTCCGTCGCCGGCGCGATCAAGCTGAAGTCCGGCTCGTCGCCCGTGATCATTTGGTTGCCCAAGTTGTTCCATTGGTACTCGCCCCATCCGGGAATCGTAACGCCCGGTTGGATTTTCGCTTCTTTTTTCGCGATTTGTACGGCTTCGAAGTTTTTGCCTTTCCACATTTCCGTTTCCGCGTAGTAAGCGTCGATAGCCGGATCGATGATCGACGCGTTCGCGCCTTGGTCGATTTTCCACTTTTGCGCTTCTTGCGTGAATTGGAAGCTCAGCCACAGGAACGCTTCTTCTTTGTGTTTGGAACCTGCGAGCAAGGCGAGCGGACCGTAGATCGTGTAACCGGCCTGGCTGACTTTGCCTTTCGGGAACGGCAGAACGTCCCACTCGAACGGCGCGCTTTCTTTCAGCTTAGGCAGTACCCAGTCTCCGCCGATCGCGAAGCCCGTCTTGCCGTTGATGAACTCGTTCACGAGGTTGCCTTGCTCGGCGGCCTTCGTGTTGTTCAGCATGGAGCCGTCTTTCGTTACGAACTCGGACAGCCATTTGATGTCGTTGATGACGTCAGGCTCGCCCATTCTGGATTGCGTCAGGTCGGCGTTCATGTAGTTCAGGTTGTCCGCGTGGCCGTCCGCGACGGCTTTCGTGGAGAGCAACCGCATTTGCCATTCAGGCTGCGTCGTCAAGCCGTACTCGCCCGCATCCGGGTTCGTCAGCTTCTTCGCGACTTCGCGGAAGTCGTCGTACGTCCAGTCGTTCGGCGGCAGATCAAGACCGTTCTTGGCGAGCAGGTCTTTGTTGACGAGAATCCACATCGGTACGTCTACCATCGGCACCGCGTACTTCTTGCCGTTGATCGACATCGTATCGAAGAAGCCCTCAGGAAGCGTTACGGATTGCATGATCGGATCTTTGTCGATGTAAGGCGTCAGTTCTTCGACGAGACCGTTCTGTTGGAACGCGATCAGGTCTTGGTCGATTTCCGTAACGTCGGCAGGCGTGCCGGCGGCTTCGAGCGTCGCGATGATTTCCATGATCGGTTGGCTGTTGACCGGAATTTGCTCGATCGTGATCCAAGGGTATTTCTGATGGAACAGTTCGTAGAGCGGGTTGTACGTGTCTTTCCAGGAGATGAACTTGAGCGTGACCGGCTCTTTGTCCGCCGGCGCGCTTGCCGATTCGGACGGCGTTGCGCTCGTCGTCTCGGACGGCGACGCGCTGCCGCTCGGGCTGGCGTTGCCGCCGTTGTTGTTGTTGCCGCCGCAAGCGGACAGCACGAAAGTCATCATAAGGACGATACTGAGAATCCATGCGAATGAACGTTTGTTTTTCACTGTATTGCCTCCCCTAATAATGTGGTTTCCTCGTCTTGCCGAATAATCGATTGCCAATGGATCGTCAAGCAGAAAACGATGCGCCTCGCGGCGTCTTTTCTGCCATCACCTCCCTTACAGAATGTACGGCTCCGCACGATGGACTACTCGACGAGTCCCGTTCTCTCGATGCCGGTGACGAACCACCGCTGCAAGAACATGAAGACGATGATCGGCGGCAAGATGATCAGGAACGCCGCGCCCATCTTGGCGCTCTCCGTCGCCGGATTAATATCGTTCAGGTTCTTCTGCCCGAGCAAGGACGGGTTGAGCACTTCTTCCAGCCGGTCGAGTCTGATCGATAGCGGCGTGAAGTCGTTCGCGAGGAACATCGACGGCTCGTAATACAAGTTCCAATACCAGATGAACGAGAACAGGAAGACGACCAAGCAAGCGGACCGGGCGAGCGGCAGCATGATGCGGAAGAACAACCGGAACGTCGACGCGCCGTCGAGCTTCGCCGCTTCCTCCAGGCTGATCGGCTGCGCCTTGAAGAATTGCCGGAAGATCAGGATGAACAACGCGCTCTTCACCCCTTGCCCGAATATCGCCGGCACGAGGAATACCCAGATCGTGTTCAGAAGGTGAAGCTTGCTGTAGATGATGTACAGCGGAATGACGATAATTTGCGGCGGCAACAGGAACGTGAGCAAGACGAACGCGGTAATGACCCCTTTGAACGGTACCGACAGCTTCGCGAGCGCGTATCCGGTTATCGCGCAGATGAACACTTGGACGACCGAGCAAGTGATGGCCAGCAGCGCGGTATTCTTAAGCGCTTCCTGATACTGCAAGCCTTTGATCGCATCCTGCATGTTCACCCAAGTCACGTCCCGCGGAATCAGTCCGACGGTCGGGTCGAGCAAGTCGCTGAGCGGCTTGAGCATCGTGCTGACCATATAGAGCAGCGGCTGCAAGTAGAGATAGGCGACGATCGACAGCAGCACGTAGAGAATCAGCTTGGCGATCAAGCCGTCCGAGACGTTGCGGCCGAGCAGGAATACTTTGATTCGCTGCGCGGTCCGGCTCCAGAGCAGGCTCTTGACTTGCCTGCTCACCTTCATGGCCCTCTCGGTCCACACTTCGGTACTCATGAACGAGCCCTCCTTCTATTCATGCTTCGGCTGAAGAACCACATGACGATCGCGATCAGGACGAAGATGAAGGCGAAGTAGATCCAGGCAAGGGCATTCGCGTATCCGTAACCGGTTTCCAGCTTGATCATGTTCGACTTGATGTGCGCGAGCACCGGGTTTAACGGGAAAGTGAACAGGTCGATGATCGTGTACAGGACGTTCAAGCTAATGAACGGAACGCTCGCGGGCAGCGTGATTTTCCAGAAGCTGTCCCACGGCGAAGCGCCGTCGATGCGGACCGCTTCGTAGATCGAAGGCGCGATCGTCTGGAAGCCCGCGATGAAGATCAGTATCTGCACCCCGGAATACCAGAGAATGAGAACGGCTTTGCCGAGAACCGCCATGACGGTGTCCGCGGCTTCCCGGCCCACGTAATCCTGAATAAGCGGCCCGAGATTGTATTGCTCGATGAACGGAATATCGCCGGCGCCTTGGTTGAACAGCTCGTTGAGCACCTGTCCCGTCGCGAAGATGACCGGCAGGAAGAACAGCGCCCGATAGATGAAGCGGCCGGGCAGCCTCTGATTCAGCATGAGCGAGATCAATAGCGCGAAGATGACGATAATCGGAATCATGAGCAGCATTTGTTGGAAGTACGTAATGAGCTCGATCGGGAAAATGTTGTCCACGACGAAAGCGTCCTTGAAGTTCTGGAGCCCGATCCAGTCGTACTCGAAGCCGCCGGGTCTGATCGAGACCTTGTTGAACGACATGTACAGGGAATACACGACCGGATAAGCGACGAACGCGCAAAATCCGATGAACCAAGGAAGCATGAACAGCATGCCGACCCCGTATTGCTTGCCGAAGAACAGGAGTCTCTGTCTTCTTGCGTTCAGCGGCTTGTTCATGCGCCTCCCCCTCCTTCGACTTCGAACGTCAGCTTGTTATAGTCGACGACGACTCTCGTGCCGTCCTCGTAGGTCGTTGCGAACACCTTCTCGGACAGCTTCTCGTGACCGACGATCTTCTGCGAATACAGCTTCGAGAGCTTGTCGAATTGTTGGTATTCGACGCCGATGCGGTCGGCCCACTTGGCGAAGTGGCTGCTCCACAAGCCCCATTCCGTGTTCTTGAGCTTGCGCGCTTCGTCGTGGGTCAGGAAGTACGACGGCAACGCTCCGTATTCGATCGCCTTCAGGAACTCCTCTTCCACGTCGTTGCGGAAGTTGCCCTCGTCGAACGTGTACGGCACGAAGCCGTGCACGACGATCGGATAGAACGGCACGGCTTCGTCGATCATGAAGTCGTAGCTCTTGTCGTACGGCAGATTGTCGATGAACGTCACGTCGGACAACGAATAGGCGTTGCCTCTCCATACGCTGGCTTTGCCGAGCGTCTCCCGCGTGTAATTCAACAACCCTTGATAGATGTCGATCGTCTCGCCGCGCGATGAGATCGCGCCCGGATCGTAATCGTTGAACACCATCTCTCCGATCCAGTTGTAATGAACGCCCGACGCTCCGATTTCCTTAAGCTTCCGGATGGCCTTGTACGCCATGTCGACCGTCCTCGCCGGCTTGCTCAAGAACCAGTTGTCCATGTCCACGAAGGTCGTGCCCTCGATGCCCCGAATGCCGCTCGTGCTCGGCGAGAGCGACGTCGTATCCGTATTCAGCCACACGAAGTCGTCGTAGAACGATACCGGGATGTTGCTCTCCTTCATCTCGGAGATGAACCGTTTCGCCGCGGACGCGCCGCCGAGCTTCGACTCGATCGGGAACCGGTTGTCGGTCTCGTAACCGCCCAGGTTCTGCCATCCGAAGTAGACGACCTCCATGTTCGCGACGCCCTTCGCTTGCAGGTCCTTGACCATCTCGGTCGCTTGCGCGAACGTCGTGGCCGGGATGTACTTGATCTGGTTGTACTGCTCCGCGGCGCTGCCGCCCAGAATCTTCAGATAGAGAGGGATGTGCGCGACGGGCTCGAGTTGCTTGCCTATGCCTCCGGTTTCCGTCAAGTAATCGCGGTAGGCGTCCGCCATGCCCACGTAGCCGGCATCCTTGCCGCTTATGAATCTGAATTCCAGCTCGCGGTCGGTCTGCAACCGGTCCTTTTGCACGGCTTTGACCGGTACCGATTTTTTGCTGCGGAAGTACAGGTAGTCCTCGCGATAGATCTGATTGGAGAACGCGTTGTAGAACATCGACGTAATGCCCGGCGGATTCGCCGCGATTCTCGCGGAGTCCGCGCCCTTCGTCAGAATCGCGACGAAGGCGTTGTCCCCGTTCTTCACGCCGTACACCGGATAGGTGATATTCTCGCGGCGTTCGCCGGAACGGGAGAAGTTGTTCATGTTCGTCGGCTCGAGGCCGTACACTTGGTGCAAGTAGCCTCTGGAGATGTCCGAACGCTTCGCGTCGAACTTCACGAGTCCGCCCGGACCGTCCGGCAAGAAGATATAGCCGTCCTCGCCTGCCGCCGCGGCTCCGAAGTATGGCAACAGATCGAGTGTGAAGACGATGAAGTTGCCCTCTTCCTTGATGCCGTCCGTCGGCACGCGAACCTTGAGTCCGCTTGGCGTCAGCTCGTATTGGATCGCGAGCCCGAGCTTAAGATCCGGGTAGTCATACGCGATTTGCAAGCCCGCATCCGTCTTGACCATCGATACAATTACTTTCTTCTCGAACGAATTGACGGTTTTGCGGATCGTCTGGTCTTTGCCTCCGGTCGTTACGTACGTCAGCACGAACGTGGATTGCAAATTCGCGAGCGGAAGGCCTTTGACCGTCTCGTTCGCCAGTTGCTCCTGCGTCGGGTTACTCGTCCAGCGATAGCCCGAGGCCTTGTCGACGAGCGCGATCTGCGTATTGTCCGGACGTACGTAGAACGTATAACGGTCGTTCTCGAGCGCTTTGGCGAAGCCGTCCGCTTCCGCGGCCGGCTTCCAAGCTTCTCCCGTATACAGCGGGGCATGCTCGTTAACCGGCTCGGCGATGCCGGCTTTCGCCAGCGCTTCCGCGAGCGGCGTTTCGCCTCCGCGAGTGAAGAACAGCAAGAGGATGACGGCGACGACGATAACGGCGGTTGCGATCAACTTTACGCGAAGGGATAGTCGCTTGATGAAGTTAACGATAGGTACTCACCTCTTTGTAAAGCTGGTAGAAGAAGTCGTACAAGTTGTACGAGAGTCCGAAGATAATGAATCCGAACAGCCATATCGTGGCGATCGTGAACACGGTAATCGCCGAATTCTTGATCGTCTCCACGAACTCGAAGTTGTGGATGACTTGCGTCATGACGAAGAACATAACGGCCATCCAGATATACATCACCGATGTAAGCGACGTAATGAGCACGCTCTCGTCCAGCGACAGCACGTTCGACAGAATCAGGATCGGCACCGAGAAGACGATGTACGGCGCGAGAGCGTACGTACTGCCTTGTATGACTTCCCGGAACTTGCCTTCGCCGTCCTTGATGCTGCACACGAGGTAGTTCGCGATAATCCACGTAATCCATGGCAAGACGAAGAACAGGAGATTGTTGTATACGTTGATCAGCTTCAGGTTAACCGGATTGAACAGGAAGCCGGTCCAGTAGATGGTCATGATCTTCATGACGACGACCGCGGCCAGGAGCAGAATGATGATCCATGGAGCGACCCGCGCTTCCTTCATGCGATAGAACCCTTCGTACGGATGGAACATGACGTAGAAGAAGTTTTTCAAATCCGCGATCGGCCGATTCAATGATTCCGGCAACGGCTTGCGCTGCAGTACTTGGCGAATAACGCGCGGGATGTATCTCAAGAGCAGATAGAAGACGACGATGCCGACGAGCAAGCCGATGAAGTTGTCTTGCAGCCAGACGAGCCGAAGCTCCCAGAACGCTTTCGAATACCCTTTCGTATCGAACGCTTCCTTCATGAAGTCGAGCGCCTTCTCGTTGTCCTGCTCCTCCAAGTACACTTTGCCGAGCCCTTCGTAGGTGCCGGTGAACATCTCGTTGCGGTCGTATACGCGTTCCCAGTACGGCTTGCTCTCCTCGTATTTGCCGTCGTTGTACAGCACGAGCGCCTTCATGACGTCGTTGCCGAACTCGGTGCGGTAGAACTTGTGAATCGTCTTCGTGCCGCTGTCCGCGACCCAGATGTTGTCCTTCGAATCGATTCCGAGGCTGGTCGGGAATCCGAAGACGCCGTATTGCTGCGTGTTGACGTCCGTGGATCCGAAGGAGAACAGCGCGTCGCCTTTCTTGTCGAAGATGGTGACGCGGCCGAAATCTTGGTCGACGTTATACAGGAAGCCGTTCTCGTCGATCGAGACGTCCTTGACGCCGTGGCTGTTCTGGAAGTCGCGGCCTTTGAAGCCGTCGACGCCGCCGGCGTTCAGCTTCCGCATCGCCGCTTTGCCGAAGTCGCCGCCCGTCGACGTGTAGATGAAGCCGTCGCCGTCGATCGAGACGTTCGCGATCGGCTTAGGTAAATTCGGCTCTTCCTTGGCGAGTTGTTCCTTGTTCAGAATGAGCTTCTTCAGCCAGTTCAGAAGCGAATCCTGAGCCTTGTTCGCCCCGAAGTAACCCATGAATTGTCCCTCTGGACCGAGACGAACCAAGCCCTGATAGGACGAGTTCATATTGATGTACATGACGCCGCGTCGGTCGACGACGAGCTTGATCGGCACGAAATGCTCCGTGGCCATTAAGTCCGTCTCCGGCTTCTTGTATTCCCGGACGAACGTGCCGTCCGCCGAGAATACCGCGATCCGTTGATTGCCGGAGTCCGCGACGTAGATCGTGCCTTCCGGCGTGACGAACACTCCCTCCGGCGAGCTGAGCGATCCCGGGCCCTCTTCGGCGCTGATCGTCTGAATCAGCTTGCCGTCGTTGTCGAGCACGTAGATCGCGTCGTGGCCCTTATCGGCGACGTATACTTTGTCGTCTTGGCCGATATGCAGATCGACGGGCTCTCCGAACTCGCCTCCGTAGGCGGCTTCCGGCTTGTAGATCGCCTGAATGCCCATCCATAGGGATTGGTTCACGTCGAAGTAGGAGGTTCGATAAGGGAGCTGCGCGTAAGTCGTGCTTGGCGCGGCCAACCCTATCATCACTGCCAGAAGCAGGAGAACGAGCAATCTCTTCATTGTTCCGACTTCCTTTGCTGGAGGTGAATTACTTGATTCCGGAATGGACCATCGTCTCGAGCACGCGCCGTTGGAACAACAGGAAGATGATCAAGTTCGGGATGAACATCAGAAGTCCGGCCGCCGCCGCGATATTCTGACCCGCTACGTTGTTCTGAAGTCCGGTCACCAAGGTGTTAACGTAGAACGCGAGCGTACGCATCGTTTCTTCCTGCATGAACAAGGTCGACGTCTCCACGTCCCCCCACACGCCTTGGAACGTGAAGATAGAGATCGTCGCGATCGCGGGTACCGATAACGGCAGCACCATTCGCCTGAATATTCCGAACTGGCTGGCGCCGTCGATCTTCGCCGCCTCCAGCAGCTCGTTCGGAATTTGGGAGATGAAGCCGATGAGCATGAACACCGCCAGAGGCGACGCAAGCGCCGGCAGGATGTGCCCGAAGTACGTATCGTTGATGTGCAAACCGCTGATGATCAAGTATCTCGGAATGCTGACCGTTTCCGGCGCGAACATCAGGGATAGCGTAATCAGCGACAAGATGAGTCCCTTGAAGTGAAAGCTGAATTTCGCCAGCACGTACGCGGCCATCGTACTGATGACGATCACGCTGACGAGCGTCAATCCGGCGATCAGAATGCTGTTGAACAAATACCGCGTGAACGGCACCGTCGAGTTGTTCGCGTGAAGGAACAACAGCTCGAAGTTGCGCCCCGACGGGTTCTGCACCCAGAACCGCGGCGGGAACAGGAAGAGCTCGTTCTGCGGCTTGAACGCGTGGTTCAGAATGAAGATAATCGGCAACGCCATGAAGGCCGCAAGACCGGTGAAGAGCGTAACCAATATGACTTGAAACGCCGTTATTTTGCGAAGCTTGCGCTTAATGTTCGAAATCATCGTTTTACAGCTCCTCCTTCGATCCGAACAGCCGATAGGCGAACCTCATCGCGAAGTAGCTGACGAGCAGCAGCATGACGGATATCGCCGACGCATAACCGAGCTCGAAGCGGATAAAGGCGTAATCGTCGATATGGTTGATGACCAGGTGACCCGCATACTGCGGCGTTACCGGCAAGCCGGTGAGCTGGGTAGAGATGCTGCCCGCCTTCAGCGTCGTAACGATCGTCATGACGGCGCTGAACAACATCTGCGGCTTCATGGACGGAAGCGTAATATAGAACACTTCTTGCAGGCGGTTGGACACGCCGTCGATGCGGCCGGCTTCGTACAGCTCGCGGTTAACGGTCTGCAAGCCGGCGAGCATCGCGAGGAAGCCGACGCTGAAGCTGATCCAGAGCGAGACGAGAATCATGACCTTCATCAAATATTCCGGCTGCTGCAGCCAAATGATCGGATTGTCGATGAGGCCGAACTTCAGCAGGAACGCGTTGACGTAGCCGACGCGGTCGCCGCTGAATGCCGCGATCCACACGACGGACAAGGCGACCGCGCCCGCCATGGAAGGCGCGTAGAACGCTAGCGTATAATAATCGCGAATCTTGATCGGCAGCTGATGGATGAGCCAGGCGAACAAGAATGCCAGTATATATCCGCCCGGGCCGACGATGAGCGCGAACTTGAACGTATTCGGCAGCGCCTTCGTCAGGAAGACGATGTCCTGCGTGAAGAGCATCAGATAGTTATCGAATCCGATGAACCGGAGCGAGCTGAAGCCGTCGAACGAAGTAAAGCCGAGCGTCGCGGCCATGAAGACCGGGATGACGATGAAGATCATGAAGCAGATCAAGAAAGGCGCGAGGAACAAATAACAGAACGTATCGCGCTTGATTTCTCGGAAAAATCGCGCCAACTTCAACCCAATGCCGGACTGACGTCCGACTTTGGGCAATCCGGGAGAAAGCTCCGTATTCGTCATTGAGGTTCCTCCCATTCGTAAGGTTTCGTAATTTGCGGAATGCCCAGATCGTCGCCGTTACCGATTCCGAAGTCTTCCTGCCTGCGGTTCATTTCCCTCTGGATGGACGTTTGCGCCTTCTCCAGCGACTCCTCCGCGGGCATGCGGTCGAATACGGTACGGTTCCAAGCGAACTCCATTTCGCGGGTAACGTAGTAGTAACCAGGAACGTAAGGCATGTTCTTCGCCCATCTTGCCTGCTCGCGAAGCGCCGTTACGTCTTCGTTCGTCCAAGGCAGCGTCTTCATCGCGTTGACGTTCGCCGTATTCCATCGGAATTCCGGACCGAAGAACGACTCGATGTCTCTGGCATACTGCGCCTGCACTTCATCGGACGTCCACCACTGCAGGAACTTCCACGCGTCGTCTTTGCGATCGCTCTTCTTCATGATCATGCCGGCCGATATGCTCTGCGGCGACCATCTGGCGATTTGACCGTCCGGTTGCTCGATGCCGGGAATGGGCAACATTCTCCAATGTCCCGTTATTTCCGGAGCCGCTACGAGCAGTTGCACGTAGGTATTGAAATCCGCGATCCCGATCGGAATATCGCCGTCGCGGAAGTGCTGGAAGAACGCCGGAATGTCGATTGGAAGATTGAACTTGGCGTACAGGTCGGTCCATCGCTTGAAGGCCGCCATTCCTTCATCCGTCGTCAGCGTGCTCGTCAAACCGTCCTCCGAATAGATCTCGGCGCCGTTCTGGAAGAACATCGTCGCGAAGTCCGCCTTCGGATAATTCATCGTCATGCCGTTCTCTTGCAGCGTGGGCAGGATGTCGAACAAGTCTTCCCACGTTTCCGGAGGTTCCAGATTCAAGCTCTCGAAGATGTCCGTCCGATAGAACAGCATCTGGAAGTTCTCGATTTCCGGCAGTCCGTATACGCCGCCGTCGTAGGCCAATGACCTGGATACGCCCGGAATGAACCGGTTATTCACCTCGTCAAAGCCCGGATACGTCGACAAATCCTCGACCGCGCCGCGCATCGCGTAGTCGACGGGCGTCGCTTCGCCGATGCCGAGCGCGACGTCCGGCACTTCGCCCGCCGCGTTGCCGAGCACGAGCTGGTTCGGGTTCGGCATGAGGCTGATCGTGACGTCGATGCCCGTCTTAGGCGTGAAATCCTGTTCGACCATTTCGCGCAGCAGCTCGGCGTAATCGCGTCCGCGCTGTACCCAGATCGTCAGCGTATCTCCCTTGCGCGCCTTGACGTCGTAGTCCAAGTAGAAGGACCGCGCGAAGTCGGTGATCGCGTAAGGCACGCGGGACAATACCGTCGGCTCCTTGAATCCCGGATCGGTTCCCGGCGTGCGTACGGTAATGAAGTCTAGCAGCAGCGACTGCTGCGTCAGCGTCGTCATCCATGTGCCGATATTGCCCTGAATCGTCGCGAAATTATCGAGCTTATTCGGTATCTCGTCGACGTCGTTGCGAAGCTTTTGGACGATATCGATGGAATTCATGATGCCTTCCGCCAAGTCCGAGTCGATTCCGTTGACGCCGTTAAGATAGTCCCGTATGTCGGACAGGCGCTTGATGAAGCCGTCCAGCTTCGCTTCGACTTGCGGATCGTACTTCTTCATGTCCCACGTTCTCGTCGTGTCCGTGTTCGCGTCGTAGGATTTGACGCTATAGTTGCCCGTCAGAAGCCGTACCTGCCGGTCGTAATCCGCCAGTTGCTGCAGGATGTCCCGGAGCGCGAGCGTAATCGGCTGCAGCTCGGAGGAGTCCGCGGTCATCTTGAGCGAGTGATCGCCCTTCGTCAAATAGAAACGGAACGGTTGATCCTCGCGATCCCGAATGTTTTCGATCGTAAATTCCCTGTTGAAATCCAAGGCGTAGTGCAGCATTTCCCGGAACGGCACCGCGCCGTCGATCTCGATCGTCCGGTAAGCCTTGAACCCGTTGCGGTAGTTCTGGAAAGCCTTCAAGTCGATCTCGTACCAGCCGTCCTCCGGCACGGTCAGCTTCCATTCGACCCACTCGCCCGGGTTGCGCCATCTGCCGCCGCCGAGCGTATTGTACGTAATGCGGCCGTTCGGGGCAGGCGACACGTACGGTTCGGACCAATGCTCCGTCTGAATCATCAAGCTTGATTTGACTTGGAAGTTCTCCGCTTCGACCGATGCGTGCCATTCCGGCTTCTGCGCGAACGCCGGATGCGCCGCCGTGTACTCGGCGTAAGTCATCGGCGCCTGCTTCGGCTTGAACGTCAAAGCTCGAATCGCCACCGAATCTTTGTTGCCGATCAGCCTTACCGTGTGCTTCCCTTGCTCAAGACGGTACAGCAACGGCTCCGACGATACGTTGAAGTCGGTAACCGGCTTATTCGTCCATCGGACGATCTCGACTTGCTCCGAGTGCAGCTGCTGCCCGATCTCGTTGCGGTCGTAAGGATATTTCGCGTCCTTCCACAGACGTTCGAAGTCGACGTTCTGCGACTCGAGGAACGGATACTTGCCATCGATCTGAATGCCCCGGTTGATCGCGCTATTGCCGCCGGGCAAGGGCTTGTAGTCGAGGTACAGCTCGTACCAGCCCGCATTCGGCGCGTCGAACGTCCATTCGACCCAGCCGAAGTCGTTCCGCCATTCCAGCGAAGCGCCGTCCGCGTCGCTAACCGGGGTCAGCTTCGCGTCAGGCGAAGCGCCGGTGTATTCGACCGCGTTCAGCGCGATCGGCGAACCGCCCGCCGCCTCGCCGGCATCCGCCCCGCTCTCCGACATCAGCTTCGCGTAAGGGAGTATCGGGTTCGCATCCTCGTACGCGAACATGTCCGCCGCGGTGAGCGATTGGGCATAGGTGACCGGTTCTCCGCCGTATGCCCAGCGGTAGCCTCCGACCGCCACGATCGCGATCAGCGCGAGCCGGACGGCGATGCGAATCCCTCTCTTCTTGCCGCTCATCCTTCATCTCCCCCGACCGCCAACGATATGCCCGTGTTCTCGTCGAAGAAGTGGATACGGCCCATATGGAAAGCGATTGCGGGTTTATCCTCGTTACGGTACGTGATGCCCGGATCGGTACGCGCGATGATCTTGTGATCGCCGACCGTCATATAGACGTAGCTGTCCGCGCCGGTCACTTCGGAGAATTGCACGACCGCCTGGACGTAATCGTCGCCCTCGTCATGCGGAATGTCCGATTTCATGACGACATGCTCCGGCCGGACGCCGAGCACGACGTTGCGCACCGCCCTGTTCATTCGTTCGATGTTCCGGTCGTGCTCGCGCGGCACGAGCAACTTCATCCGCTTGTTGGAGAAGTAATAGCGTCCGTCTTCCAACGTCAGGCTTCCCGGAATGAAGTTCATCGGCGGGGAGCCGATGAACCCGGCCACGAACTGGTTCGCCGGATGGTCGTACAACTGCTTCGGCGCCGCGACCTGCTGGATGACGCCGTCCTTCATGACGACGATCCGCGAGCCCATCGTCATCGCTTCGACCTGGTCATGGGTGACGTATACCGTCGTCGTCTTCAGATCGGCCTGGATCTTGATCAGCTCGGCGCGCGTCTGCGCCCGCAGCTTCGCGTCCAAGTTGGACAGCGGTTCGTCCATGAGGAACACGGCAGGCTCGCGGGCGATCGCGCGGCCGAGCGCGACCCGCTGCTTCTGGCCGCCGGACAGTTGATTCGGCTTCCGGTCGAGCAGATGGGAGATCTCCAGAATCTTGGCGACCCGGTTGACGCGAAGCTCGATGTCGTATTTCGGCGTCTTGCGAAGCTTCAGTCCGAGCGCGATATTCTCGTACACCGTCAGGTTCGGATAGAGCGCGTAGTTCTGGAACACCATCGCGATATCTCGGTCTTTAGGCGATGTATAGTTAATGAATTTGCCGTCGAGGTACAAATCGCCGCTCGAGATTTCTTCCAATCCCGCCAGCATGCGCAGCGTCGTCGACTTGCCGCATCCGGACGGTCCTACCAGCACGAGGAATTCCCCTTCCTCGATCGTCAGGTGGAAGTCGTTAACGGCCGGGCGCGATTCCCCTTTGTATTGTTTGAACACGTGGTTGAATGTAATGCTTCCCACCCATACTCACCTCTCGTAAAATCTGTTCTGCCAGCTTGAAACCCATGTTACCGTAATGGCTTCCGGGCAAGTAGGAGTGAAAGTTGGCTTTTACAGTCTAAAATTAGCCTCTTCGACAAGCGCCGAAAGAATAGAAAAAACCGCCCGAAATGGACGGTTTTTCCGTGTTTGCATACGATCTTCTAATGTTCTTCTATTCCTTCCGGTAATGCTCCAAATACGCGTCGACTTGACTCTGCGCTTCCGCCAAAATCCGCTTCAATCCGTCGTTATCCTGCATCCGTACGTAGTCCTCGACCGCTTGTTCCGTGCCCGCCGCCGTGCCGAGCTCAAGCGGTCCGCCGTACTGGTTAATCAGCTCGTCGCGCTTCAGCAGCTCGGCCCGGATATTGTCTTCGGAGATGAACAAGCCCGAGATCGGCGAGTCGACGTTGCGGGACTGGATCGCGAATTCCCGTTCCCTGTCCCAGAACCCTTCGCCGTACGTCGGCGTCGGCCGCATGAACTGCAGGCGCCACAGTCCCCACTGCCCGCCCCACTCCATGTAATTGCTCGTCGGCGTGCCCATGCCCTTCGGATAATCGACGGAACCGTCGCCCCGCAGGACGTAAGTCTCTCCCTCGATGCCGTACTGAACGAGATCGTACAGGACGCGGTCCGTCTCCAGCATGTCGAGGAACCGCAGCACGCGGTCCGGATGCTCCGAATTGCGATTGATCGCGACGACGTTCGCCACCGGGCTGCGGTTGACGTACCTCTTATCCGGATAGAGCAGCGAGCTCTCCTGTTCGAACGACGGATCGATGAAGCCCTGGTTCGCGCTGACCCATTCGTGGGATTGCAGCGTGAACACCATGTTGCCCTGCTTCCATAACGTCGCTCCGTCCGCGGTATCGATGCCGGTGTCTTTGTTCAGGATGCCGTCCGCGAACCATTTTCTCGCCATGCGGGCGGACTCCAGGAAGAAGGGCTGCTGCTCGACGGGCAGGATGGTGACGTTCGGGTCGTTCAAGTAGAAGCCCATGCCGTGGAAGCCGATGTCGACCCACTCGTCGCGCAGCATGTAGACGTCCCGGGGCAGCGATCTTGTCAGCTTCGCGTTCGGAAACGCTTTCTTGAGCACGTGGAGGAAGACGTCGAGGTCCTCGATCGTCCGGATGGAATCCGGAGTCGGGTCGATGCCGGCCTTCTTCGTCAGATCCGACCGCCATTGCGCGTAAGGGCGCTGGTTCATCTGGATCGTCCAAGGGAGCGCGGTGATATTGCCGTTCACTTCCGTCGCCTGCAGCACCTTCAACGCTTTGTACTTCTCGTATAAATTCGGCGCGTAGGTCGGCAGCAGCTCGTTCAGCGACATGTACGCCCCGTTCGCCGCCATCTCCCGATACGATTGCCAATCCGCGTCGAAGTTCATGTCCCACTTGCTGCCGCTGGCCGCGAGCACGAGCATTTCCTTCTTGAAGTCGTTCACCGGAATGAACTTCACCGAGAACCGGACGTTCAGTCCCTTGCCCTTCACGTAGTCGCTCACTTTCGCCCATACTTTGTCGGTGGCGGACTTCTTGTCCCCGAGCATGTAGAACGTCAGCGTCACTTCGTCTTCGGGCAGCGAGTAGCTCGGCGCGTCGCTAGGCGCCGCTTCTTTTGTCCCTCGTTCGCAGGAGGCCAGCAGCATGCATCCGATCAGGAGCAGCACCGCCAGCGGGTATCGGCCGAGCTTTAACGTTGCCATTGCGACCTCGTCCTTCCGAAGCGTGATTTTACACCCTATTATCTACAAGGCGGCCATTGTTGTCCACCGCCGATTGCGCTACACTTACGCTAACGTCGTCAATCCGGGAGAACGAGCCTATGAATCCCTGGCACGAGAAAATCTTGTTAAAGACGAATCAGCCGCTCAAAATCATCGTCAGCGCGGAGGAGAACGGGTTCCCGACGCATTGGCACCAAGAGATCGAAATCGTCCGCGTGCTGGATGGCGACATGCAGATCGGCGTAGGCAAGGATACGTACGCGCTGCATGCCGGCGATCTGCTCCTGATCAGCTCGTGCGAGCTGCACCACTACTACCCGAACCCGCTCGGCTGCCGCAAAATCATCCTCCAGCTCGGCAAGCCGGTGTTCGACGTCTACGCGGACCACGTGTTCAGCCATAAATTCGCCCATCCGTTCCTTCGTTCCGCCGATACGGACGCCGGCATGCTATCGCTGTATCGCGAGCTGGAGGGTCCGATTGCCGGCATTCTGCGCGAATGGGAGTCCGGCGACAACGGCCACGAGCTCGCGATCAAGGCGAGAATGAACGATCTGGCCGCCGCGATCGTCCGGCATATGCCGCTTGAGGCGGTGCCCCTGCAGGAGCGCACGAAGCGTCTCGAGCAACTGGAGAGGCTCGACAAGGTGCTCAAGTACATCGAGAACGAATATAGCAGCGATATTACGCTGTTGAGCGCCGCGGCCATCGCGGGCTTCAGCCCGACGTACTTCTCCCGCTTCTTCAAGGAGGCGACCGGCAGCAGCTTCGTCGATTACGTGAACACGTACAGGGCGAACGTCGCCATGAGCCTGCTGGCGGACGGCGAGCTCTCGGTTACCGATATCGCCTACCGGGCCGGCTTCAATAGCATCGAGACGTTCAACCGGGTGTTCAAGCGCGTGAACGGCGAGCCGCCGACGAAGGCGAGAAGGAAGAACAGCAAATAATGACAACTCATTCGTAACCCCTGACAAGAATTGTCCGGGGTTTTTCTTTATATTCAAAGTATTGCAAGCGCGATCATCGATCGCAGCGGGAGGTGCCCTGATGATAGGAACGCAAAAAGAGACAATATATCGCAATCCTCGCGCTTCGGTCGACGAACGCGTCGCGGACCTATTGGAACGAATGACGACGAAGGAAAAGGCGCGCCAGCTCGACCAATACTTCGGAACGGCGTTCATGAGCGCCGCTCATCCGCATATGGACACCGTCATGGCGGGCGACGCGAAGGTGCAATGGGATAAAGTGATGGAGATCATCGGCGAAGACGGCATCGGCTGCATTCACGACCTATACGGCACGACCAAGGTGAACAACCAGCTGCAGCGGTACGCGGTCGAGCAGACGCGGCTCGGCATCCCGATCCTGTTCAGCGAGGAAGCGCTGCACGGCTTGCTCCGCCCCGGCTGCACGATCTATCCGCACATGATCGCGATGGCTTCTACGTTCAACCCCGACATCGTCCGGGAAATCGGGCGCGGCATCGCGGCGGAGACGAGAAGCCTCGGCATCCACGAATCGTTCGGGCCCGTTCTCGATCTCGCCCGCGAACCCCGTTGGGGGCGCGTCGAGGAGACTTTCGGCGAGGATACGCATCTCGCTTCGCGAATGGGCGTGGCGATGGTTCGCGGGCTCCAGGGCGACAGCCTGGCCGCGCCGGACAGCATTATCGCCGAGCCGAAGCATTTCGCGGTGCACGGCGTGCCCGAGAGCGGCTTGAACCACTCCGCGTGCTCGCTGGGCATGAACGAGATCGAGACGTATTACATGCCGGTGTTCGAAGCGGCGTTCGTCGAAGGCGGCGCGGTTAACGCGATGTGCTCGTACAATTCGATCGACGGCGTGCCTTGCGCGTCGGACGCGAGCCTGTTGACGGACATCCTGCGCGGCCATTGGGATATGCCGGGGTTCGTGCGGTCCGATCTGGGCGCGATCGCTCGGCTGAAGCGCGCGCACCGTACCGCGGCGACCGACAAGGACGCGATTCGTCAGGCGCTAGAGGCCGGCGTAGATATGCAATACTACGATTTCCCTCACGAGACGTACCAGAATGCCATCGTCGAGATGGTCCAACGCGGCGAGATCAGCGAGGCGACGCTCGACATCGCGGCCGGGCGCGTGCTTAAGGTGAAGTTCATGCTCGGGCTGTTCGAGCGGCCTTATACCGATCCGGAATTGCACAAGGCCGTCGTGCGCAGCGAGAAGCACGGCGCGACGGCGCTGCAAGCGGCGCGGGAAGCGATTGTATTGCTTCGGAACGAAGGCAACCTGCTTCCGTTGTCGAAGCGCGTCTCGCGCATCGCCGTCATCGGACCGAGCGCGGACGTCGCGAGGCTCGGCGACTACTCCCCGCACGTGGAGGGGTTCGCGCCGGTCACGGTGCTTCAGGGGATCTGCGAGCTCGTGTCGCCTCAGACGACGGTGCTGTTCGCCAAAGGCACGGGCATTCTCGAAGACGAGCTGGAGCCGATTCCGGCGGATTGCTTGACGGACGGTCGAGGCAGCGCCGGTCTAGTCGGCGAGTATTACGCGAACCCGTCGTTCGAGGACGCGCCTGCGCTCGTTCGCGTCGACCCGGCCATCGACTTCAACTGGGTCATCACGAAGCCGCATCCGTCGTTCGAGCCGATGGGTTTCTCCGTCCGATGGACGGGAAAGCTCGCCCCGAAGCACGACGTGTCCGGCTTCCTCGGCACGGTGAGCCATGACAGCATGCGGTTGTGGCTGGACGGCGAGCTGATTCTCGACTGCTGGGGCAAGGAACGGTCGGCGACGAGGAGCGTCCCGGTGGCGTTGAAGGCCGGGCGCGAGTACGATGTTCGCCTCGAGTATTGCAAGGACGCGAACGGCGTATCCGCGATGCTGGGCTGGAGCCGCGATGCCGAAGGCATTCAGGAAGCGGTCGCGATCGCCCGCCAGTCCGACGTCGCCATCGTGGCGCTCGGGGACTCACGCCGCACGAGCGGCGAAGGGATCGACCGCTCGTGTCTCGACTTGCCTGGCGCGCAGTTGAAACTGCTGAAGGCGGTGTACGAGACGGGCACGCCGATCGTGCTCGTGCTCCAGAACGGCCGGCCGATTACGATGGGCTGGGAGGCCGATCATATTCCGGCCATACTGGAGGCGTGGTATCCCGGCGAGAACGGCGGGCACGCGATCGCCGAGGTGCTGTTCGGCGAGTACAACCCGGCCGGCCGGCTGCCGATCTCGTTCCCTCGCACGGTCGGGCAACTACCGGTGTATTACAACCGCAGGCGCGGCGGTTCGACCCACTATGTCGAAGGCGATAACCGTCCGCTGTTCGCGTTCGGCCACGGGCTCAGCTACACGACGTTCGGCTATGGCGAGCCGCGGTTGAGCGCGGAGAGGATGATTCCGTCGGGTCAGGTAACCGTCTCCGTCGACGTGACGAACACCGGCGACCGCGCCGGCGACGAAGTCGTGCAGCTGTACGTGAGCGACGTCGTCAGCTCGGTCGCCAAGCCGGACATGGAGCTGCGACGGTTCAAGCGGGTGCACTTGCGTCCGCGGGAGACGAAGACGCTCGACTTCACGCTGGACGCGAAGGATCTGCGCCTGCTCAACCGCGAGCTGACGTGGGTCGTCGAGCCGGGCGAGTTCCGCGTGCTGATCGGCCCGAGCTCCGACCGCATCGCCTGCGAGGCTTCGTTCGAGGTCGTGCGGGGGTAGAACGGACCGCATACGCGGTTGCGTGCGGGCTCGTTGCAAGCGTGCTATGAGCGTGATGATAGAAGTGCGACAAAGGGACGAAGCTGCGGCTTCGTCCCTTTCGGTTTGCGGTGATTTGCGAGTAACTCTCGATACCAGTGCGCTATTGCGTGCGTCTGCGCTACTCTCGGCGCAGTAACCCGATGCCGTCGCGCTATTGCTCGTCGTCGAGCCCATGTTTGTTCAGTAACCAGAGTTTTCCCGCCTATTGCGTGTCACCGAGCCACATTCCGTTCAGTAACCCGGGTTTTCCGGGCTATTGCGCGCCGTGGAGCCCATGTTTGTTCAGTAACCCGAGTTTTCCAGGCTACTGCGCGTCGCCGAGCCACTTTCCGTTCAGTAACCCGGGTTTTCCGGGCTATTGCGCGTCGTCGAGACCATGTTTGTCCAGTAACCCGAGTTTTCCGGGCTATCGCGCGTCGCCGAGCCCATGTTTGTCCAGTAACCCGAGTTTTCCGGGCTATTGCGCGTCGTCGAGCCACTATCGGCGCAGTAACCCGAGTTTTCCGGGCTATTGCGCGCCGTCGAGCCCATGTTTGTCCAGTAACCCGGGTTTTCCAGGCTATTGCGCGTCGCCGAGCCCATGTTTGTCCAGTAACCCGGGTTTTCCGGGCTATTGCGCACCGTCGAGCCACTATCGGCGCAGTAACCCGAGTTTTCCGGGCTATTGCGCGTCGTGAAGCCACTATCGGCGCAGCAACCCGATTTCCCCGGGCTATTGCGCGTTTTCGAGTCCCCGCCGCTCCCTCACTCGATGTTGAACCGCGAGATCGCCTCCGACAGCTCCGCCGCCGTCAGGCTGAGCGCCTTGGCGAGCGAGGACAGCTCCTCGGCGTTCGCCGATTGCTCCTCCGTGCCGGCATACATCTCTTCCATCGTCGAAGCGGTATCTTCCGCCACGCCGGAGATCGTCCGGATGATCGCGACCGTCTTCTCTTTCTCGGCGACGATATCCCGCGCCGACGCATCCACCAACGTCATGCTGGCGGAGATCGCGTCCATGTTCAGCGAGATGTCCCTGAACGTAGAGTCGGTATCCTCGACCGCACGCTGCTGCTCCCGCAGCGCGATCGCCGCGTCGTCCGCCATCTTCGCCATCCGATCCGCTTTGCTTCCGACTTCGCGGACGATGCCGCCGACTTGGCGCGACGCGTCCTTAACCTGCTCCGCCAGTTGCCGGACTTCGCCGGCCACGACCGCGAACCCTCGGCCGGCGGCGCCCGCCCGCGCCGCTTCGATCGCCGCGTTGATCGAGAGCACGTGCGTCCGCTGCGCGATATCCATAATGACGCCGACGATGGACGACACCTGCTTCATGCTGCCGTTCAAGTCCGCCGCGTCCGCGATAACGCCCTGCATCGCGCCGTTCGCCAGCCGAGCCCGCTCGTTCAGAGCGCTCACCGCGCGTCCCGCTTGCTCGCTCATTCCGCGCGTATCGGCTACCGTCGCGGATGCGAGCCCGATCTCATCGCTCGCCGCGTTGATTCGTCCGGAGAGCAGCTCCATGTACCGCGCCCCTTCGCCGGCGTCCATCGCCTGCGCCGCTGCGCCGACCGCGATCTGCCGGCATACCGCGACGTATTGCGACGCGGTATGCCGCGATTGCTCCGCCGACGCTTCCACCAACGTCGAGCGGGCCGCCAGATTGCGCGAGGCCGATTCGACTTGCCGCAGCAGCCCTCGCACGTTGCGCAGCATCTCGTCGAAATGCCGCGCGATCGCGCCGATTTCGTCCTTCGCGCCGTCCGCCGCGCCCACCGCTAAGTTGCCCGCCTTCGCCTCAGCCATGAGCGCGACGATGCGCTTCGAAGGTACCGAGATGCTAAGCGAGATGACGTACGCGGCAGCCGCGCACAGCAAGACGCACGCCAGTCCGATTCCGAACGTCAGCCGGTTCAGGGAAGCGATCTCCTTGCCGAGGAACGCGTTCGGAATGAGCGAAGCGATCGTCCAATTCGTGCCCGCGATCGGGGAATACGCGATCAGGAAGCCCGTCCTCCCGTACGCATGAGAGAACGCCCCCGCATCGCCGTTAGCCAAGCGCCCGACGAGCGCGTCGTCGTCGATGGCGGATCTCACGCCGAACCGCTCGCGGTCTGCGCTGGATACGACCCTTCCCAGCCGATCGATCACCACGATATCCGCCTCGTTGCCGAGATCGACGTCCCGGTAGATGTCGGCCAGGTGGCTTTCTTTGATCGTGAAGACGAGAACGCCCCACACTTCGCCCGATTCCGCGGACTTGATCGTTCGGTCGATGGCGACGGAGGTTTCCCCGCTCTGGCTGTCGATCAACGAATAATGGGTTCCCGGAGAACCGAGAGAAGCTTGCGCGATGCCGTCGTACTGTTCCTTGTTCAGATAGTTCGCCGAATTGCCGAAGCTCGTCCCGTCCTTCGCCGCGATGCTCGCGCTCGTCAAGTACGGCATGAGCGACTGCTTGCGCGAGAACAGCTTCTTGATCTCGGCCTCGATCGCCGCCCTATCCGCCGAGGAAGCCGAGCCGTATGCAGGCAATCCGGCCTGGATCTGCTCGGATGCGATCACGTCGTCCATAATGCCGCGGATCGATTCGAGTCCGAGGCCGATGTTCCGGCTCGTCTGGTTCATGACCTGCCGGGAATACAGCTCCGCTTTGTCGCGTATCGCCCCCGAGGCTTTCAGGTTCGAAGCGACGCCGATCGCGGCGACGGCGCCGACGAGCAGCGCGAGGAAGACGATCGTCAATCTGGTCTGGATGCTCCCGATCCGAACGAACCGATGATTGCACCAACCGCGCGCGAACGCTAGACGCTTACTCAACTTCATCCGCATGCCTCTTCCCTATGGATTCGCTCAGTCTAATTCCAATAGTAGAGTCGGGAGATGGCAAGCGACATAGAATTTCCTCTTGAGTTTCGTCGAAAAATTTACGGAGTTTCTTCCCGCTACTCGCCTACGATGATGAGGGAGACGATCGCGTCGTCGTTACCGCTCTCGGCAAGGTCCTCCGCGTCGTCCGTCAGCGTCCATGCCGTCCCGGCGTAGCTGTCCGCCGGATAAGCGACGACCTTAATCCCTTGCGGCACCTTGATCGAAGAGATGCTTCCGCCCGGAATGCCCGCCGCCAGCAGCTTGTCGCGAGTATAACCTCCCGGAGCGAGCAAAGCGCCGTCGCCGCCGAAGTTCGCCTCGGTATATACGGTGACCGACGCCGTCCCCGCCTTCCCGAGCGCGCGGGTCACGGTGCCCCCGGCGGTCGGGAACGTCTTCATCCGCTCGTTCGGAACGCCGGTCAGCGTCGCGAACGAATAGCTGCCGAGCGGCTTCGCCTTCCGCTCGATGACGTACGTCTCTCCCGCTTCCGTATTGAAGCCGAATCGATCCGCCGAGGCCGCCTCGACGGATAACAAGATCCGAGCCTCCGTCGCCTTCCTCACTTGCACGTCTTCGCCCGGCCACGGGTTGACGATCGTTGCCCGCCCGCCGTACTGGCTTTTAATCCCGACGTACTTCGTCTGTCCCGCTTCCCGTTCGGAGCTGACGAGGAATCCTCCGCTGGCGAGCAGCGTGAACTTCGCCGCGAACGTCTCCTCGGACGGCAAGGCGGGGAATACGCGAATGACGCCGTCATAGCTCTGAAGGAGCGATTCGTTGATCGCGGTCATGAGCAGCCCGTTCGATTCGAACACCCCGTTGCCGTCGTCGGACAGCCCGTTCGCGTGAAGTTGGTTGCGGACTTGCATTTTCCGCATATAATCGTACGCCGCGTCCCCGAGCCCGAGTCTGGCCGCGTTAACCGCCTCCTGCGACCAGATCGTCAGCCCGTTCTGCTTCGCCCTGAACGTATTGATGGCCGTCTGCTGATCGGGATACCCGATGCCCGTCAAGCCGTAATAGACGTTCTCCAGCTCCGGATTCTCCAGGTTATGGCTCGTCGCGCCCTCGCATTCGCAAGCCGCGTACCGCTCGTCCGCGCCTTCTCCCGTCGTCGGAAGCGGAGCGAGTCCTTGCAGAATTCGCCGCCACTCGGCGCGCAAGTTCGCATCCGCGCCCAGCTTCTCGCTCGCCTCGATCGCCATCGGGAACAACGCCCGGATCGCCGCCAGATCGGGAAGCGCGTTCTTTACGTTCCAATAATTCTCGCGGGAATTGGAAGACGGAATCACATATTGACCCCGGTCGAGCGTTAGCTGGCCTTGATAGAACTTCGCGACTTCCTTCATGAACGGATACGCCGTATTCGCCAGAAACTCGCCGTCGTTCGTATAGCGATAGCGCGCGTACATCTTGACAGCAACGTCAGCCCCCGCGGAAAAAATCCGTTCCGTATACTCCCCGCCCGCGTTATTGCCGGTCCCGTCCCACTTCATCGTCTCCGGCACCTTGGCGCCGTCCGTGCCGTAGAAGCGGTCCGTATCCGCCTTCAGGCGCCCGAGCGCGCCGAAGTACATATTGAAATACGGGTCGAGCAGCTCGACATGGTTGGAGGCGAGCACCGAATCGTATACTGCGCGCGTATTGAAGTTCCAGTAGCCCCAGCCCCATTTGGCGCGATCGCCGTCCCACCGGTACGCTCCCGACATGAACTGGTAAGGGAACTTGCCTTGCGAAGCTCCCGCCAATAAGTATTGGGAGACGTAATAGACGTTCTCCAGATAATCCGCGTCCCCCGATGCGTTCGAGAATTGGACGAACGATCGCGACCAATAATCGTGCCACCACGATTTGCTCTTCTCGATGACGGACGCGTAGCCGCGCTGCTTCGCCTCGGCGATCAGACGCGACGCTTCGGCCACGGAATCGTTACCCGAGGCGTTCTGCCTCGCGGGATTCGCTATCCACACCGTATAGCTCCGCGACGGCGCGATATGAAGCCTCAGCTTGGAGGCGCTCACCTTCTCGGCTTCGTAAGCCGCTCCTTCCACGGAAGCCGCGAGCGTGTAGCCGAACCGATCGGGATCCGACTGCCCGCGGCTTAGCGCGATCATCTCGGGACTGACGACGGTGCCGACCTTCTTCCAGCTGTCGACGTTGGGCAAGTCCTTGTTCCATCCGTCGTTCGCCAGTTCTCCGGTGTCCCAGATGCCGATGTCCAGCGCGATGGCGTCGACGTTCGCGCGGCGATCCTCGACGTGGATGCCGAGCAGCTCGCTCGTCGCGTCCCCGAACACCGTAACGATCCGATCGTCGCCGTATTGCGTCGTCACGGTGCCGTCGTATACGTTCAGCCGTTGCCGGAACGACTCGTATTCCGTATCCATCGCGGGCTCCGTCGCGAGCTGCACGAACCCGGACGACAGCTGCGTATGCGGCGAGCCGTCGACGTTCGTCACTTGCATTTTCAAGCCGCGCTCGTGCCATACCATCGCTCCGACCTTGCCCGTTCCGACGGGCAACCCATCGCCCGGCTCCGCGTTCGGACTGTTATAGACGATATCGTGCTTCGCCAAGTAGCTCGCGTAATCGACCGACATCGCGCCTGCGCGGGCGTCGAACGAATGCGCCTCGGCTCCGACGACCGGAGGCTCTACCGTATCTTGGTCGCAACCGATCATGACGGCGACGGTTGCGACAATGACCATTCCGGCGACGAATCTTCTCATCGTAACGAGCTTCTCCTTTCGATACCCGCGCTGCTGCCGTACGCAAGTCTGCAATCTGCCCATATCGTATCCTACCCGCCCCGAATCCAAAATGAGGCGTTATTGAACTTTAGCCGTGCATTCCTATCTTCCTCCCGTCCCGCGCGGCAAAAAGGACGTCCCGCGAAGGACGTCCTTGGCTCTATGCGATTCGAATCGGATTACGATTAGCGGATGCTACGAGATCGTAAAGGACGAAATCTGGTTGTCGTTGCCCGTATTCGCGAGATTCGGCTGATCTGACGTATAAGTCCATACCGTGCCGTCGAACGCGCCGTCCCGGTAAGCGGTCAGCGTGCGTCCCGCGGGCACGCGGATCGACGAGATCGCGTCGTTCGGGATGCCGGCCGCCTGCATCTGCGCGATCGTGTAGCTGCCGATGCCTAGCGTTACCCCCGTCCCCCCGTAGTTGGCGTCCGGATAGAACGTAACGCCGGTAACCGCCGTGCTCGTCACCTTGATCGAAGAGATCGTATTATCGTTGCCGGTATTCGCGAGATTCGCGTTGTCCGAGGTGAACGTCCACGAAGGGCCGTCGAACGCGCCGTCCCCGTACGCGACAACGGTTATGCCCGAAGGCACGCGGATCGACGAGATCGCGTCGTTCGGAATGCCTGCCGCCTGCATCTGCGAGATGCTGTAGTTGCCCGGCGCGAGCGACACCCCGGTGCCGCCGTAGTTGGCGTTCGGATAGAACGTCGGCTTCGGCCCCGTGTAAGGCTGCGCGCTGCCGAGCGCCCGCTCGACGCCGCTGATCGTAATCGTCTTCTTCGATTGGTTCGCCGTGCCGGTCAGCGTCTCGGCCGAATAGCCGCTCAGCGTCTTGGCGGTCCGCTCGACGACATACGTCGTATTCGCGGCCGTCGCGAAGTTGAACTCCGCGCTCGAAGTCGTCAGGACGATCGCGTTGTCCGACGTTCTTCTGACGCGCACCTGCTGGGTGCCCCACGGATTGACGACGGTCGCCTGCTTGCCGTAGAGACTCTTGATGCCGACGTACTTTGTCTCGGCAGCTTCTCGCTCGGAGCTGACGAGGAAACCTCCGCTGGCGAGCAGCGTGAACTTGGCGTTCATCGTGCCGTCGCTAGGCAGCGCCGGGAAGACGCGGATCTTGTCGTTGTAGCTTTGCAACAGCGATTCGTTCATCGCGATCAAGTGAACGCCGATATATTCGAACTCGCCGTTCGTGTTCGTCGTCCGGCCGTTCGGATAGTCCTGGTACCGCTGCAGCATCATGCGCATGCCGAGGTACGCTTCGTCCCCGAGTCCGAGGCGCGCCGCCTGGATCGGAGCCGGATCCCAGACGTTGTTGCCACCGTACGTATAGGGCCGCGTATTGTAGTTGTTAATGAGCATCTGCTGGTCGGGATAGCCGATTCCGCTGACGTTGTACGGCCACGCGAGCTCCAGCACGACGTTCTCGTTGTTGCGATTTTGCGAGAGCGGCGGGGTGTGGGGGTAATACTTCTGCGAGTTCGCCGGGTCCACCGGATATGCCACGAGGTTGTTCAGGATATTCTGCCACTGGGTTCGCAGCGTCGCATCCACGCCGAGTTGCGAGCTCGTAGAGATGGCGACAGGGAACAGCGCGCGGACCGCGGCGAGGTCGGTTATCGCGTTCTGCACGTCCCAATGCTGCTCGTGAACGTTGGAAGACGCCATATAATACTTGCCCGTCCCGCTATTGAAGCTCAGCTTGCCCGCGTAGAACTTGGCCGCCTCCCGCATGAACGGATACGCGGTGTTGCTCAAGTACGCCGAATCGTTCGTGTACTTGTACTGCGCGTACATGTTGAGCGCCGCTTCCGCCGCGGTCGACAGCGTGTCTTGCGTATAATCGCTGTTGATCGTGCCGCGGGCGTTGCCGTCCCATCCCATCGTCTCGGGCACCCAGATGCCGTCGATGCCGTACCGCGTCATCGTGTACGACTTCAAGGCGCTATAGTTCCGGGCATACAAGTTGTTGAAAATGTTAACCATGTCCGCATGATTGGAAGCGAGGAACGAATGGTAGACGTCACGCTGGTTCCAATACCAGTACGCGTTGCTCCACTTGCCGCTGTCGTTGTCCTGCACCGCGCTGAACGCGCCGTTGATGAAGTGGTTCGGATAGTTGGCGAAGCCGCCGGCCGCGATCATGTACGTGCTTAGGTAATAGAAGCTCTCGAGATAGTCGGCGTCGCCGGAGCCGTTGCTATATTGCACGAACGACTTGCCCCAGAAGTCGTGCCACCAGTTCTTGTAGTTGTTGAACGTCGCGTTGTAACCCGCGTTCTTGACGCTCGTCAGCAGCGACTTGGCTTGGTTGACGGAGTTGTTGCTCGGCGCGTTCAGCCTGCTCGCCGTCGAGATCCAGATCGTATAGCTGGATGACGGGGTAATGTTAAGCCGAACTTTGCGGCTGTCGACCGCCTGCGTCGTGAAGCTCGCGCCTTCGACCGTCGCGGCCATCGTGTATCCGAATTTGTTGGCGTCCGTCTGTCCGCGGCTGAAGCCGGCGACGGTCGGATCGACGAACGTCGAGACCGTGCGCCACGTGTTGATGTCGGGCACGTCTCCGCCGTTGAAGGCGCTTACATCCCAGAGGCTAAGATCGAGCGTTACATTGGACAAGCCCGACCTGCTGTCTTCGACGTGAATGCCGATGACTTCGGAGTTCGGCTGGCCCATGATCGTGATCGTCCGATTGTTATCGTACTTCGTCGTGACCGTGCCGTCGTACAAGTTCAACCGCTGCTGGTACGTCGAATACCCCGAGTCAAAGCCGGGATTCGTGTACAGATTGACGAGCCCTTGCGAGGCGAAGCCCTCTTGCGAGGCATCGACGCCCTGGACCTGCATCGTCAAGCCGCCGGACGTGTTCCATACCATCGCGCCGACGCGGCCGTTGCCGACGGTCAGCCCGCTCTTCGGCTCCGAGACCGGTCCGTTATACACGACGTCGTGCTTGGACAAGTAGTTCGCGTAATCGACGTTCAGGACGCCCGAAGACGAATTGAACGCATGCGTGGTCGGACTTGCCGACGCCGCTTGGGGTCCTGCCGCCACGCCGATCGCCGCGAGCAGCGAAGCCGCCACGAGCACCGACAAACCTTTCTTCCCTCTCTTGATCGCTTCCATCCTTTAATGCCCTCCTCTTAAGTTATGATCCATGCGCGCATAGAGCTAGCTTCATCATATAACTCGAATCGGGACGCTGAAATTCAATAATTTATGTTAAATCGTTTATTATTTTACTGAAAATGCGGCGCATTAGCGGAGTGTGGTGCCGCTATTGCGCCGCGGAATAGGGGTTTCGCCGAAGTAGCGGAGTGTGGTGCCGCTAATACGCCGTGTTATCGATAAAGCGCCACATTAGCCGAGTGTCACTCCGCTAATTACAGCCCGTCATCCCCCTGCGAGTATATGCGGAGTCGGGTGCTCCTCCGTCGGCGCGATTTCCCCGCGGAACAGCTTGCCGATGTCGCCGGACAGCCGCAGGTAGAAGTCCGAGGACACGGCGACGCCGTCGGCGTCGAGCGCGAGGAAATAATGGTCGGTCGGAACCATCGAAGCGTCTTCCGCCCCTTTGGCGATTGCCGTCGCTTCGTCGTACTCGTCGAACATCGCGATGTAGGCCGTGTCGATGCCGACGCTCTTCAGGTTGTACGCCTGCCGCCACATGAAGTCGCCGTGCAGCCGCGGAATTTGGTTGCGCGGGCCGCCGTGCAGGTTCCACCATGCGAAGCCCGGCCAGATGACCGGCATATAGTCGATCCCGAGCGCCTCAGTCGCTGCGAAGTCTTGCTTCCATTGGTTGTCGAGATATTCGTCCGCGCCTTCCAGTCCCTTGAACCGGCCGACGAACCAGGGCGAGATCATATCGAAGGCTTCGTAGACGCCGAGGAAATCCGGCTTCGAGTCGATGGCGCATTCGCGCCAATGCGTCGGAATGCCGCCGATGACGTAGTAGCCTTGCTCCTTGAACCACGCGATCAATTCGGATGCTTCCTCCGCCGTTCCGGGGCGGTCCGTGAAGCCCATGCCCCAGATGCAGACGACGAGCTTGCCGTCCTGCTTGGCGTACGCCGGCGAATCGGTCAGTCCCATCTTCCCGACGATATTGACCGTCCAATCGTGCTTGATCGCCTTCGTCCAGTTGTCGTCCCGCATGCCGGACGTGTCGTACATGACGTAGAACTTCCGCCCGTGCGTTTCCGCCGCTTGCTTGACCAACGCCGCAACCGCGTCGCGGCCGCTACGCCACGCGTTCGGCTCCTCGCTGTCGCTCGCGCCGAACCGTTGCAAGCCTACGCCGTGTATGCCGTACTCCCGCATCCACTCGAAGTGCTTGTCGACCGTCCCCCGGTCATGCGAGGAGAACAGCCGCGCCGGCTCTCCATTGCCCAGCTTCCCTAGCCGCGTCTCGTAAGTCGTCCCGTATTCCCGCATGTCCGGATACAGCTCGAACGTCAACGCGTCGCTGCCCGCGGTCGGCACCATTCTGCGCCGGCTCCAGTGCGTCCATCCCATGTCCGATCCGTCGCCTTCGGCGAAAAACCACCCTTGGTATCCCGCGAGCACTTGGCCGACGATATCGCCTTCTCTAACGAACGACGCTTGCTTGTTGGTATTCTCCATGTTCTCCTCCGATTATCGGCTCTCGCTCGTTATGGACTCCGTCGGTTCCGCCGCCTTCGTCTCGGTCAACGTCTCGTGAACGACTTCGTCCGGTATGTTCTGCGGCTCTTCGATCGTTTGCGTCGACGCCGTCGCTTCCGATTCCGGCGATTCAGCCGGTTGTTCCGCAGGTACCTCTTCCGTCTTCTCCGCCTTTTCCCCCGCGGGCTTCGCGGCAGGCTTTGCGGCAGGCTTATCCACCGGCTTCTTAACCGGTTTCTTCGCCGCCTTCTTCTTCTCTTCCGCCGCCTTGCGTTCGGCTTCCTTGCGTTCCGCGGCCTCCAGCTCCGCCGCTTCCAACGCCGCGGCCTGTTCCTCCGGCGACACGTAAGTCAGCGTCTCCTCCGTCCCGACGCTTTGACCCAACATCGCCGGACGCCACAGCCCGGTTGCCGGATCGAACGCGAGCGCGTGCTCGTTCTTCCGAACGAGCTTCGCATGGACGACGAACCGCCCGTCCTTGATGCCGTGATAACAAGTGGACAGCGTCAGGATCCGGTCCTGTGCCGTCACCTCGACGTCGGATTCGTGCAACGACATCGCCTTCACGCCGTCCAGGTAAGCCTGGTAATCTTCGTCCGAATCGAACTCCGTACGAATATAGTCAAAGCTCGTATCCGTCTTGTACGCGGAGAAGATGACCCACTCCTCGTCGTCGTACAGCGTGTCGAACTCGATGATCGGCTTGTTCTCGAAATTCCATCGGCTCTCGTACCGGAGCACCGCCCCGAACATCGTGCCGTTCTTCATCGAATGGCTATACAAGATCGTATTGCGGTTGTAGCCCTTGATGTTGTTGCGGTAATCCATGAATATACTGCCCGTTATGTTCTCTTCCTTCTTCACGTCGCGCGTTAGATAGTACTCGTTATCGTCCGTCTGCACGACGGGGTAATCGACCTGCGTATCTGCGATCCGAAGCCATCCGACCACTTCGTCGTTCATCTCGAGCAACGGCTCGAACTTGGCACTGACCGCTAAGCCCCAAACGTCGGACGACGATTCCGAGGCCGATCCGGATCCGGTCCCCGCCGCGCCGCTCTCCGGCCCTTCTATCGGGGTCCCGCCCTGGTCGTAATAGAGATCCCTGACGTCATCATAGGTTTGCTTGCTCTCGTAATTGTCCGATACGTAGGCGTATACCTTGTAGGAGGAAAACAGGAATACGCCGGCCGCGATGCCGAGCAATCCCCACCTCGTCCACTGCGCCTTCGAGATCTTCATGGCGGACCCTCCCTTCCAAACAAGGATGTCCCAAGGCCGGTTTCGGCCTCGGGACGTCCTCTACTCAAGTTATGGATAGCAAGGCGTTACTTACTTAACCAGTTTCTTGCGGCTCAAGAATACGAAGCCTGCCGCCGCTACCGCTGCAAGCGCAACGTACAGCATGATGCCGTTGTCGCCCGTAGCAGGGTTAGCCGCAGGAGCGGCAGCGCCGGAACCGGCGTCGCCTTCGAAGGAAACGGATTTAACGTTGATATCGCCGTTTACGAATACGAAGACGACGTCATGCGTACCCGTTACGCCGGAGATATCGGCGGATACTTCTACGTATTTCTGCCAGTCGCCGGTAACGTCGTATGGGATCGAAGCGATTTTCGTGCCCGTAGCGGAATCAAGGAATACGTCGATCGTTCCGCCGGCGGCAGCGCCGGAAGCCGCTTCGACTTTGACTTTCGTAGCGCCCGGATCGCCGAAGTTCAGACCGCTGAACTTCACCCAGTTGCCGGCAACGATGTAACCGATGTTCTTCGCGTCGTTCGCTTCGATACGAGGACCGGAGCCGTCGGAGAACTTGCCGGAGTCGCTGTTAAGCTCCGAAGCCTCGGCGCCCGGGATCGTTCTGTAAGGGTTGGCATCGGCCGCGAACGCGGAAGTTGCGCCAAGAACAAGCAGTACCATCGTCAGTGCGAGAACCAAGAAAGATTTTTTCATTGTCTAAACACTCCTTTTTCTGATTAACTTCTCGTTTTTTTTGTAATCGATAATCAGTGCCTGACCTTGCTGAACTCCCCAACGCATGAAATCCGGAACCCGCTACCTTAGGCTTACCGATGTCCTAAGGCCCTTGCCGACCACCCCCCTTAATGCGCCGAATGGAAGTGCTTACATTATTCTCTTTGCCTCGCGGTCCGCAAGGTCAAAGTCATTTTCTACGTAATCTTATCACCCAAGGTTGCAGCTCCGACATGAGACGATTTTAAATTTTCCAGTATATAGATAGCCTGTTTGACAACAAATGGGCGGAACGAAAAAACGACCCCGGGTCGTCTTGACCCGGGGTCGTTCGCCTGCGTTATTGATGGCTAGTCGGGTGGTTCTGCGTCGTCGGAATCTGCCCCTTGAACATCCGGGTAATGTCCCCGGCCAGCCTCAGATAGAAGTCGGAAGATACCGCAACCCCGTCGGCGTCGAGCGTCAGGAAGTATTGGTTCGTCGGAATCTTCGAGCTGTTCGGCGCGATCTTCGCGATGGCCGTGCCTTCGTCGTACTCGTCGAACATGGCGAAATAGCCGGTGTTAATGCCGCGCTGCTTCATCGTGTACGCCTGATACCACATGAAGTCGCCGTGCAGGCGCGGATTCTCGTTCCGCGGCGCGCCCGGATTCAGGTTGGACCATGCCGAGCCCGGCCAGATGACCGGCTGGTAGGCGATGCCGAGTTGCTGCGTTCTCGTGAAGTCGGGTCCCCACTGGTTGTTGTTGAAGTGGTCGACGTCCGCGAGACCGTTCGCTCCGAAGCGGCCGACGAACCACGGCGACAGCATGTCGAGAGACGCGTACACGCTCGCGAAATCCGTCTTGGAGTCGTTGTTGTTCGTTCTCCAGTACGTCGGCACGCCGCCGATGACGTAGACGTTCTGGTTCTTGAACCAGTCGATGAGCGCTTGGTGCTCGGACGCCGTGCCCGGACGGTCGGTGAAGCCGATGCCCCAGATGCAGACGACGATCTTGCCGTTCTGCTTCGCGTAGGCGCTCGATCCCGTAAGACCCAGCGAGCCGTTAACGAGCGTCGTGAAGTCGTTCTTCACGGCGTCGTCCCACGTGTTCGCGTCCATGCCCGTAATGTCGTACATGACGTAGAACTTCTTGTTGTATTGCTGCGCCGCGTTCTTAACCTTGACCGCGACGCTGTCGCGGTTCGTCTTCCAGTTGTTCGGCGCATTGTTCAAGTCCGCGCCGAAGCGCTGGAGCGCCGCGCCGTCGATGCCGTACGTCTGCATCCATTCGAAGTGCTTGTTCACCGTCGACTGATCGTACGAGGAGAACAGCTTCGCCGGCGTGCCGTCGCCGAAGTTGGCGAGGTTCGTCGCATAGAGCGTGGACGCCGAATATTCGCTGATATCCGGATACAGCTCGAAATTAACGTTGGAGTTAGCGGTAGGCGCGCTGCTGTTCTTCGACCAGTGTACCCATCCGCCGTTCGGGGAGCCGTCGCCCGAAGCGTTGAACCAGCCTTGGTAGCCCGCGAAGATCTTGCCGACGACGTCGCCGCCGGTGACCGGAGGCGTCGTGCCGAACTTGAACCAGTTGATGTTCATCAGGTTGCCGGCGCCGCCCGTGAACTTGAGGAAGACGGTTTGCGTGCCGGTAATGGCGCTGACCGCGCAATTGACCGTCGTCCAATTCTGCCAGCCGCCCGTGCCCGGTACCGCGCACGTACCGGCGAGCGTGCCTGTCGCGCTGCCCAGACGCACCTCGACGTTGCCGCCGCTGGCGTTGCTCGCCACGCGCAATTGCACGGAAGTCGCGCCGGGGCTGCCGAAGTTGATGTTATTGAAGGATAGATAGTCTCCGTTATCGATGAAGCCGACGTTCTGGCCGCCGCCCGTATCAGACGTCCCTTCGGTCTGGATCCCGAGCATCGTATTGTAGCTTTCCGCTTCGATCTGGTTGAACGTGACCGCGCCTGCCGCGAACTTGAACCACAGAATGTTGAACAGGTTGCCCGCGCCGCCCGTGAACTTCAGGTACAGCGTCTGGTTGCCCGCGATATTGGACGTCGTGCACGTGACCGTCGTCCAATTCTGCCAGCCGCCCGTGCCCGGAACGGCGCAAGTACCCGCCAGCGTGCCGGTCGCGCTGCCCGTGCGGATCTCGATGTTGCCGCCCGACGCATTGCTCGCGACCCGCGCGTTGAACGACGTCGCGCCGGTGCCGAAGTCGGTATTCGCGAAGGCGATGTAATCGTTGTTGTCGACGAACGCGACGTTCTGGCCGCCTTCGCTGGAAGCTTCCAATTGAATGCCCGACTGGCTGGTGTAGCTCGAAGCCGCGGTCTGGTTGAACGCGGACGCCGCGTTCGCCACCTTAGGCGACACCGACATCAGCGTGACGAGCAACGCAACGGCCAGCAATAGCGCGAGCCATGTTTTCGAGGACAATCCTTTCGCATGAATGCTCATAAATAACCTCCTAATCGATATGGTTACTGCAAGCTTGCCTCAAGCCTCGCGGTGGTCTCGTCCGATCCCCCGAACGTACCGTCGCCTCACTCCCTTTTCCGCCGATTGATCGTGCCGTTCGCCATGCGCCTTGCTTCTGCCGGTCTGGATGCTCCTTCCTCAACCACCCCCCTTCGCGATCTCCGCTCGTTGTAAGGGCTTACAAAAAAGTGCATCTTGCATGAAAAGATACTATCGGATCGCGCGAAATTTGGATAGGAGACGTTCTTAAATTAAACATGGGATTCCTGTCCGGTTGCCGTCCGCGCACGCGCCAAGAACGCACCGTAAAGTTTGTAATTTCCTCATTGCCCGCGCGCGGAGCGTCCTATACAATAACCGCGTACCGCTTATTTCAACTATGGAAAAGAGGCCGCTTCATGAACACGCAACGACGGGTCATTCACGTCATCTCGCATACGCACTGGGACAGGGAATGGTACATGCCTTACGAGGCGCATCACGTCAAGCTGATCCAGACGATGGACGCCCTGCTCGATACGTTCGCGAACGATCCCGAATTCAAGAGCTTCTATCTCGACGGCCAATCGATCGTGCTGGAAGATTACTTGCAGGTGTATCCGGAGAAGAGAGAGCTGCTGCAACGATACGTCGCGGAAGGCAAGCTGTCCGCGGGGCCGTGGTACGTGCTGCAGGACGAGTTCCTGACGAGCAGCGAAGCGAACGTGCGCAACATGCAGATCGGCCACCGCGACGCCAAAGACTTCGGGCCGGTATCCAAAGTCGGCTACTTCCCGGATTCGTTCGGCAACATGGGCCAAGCCGCGCAGTTGCTCCGCCAAGCGGGCATCGACAACGCCGTGTTCGGCCGCGGCGTCAAGGCGACCGGCTTCAACAACTCGGTCGCGGACGGCGCGAGCCTGGAATCTCCGTTCTCCGAGCTCGTCTGGGAATCTCCCGACGGCTCGCAAGTGCTCGGCGTGCTGTTCGCCAACTGGTATAACAACGGCATGGAAATTCCTGTCGATCCGATCGAGGCCAAATCGTATTGGGATCATAGAATCGCTAGCGCTGCGCGGTATGCGTCGACGCCGCATCTGCTCCTGATGAACGGCTGCGACCACCAGCCGGTGCAGACGAACTTGTCCGAAGCGCTCCGCGTCGCCCGCGAGCTGTATCCGGAGCATGAATTCATCCATTCCAACTTCGACGATTACATGAAGGCGGTGCAAGCTTCGCTGCCGCCGAAGCTGAGCCTGACGGTCGGCGAACTTCGCGGACAGAAGACGGACGGCTTGTTCACGCTCGCCAATACCGCATCGGCGCGCGTGCCGATCAAGCAGCTGAACCAGCAGAACCAGACGCTCCTCGAGAAAGTCGCCGAGCCGCTGGCGACGCTCGCGCAGACGCAAGGCCAAACCTATCCGCACGCCTTGTTCGTGTACGCCTGGAAGACGCTCATGCAGAACCACCCGCACGACAGCATCTGCGGCTGCAGCGTCGACGAAGTGTACCGCGAGATGACGACCCGGTTCGCCAAGAGCATGGAAGTCGCGAAGGCGATCGCGGTCGAGAGCGCGTCCGCCGTCGCCGGCTGCGTCGACACGTCCGCGTTCGAAGCGTTCGGCGCGGGGGCTGCTCCGTTCGTCGTGTTCAACACGAGCGGTTACGACGGTTCCTCCGTCGTGACGGTCGACGTCGAGCTCTCTCGCCGATACTTCAAGCAGAGCGAGAATCCGGTGGCCGTGTCGCAAGAGGTGCGGGATCGCACGCATGGCAAGGGTCGCTTGGTGAACGAGCGCGGCGAGACGGTCGTCTGCGGCGCGGAAGATCTCGGCGTCCGCTTCGGCTACGACTTGCCGAACGACAAGTTCCGTCAGCCTTACTACTGCAGAACCATCCGGCTGACGTTCGAGACCGCTTCGCTGCCGGGCATCGGCTACGCGACGTACGCTTGGGTACCGGACGCGAACGCCGGCGCGAATTCGGAAGCGGTATCGTTGGTGACGGGAGACGCGACGCTGGAGAACGAGCGCTTGCGCTTGTCCGTCGGCGCGGACGGCGGCATCACGCTGCTCGACAAGCGCAGCGGCCAGACGTTCGAGGGCCTCGGCCATTACGACAACACGGGCGATATCGGCAACGAGTATATTTTCGTGCAGCCGAAGGGCGACGCGCCGATTACGACGAAGGGCAAGCCGGCCGACGTTCGGGTCGTCGAGGATACGCCTTACCGGGCGACGATCGAGATCGCGCGGACGCTCGATATTCCGGTATCCGCGGACGACAAGCTCGCCGAAGAGATGAACGCGATGACGTACATTTACGAGCGCGAGGCCGGCCGTTCCTCGGAGACGGCGCCGCTTCGGATCGTCACTCGCGTATCGCTCGAGCGCGGAGGCAAGGGCGTGCATGTCGGTGCGACCTACGACAACAAGTCGAAGGATCATCGCCTGCGGGTGCTGTACCCGACCGACGTCTCCGCGACGACGCACCACGCGGATTCGATCTTCGAGGTCGCCGAGCGCCAGACGACGCCTTCCGCGGAATGGCGCAATCCGAGCAACGCCCAGCACATGTCGAACTTCATCGACGTGCACGAGGCGAAGCGCGGACTTACGATCGCCGGCAAAGGCTTGAACGAGTACGAGGTGCTGCAGGACGGCCGCAACACGATCGCCGTCACGATCCTTCGCTCGGTCGGCGAGCTCGGCGACTGGGGCGTGTTCCCGACGCCGGAGGCGCAGTGCCTCGGCGTGAACACGGTCGAATGGATGATCGTTCCGCACGCCGGAAGCGATCGCGTAGAAGCTTACCGCGAAGCGCACCGTTACCCGGTACCGGTCACCGTCAGCCAGACGGGCGTTCACCCGGGTACGCTGCCGCCGAGCCACGCTTTCCTGCAATGGCAAGGCGAAGGCGTGCTGTTCTCGAGCCTGAAGACGAACGAAGAGCGCGGCGATTGGATGGCGCGTTGGTATAACGTCACGGACGACGCCGGCGAGGTTCGGTTCTCGTCCGCGAAGGGCGGCGGCGCGTACGTCAGCAACATCATGGAAGACGAGGGAGATGCCTCCGAGGGCGGACGCTTACCGGTCGGTAAGTACGGCATCGTCACGGTAGGCTTGCGGGGGTAATAGGAATAAAGCCAACGGGATTCGTTCCGTTGGCTTTTTATTTAACTGCTAGACTTCCGAAGATCATCGCTTCTATTCTCGATTATCGCTTATCGCTTCCTTCACCGTTTGCAGTTCGGCGACTATCCGATACGAACCGCGAAGCGGCACGTAGCCTAGACTACGGTTGATTCGCAGAATAGGTAAGTTATGCGAATCGTTGTCCGTTTTCAAGTACGAGGCGCCCAACTGCTTCGCGAGTTGAACCGCGCGAATTTTCAAAGCCCTCGCTATCTTACGGCCTCTATAGTCGAGACGCACGCCGGTGTACTCATGGTACATGCCGTTCGTCGCCGTTTTATACGGGATATTCGATACCGCAACGCATTGATCTTCCTCGTTCAGGGCCAATAATACGCACTTGGGCGTATAACCCTCAACCTGAAAGTACCATTTGCGCCAATCGTCGATGTTGGGCACTTCCCCCGTAAAACCGGGAATATCCCGCGCCGTCTCCGAAAAGACTTCATATAGTTTCCGCTCGTTCTCTTCCGTTGCCCCTACTTCCGCCAACGTTGCGAAACGGATGCCTTCCCTCGCCAGTTCCTCGAACAACTGGGTCTCTCCCAACAAGTCGGGACGCGCGTCCGCAAGCTCAAGCACGGACTGGAACGAATGCCTCTCGATCTTGAAGCCTCTGCGCTCTACGAAAGTCCGTGCTTCAGGATTGTCGTCCCAGATTTCCGAAACCATCATCGATGCGCCCAATTGCTCTCCCCATTGCAGCGCATGCTTCAATAGTCTCTCTCCTATGCCACGGCCTCGGTACGTCTCTTCCACGATAATCGTATTGTTCAGATATCCAGGTTCGGTCCAAGGCGCGCGCCACGACCACACGTAGCCAACGATTCGATTCTCCGCGGTAACCGCAACGTATCGCGTCCGGTCATAGCCCGCCAGCAGTCCATTGCCGTCCATATAGGTGTCGCCGACTTCGAACAGATGCGCGTCGTCCTCCTCAAGCCGTTGCGCCGTGACCGGCTCGGACCAGAACGCGTTCAGAAGCGCAGCTAATCCTTCGTAATCTTCAGGTACCGTCAGCGGGCGCAATGCGATTTCATTGGACATCGTCGCTTCCTCGTTTCTAGTATTTCTTATGGAAATAATACCAATATTGATGTACGGTAGATAGGTAGAAAACAATTTAAACACATGCGTTGCACATAAAAAGCCGCAGTAGACCGATTAATTTCCGGATCGGCTTTCGTCTATATTAACGTAGGCATCAATAGCAACTAACCAATTCTACGATGAGGTGTTTAACAATGGCATTAATGTCCACGTTCACGAGCCTTAATCTGCCTGTAAACAACGTAAAACAATCGAAGGCGTTCTTCACCGGACTCGGATTCGAGCTCAACCCGCAATTCCCCGATAGCGAGAATTCGGTAGCCATCGTGATCGGCGACAACCTGCAGGTCATGCTGATCAATCAAGCATTCTTTAATACGCTCACGGAGAAGGAATCCGTCGATACGAGCAAGTATGCGCAGTTGACGATTGCATTGGCCTTCGAGAGCCGGGAAAAGGTGGATGAAATCGTGAATGCCGCGGTGTCCATGGGCGGGAAATTGCACGCTGAACCTGAAGATCATGGGTTCATGTACCATTGGGGATTCGTAGACTTGGACGGCCATCTGTGGGCAATCAACTGCATGAACGCGGATGCAGCCCAAGAGTAAGGATTACGGAGAGCGCGCTCATGCTTGGATGAACGAGGAAGACGCCGGGCACCTTCCCCGGCGTCTTCTTCGCGATTCAAGGCTGCCAAGCTTCCCAAAGGTTTCCGTCAGGATCGGCGAAAGTAATGTTGGGTCCGCTCGTCATCCGTTCGCCGATCATATTCACTCCGTTTGCCTGGAAACGTTCGCGCAATTCCTCGATTCGCGGGGTGATGAAGCAGGCGATCGCATGGGGTTTGCCGCCGTCCAATGACCACGAGAAGCGCAGTCGGCCGCCTTCTTCGTCCGATTGGTGAAGGAACAGCGCCGGTACGACTTGTCTTAAACCTGGCGAAGGCAAGTTGCCGTCGCGATCCGGTACGTTCATAACGGCCATCGTCATCCCGGGCTCGATACGGTCGCCGGCTGAAGGTTGGTACCCTAGATTCTTCTGATACCACTGAATAGACGCGTATACATCGCTTACCGGTACGTAAATACAAGTAACCCCCGTAATGCCTTCCAGTCGCTCTTCCACTTGAATGCCTCCCCGTTTTAACCCATCTCATTAAATCCGCTAATAATCTTCGTTGCGGTACGTGCGGTTACCTCTCACATCGTATCCAATTCCCGCCCGTCCGGGCGCTCCTCGGCGTTCGGGCCTTGAATCGGGTGGCGGATCGTAATCTTCGTCCCCATGCCGTCGCCCGTCTCGACCTTCAGCTTGTAGTTCGCGCCGAAGTACAGCTTCAGCCGCTCGTTGACGTTGCGCAAGCCGACGCCTTGGCGGCGCGTGCTCTTGCCTTCCGCCGGCTCCTCGTCGAGCTGCTTCAGCACGTGCTGCGGAATGCCTTTGCCGTTGTCCGTAATCTCGATGACGATATCCTGATCCTCGACGTACCCCGACAGAATGACTTTGCCCTTCTCGAAGTTGTCGCGGATGCTGTGCTGGATCGCGTTCTCGACGAGCGGCTGCAGCAGCAACCGCATGAACGGCATCTCGAGCGTCTCCTCGTCGAAGAAGTACAGCACCCTGAGCGGCCTGCCGATGCGCGCCTGCTCGATCTGGACGTACGCCTTCACTTGCTCGACCTCGCGGCCGACCGTCGTAATATCCTTCCCTTGGTTGAGGCTAAGCCGCAGCAGGTTGCCGAGCGCCGATACCATCTCTCCGATATCGCTTCGGCCGTGATTTTCCGCTTTCCAGCGGATCGATTCGAGCGTGTTGTACAGGAAGTGCGGGTTGATCTGGTGGCTGAGCACCTGGAACTCCAGCTCCTTCTTCTTCCGCTCGGAGCGCGACGTCTGCTCGATGAGCGCCTCGATCTTCTGGATCATGTTGCCGAAGCCGCGGTACAGCCAGCCGATCTCGTCGTTGCGGCTCGACATCGGTACCTTGTAATCGAAGCCGCCCTCCTCCATTTTCCGCATAAGACGCACGAGCCGGACGACCGGATCGGTAAAATGAAGGGTAATATACACGACGACGCCGACCGAGCATATCAAATAGATGACGAGGAACACGATCAGCAGCCGGTTAAGCTCGTTGATCGGATGCGTCAGCGTGTGCAGCGGCGTCATGCTGACGATCGTCCAGGGCTCGCTGTCCATGCGCAAGTACGTGATCAGCTTGTCCTCGCCGTCGAAGCTGAGCGTCTCCGTTCCTTCGGCCGCGACCTCGCGCAGCTTCAGGAACTTCTTCGAAGGAACCTCTTGCCCCGTCCACTCGTTGTCGAACGAATCGTACAGCACTTGCCCGTCCTTGCCGACGATCAGGAACTTCTGCCCGACCATCGTATCGGACGGACTGAAGAAGCGGCGCAGATGGTCTTCGCCGAAGTCCGTTACGATCAACCCGCGCGGCGTGCGGTCGTACAGTCCGGTGAACCGCTTGACATACGAAAGCAAAGGCCGCCCGTACAGCCCTTGCCCCGGCATCGATAAGTGCCACGTCGGTACCGCGCTCATCGCGGCATCGACGAACCACCGTTCCTCGGCGATCTCGATCGGCTTCGCCAGCGTGTTCATGTAAGACGGATACAGATCCGGCCGCATCGGGTACACGTTCACGTCGGCCGAATCGATCGTTCGCTTGCGCGCGTACATGAAGGAGACGAGATTCGTCGCCAGCTCGTCCTCCTCCAACTCCGATTGGGGCGGACGCTCCAGCAGTCCTTGCAGCTCCTTGTTCCCGATCAGGTCGTTGATCTGGTCGTTCACCTGGCTGAGATACGTTTCGAAGTTCGCTTTTGCCTGCTGCAAATAGCTCATCGAGAACGTCGATGAGCTATTCTGTATGCCTTCGATCGATTTGTTGTACGCGTAATACGCGAACAGGATGAACGGGACGATCGTGATGGCGAAGAAGATGAGAATCATTTTGTTGCGGAAAGAAGATACGAGCCTTAAGGAGGCTTTATTCATCGGCGATGCCCCTCTGCCTCCGGTATTCCTTCGGCGTGAAGCCGGACTGCTTCTTGAACAGCTTCGTGAAGTGGACCGGATCCTTGTAACCGACTTGGTACGAGATTTGGTAAATCTTATACTTCACGTCGCCGAGCATTTCCTTCGCCTTCATGATGCGGACGTCGGTCAGATACTCGAGGAACGTCTTCTTCTTCTCCTTCTTGAACAGCTTGCTGAGCCATACCGGCGTCACGTGCACCTCGTCCGCGACGATCTGCAGCGACAGGTTGTCGGCGTACCGCTTGCGGATGATCTTCTCCGCTTCGAGCACGATCTGGCTCGGCGAAGCCGTCAGCTTGCGGAAGTCGGCCGCGATCGCGAGCAGATAGCTCTCCGCTTGCTCGCGCAGCGATTGCAGGTTGTCGTACTGCTCGAGCTGCTCCCAGATCGCGATCGGATTGCGCTCCCAGCTCCGGTCCGGCCACCCGGCCGCCGCGGCGCCGCGGAAGATGCCCATCAGCCACTTGAACATCTGCTGCTGAATATCCTTCAGATGAGGCAAGCCCCACGACTGCACCATGCCGACGAATTCTTCCATCGCCGCGACGATCTCCTCGTCGGTGCCGTACTTGACGAGATCGAGCAGCTCGCTCGGCTCCTCGATGGACAGCTCCGACGTTTCTCCGTCCAGGTCGAGCCCTTGCTCGGTGAACAGCCGGTTGCCGCCGTACACCGCCTTCTGCTCCAGCAGCTCTCCCGACTCGACGTACAGCTCGTGCAGGTGCTTCAGATCGCGCGGCGTGCAGCCGATGCCGACGCTCGCCTTCACCTTCACGAACTCGTTGATCCGGCGCAAGCACACTTGCGCGACCGAGACGGCTGACGGCACTTGATCCTGGGTTCGGCAGCCCAGCACTGCTACCCAGCGCTGGGCCGTGTCGGTGAACAGCACGAACGGGCGGTCGAACTCCTCCGTCAGCGTCTGGTTGACGACGTTGCCGATGCCGAACAGGACGAGGTCCTTCTCGTTCGACAGCCCGCGCTGGTTCGTGATCGCCTTCAGGTCGTCGACCTCCACGAGCATGAGGAGTGTCGGCTGCTGCGACATCCAGTCAAGCTTCAGCGCCTGCAGCCTGTGGGAAATGCGCGTCTCGCGGTACGGATCGTATTCGTGCTCCGCGATTTCCCGCATGAGCTCTTCCCGCAGCTTCGGCACAGCGAACTGCACTTGGTTCTTGAGCTGCGCCTGGTTGTGCAGATCCATTCTCTCTTTATGAATCTGCTCGGTCGCCTTGCGGACGATGTCGCACAGTTCGTCCGTGTTGATCGGCTTCAGGATGTAGTCGAGCGCGCCGAGCTGCATCGCCTGCTTGACCAGCTCGAAATCGTCGTAGCCGCTGATCAGCACCGCTCTCCACGTATAGTCGGCCGCTTCGCCCAGCGCGGCGAGGAAGTCCAAGCCGGACACCCGGCTCATCTTGATATCGGTAACGATCAACTCCGGCATCTTGTCGAGAGCGATCTCGAGCGCCGTATCCCCGTCGTCCGCGACGAACACCTCTTCGATTCCGTAATCCGCCCACGGAATCCGCTTGCGCAAGCCTTCGCGAATTTCGAACTCGTCGTCTACGATCAATGCTCTCAGCATGCCGTCACCTTCCCGTTATGAATGTACGAAGACTGCCGAACGTTGTTGTACATCCATCATAACGGAACGGAGTTTAAGATTGCACGGGGGCATTCGCAAACTTTATAGGGCATTCTTAAATTGTTCCCACCGGTATTGCGGCTCCCACCCGAGCACTTCCTTCGCCCGCGCGTTGCTGACGACGGCTTGCCGGCCCTCGAGCGCGCTCCGGCGTTCCGCCGTCTCCGGATAGAATTGCTCCGCCAGCTTCTCGGACGGCCAATCGCTAAGCGTATCGTCCGACGTGATATTAAGCGCGTGGTATCCGCCGGCATCCGAACGAAGCGCGGCCAGCGTTGCCGTCGCGGCGTCCCGGATGTCGATGTAGCTCCACATCGTATGCTTGTATCTGCCCGGTTCTTGCAGGTTCAATCCCGCGTAGTCGTTCGGCGCGTAGATCGTCGAATAGCGCAGCGCCATCACCTGCATGCCCGTGCGCCGGTGGTACATCGCGCCCGTCTGCTCGCCGACCACCTTGGACAGTCCGTAGCATTCGTGGGGCAACGTCCGGTGCTCCTCGTCGATCGGGAAGTAGTCCGGCGCGAACGGCTTCGGCGTCCAAGCGAAGCCGTAAGCCGATTCGCTGGAACCGATGACCGCCTTGCGGATGCCGAGCATGGACGCCGCTTCGAGCACGTTGTACGTCGCCATGACGTTGTTATCGAAGATATAGTCGTGCGTGTAAATAATCGGCGCCGGAATCGCCGCCAGATGAACGACGCCTTCCGCACCCTGCATGGCGCTGGCGACGTGGCCGAGATTGGACATGTCCACCTTCACTTGCCTGCACGACAAGCGGTCGGACCGCTTCTCGTCCAGCGATACGACCTTATAGCCTTGGCGCTGCAGCTCCTCGACGACCCATACGCCGAGCTTGCCGCTGCCGCCCGTAACCGCGATTGTACTCATCTGTCCTTCTCCTCCTCAAGCCTATTCGTATAGGCGCCTCTATCTTAAGTTCGGAAGAGGGGAGGAACAAGGAGGCGATCTTAAACAATGGCGAGCATTCTTAGCCGATCGCGGAAGGAGGCGTCAACGCCCCCGGTCCGTCAACCGAACCGTCGCGCCGCCCGGGATCACGACCGGTTCGCCGTCCGCGGATACCCATGCCGGAATCGCCGACGGATTGTGGACGAGATGGCCGGTCGCGGAGAACCGCAGCCGCTTGAGCGCGTCCGCGTATTGAACGATCTCGATGTTCGTCGCGTACCAGACGTCGTCCCGGCCGCCGACCAGCTCCCCGAACCGCTCGAACGAACCCCAGTCGTTCTCCCGCTCGAACTCCGCGCTGTGGCCCCAGACGTACAGCAGCGACAGATGCGGATACTTCGGCTGCTCGGACGTCCACCGCTCCGCGTGTGGGAGCATGTCGTGATGGTGACAGGTAGGCGACCAGAGCAGCGGATGGTCCGGCATCGCGAACTTGCCGTGGCTATCGACCGTCCGGCCGTATTCGAAGCCAAGCGTCTCCAGCATCGACACGACCGATGCATCCTTCGAGCCGAACGGGTAAGACATGCCGCGCACCGGGTAACCGGCCAGCTCCTCCAGCGCGATCCGGTCCTCCAGCATCTCGCGCGCCGCTTGCTCCTTCGGCAGCTGCGGCAGGAACGGATGGGTGACGGAATGCGCCGATATTTCGTGGCCGGCGAATAAGTCCGCGACTTCTTCCGCCGCGAGGTAATTCGGTGTGCCGAGCTTGCCCGAGTTCAGGTGGAACGCGCCCTTAAGCCCGTATCGGTTCATCAAGTCCACCAGTTGCCGATCGTAGACGAGGCCGTCGTCGTAGCTTAACGTCAACGCCTTGCGATGGCCCCCCGGGAATCGATCCAATGTCACTCTCATTCGCGCGGTCTCTCCTCTATCGTAAGTTCGATTAGCGATCCGAGCGGAACGGCGCCGCAGGTAAGCCGTTCCCGCCGAATAGCGTGACTTCCGGCCAGCTTGCCCAAGCGTACCGGACGGCGGACGGCGCAGGAACGGCGGTGCTGCTCGCCTCGACCGCGCCGCCGACGATCTTCGCCTCGGCGGGTACGAATCGACCGTCCGAACCGGCGATCTCGAAGCCGAGAAGTTCGCCGCCCGGCGCGACGAGTCCGGACTCCGCATGCGCGAAACGCACGATCGCCTTGCCTCCATCGATATCCAGCTCCCGGAACATCGGTCCGTAGCAAGAGACGTCGCGGCCGTATACTTCGCCCAGCGCGATGCCCGCGAGACGTTCCCCGACCGGCCGCTTGTTCTTCGGATGGATGTCGAGCTCCTCGCCGCAATCCAAGATGACGGCCATGAACGCGTCCCGAACTTGCTCCGTCACGCGTTGCTGCGCTTCCCTCAGGTTCGGCCAGTTGAACGTGTCGTGCTCGCGATCGGTGCCGTCCCCGTAGCCCGGCAGTTGCACGAACAAGAACGGCAGCGATTCGTCTCCCCAATCGGCGCGCCACTTGGCGATCATGATGCCCAGCAGCTTGTCGTACGTCCCCGCCCGGTTCGCGTCGCTCTCGCCTTGATAATAGATGAAGCCCTTGATGCCGTAAGGAACGGTCGGCTCCAGCATCGTGCCGTACAATCCGTTCGGGCGCAGGAAGCTGCGCTCGCTCATCGGCGGCGGCCACGGGAAGTAGCCAAGCTCCTCGCCCTTATAACCGGCTTGCTCCTTCCTCACGAACTCGTCGACCTGCGCTTGATATTCCGCTTCGAGGCGCTCGACGTCCCCCGGACCCTGCGCGGCGATCGTCCCCCGGTACTCGTCGAGATAGACGCGCAGATCGGGATCGCCCGCGATCGATTCCTCCGGCACCCAGCAAGATGCGGACGTACCGCCCCAGTTGCAGCCGATGATGCCGATCGGCACGTCAAGAGCCCCGATAAGCGTCCTGGCGAAGTGGTACCCGACCGCCGATATCTCGCTCGCCGTCTCCGGCGTGCAGACGGTCCATGCGCCCGCGTGCGCTTGTCCGTCATCGTAAGCGACGCGCGGCACATCGTAGAAGCGCAGCGTCGGCCAATCGGCCTCGGCAACCTCCCGTTCCGGATTCGCCGAAACCGCGATTCGCCACTCCATGTTCGATTGGCCGCCCGCGAGCCAGACGTCGCCGACAAGGACGTCGCGAAGGACGATCCGGTCTTCGCCGCCTTCCGCGACCAACTCGAAAGGCCCGCCGGCATGCAACGCCGGCAGGCTGACTTTCCATTCTCCGTTCCGTACGACCGTTCGCGCGGAGACGTCTTGGCAACGCACCGTTACCTCGACGCCGTCCGCGCCCGTTCCCCAGACCGGAACGCTCCGGTCTCTTTGCAATACCATATGATCCGTGAATAAGCGATTCAATGCCAGTTTATCGGACACGCCCATGACCACCTTCGTCTCGTATTCTGATCTGATGGTGTCATACTTTGCGCGCCGTGTCCATCCTCGAATGAAGCCGTTTTCTTATGCGGAATTGACAGCTATCGCCTAACCTGCGCTCTCGCGTGCCGCCGTTACCACTGGAACGAGTAATTGCCGGATCCGACCTTCAGCACGACGCCGTGCTCGTCTTCCGCCGCAGACGCGATCCCCGCCGCGAGAGAGAGCGGCTCGCCGCTCTCCGTCACGCGGTCGAGCTTCGCCCCCGGCAAGACGACGGTTGCCGTCGCGTTCGGCGGAATGGTCGCCTGCTGCTCCATCTGTTCGCCCGTGCCTTTGTTCCAATACGAACGGACTTCCCCGTACATCGTCGTCAGGCGCGCTTCCGCCCAAGTCAGCCCTTCCTCCGGCCGCGGTCGGACAATCATATGCTTGTAGCCCGGAGACGCTTCGTCCGTGTCGATGCCCGCCACGCTCCGGTACAGCCAATCGCCGATCGCGCCGTACGCGTAGTGGTTGAAGGAGTTCATGTCCTTGCTCCAGAAGCTGCCGTCCGGCTTGATGCCGTCCCAATGCTCCCAGATCGTCGTCGCGCCCTTCGTCACCGGATACAGCCACGATGGATAATCTTGCTGCAGCAGCAGCTTGTAAGCCGCGCCGTTATGTCCGTTGTCGCTCAGCACGTGGTTCAGATACGGGGTACCGACGAAACCCGTCGTCAGATGGTGCTTGCTATCCTCGAGCAGCTCGATCAGCTTGGCGATCGCCCGTTCCTTCGCGACGCCTTCCAGCAAGCCGAACATGAGCCCCAGCACGAAGCCCGTTTGCGTCGGCGCCGCCAGTCTGCCGGTCGACGTGACGAATTCGGCCGTGAACGCCTTCAAGATGTTCGCGTACAGCTCCGCGTACTTCCTCGCGTCGTCGTCCTTGCCGAGCACGGCGGCCGTCTTCTGCACGAGCGAGACGGAGTACGCGTAGAACGCCGTCGCGATGTATGCCCGGTCCGTCGCGCCGATATACGAATCGGGCTGCGAATCGAGCCCGAGCCAGTCGCCGAAGTGGAAGCCCGTGTTCCACAAGTATTCATTGTCGCCTTGAGCGCGAATATAGGAGACCCATGCCGTCATGCTGTCGTACTGTTCTTCCAAGATCCGCGTATCCCCGTACGTCAGATAGATCGTCCACGGAACGATGACGGCCGCGTCGCCCCAAGCCGCCGACGAATAGGAACCGCCGTCGAGAACGTGCGGCACGACGAACGGCACGCCGCCGTCCTCGCGTTGATCCGCCGCCAAGTCCCGCGACCACTTCGCGAAGAACGGCGCCACGCCGCGCAAGTACGCCGCCGTCCGGATGAACATCTGCGCGTCGCCGGTCCAGCCGAGCCTCTCGTCGCGCTGCGGGCAATCGGTCGGCACGTCGAGGAAGTTGCCTCTGAGCCCCCACTCGATATTGCGCTGCAACTGATTCACGAGCGGATCCGAGCATTCGAACGATCCCGTCGCTTCCATATCGGAGTGAAGCACGACGCCAGCGAATCGGGACAGATCGATCTCGGGACCGAAACCGGTCAACCGGATATAACGGAACCCTTGGAACGTGAACCGCGGCTCGTACGTCTCCGGCGCTCCCGTTCCCTTAAGCGTGTAACGGATCGTCTGCTTCGCGGCGCGAAGATTATCGGTGTAGAAGTTGCCGTCCCGGTCGAGCACTTCCGCATGGTGGAGCTCGACCACTCGGCCCGCTTCCCCTTCAACGGAGAAACGGACCCAGCCGACCATGTTCTGGCCGAAGTCGATGACGGTCTCGCCGCTCGGCGTGCGGATGAGCGCGACCGGCGCGATCTCTTGCGTCTTGCGCACCGGCTCGTTCTCTTGGGCGACGAGCGTCTCGAGCGGATACGAGATCGTCTCGACCGGCAGCCACGCTTGGTCGTCGAAGCCCGGCTCGCTCCAGCCCGGCTGCTCCAAGCGGGCGTCGTACGTCTCGCCGTGATAGATTTCCGACAGGAGCATCGGACTGCCCGTTACGCGCCAGCGATCGTCGGTCGCGATTACCTCGACGGTTCCGTCCGCATACCGGACATGCAGCTCGGCGAACAGCGCCTGCCGATTCCCATACAAGTTCTTGTGATCGTTCCAAGCCAGATTGCCCGAGAACCAGCCTTTGCCGAGGTATGCGCCGATCGCGTTATCGCCGGTCCGCAACAGATCCGTCGCGTCATACGCCTGCACCTGCAGCCGATGCTTATAGCTCGTCCATCCCGGCGCGAAATATCCGTCTCCCACGCGGCGGCCGTTCAGCTCCAGCTCGTACAAGCCGAGCGCCGTCGCGTAGATGCGCGCTTCCCGTACGTCGCCCTTCACGGCGAACGATCGGCGCAGCATCGGGACCCGCTCGGCATCCGCATCCTCGCCTGCCGGCGCCACGATCCACTGCGCCTGCCATTGCGCCGGCTCGAGCACGCCCATCTCCCAGAACGCGGTCTCGGAAGACCAATCGGTGCTCCGGCCGTTCGCATCCCATACCTTCACGCGGTAGTAGTAGCGACGGAACGATTCCGTCCGCAGGCCGGACAGCTCGACGTGCACGGACCGCGAGGAGCTCACTTCGCCGGAATCCCACAAGGCGGACGCGAAGCTCGGATCGCCCGCCACCTCGATCCGGTAAGCCGATTGCAGCACGCCCCGTTCCTCCGACTTCAGCTTCCAGCTTATTCTCGGATTCCGGACGCCGATCCCGATCGGGTTGCGCATATACTCGCACCGTAACGCTTCGATAGTCAACATGAATGATCGCCTCTCTTATCGCTTGATACGTCCTATGATATAATGAATCCGCTTGCACGATTAGCGGCATAACGGACACTTTACTATGGTAAAATGGACATCGCGCCTATACGAAAATGAAACGCCGAAAGAAGGAGGTATCGATCATGACGGACGCCGCGCCGCAACAACGCGTGAAGTCGCGCACGGAGACGTACCGCGGGGAAACGTATTTTCGCGACGACCTGCTCCTGTACGTCAACCGGGTGCCGGAAGGCTTCACCTCCACGCCGCACGATCACGACTTCCTCGAATTCACCTACGTCGTCGAAGGCACCGGCTATCATCACATCGGCGGAGAAGTGCATCCCGTTCGCAAAGGACAGCTGTTCTTCATTCCGATCGGCGTGCCCCACGTATTCCGGCCGTCTTCCGCGGACACGAAGAGGCAGCCGCTCTTCGTCTGCAATTGCCTCGTCCACCCGAGCTTGTTCGAACGGCTGCCTCTGTTCCTATCGGACCCGGACGTTCGCCGCTTCTTGGCGTCGCTCGCGGACGGCGGCGCCGGCTACTTCTCCTTGCCGGAAGTCGGCGAAGCGATCGGGCAGCTGTTCGACGGCTTGCACCGGGAATTCGCGATCGCCCGCGAAGGCTCCGCGGACTATATGTACGCGCTTCTCGTCCAACTGCTCATCTCCGTATACCGCGCGAAACGGCATCCGCAGAAGCCGGAGAGCAAGAAGCTCGACGCGTTCTCCGCCGTGCTCGATTACGTCGAACGGCATCTGGACGGCGAGCTGACGCTGGCGCGGATCGCGCTGATCAGCCGTTGGAGCGAGCGGCATCTGCAGCGGCTGTTCCTACGGCATACGGAGCAGTCGTTCCACCGGTACGTTCAGTTCCGGCGCATGCAAAAAAGCTGCGCCCTGTTAAGCGGGACGCAGCTATCCATATCGGCAATCTCCGAGCGGGTCGGCTACCGGGACGTCGGCTCCTTCCTGACCGTCTTCAAGCGGACGATCGGAAGAACCCCCGGCGAATATCGCAGAACGCACGTGTCGGAGTAGAGAGAGTAACGCGAGTAAGCAACGTCTATTGGGCGCGCGTCACGAGCTTAACGCCTTCGACACGGCTTCCAGCACGCGCGTGGAGTGGAACGGCTTGATAATGAAATCCTTGGCCCCGTTCTGAATGGCCTCGATGATGAGATGCTTCTGGCCGACCGCCGAGCACATGACGATGTTCGCCTTCGGATCGATCCGGCGAATTTCCTTGACCGCTTCCACGCCTTCCATGATCGGCATCGTAATGTCCATCGTCACGACGTCCGGCTTGAACGCCATGTAACGCTCGATCGCTTCTTTGCCGTTGCCGGCCTCGGTCACGACCTCGTGACCCGCTTGCACCAATATATCCTTCAACATCGCGCGCAGGAACGCGGCATCGTCTACGATCATGATTTTTGCCATTGCCGTAACCTCCCGAACGGACAGCTTCGCTTGCGCGAAAGTCGGATCGACCCTTGTCCATAGTTCGATCATATCCGACAACGCTGAGCAAATTCTGAACATTCTGGAAGCCGTCGTCCGGAACGGCTCGGTTACCCCTGCTTGCGTTCGTTCCAATGCGCGTACCAGCGCGCGACATCGTCGCTCGGCTCCGCGTCGAAGTCCTCCTCGAGCATCGCGACCAGCTTGGCGTATTGTTGGTGTACCTCCGTGCCGTTGCCGAGCTTGCCGTACAGTCTCATGAGGCCGAAGTAGCACTCCTCGTTCTCCGGATAGCGCTGTTGGATCTGCTGATAGAGCGTGATCGCATCGCCGGACGCATCGGACGCCTCCAAGCGCGCGGCCGTCTTGAGCGCGTTATCCAGCCATAGCGCCCGCAGCCGTTCCCGTTCCGCATCGGCCCACATGTAATCTTCCGTTCCCAGATAATCTCCCCGATAGCCGTGCGTCAACAGATGATTCGAGGCCGCGACGTCATCCGCCTCCGCGGCTTCGCGCAGCGACTTCTCCCATAGCGGCGCGTCCACCTGCGTCCCTCCAAGCTCGATATGGTAGCGGCCTTCCTTATAATGGAGGCTGAGCGGAATTCGCATCTGCTTCATCGATTGGCGTACTTGATAGATCGTCGTATGCAGATGCGTAACCGACTTATCCGGATCGACGTCCGGCCATATCCGGTCGAGCAGCTCTTCCTTGCTCGGCGTCTTGTCGCCGGAGTGGATCAAGTAGGCGAGCAGCTCGCGCGCCTTCGTCGTGCGCCACGTAATCGCGAGCGGATGACCCTCGGCGTCCTGGAAGCTCAGGTGGTGGAAGAAGCATATCGTCGGCAACGCGGACGGGGCCGGCTCCGGCGCGGGCTCGGCGCGCCTCGCGCGCAGCCGTTGGATCGTCGTCTCGAGCCGCTTCAGCTGAATCGGCTTCAGCAAGTAGTCGATCGCCGCCAGCTCGAACGCCTCGATCGCGTATTGCTCGTAAGCGGTCACGAAGACGATCTGCATGCCGGGCTGCTCCGCCTGCAGCCGGGCCGCCAATTCCAGCCCGTTCAGCTCGGGCATCTCGATATCGACGAAGGCGACGTCCGCGTCCGCGGACCGTTGTCGCTTCAACGCCTCCCGAGGATCCTGGAACGCGCCGGCGACGGTCACTTCGAACCGCTGCAGCAAGCGCGTCATGCTCTCCAATGCCAAGTATTCGTCGTCCACGACGATAGCTCTCATCGTTGCTCCTCCTTCTTGAGCGGTATCCGCAGGCGCACTTCCGTGCCCTCGCCCGCGACGCTCGTAATCGCGAGACCGGCTCCGTACGCGTTCATCAGCCGCTGATGCACGTTCACGAGACCGATCCCGCCGCGATAAGTGCCGGACAGCACCGGCTCGATCTTCTCCGGCGGAAACCCGACGCCGTTATCCCGCACGGCGATCGTATAGCCGTCCGCTTCTTCCGACACCTCGATCTGAAGATGTCCTCCCTCGAACCTCGTCAGAATGCCGTGCCGAAGCGCGTTCTCCACGATCGGTTGAATGGTAAGCGGCGGCAGATGGAAGCTCGGATTGTCCGGAAGCTTCATGGACAAGCTCATCCGCGTGCCGAAGCGCGCTTGTTCGATCTGCAAGTACGAATGGACGAGCGCCCATTCTTTGGAGAAGGGAACGAACCGGTCCAGGTTGCGCAGGTCGAAGCTGCTCCGCAAGTAACTGCCGAAGTCGTTCAGCAGCTCCCGCGTCCGCTCGGGATCGATCTCGCTTAAGCTGGCGATCGTATTGAGAGTGTTGTATAGAAAATGCGGCTTGATCTGCGCCTGAATGAGCGCCATCTCCATATGGAGCCGATCGCGTATCGATTGCTTCATCCGAAGCAGCGTCCGGGCGCGCGCCCTGAATTCGGAGTCGTTAAGCGGCTGAATGACGTAATCGTTCGCGCCCGCATTGTAGCCGACGAGCAGGTCGGCCGGCTGATGCCGCGACGTGAGGAACAGGACCGGCAAGTCGTAGAACGAATGGCGCTCGCGAATAGCGCGGCACAGATCGTATCCCGATAGCCGCGGCAGCATGACGTTCAGGACGACCAAGTCCCATTCCGCCTCGCGTTCCCATGCCTTCAGCCCTTCCAGACCGTCCGCCGCCACGACGACATCCAGTCCTTCTTGGGACAGAATGTCCTGCATGATCTGAAGCGTGACGGGGTCGTCTTCGACGACGAGCACGCGCGGAGCCCCGGTCTTCGCGGCCGCGCCGCGCTTCTCCGTCCGGGGAGGCGGAGCGGGCTGCCGCTGCAGCCCGGCCGCGACCTCCTCGCCGAACGTCGTCGACGCCGTTCTGTCCGCCGCTTCGGCGAGCGGCAACGTGAAGACAAACGCGAGCTCGTTCGACGTCGGCCGCAGGACGGCGAATCGACCGCCGTGCATCTCCGCCAGCTTGCGGCTGATATCGAGCCCGACGTCGGAGACGGCCGAGTCCTCGGATCCTACCTCCTCGTCGAAGCCCGAACCGCTCTTGACGGCGCCGACGGTCACGGTCGCGGCATTATGCTCCGGCGCGCGCTCCGCGGTGACGGTTACGGTCCCTTCCGCGCCGCTCTTGACCGCGTGATGCAGCAGATTGAACAGAATCTGCAGCACCCGCTGATCGTCCGCCATCGCGTAGGGAAGTCCGGCCTTCGTCTGATTCTCGAAGCGGATTTCCCGACCGCCCGCCATATAGCGCATGACTTCCAACGCGCCGTTAATCGCCATGCTGAGGTCTACGGGATGAAGCCGAAGCTCGATATCCCCGTCGTTCAGCTTGGTCAGATCCAGCATATCGTTAAGCTGCTGGGCCAGTCGCCTGCCTGTCGTCACCATCAATTGCAGCCTCTCGGCTTGGCGCTGATCCTTCAACGAATCTTCTTCGATCATCAACTGCGCGAGATTGATCATCCCTTGCAGCGGCGTCCGAATTTCCTGCGACGTATTCGCGAGGAAATCGTCCTTCAGCCTGTCCTTGACGATCAGTTGCTTCGACAGCACCTCGACCTGCTCCATGTTGGAGAAGAACCGTCTGGCCAGCAGCGTCGCCATGCTAAGCACGAAGACGAGACGCTCGAGCGGGAACGGCTCGGCGACGTGCATGATGCCTAGATAAACGATGGCTTGCATGAGAGCCTCGGAGAAGACGCACATCGCCGCGACGAAGATGTTCGCGTGCCCCGGCTCGCTGCTTCTGCCCGCCGCGCGAACGAGAATGTACAGCGCGTAGAAGAAGACGACCGTATCGAAGGCGATGCCTAGCGATTCGAGCCTCGAGAAGAAGCGCACGTCCGTCGAGACCACGACCAGCGCCCCGCCCGCCACGACCCAACAGGCCAGCTTGACGGCTCGCGGCCGAGCGATGTTAGGGAACATCTCCTTCACGAACAGCAGCATCGACAGGAACGTGCCCAGCGAAGACAGCATCTGCAGCTTCGTTTGCCAATTGTAAGTCACCCAAGGGAGCAGGATGAACAACAAGCGTTCGCCTTGCACCGACCAGAACAACAGCATCATCCAGAACAGGATGCCGAAGTAGAGCAGTTCCTTGTTCCTCTTGCGGAACAAGAACAGCGCCAGGAAATAGATCCCGTTCACGAGGTAGAAGCCCATGAGCAGGTTATTGCCCGCGATTACGAGCTGCGTCTGGCGCTCGATCGCGGCCGGATCGCCGAGCCGGATATCTTCGAAAATACCGCCTAACCTGGCATAGTGGAAATTCGACGCTTGAATGAGCAGCTCGACGGAATCGCCGCCGGTCGTCAGCCGGGCCGTGAGCGGAACGACGATCGGAGTCGTGCTCTTCGCATCGACGCCCGGCTCGCCGCGCTGCGCGATCAGCTTGCCGTCGGCGAACAGCTTATAAGCGGTGCGGATGCGCTGCACCCGCAAGCTATAATCGCGGGGCTCGCCGTCGGGCAGCTTGATCTCAAGCCGATACGTGCCGAAGCCGAAAGCGGTCGGGCGATCTTCCCCGACCGCGTTATCGAACTTGCCGGGCACGCTCACGTACCGGGCGCCGTCGTCGCCTGGCAACGGCTGCCCGGGTTCGAGCAGCACGCCGGGGTAGAACGCCCACTTGCCCCGCAGCGGAACGATCTCGTGCTCGTCGCGATTCCAACCCGACAAGTCGAGCACGCCCGCTTCCGCCTGCGGCACCCCTTTAACCGACTCGTTGGTCCATATTAATCGAAGAACGAACGCGGCCACGAAGACGACCGCGATAATCCATAAGTTTTTTCTCATCGATACACCTATTCGGTTCGACTTTCTCTATCCTCTTAGGTATTCGACAAAAAACGCTAGATTCCCTTTCTATGCCCGTGATTCCCTCGTCTCGCCCCATTCCGTGCCACGAAAAAAAGCACGGGCTCGCCCTAATCGGCGAAACCCGCGCCTGACTTGTACCTATCCGCTATCTGCTCGCCCCGCCGCCTCCCGACGAACCGCCCCCGCCTCGCGCGCCGCCGCGCCCTCCGCCTCCGCCGCCCCGTCGGCCGAACATGCTGAGAATCGCCCACGTAACCGCTCCTCCGGTGAACTTGAAGTCGATCGCGATGAGGAACACGACGCCGATACCCAGAACGGCCTTCATCCAGAACGGCATGTCCGAATACCAGCTCCCGCCGCCGTCCGCGCCCGGCCGAAGCGGCTCGACGCTCTCGACGTTGCCCGTCGCGTCGATGCCGTATTCGGCGGCGATCTCCACGATGAGCGCGCTCTGCGTCTGCGAGAACGCGTCGTCGAATCTGGCGGCGTCCCGATTCGGGACGAAATATTGATCGAGAATCGCGCCGGCCTTGCCGTCCGGAATGCGTCCTTCGAGCCCGTAGCCGACTTCGATCCTTACGTGGCCGTCCACGGCCGAATAGAGCAGCAGCACGCCGTCGTTGCGCTTGCTACTGCCGAGGCCCAGCTTGCGGAACGTGTCCACCGCGAGTTGCTCCAGCGTCGTACCTTCCAACGACGGAACGGTAACGACGCCGATCTGCGCCGATCCGGTCTTCTCCTGCAGCCATGCCGCCCGGCGGTAAAGCCGCTCCTTCGTCTCCGCGGAGATGACGTTCGCCTCGTCGACGACGTAGACGCCGTAGCGGGGATCCGCGGTTTGCGCCGATGACTCGCCCGCGAACGCCGCCGACGCAAGCAGCCACAGAGCCGCGAGCAGCAACCAGCCGGCGCGGCGCCCTCCATATCGCGCGGCCCGCCGCATCAGAAGTTCACTTCGGGTACGGTTTCCGCGCCGGGCGCCGCCTTGAACAACGCCTTCTTCTCGAAGCCGAACATGCCCGCGTAGATTGCCGCCGGAAACTTCTTGATCCGCGTATTATAGTTGGTGACGGCGTCGTTGTAGTCTTTGCGCGCGATCGCGATCCGGTTCTCCGTACCGGCCAATTCGTCCGTCAGCTTCGAGAATTGGGTATCCGCCTTCAGCGTCGGATAGTTCTCGACGATGACGAGCAAGCGGGAGAGCGCTCCCTCCAACTGCGAATTCGCTTCGGACACCTGTTCCGGCGTGCTCGCGCCGGCCAGCTTGCTGCGGGCGTCAGCTATCGCTTGGAATACTTCCTTCTCGTGCGCGGCGTAGCCTTTGACCGTATTCACCAGATTCGGAATGAGGTCTTCCCGGCGCTGCAGGTTCGTATCGATGTTCGCGAACGCGTTGTCCGCCGCCGTATCCGCGCTGACGAGCTTGTTGTACGACGTAACCGCCGACAGAACGACGACCACCGCGATCGCGCCGACGATCAGCCATATTTTCGCGGAACCTTTCATATGTACCCCTCCTTCTCGTGCTAGACAACCCTACTGTATGCAATTCGATTCGCATCATGCCATACAACACTAGTATTAACCCAAATCTCTCAAGGACAACCTTCGCGCGAACGCGAAAAAAAAACGCCCCGGGCCAGAGGCGGCCCGGAGCGCGCGTACCGAAAGCTTAGTGCAGAATGAACGTGGCGTCTTGCTTATCCGCCGTTGCCGTTCCGATCGGATCGATCCGCAGCAAGTAGCTTGATTGCCTGATGTAGTAGGTCGGGAAGTTGTACGAGCGGAACGAGACTTGCGCCGAATTGGCGAGGCCGGCCGTCTGGTAGAACGTCGCGTCCTGCTTGAACACGGTCGAACCGTCGTTGCGAGCCAATTGCAGAACGTAGTTGTAGTGTCTCAGATAATAGCCCGGGAAGTTGACCGATTCGAACGAGACGCCTCCCGCGTCCGCGAGCCCCGGCACCATCCGGAACCTCGAGTCGTTGACCGGCGACGGGTTCGCGTCGATGCGTCCCGCGAAGTTATAGTGCCGGACGTAGTACCCCGGATACCGGTTCGACTCCCACTGGCGGATGAGCGCCGCGTCTCCGAGATCGATGCTGCCGTAGCGGACCGCGTTATGCCCGCTGCCGAGCGGACCGCCGGTCAGGATGAGCAGGCTATGGTTGTCGGCCAGCGGCACGAGCGCGCGGCTGTAGCCTTGCGGAACGACGGTGCCGACCCGCGTCCAGGTGCTCGCGTTGCCGTTCTCCGAGTTGAGGTACAGGTCCGTGCTCGAGTTGGTCGTCACGGCAATCGTCCCGTTCGGTCCCGTGCCCGGCACCCAGACGACGTAAGGCGAGCTCGTCGGAACGACGTTGTCCCTCGTCTTGAGCAGCGTGCCCGGGTCGGTCGCGGCGCCGAAGTTCTCCGGATTGGAAGAGATCTTATAGTAGATCGCGAAGTTGCCGTTCGGAGAACCGCCGTACTCGTACGTCAGAATATAGTTGCCGTTGCCGAGCTTGGCGACCGTCGACATGCCCGGGCGCTTGGTCGAATCCGCGAGCGCGATATCTTCTACCGCGGCGCTCCATGTCGTGCCGTTGGTCGACGTCACGTGCACGAGCTTCTGGTTGTGGGCGGGATCCCGTTCATCGGAATAGTACATGATGAGCTTGTTGTTCGCCACGAGCAGGAACGGCTCCCACACCGGGTCGTACGAGCCGTTCGGATCAGCCCTTCCGCCGGTCGCGATCGAGCTGACGAACGTCCACGTGACGCCGCGGTCCGTGCTCTTGTACAAGTCGAGCTTCGTGGAGCCAAGTCCCGAAGGGATCGAGTTACCCGCGCACAAGAGCGTCCCCGCCGGCATGCTGCCGATCGCCTGAGGCAGTTCGTACAGGAACGGCTGATAGCGAAGGCCCCATCCGTTCACCGTATCGGTCACTTCGGACAGGTGCGTCCACGAGACGCCGCCGTCCGTGCTGCGATAGATCGGGAACGAAGGCGTGCCGTTCACGTAATGCTCGAACGTCGCGAGCATCGTGCCGTTCGCGGTGCCGTTGTACTGCAGCCGGAGCGCCCGGGGATACAGCGTCCCCGGCCCCGGGTCTGACGAAGGCGACTGGTACATCAGACTCGGCCCGAAGGCGCTGGCTTCCCCGAATACGATGAACAACGCGGCTAACGCCAATCCGACGATTTTACCCCATTTAGCCCGCAAGCTTGAACCCATTACCGCATTCCCCTCTTCCGATTAAGATCGGAGGCGCGGAAGTGATGCGACTGTGCTGCGTAGATCCGGCCGTCCGTCGTTACTCCATCGGAGCTCCGCTACGAAAGTGTGCCGATTCGGGTCGTATAGCGGATCTCCTACGATCTCCTTGTACGTCCTCGCGTGGAAGACGAACACGGCGTTCGCGCCGTCTTCCGTTACGGTGAAGCTGTTATGTCCGGGACCGTACAGCCCCAGCTCCTCGTCGGTCGTCAGGACGGGGGCCGGGGATTTGCGCCACGATGCGGCGTCCATCAAGTCGGTGTCCTCGTCCGCTTCCAGCAAGCCGACGCAATAGTTGAAGTCCGTCGCGCTGGCCGAATAAGAGAGGAACACCAACCCGTCCTTGCGCAGGAACGCGGCGCCTTCGTTCACCTTGAAGCCGATGATCTCCCAATCGAATTCCGGAATCGAGAGCAACGTCTGCTCGCCGGTCAGCGTCCATGGATTGCTCATCTTGGAGATGTACAGGTTGGAATTGCCGTCGATGTTCGGGTCCTTCTGCGCCCACACGTAATAGCGCGTGCCGCGGTGTTCGAACGTCGTCGCGTCGAGCGAGAAGCTCTCCCACGCCGCGCGGACTTGCCCCTTCTCCTCCCACTCCCCTTCCAATGGATTGGCGTTCCCGTTCTCCAGCACGAACATCCGGTGGTCGAACAAGCCTTCGTTCGTCTCGGCCGTGCGGGCGGCGGCGAAATAGACGTACCATTTGCCGTCGATATGGTGAATTTCGGGCGCCCAGATGTTCGCGCTCAGCAAGCCCGATTCGTGTTTGCGCCAGATGACGGCCGGGCTCGCATGAGGAAGCTCTTCCAGCGTCTTGGCTCTGCGAATCTCGATGCGGTCGTATTCCGGAACGGAAGCCGCGAAATAGTAGTACCCGTCGGAATGCCGGAAGATATGCGGATCCGCGCGTTGTTCGATCAAGGGTTTCACGCCGTCTAGCTTCGATTGTTGGACTCCCATCCCGTCACCTGCTTTTATCGTTATGTGTAGTATGTCGTTAGCCCTTCACTCCGCCGATCGTCAGACCCGAGACGAAGTACCGTTGGAAGAAGACGAACACGATCATGATCGGAACGATCGCGAGGACGGAGCCGGCGATCAGGATATCGTAGTTGTTGCCGTAAGGCGTCACCAGACTGGACAAGCCGATCGGCAGCGTCAGCTTCTCGGCCGAATTCAGCACGAGCAGCGGCCAGACGAAGCTGTTCCAGCTGGCCAGCGCCTGCACGATGATCATCGCGCCGAATGCCGGCGTCATGAGCGGCACGAAGATACGGAAGAAAATGCCGTACTCCGAGCAGCCGTCGATCCTTCCCGCGTCGAGGAAGTCCTTCGGCAAGCTGGACGCGTACTGCCGGAAGAAGAAGATCGGCAGCGGCGAGACGACGAACGGCAGGATGACCCCGCTGAACGAGTCGATCAGCTCGAGCGCGATCATCTGCTTGTAGAGCGGCAGCATGATGATCTCGACCGGCACCATCATGACGAGCAGCACGCACAGGAACACGAGATTGCGGCCGAAGAACCGGTACATCGCGAGTCCGTAGCCGACCATCGAAGACAGCAGCATGCAGCCTACCGTGTAGAGTACCGTGATGACAAGGCTGTTCTTATACCACGTGACGTACTTGGCCGCGTCCTTCGAGAAGATGAACTCATAGTTGTTGAAGGAGAGCAGGTCCGCCTGCAGCTTGATGTTCAGGCCGAACCGCAGCAACTCCTTGGAAGGCTTGAGCGAGGCGAGCGCCAGACAGTAGAACGGGAACAAGGCTAGCGCAGCCAAGACGAGGAACAAGGCGACGAGAAGGATCGATTGCGGATTGAACCGTCTGATGCCCATGCTCAATCCTCCTTCTTGAACAAGCCGAATAGGCGTAATTGGATGACGTTCAGAATCATCGTGAACGTTAGGAGGACGATGCCGATCGCGGAACCGAGACCGAGGCTGTTCTTCTCGATGCCGTGACGGTAGAGCAGGCCGATCATCGTCAGGCCGATGTCGTTCGGCGAACGGTTGCCGCTCCACAGAATGAAGCTCTCGGTGAACATCGCATAGCCGCCGTAGATGCTGATCGTAATGACGTAGATCGAGATCGGCTTCAAGAGCGGCAGCGTGATGCGCCGGAACTTCTGCCACGTGTTCGCGCCGTCGATGTCCGCGGATTCGTACAGCTCGTGCGGAATGGATTGCAGCGCCGACAGGAAGTAGACGATGTTGATGCCCAGGAAGCGCCAGGTCGCCAGAATGATCAGCACGAGCATGCCGGTCAAGCCGTCGCCGAGCCAATTGATCTTCTCGAAGCCGAAGAGGTCGCGGATCTGGTTCATGACGGAGCCTTCGAGCGAGCCGAACGCGAGACGGAAGACGATGCCCGCCACGACGACCGACGTGAGCGCCGGCACGAACAAGGCGGAACGGAAGAACGAGCTCCACTTCATCCGCTTGGCGTTCAGGAACACGGCCAGCACGAGCGGCAGCGGGATGAGCACGACGAGCGTCCAGAACGTGTACTTGGAGCTGTTCCAGAGCGCCGTATAGAAGGAATCGTCACCCCATAGATCCTTATAGTTCGTCCAGCCGATGAAATGCGTCTGCCCCGGCAGCACTTCCTGGAAGCTCATGACGAACGTCGAGAACACCGGATAGACGAAGAAGATCGCCAACGAGAGCACGAACGGAAGCACGAATACGTAGGGCGCGAGCCGTTGGTTATACATCCATTTCATACCGCTCAATCGCTCCTTTGGCCGCAGGATGAGCGATGCCGAAGAACCCGGATTCGGTCCTTCGGCTCAGCCCTGCCAACCGATAATGAATTACTTGATGCTGCCGGCCGCGTCGTCCAATACGGCCTTCGGATCCTTCAGATCGTTAAGCGCTTGGAACATCGCCTTCGTCTTGATGACGTCGGACACCGCCGGCGTTCTCTCTTTGATATTCGTAGGAGCGATCTCGCTCTTCAGGCTGTCGAGGAACGTGAAGACGCCCGTGCCGAAGTAGTCGGTATACTTGTTCGCTTCGCTCATCGCCGGATCGGTCCAAGCTTCCGTGTTGATCGGATCGAAGCCGAGTTGCTTCCAAATCTCGATGTTGCCTTCCTTCGATACTTTCGCGAATGCCAGGAACTTCTTCGCCAGCTCGGCGTTCTTCGTCTGATTCGTGATGACCGTGCCCGTACCGCCCATGCCGGAGGAGCGCATCTCGCCTTGCTTGAACACCGGCATCGGCTTGATGACGATCTTGCCCTTCAGGTCCGGCATGTAGTCCGTGAACCGGCCCATGTACCACATCGGCATCCAGATCGAAGCGGCCCCGCCGCCGTTCATGAAGCCGTAATATTCTTCCGCGTGGTGGAAGCCGCCAGGAGCCGCTACCGCGACGTTCTCCTTCACGAGCTTCTGCAGATACGTCAGCACGTCGACGTTCGCTTGGTCGTTCAGCGTCACGTTGCCGTCCTTATCGAGGAAGTCGGAGCCGTGCTGCACGACCATCGGCCAGTACGACCATTGGTCCGTCGTCTCGACCGTCGTCATCGGCTTGCCGGTTTTCTCGAGCACGAGCTTGCCTGCCGCCTCGAAGTCGTCCCATGTGATGATCGTGTCGGCGTTGACGCCGGCTTGATCGAGAATTTCTTTATTGTAATAGATCACTTGCGCGCCGACGTGATAATCGATGCCGTAGTACTTGCCGTCCTTGGCGTAGTTGTCGAGACGGGACATGACGAGTTTGTCTTTGGCCGGCTCTACGATATCGTTCAACTCGACGAACTGCGGATCGCCCTTCAGGTAGTTGCCGATCTTGCTGATCTCGATATCCGCGAGGTCCGGCGCGCCCTTGCCGGATTGAAGCGCCAGCAGCAGCTTGTTATGGGAGTCGTCGTATGGGAAAGTCGTCGCTGTCAGTTTGATCGTCATATCCGGATGAGCGGCGTTCCACTTCTCCGTCATGCTCTCGAAGAACTTCTGATGCAATTCGTTGAAGGTCCAGAACTCGAGCGTTGTCGCTCCTGCAGGCGCTTTGGAAGATTCGGACGCGGAACCGGAAGATGCCTCGTTATCGTTGTTGTTCGAGCTGCACCCTGCCAACGCCATCGAGCTTGCTAGCGCCAATGCAAGAGAATAATGTAGCGCTTTCTTCATTCGGATAATCCCCCTCAAAGATTGGTTATAGCGCCTTGTTTTCCTAAAAGTAAGGGTTGAAAGCGCTTTACAATTTGGATTATAATAGGTATTAAATATTATTTATATAACCAATTGAGTATAAAATCATAATTTTTATTAGGAGTGGATGGCATGCAGAAAAAGACCGCGCTCTACAAGCAAATTGGGCAGCATATCCGGGACCGCATCGTCTCCGGACAGCTGCGCCCCGCCGATCGCATCCCCTCCGAGCAAGAGTTGATGGACGAGTTCAAGGTCAGCAAGATTACCGTGAAGAATGCGTTGACGGAGCTGGCGGACGACGGTCTCGTCGTTCGCATTCAAGGCAAAGGAACGTTCGTCGCCGCGGACGTGGAGCTTGCCAGCGCCTCGTCCTCGTCGGTTGCAGGGCGCGTCTCGAATGCGGCTCCGCTCGTCGGCTTCATTATCCCGACGATGAAGACCGGGGTCATCCGGAAGCTGGTCGACTATACGGAGCTTCACTTGAAGGAAGCAGGGTTCCAAATGCTGCTCAGCATTACCCGAGAATCGGCAGCCGAGGAATCGCGGGCGATCCGCGATCTCGTGGACGCGGGCGTGCAAGGGTTGATCGTGTTCCCGACCGAGGACGAGAAGTACAACGAATCGCTGCTTCGCCTGTCGCTCGACAAGTTCCCGTTCGTCTTCATCGACCGTTATCTTCGTAACATCGAGACGTACACGATTACGTCAGACAACCATGGCGGCGCGTACGACACCGTGTCTTATCTGCTGTCGAAGGGCCATCGGCAGATCGCCCTGATCTCCCCGGAGAACGCGAATACGGCCGTCCAAGATCGGACGACCGGGTTCGAGAAGGCGTATATAGACGAAGAGATATCCATCGATAAAAGCCTGTGGTGCCACGTGCCGCTCGACATTCTGCGCAGCGACGACGCGCTCGATTACGTGACCGAGTTCGTGCGGGCGCATCCGAACATTACCGCCGCCTTCACGTTGACGGAAGAGATTGCTAGGCTCACGTCGCAGGCGCTTCATCGCATCGGGAGCGAGTCGGACGTCGAGCTCGTCTCGTTCGACGATCCGGACATTCCGAACGTCTCGTACGTTCGGCAGGACGAGCGCGAGATCGCCCGGGCCGCCGTATCGCTGCTGCGCGACCAGATCGTGCACGAGTACGCGCCGAGGAACGTCGTCGTGCCGGTGAAGCTGGTGTTTAAGTGAGGGAAGTGCGTGCCGGGAGGTAATTGGGGTGCACGTAGTTTGACTAATCCGAACTGCAGCGCGCCGAGAGTTACTTATGACGCACGCAGTTTGACTAATCCTAACTGCAGTGCGCAGAGAGTTACTTATGACGCACGCAGTTTGACTAATCCGAACTGCGGCGCGCCGAGAGTTACTTTATGCGCATGTAGTTTGAGTAACCCAAACTGCAGCGCGACGGGAGTTACTTTGGACGCACGCAGTTTGACTAATCCTAACTGCAGCGCTTCGGGAGTAACTTATGAGGCACGCAGTTTGACTAATCCGAACTGCGGCACGACGAGCGTTACTTATGACGCACGCAGTTTGACTAATCCGAACTACAGAGCGCCGGAAGTAACTTATGAGGCACGCAGTTTGACTAATCCGAACTGCGGCTCGCCGAGAGTTACTTATGACACACGCAGTTTGACTAATCCGAACTGCGGCGCGCCGAGAGTTACTTATGACACACGCAGTTTGACTAATCCGAACTGCGGCGCGCCGAGAGTTACTTATATCGCACGCAGGTTGACTAATCCGAACTGCGGCGTGCCGAGAGTTACTTATTGCGCACGTAGTTTGACTAATCCGAACTGCAACGCGCCGGGAGTTATTTATGACGCTCGCAGTTTGACTAATCCGAACTACAGCGCGCAGGCAATTACTTTGGACGCACGCAGTTTGACTAATCCGAACTGCGGCACATACACGAACCCAAAAAAACATCTCCCCCCGCTCCGACTCCGGACGCGAGGGAGATGCTTTCGCTTTACTTCCGATGCATCTTAAACTCTAGGAACAGCTCGTTATAGTGCGCGAGCATCCGCTTCCCGAGATTGTCGTACACCTCGAGCTTGTCGGTCAGCTCCGGCGACGGATAGAACCTCTCGTCCCCCGAGATATCCTCCGGCAGCAGCGCGAGCGCCGCCGCGTTCGGCGTCGAATAGCCGACGTATTCTGCGTTGCGCGCCGCGATCTCCGGATCGAGCATGAAGTTCATGAACGCGTACGCGCCTTCGAGGTTCCTCGCCGTCGTCGGGATGACCATGTTGTCGAACCAGACGTTCGACCCCTCCTCCGGCACGACGAAATCGAGCTCTTCGTTCTCCCCCAGAATCTCCGAGGCGTCGCCGGACCAGACGAGGCCGACCGCTGCTTCCTCTCCGGCCAGCAGCATCTTGATCTCGTCGCCGACGATCGCCTTCACGTTCGGCGTCAGCACGTTCAGCTTGCGCTTTGCCTCCTGCAGGTGATCCTCGTTCGTGTCGTTCAGCGAATAGCCGAGACTGTTGAGCCCCATGCCGATGACTTCGCGCGCGCCGTCCACGAGCAGAATGTCGTTCTTCAAAGCCGGATCCCACAGCTCGTTCCAACTCGTGAACTTGTGATCGCCGACGAGCGACGGATTGAACACGATGCCGACGGTACCCCAGAAATACGGAATCGAATATTGATTGCCCGGGTCGAACGCCAAGTCCATGAAGCGCGGATCGATATGCGCCAGGTTCGGCAGCTTCGCATGGTCGAGCGGAACGAGCAGCCCTTCCTCCTTCATTTTGCTGATCGCGTAGTCCGAAGGAATGCTGATGTCGAACGTCGTGCCGCCCTGCTCGATCTTCGTCATCATCGCTTCGTTCGAATCGAACGTCTGATAGATGACCGTAATGCCGGTCTGCTCCTCGAACTCCTCTAGCAGATCCGGGTCGATGTAATCGCCCCAGTTGTAGATCGTCAGCGTGTTGCCCCCCGAATACCCTTCGGAAGCATTGAGCCGATACGTGACGTACATGAGCGCGAAGGATACGACTAGAACCGCGGCGAGTAGCCTGACGAGCTGCTTCATGGCTGCGGCACCCCCACTCTGGCGCGACGTCCGACGTTGCGGCGGTTCACGAAGTAGAAGCCGACGACGAGCGCGATCGTCACGAGGAAGATGAGCGTCGACAGCGCGTTGATCGACAACGACACGCCTTGGCGCGCCCGCGAGTAGATCTCGACGGACAGCGTCGTGTAGCCGTTGCCCGTAACGAAGAACGTCACCGCGAAGTCGTCGAGCGAATACGTGAGCGCCATGAAGAATCCGGAGAATATCCCCGGCTTGATGAACGGAAGCACGACCCTGGACAGCACCTGCCGGCCGTTCGCCCCGAGGTCCCGTGCCGCGTCGATGAGCGATGGGCTCATCTCCTGCAGCCGCGGCAGCACCATGAGCACGACGATCGGCACGCTGAACGCGATGTGCGACAGCAGCACCGACGTGAAGCCGAGCTGAATGCCTGCGATCGTGAACAGGATAAGGAACGAGGCGCCGATGATGACGTCCGGGCTGACGATGAGCACGTTGTTCATCGAGAGCAGCGCGTTGCGGCGCCGGTTGCGCCGAATCCGGTGAATGGCGAGCGCGCCCGCGATGCCTAGAATCGTCGAGATCGCCGCAGACAGCAGCGCGATGACGACCGTGTTCAGCACGATGATGAGCAACCGCGTGTCGTTGAACACTTCGCGGTACCAATCGAACGTGAACCCGTCGAATCCGTGCATCGTTCCTCCCGCGTTGAACGAGTAGAAGATGAGATACGCGATCGGCGCGTACAGGACGACGAAGACGGCGACGAGATAGGCGTTGGCCCACGCGTTGTTTTTACCCATTCGCGACACCGCCCTTCCGCTTCCCGGTCAGGATCATGATGACGGCCATCGCGATAATGAGGACGACGGCGATCGCCGAGCCCATGCCCCAGTCTTGCGTCACGAGGAATTGCTGCTCGATCGCCGTGCCGAGCGTAATGACCCGGTTGCCAGCGATAAGCCGCGTAATCATGAACAGCGACAGCGCCGGGATGAATACCGCTTGGCAGCCCGCCTTGACGCCTTCGAGCGTGAGCGGGAACACGACTTTGCGGAACGTCGTCCAGGGCGATGCTCCGAGATCCCTCGAGGCATAGATGAGCGAAGGATTCAATTCGGCTAATGCGTTGTAGATCGGCAAGATCATGAAAGGGATGAAAATATAGACCGATACGAACACGAAGCTGAAGTCGGTGAACAAAATTTGCCGCGTGCCGATGCCGACCGACTCGAGCACCTTGTTGGCGAAACCATAAGTGCCGAAGATGCCGATGAACGCGTACGCCTTCAGTAGAAGATTGATCCAGCTCGGCACGATGATGAGCAGCAGCCATAGCGACTTATGCTTCGTGCGGGTGAGCCAATACGCGGTCGGATACGCGACGAGCAGCGAGAATACGGTGATGAGCAGCGCGTACCAGAACGAGTTGAGCGTCATTCGGAGGTACACCGGCGATAGGAACTTCGTATAGTTATCGAACGTGAATCGACCGTCGACGTCGAACAGCGAATAGTAAGCGATGAGCACGATCGGCGCGACGACGAACAAGACCATCCATGCCAAGTACGGGATGAGGAACAGATTTCTCGACCTCGTCATGGCGCATCAGCCCCGTTCTCTTCTGCGTCGCTATACGCTTCCAAGCGCCGGTCGAAGTCCGCCTCCGATTCGCCGAAGCGCATGACGTGGATCGCTTCCGGATCGAAGCCCAAGCCGATGTTATCGCCGACGTTCGCCTTGCGCGTCGAGTGGACGAGCCACTCGTTGCCCGCGGCATCGTTGCAGCTGATCTCGTAGTGAACGCCGCGGAACAACTGGCTGTCGACCTTCACCTGCAGTTTGCCGAGCTCCGGCGTCGTAATCTCGAGGTCTTCCGGACGAATGACGATCTCGACCGGTTCGTTCGGCATGAAGCCGCCGTCGACGCAATCGAACGTCTTGCCCGCGAACCGGACGACGCCGTCCTCGATCATCGTGCCCGGCACGATATTCGATTCCCCGATGAAATCGGCCACGAATCGGTTGATCGGCTCGTCGTAGATGTCGACCGGCGTACCGCTCTGTTGGATGACCCCTTGGTTCAGGACGAAGATCTCGTCCGACAGCGCGAGCGCCTCTTCCTGATCGTGCGTGACGAAGATGAACGTGATACCGAGCCTGCGCTGCAGCTCGCGAAGCTCGTACTGCATCTCGGTGCGCAGCTTCAAGTCGAGCGCGGACAGCGGTTCGTCGAGCAGCAGTACCTCCGGCTCGTTCACGATGGCGCGGGCGATCGCGACGCGCTGGCGTTGGCCGCCGGACATTTCGGAGATTTCCCGGTTCTCGTACCCGCTCAGGTTGACGAAGCGCAGCGCTTCCGTCACCTTCGCGTCGATATCGGTCTTCTTCCACTTCTTCACGCGCAGGCCGAACGCCACGTTCTCGTATACATTGAGATGCGGGAACAAAGCATAATCCTGGAATACGGTGTTCACCTTGCGTTCGTGCGCGGGGACGCCGTTGATGACTTTCCCTTGGAAAATCACGTCGCCCTGGGAGGGCTGGGTAAAGCCCGCGATCAGACGCAGAATCGTCGTCTTCCCGCAGCCCGACGGACCTAGCAGCGTGTAAAATTTACCTCGTTCGATCTCGAAGCTGACATCGTTAAGCACCGTCGTGCCGTCGTCGTATCGCTTGCTGATGCGGTCGAATCGGATAATCGGTTGTTGCTCTCGTTGTAATTGCCGTTGCTGCTGTTGCGACATGTTTCGCGCCTCCGTCCTATGCGACATCCTAACTTTTCCCTATTGTAACATGATACCCTCTCGGGTAGACATTCACTCGAAGCGGTTGCACGCACGATATTAATTTGGTATAGTTACTTACATAAAGTTATTAAATATCCGATCGGAGGGTTCGATAATATGGCCTATTCCTTACCTGCCGCGACCATGCTGGGCGAAGTGAAACTGAAGGTGCGCAACCTTGCGAACCTCGTTAATTTCTATACGGACGTCATTGGACTTCAAGTGTTGAACCGGGATAGCACTCGGGCGGAGCTGACCGTGGACGGTGAACGGGCGTTGCTCGTGCTCGAAGAGCTGCCGAACGCGATCACGTTGCCGGAGCGCTCTACGACGGGGCTGTACCATTTTGCGATTCTCGTGCCTAGCCGTAAGCAACTTGGCTTGTCGTTACGAAGGTTGGCCGAGCATGGCGTTCGGATCGGTCAAGCGGACCATCTCGTGAGCGAAGCGCTGTACTTGTCCGATCCCGAGGGCAACGGCATCGAGATCTATCGCGACAGGCCGCGGGAGACGTGGGATTGGGACGGCGACAATGTGAAAATGGCGTCCGACCCGCTGGACATTCCGGGCATCCTTCGCGAAGCAGAAAACGAACCGTGGCAAGGGCTGCCTCCCGAGACGATCATGGGACATATCCACCTTCATATCGGCGATCTGGAGAAGGCTCGGGAGTTCTACTGCGGTCTGCTCGGCTGGGGCATGGCGGCCGACATGTCGCGCATGATGCGCGCCCTGTTCATCTCCGCCGGCGGTTACCACCACCACATCGGCCTCAACGTCTGGGCCGGCGTCGGCGCGCCTCGGCCTCCGGCCAACGCGACCGGGCTGGATTACTTCAAGGTCGTGCTTCCTTCGGCGGCGGATCTTGAGGAAGTGGTTGGACGAGTGAAAGGTGCAGGCGTGGAGGTCGAGGAGCGGGACGGCGCTTGGAGCTTGCGCGATCCGTTCGGGATTGAGATTAGGTTGGGGTTGGAGTAATGCAAAAAAACGAGACCTTGCAGGTTATGCCTGCTTGGTCTCGTTTTTTTGTGCTAGTTTGTATCTGGGACAATGTTTAGGAAGGCAGCCGATGTGTTGACGCCGCTCGAAATCAGCATGACGAACTGACGCTTACCTCCCACAAGCGGGACATCTTCCCATGTATAACTCGTGCCGGATACGTTCGTCGGAGTCAAGGTATCGCCATTGATGTCGTAGAGAGATAGCGAACCACCAAATGGGGCATTAAATGACATGTATAGCATCCCCGCTGGATTGCTATGAACGAAATTCCATCCTGGTCGCGGATCAGTGCTGACTGACTCTAATCCTTGGCCATCCATAGAAACAGATCCACCTACATTCATGTTCAGATCATTGAGAAGACCGAAGAGGACGTGAACAGACACTGCGATTGGCCTGCCGAACATATCCGTTGCTATTACATCTTCAACCTTCTGATCACTGCCTGCCGGTTTGCTTATACTTCGCGTAACGGAATTATCTCCCTCAAGGTAGGTAAATGTTGCCGTTTCAATCGTATCATCGTTGGTAGAGAAGTAAATATCATCGCCAAGACGAATACCGGCAATTCGAGTGCTACCAACCATTATGGATGAAGCTTCATTCTCATTTACGATCGCATTGAACGTATAAGTAGTATCCCACTCGTTCCCTCGTTTGATCGTCACTTCAAGGGTATTCAATCCGTTACTAAGTCCTGTCCATAGTCCAGTACCTGGATCAATTACGCCCCCGGCGTAACTGATCTCGTAACCGGACTCGGGAACCAAGTCGAGTATAATTCCATTGGTCAACTCGGTTTCGTTAAGCTCCAATTCCGTATAGAATCGATAAGCAGAGCTGTATTGCCAACTTATGGGATCCATGCTGACTGCTTTCCAAGAATTCATTCCTGTAACATGGATCGGCGTGGTTCCTATCTCTTCGAACTCGAGCGGTATGACGAAAATCTGTCCATCGTTCTCGAGCCACATTTGCGCTTCGGTAATCCCGTCCTCATCCAACACAATTTCAAACATATTATCCTCGTACTGAGCCTCGGTCCCATTAGTTAAGACGATTTTTTGAATGCTAGTGTTCGGATCCATATAACCGTCCCCTTCGTTCAGGAACACCATCTCCGCATCGGGCACGACCTCGGCTCTCCATATATTCGAACCGGACACAGGACTGAAGTCAACTAAAGCATCGAATCCGTCTATGGCATAAAAACCATCAATATCAAACGCTTCTGGAGGATTTTCTCCGATCCAGAGGTTGTACGTGTAGTGCGTTGAGTTACTATTATGCGAGTCATATACGTAAATGTCTATCGCATGCCAGCCCGTAGCTAATTCAGTAAGCTGATAATACCCTCCGCTTAACGTCAGTGTCTCGGACGAATGGTCCAGATACACTTCGATATTGGGAGTATTCGAAGATGGAAAAGCAGTTAATATTAAATTTACCGGTCCATTGCCACGATAGCTTGAAAAGTATGCAGTTTCACCTACTTTTAAAGCTGCAGGCGCTGCGAAATCAAGCAATGATGGATTAGAGCCGATACCTCCCATGATGTAAACAGATGACAAACTACCAGGAATCGCTGGCGTGCGTGTCAGATTCACAATGTACGTAGCGCTGCGAATCCCAGAAGGCGACCTAATGACGATATCTATCGATTTTCCGTCATTCCCGACTTCGATGCGTTCCGCCGAGCCTCTGGGTTCATTATTAAAATAGTACATCGGAATTCCATCGACTGATACGGACAATTTCGAATCATCGTAAGAGAGCATAGGTTTCAAAATAACATAATCAATGCCGTGTGGCAGTTCGTAGTTAGCGATATTCATATTGTCGAATTGATTCGAATATAAGGTCGTCACATGCGACATTCCGAAAGTAGTTCTATCGTAAAGTGTAGCCGAATCGATCGTTAACGGAATTGCAGACACTACCTCGATCGTGTATACGAACTCGCGACCATTCGTTGCGAATACGAAGCGGATCGTTCCTTCTCTCGACTCAGGATTTAGCGAGTAATAACCGTCCCCATCAGGTGCCAAACTTTCGCTCAAGCCATCATAACCGGTATATACGCCCTCTAGTGCAATGTTGCTCGGCAGCTCCGCCCCGGATAGCTTAAGACTTACTGCTGGGCTTGCCCCTTCTAGTTCCAAATACCAGCGCGATGCATTACTGGAAGATTCGCCAATTAACGTATTGTCCTTAGCTTCGAACGTAAGCCCATTGAACGGCTCGGGAATGCCCTCGCCGTAGTAGACATGAAGCTCGTAAGTTCTATATTGCTGCAACGAGTAGTCCCAAACATCGATATCGAAGTCATTCCATCCATCTACAATGTCCATCGGCTCGAAGCCCATATAACCATAACCAAGCTTCGTCCTTACTCCGTCTAACCATTGATAAACATCCGCATGTTCGGTCATAGGAGCGATAACAAAGCTGTCATATGCAAGCGCGTCCTTATCCATCATAATGAAGTAACTATTTTCGCCATAGGCAACGCCATCAGCGAAGTTATATTCTCCGTAACTTGCGGAGACACCGGTTAGGTTGAACGCATACTCCCCCGGATCTCCTCTTAATACTGTGAATTCAATGCTCGAATACGACTCTTCGCCTCGCATCTGATAATTAATAAAGAACCTCGTATATGCGCCATCGGCTTCCAACGGTATCGCAAAGTTAGATACTACGATATTTTCTTCTTCGCTTGCCGTATAAGAGAACAACTCGGTTGCGCCTTGATCATAAATTTTAACCCACTCGGGTTCTAACTCTCCAACTTCAAACAGCATGTTTAAATGCACCGAATCCGTTTCTTCCTCAACTGCAACCGAATATTCGTATTTCGGACGACCAACCTCATCTTCGCCTTCATATATCCGCTTCGGAGCCGCTCCATTTAACGACTCCTGGACAGACCAACTCGTGACGCTATTCGGAATTGAAATAACCCGCGTTATTGTCAGCGTATAAGTTCGTGTTGTTACTCCGTCAGGAGCAGTAACGATAATCTTGAATACGTTCTCGCCAAATTCAAGCGATAGTTCGTTTGCAGATACGATGGTTGCGCCCTTCTTAACGACGACCGTCGCGCCTTCGTATTGCTTCGACGCGAGGATATACGCACTAATGATATCCGAATCGACTGTCACCTCATAGTTGCCATTGACCGGTGTCAAGTAACCTTCATTAATTGCGACAACGGACAAGCTCGCATCGTTCGATAATCCATGCGTTACGCTAATCGTATAGATCTGAACGATATTAAGACTCGTACTTGTTACGGTTATCATGATTAAATTGCTGGCCTGGGCGAGAGGAACATAATTTTTGCCTGAGCTATATGGCACAGTCTGTCCATTAACATGAAGCGATACGCTAACGCCGGCCGGCAATTGACCTAAGCTCATCTCGAGCGTCTCGCTGTTAATTCCGGACAAGTTATACACGCCCTGATCCGGTCGGAAGTTCCCTACGCCGAGTCCTTGAATAAAGACCGTTCCCGTCAACAAGCTTGCCGCGCGGTTCACGACGATCGTATACGTTTTCGTCGTGCCGTTCTGCGCGGTAACGAGTACCGGAATGGTTGTGACGGTTCCTGCGGACGTCCCGGAGGCATTAAGCGTGACCAACTTATCGATGCCGCTCGAAGCCGATTGTCCGTTGACCTTGACCGTCGCACCGGAATGCGCAACCGTCGATTTGATCGCTACTTCGGCCGTCGTATTACTAACGTTAACTGTATACGTGTCCGCCGAGCTGAACGTAATCAAGTTCAAGCTCGAACCCGGCTCCGTCAAGCTCAAGCCGCTCAAGTTCGCGTTGTTCGACTGCACCGGCGGCGTAGTCGATGTCGAGGTGGCCGTTGCCGTAGCGGTCGAAGTAGCCGCGCTCTGTTCTTGCTGGCGCTGCTTCTTATCATCGTCGAATCGCTTCTTCCCTGCCTCATCCAATTGCTTCTCGTAAGCTTCCTGCGCCTTGCGCTTCTTCTCGTCTTCCGCGGCCTTCTTCGCCTTCTCAGCCGCCAAACGAGCTTCCTCTATTTTACGTTGCAGCTCAGCTTGCTTGTCGCGTTCCTGTTGCTCCTTGACCTTCTTCTCTTCCGCGGCCTTCTTCTGCTGTTCTTCGACTTCCCGCTGCTTCGCCTTCTTCTGTTCTTCCTCTTGGGTCGTCTGGAGCGTCTTCTTGGTCAGGTCCACGTCGAAACCGGATTGGCTCTTCACTTCTTCGACGAGCTTATTGAGCCGCTCTTGGTCGATTAATCCGCTCTTGACCGCCTGATCGGCGATTGCCCCGAGCAAGTTCTCCGTATTCGATTTGAACCTTGCCAGATCCGCTTCCGTTCCGCCGATTTCGCTAGGTACTTGTTCTTCGAATTTCTTACTGTAATCTTCATTCTCTTCAACGATCTCTTTGGCTGCTAACAGGATCGCTTCAATGATGTTCGCTTCGCTCTGCTTCATGAGCAACTCGAGGTCCGCCGGCGCGACCGTGATGTCAGACGAATCGTTCTCGTCTTCCCCGCCCGTGATCAAGGCATTTTGCGTCGGATAGACGTTCTGCGCCTTGTCGCTCTTGCCAGGCGTCGACGTATTAACGATACCGGCCGCGACCATGAGACGAGTTGCGCCCGTCAGGGGATCGACGTTAACGAGCAAGTGCGTTCCCCGCACGCCCATGACCGCGGTCGGCGTCTCCAGCGTGAACTCGTCGTCCGCGTTCGCGATCGACTTGACGTCCACCCATGCCGAGCCCTTCCACATGCTGACCTTCGTGGTCGTTCCTTTCTTGTTCGACAGCTTGGAGAACGTTAGCTTCGTGTTCGAAGCGACGGTCATCTTGTCGTCGTCGGATGTGCCATTGGAGAACTGTAGCACGGCGGATCCGCCGTCGCCGACGGACAGCACGTCCCCTTCGTTCAAGCTCATCTTGGCGAACGCCGTGAATTCCTTGGAACCGCCAGATTTCTGCACCTTAACGGTGCCTTTAAGCTCCTTAATAACGGCTACCCGCGACGAAGCCGCAGCCGCTTCCTTCGAGAATGCCCCCAACAGCGGCACCGCGAGAACCAACATCGCTAATAAGTAAATAAGTCCCTTGCGCATTATCCATTCCTCCTATTGATAACGAGGCGTTCGCCTCAAACCGATTCCCTGGGCAACCCGACCAATATATGAAAATCAGCCCACTATTCTACCATTTTACAGGATAGGAGCACTAAATTTCGATAACTATTTTATCAATACGACAATTGGCGGCAAAATTCTATCTGCGATTGTGCCAATAACGAAAAAAACCTTGCGGCGAATCGCCGCAAGGTAATCTACGATAGAATCAGGCTTCTCCATCTTCACGCCATATCTTAATGAGCGTTTCTTCTGAGTAACCCGTCAAATCGGTGATCTTGATCGTAAAATCGTTCCAACCCGCGTTCAGTTGCCCGATGAAAATCTCTCGCGCGTTCTCGTCGACGCCGGCATGTACGGTACTGGACTCGACGTTTACCTTCGATCTCGGCGAAGGAATGGTATACCGGATCGTTGCGGAATCCGAGTCTGTAATCGCGGTGTAGGTATAGTTATCCACTCGCTCAAAAGTAATCGTCGATTCTGCATCTTCTAACTCAAGCGTATCGAATGCTGTGGAACTTCCCGTCATGACGACGAACGTATACGTGAACGGCGTCAAATGCTCTCCAACGGGGAAGACCGTCAATCGGAACGCATTCTCTCCTGGCTCAAGCCCGTTCAACACCAACCAGCCGGAACTATCGTCCAAAGCTACATTCTCCTCATCCTTCAACGTATAAGAGGCTACGAGATCAGAGAAAGAGAATTGCGTCGATATCTCCATCTCGTTCAATTGCCCTTCCTCCAAGAACGTGTAGAATGTATTCGGCACGCCTATCGCAGGAATCCAACTGACCGGCGATTCGTCTTCCCTCGCGAGATCCCAGTAAGTCAAGCCGTATAAAGGCGGTGTAGAACGGTATATAAATACGCGATACACGTTAGATTGATCGCCCATGCGCAGCACGATCGTTACTTTCGTCGAACCCACGGCAGTCGGGATTTGGAATGCATCTCCCTCACCTGATGCAGTATGGAACGTACCCGAAGCGTCTTCATAGTAGACGCTCGCCTCGGCTTCTTCCGAATGCGATAGCACCAACATAACACCGTCGGCACCGAAGCCGATCTCTGCGTTAAAGTCGTTGCTCTCGGCACCGTTCGTAATGCTTGCGTCGATCCCCGATGCCAACTCATACATATACGGCGGCACTTCATTCAACGTTAATTCGGAAGGTACTTCTTCCCCGCGGAAGATCGTCAACGTATACGTCTTCACAAATTGCCCGCTCGGATCTTTGACGACGACCTCGTATTGATTGTAGTCTGTCTCAAGATTAACGATGTATTGTCGCGATCCATCGTATACGGGCTTAACCGGCATGCCGTCGAGGTATAGTTTCCCAGGAAGGTCCATGTTTACTCTCGACACGTTGGATGCTACTTGGGTGAAGTAGCTCAGTTCACCCGAGCGGATTGGCGAGTCCAATAGCGCGAATCGATCCTCGTCCACTAACGTAACGTTTCCGAACGCTGTCCAGATCGGATCCTCATCACCGCTTACCACATTTAACGTAAAGTAATCAGCGTCGTAACTACCGCTGTAGAACCTTAACGCATATTGGTTCAGGCCGGGATTTATGCCGGTGATCGTTTGAGAAATTCCGCTTTCGTTCCATGTCGCAATCGGTACGGATTCCTCACCGTTTTCGCCTTTGCGGAACAACTTGGCCGAAGTAATTCCTCTGCTCTCCTTGAATTGCAGCGTAGTCGTGAATGAGCTTACGTCACCCGACACCTTGGTGGAAAATATATTCTCTCCTACATCGACATATTCCCACTCAATCGGTGTTGAAGAGTCGACGTTCGTTGTCGTCGTCCAGCTCGTAACAGTTCTTGGAATCGATTGAGCCTCATCTAGATACAATTTCAATGTATACGTCAAATTCGTTTCACCATCGGCGGCAAGGGTTGTGATGATGAAATTGTTGGGACCTTCTACGAGCGTGGCCTCAATCGGGCCTCCATAATAAGGTTCATTATTAACATGCACTTCCGTCCCATCGTCAATGAGTAGCGGAGTAAACCGTACTTTAGATCTCTCGTGCGCTAGAGGCCAGTCCATAGAGAGTGGACTGTAACTATCAAAAGGCCTACTGCTCATTGAAACCCAGAATCCGTCGGAACTTAAGCGCTCCAACGCAATTCCGCTAAGCATCGCTCTAACGATATTAAGCGTGTAAATATTTTGCGTTCCGTCCGTCGAAGTTACCGTAACATCGAAAGAATTGTTCCCCGCGGCTAGCGTCTTTATCCCAGTCCCCGTTACCGTCGTGTTCATGTAATCGGAAGCGGATGCGTTGATCGTTATGCTTTGCGCGTCATTGGCTACCACGACAGTATAACTGCTTGTACCCGAACCCGACGTGAACCCGCTTACCCATTGCTGATTTACCGAGAGCGAGAATAATGTTGCCGGCATCGGGACCGTTCTATATACGGACAGGGTATACGTCTTCGTCGATCCGTCCGCGGCACGCACTTCGACGGAGATGTACGTATTCGTACCTGCCGTCAGGTTAATCGCTCCGCTGGCGGTACCGCTTGCTACTGCCGTCCCGTTTACTTTCACAGTCGCAGAGCTATCCGCGACGGTCGGCGTTACGGACAAGCTGGATACATGACTGCCGACTTCCATCATGAATTGAGTCTTCCCGCTTATGAACGTTAATTGCCCGTTAGAAACCGCGAGATTGCTCAAGTTCGCGTTGCTCGAGAGATTGCCGCTCGGATCCGTAACTGGAGACGGATTAGGCGACGTGCTTGGCGACGAACTCGGACTTGCGCTCGCCGAAGCCGACGGAGAAGCCGCGGCGTTCTGCGCGGCAGTCTCCTGCTCCCGCTCCTTCTTCTCCGATTCGAAGCGAGCCTTCGCTGCGGCGTCCAACTGCTTCTCATACGCATCCAACGCCTTGCGCTTCTTCTCTTCCTCCGCAGCCTGCTTAGCCTTCTCGGCAGCCAGTCGTGCTTCCTCGATCTTGCGAAGCAGCTCCGCCTGCTTGTCGCGCTGCTCCTGCTCCTTGGCCTTAGCTTGCTCTGCCGCTAGCCGCTGATTCTCTTCGACTTCCCGTTGCTTCGCCTTCTTCAGCTCTTCCTCTTGCGTCGTCTGCAGCGTCTTCTTGGTCAAATCCACCGTAAACCCGGATTGGCTCTTCACCGCTTCGACGATCTTATTCAGACGCTCCTGATCGACCAACCCGCTCTTAAGCGCCTGATCCGCGATCGCGCCAAGCAAATTCTCCGTATTCGACTTGAACCGAGCCAGATCCGTAGCCGTACCGCCGATCTCGCCCGGCGTTTCGCCGTTCTCGTAACGCTCGACGTATTGCTCGTTCTCCGCCGTAATATCGGCAGCGGCCAACAGGATCGCCTCGATAAGGCTCGCGTCGCTCTGCTTCATGAGCAGCTCGAGATCCGCCGGAGCGATAGCGATCTCCGCGTCCTCCTGCCCCGCATTGTCGCCGCCCGTAATGAGCGCGTTCTGAGTCGGATAGACGTTCTGCGAATCGCCGCCGCCACCCGGAGCGGACGTCGTCACGATGCCCGCCGCAACCGTAAGGCGCGTGGCGCCGGTCGCGGGATCCACGTTCACGAGCAAGTGCGTGCCCCGCACGCCCATGACCGCCGTCGGCGTCTCCAGCGTGAACTGGTCGTCCGCGTTCGCGATCGACTTGACGTCGACCCACGCCGATCCCTTCCACATGCTGACCTTCGTCGTCGTCCCTTTGGCGTTCGACAGCTTGGAGAACGTCAGCTTCGTGTCCGAAGCGACGGTCATCTTATCATCCTCGGTCGTACCGTTGGCGAATTGCAGTACCGCGGTACCGCCGGAACCGACCGCCAATACGTCCCCTTCGTTCAGGCTCATTTTGGCGAACGCCGTGAACTCCTTGGAACCGCCGTTCTTCTTGACCTTCACCGTGCCCTTCAATTCCTTGATGACGGCTACTCTCGAAGTCGCCGCTGACGCTTCGGCCGTGAATGTCCCCAGCCACGATAGCGACACGAGTAAGATCGTTAGTACGTATATAATACCTTTGCGCATGTGTTCTGCTCCTTCTTGTAGGTCGAATGTACCTTTGTAGGCAAATTAGCCCAGTTAACTACCATGTTACAGGAACAACGCACTTCTTTTCGACAACTTTTTTATTAAAAACAAAAAAAGCGCCCGGCCGTTTCCAGCCGGAGCGCTTATTTGTAACGATCAGGAATTTATTGCTTGCCTTTGATCGGCTCGAGCGACGGTACCGCGTGCCCGTACTTCGGATACGTCGATTCCGCGACCGGCGCAGCCCATTGCGCCGCATTGCGAATGACGCGGCGAACGCCTTCGTTATAATACGTCGGGAACGTCTCGTGACCCGGACGGAAGTAGAAGATCCGCCCGTTGCCGCGCGTATAGCAGCAGCCGCTGCGGAACACTTCTCCGCCTTCGAACCAGCTCACCATGACGAGCTCGTCCGGTTCCGGAATGTCGAAGTGCTCGCCGTACATTTCCTCTTCCGGCAGTTCGATGTACTCGCCGATGCCCGCGGCGATCGGATGGCCCGGCTTCACGACCCAGATCCGTTCCTTCTCGTCGGCCTCGCGCCATTTGAGGTCGCAGGACGTGCCCATGAGCTTCTTGAAAATTTTCGAGAAGTGGCCGGAGTGAAGCACGATGAGCCCCATCCCCTTGTGCACGCGATCGTACACGCGATCGACGATCTCGTCGCTCACGTCGCCGTGCGCGAGGTGGCCCCACCACGTCAGCACGTCGGTATCGTTCAGCACTTCTTCGGTCAAGCCGTGCTCCGGATCGTCCAGCAGCGCGAACTTGATTTCGAAATCGTCCGTTCCCAGGCCTTCGGCGATCGCGGCATGCATGCCTTGCGGGTAGATGCTCGCGACTTTATCGTTTTGTTTCTCGTGACGGTATTCGTTCCAGATCGTGACTTTGATCTTGCGGTTGCTCAATGTCGGCAGCTCCCTTATGGTCCAAGTGTTGTGCAATCCTCATCATTATAGACAACCGCGCGAGCGGCCAACAATGTCTCGTCGAGCTATTTTATTACGCTATTCTGTTATACATCCATTATTATTCGTATTGAAATGGCGATTCCCATACGCTATTCTGTTATACAGAAGCAACAACCAATGATCGGGGAACTGTGGAACATGTATCCGGAACTCATTAACGAACAGGTCATATACCAGAATCCGTTCTTGGCCATGCGCATCTGGCAGATCGACTCCGTCCACCGCGTGCCCGAGGAGACGAAGCGCCAGCTGGAGCAGGATTGGCTGCAGCGACGGTTCGTGAAGTGGCACTATCATAAGGAAGTCGAATTCCTGCTCGTCATGAGGGGCGAGCTGACCGCCTTCAGTTCGGACGAGCGGCTCATTCTAAGAGCCGGGGACATCGGCTTGTTCGGGTCCGGGGAGCCTCACACGTCCCTTGCTACCGACGCGGACCTCAGCTACCTCGTCTTCCAGATCGATCTGCACCAGTACTGGGACCAGAGCACGCTCGGCAGCATGCGCCACTTCTCCGAAGTCATTCGGCCGCTCAGCGCGCTGAATTACGTCTACCGAGACAACGCGGAAGTCCGCGACGCGACGGCCGCGCTTATCCGGGACATTCATCAGGAGATGAACGAGAAGCGGATCGGGTACGAGCTCGCCGTATCGTCGCGGATCAAGAACATGCTGCTGCTCCTGCTGCGCAACGACAAGCAATTCAAGCTGCATTACAGCGACAACGGACTCATCGACCGGATGCAGCCCGCTCTCGACTACGTCGACAAGCATCTAGGCGAGAAGCTGACCGTTGAAGCGCTGAGCAAGACGATGAACATGAGCTACACGTACTTCATCAAGCAATTCAAGACCGCGGTCGGCATGCCCTTCACCGATTACGTCACCTATAAAAGAATCAAAAAAGCGGAGCAGCAAATTCTGACCGGCAACGCGAGCATCGCGGAAATCGCCGAATCCGTCGGCATGACGAACGTCGGCCACTTCTACGACATGTTCCGCCGCATCAACCAATGCACGCCTCGGCAGTTCAAAGACCGACTCGCGCCGGACTGACGCGCGCATGCCATACTTTGGCAACGCGGCCCTTGTAACTTTCCGATCCTCGCGCCCGTTATTATTACCAGAAGGCGGCGGAAACCGCGACCTCCGCCAGACTATTTCCCGAGAAATTGTCGGCGTAGCCCCGGTCTTGTCTGCAACGCTCGAATGCGAATGTTATCCGTACGTAAAAAATCGACGATCTTCCGCCGGAACTGCGTCCGCGGCCGATCGCCGATAATTAGATAACGAAGATTTTACAGCACTCTGCGCGCCGTTACGTAAGCATTCTTCCAATACGAAGTCGTCATGTCGGAGAGCGTTACGCCTTTGCTGCTGCTCGCGTGCAGCATCTTCCCGCCTCCGGCGTAGATGCCGACGTGGCTGATTCCGGCGCCGCCCGTGCGGAAGAACAAGAGATCGCCGACGCTCAGATACGCTTTGTCGATTTTGTCGCCTACCCAAGCTTGGGAGGAAGAGGTGCGCGGCAACCAGATGCCCAGCTCGCCGAACACGTGCTGCGTGTACGAGGAGCAATCGAACGAATCGGTAGATCCGGGCGTAGAGCCGTATAAGTATGGGGTGCCTATGTAGTTTTTGCCGAGAGAGACGAGCGACAGCGACTCGGCCGTTGCCGCGCTAGCTTGCTGCGAAACGCCGAAGGCAAGCGACGTGAAGCCCGCGATCGCGATCAATCCGGTTAACAGTACTCTGGCTGCGAATTTCTTCATCATGTAAGGGTATCCTCCCGATAATTCCTGTTAGGTTATCGTGTTTATCGTCGGAGTTAACTATACCATAGGCGAAACACCCTAAATTCTCCCAAAAAGAAACCCGTTCTTCGCGGCGTAACGCGTTGAACGGGTTTCTTAGAATTCCGTTAGAAAATTCTCATGCAACCTTCGACTTTACATTTCGATGACCCGGCGATCATTCAGCGATAACGAACCTGCAAGTCGATCGGGTATCTGCCCGCGTTCCGGCCGTAAAGGGCAAGCCCTCCCTCGGAGGCGCGAAGCTCCAACCGGAAGCCGCGCTTGACGTCGATTCGGCCGAGCAGACGGCTCGGAACGACAGCCCGGCACAGATAGCCGTAAGATCCCGCGTCGTCCAGCTTGTCGTGGGTCGGCTGATAGTGCCAGGACAGCACGCCGCGGCTATCCGCGGGATCGTCCGACAACGCGAAAGTGCCGATCCGCTCGCCGTCGACGTAAGCTTCGATTCGCGATTCATGCTTGTCGTCGTCGGTCATCGGGTACGTGTTCGGATTCAGCTCCGTCTGATCCAGCCCGCCGTGCATGAAGTCCGTGTCCGTCCGGTAGCTGTCCGCATCGCCCCTATTGCGAGCGAGCAGTCGCTTCGCGCTCGCCTCGAATACGATCTCCACGTCCGTCAAGATGTGATGTTCCGACTGCTCGGGCAACGTCACGTCGTACGCGATCGTCCCTTGCTTCGCCCCGTTAATCTTATGCCCCGTTAAAGACGTCCACGCGTATTCGAACGTCATCTCGGCGTATTCGGTTACAGGCAAGGATACCGTTCCCGCGACCGCCTGGCCTCCGCGCACGTCGAACGCGGCGAAGTTGCGCGCCACCGCGACGCCTTCCTCGTCCAATAACCGGACGGCAAGCACCGCAACCGCGTCTTGCGTCGGCATGACGACGGCGATCGGAGCGATCGTCGCGACGCCGTAGCCGTCCCATGCTTCGCTTCTGGCCCCGCGGTCCGCGATCTTGCGCTCGCCGAGCTCATCATGCCACAGTTCCCACTCCAGCCGGAGCGTCCGGCCATGATGACGATCGTCGAAGCTCGAGCGCAGCAGCGCCGTCTCGACCCGCTCGCCGCCTTGAACCGTGCGGCATGGCGGCGCATCGACGACGATGAAGTCCGGCGTATGCAGGTCCGCGATCGACATGCCCGGCACGAACGCCTCGTAGCCGAATTGCTTATCCGCGCCGTTCAGCCGGTAATAGCCGTTGAATTCGTTCGTCACGTCGCGGAATTCGGTGAAGATGAAGCCGCATATTTTGTCATGACGGCGGTATTCGTTCAACATGTATTTGTAGTGCCAAGAGATGTCGCTGTCTCCCGCTCCGCCGACGAAGCCCCATACGTTGCCGCATTCGCTGTTCATGAGCGGCGCGTCCGATTGCTTATTGCCGTTCGTATAGTTAAAGTTCGAACCAGGATACGTATTGTCCGTGACGTCGATCAGATGATTGCGAACCTGCTCGTACCCGTTAATATAGAAGTGCCACGTGTTCAGGTCGGATTCTACATGGTCCATGTTGCAAGGCGAGTTGTCCTCGACGATGCGCGTCGGATCGAGCTGCTTGGCCCAGCGGTAACAGCTCCGCACCCATTCTTGCGTCTGAGGCAAATACAGCTTCGCGCTCACCTTGTCTCCCGGAATGCCGGACGGCGCCTCTTCCGTCTTGAGTCCCCACGTTTCATTAAACATGACCCACGAGATGATCGACGGATGATTGTAATCCCGGAGAATGATTTCCCGCGCCTCGCTCTCGTAAGCGGCACGCGCCGTCTCGTCGGGATTGCCCCAGAAGCACGGCATATCCTCCATGACGAGCATGCCCAGCTTGTCGGCCCAGTACAGCTTGCGCGGCTCCTCCGGCTTAATATGGATGCGGACGAAGTTCAATCCAAGCCGCTTCAGCAGATAGATCTCCTCGCGCATCGCTTCGTCCGACGGATACGTGAAATGCCCTTCGGCGTGGTACGACTGGTCGAGAGCCCCGTTCAAGTAGACCGGCTTGCCGTTCAGCGTCAGCCAGCGATAGCTCCGGTCGCCGAACTTCTCCGTGCCGATCTCGCGAATGCCGAAGTACGTGCTCACCCTATCCTCGCCGAAATCGCCGGACAACCTCAGCTCGCCCTCGTACAACGTCGGCGAATCCGGGCTCCACAGCCGAGGCTCCGCGACGGCGAACGCCGTATCGACGACGTTCTCTCCCTCTTGCAGCGTCACGTCCAGCTCGTGTTCGACATCGCGAGCGCCGTCCGTGCCGAACAGCAAGCTCAGCTTCGCGGCGCCTCCTTGTCCCGCGACGATCGTCGCGCACACCTCGACCTTGCCGTCGGTCTTCGTCTTGAACTTGGCATCCTTAACGTACGAACGCGGGCGCGCTTCCAGCCAGACGGGCTGCCAGATGCCCCGAATCTCGCCGTATCCTTGCTTGCCCCGCGCCTGATGGTTCAGGTCGTTGTCTTCCGCCCGCACGACGATGGCGTTCGGCGCATCCTTACGCCATACATCCGTCACCTCGATGTCGAATGCGCCGTAGCCCCCGGTGTGCTCGCCGACGTGCGTCTCGTTCACCCAGACGTCGCAGCGATAATCGACCGCGCCGAAGCGAAGGAAGACGCGCGCGCCGTCTGCGTCCGGGGTCCAAGCAACCTCGCGGCGATACCAGCCGACGCCCTTCTCGTCCGATCCGATGCCGGATAGCGGGTTCGCCCAGGAGAAAGGAACCGTAATCCGTCTATCGAATGCCTGCGCCTTCCGATCTTGCTGCCACTGCTGCCGAAGCCCTTCGTTGAGCGCGTCGAACGTGAACGCCCATTCGCCGTTCAGATTGAGCCAATTCGCCCGTTGCCAATCAGGACGCGGATATTCGGGACGAGGAACGTCCGCTCGCGGGAGCGCGGAAGCTTGCATGACCATTCGGGAACACGACCTTTCTGCTGGAAGAAGTGGATTTTTCCTTATCCTAGCATAGGTATATGTTATTCGCAATGTGTATTGTTATTTTACAATATAATTGATTCATTATATACTGATTCTAACGATACCCTACCGGAAAAGAGTGAACCGAATGAGCGACATGAAGCAAGACTTGATCCGTTATCCCGCCTCGCGCATCGTCGACGTGGCGAAGGCGCTGTCCGGCGACCTTCGGGTACGCATTCTCGAGGCGCTCGGCGATCGGCCGATGAGCGTCAGCCAGCTCGCGGAAGCGCTCGGCGTGGCGCAGCCGACGATCTCGATCAACGTGCAGACGCTGGAGCAAGCGGACCTCGTCGTCTCCAGCCAAGGAGCGAACCGGGAGAAAATCTGCGCCGTGACGTGCCGCTCGATCCAGCTCGAGCTGCCCGCCAAGCCCGGCGACGGCTTGCACCGCACGGAGGAAATCCGGATGCCGATCGGCATGTATTCGCGTGTTTCCGTGAAACCGACATGCGGCCTCGCGAATCGCGAAGGCCAAGTCATCGGCTCTTCCGACGACCCTCGCGTCTTCTATATGCCGGAACGCGTAGACGCCGCGCTTCTCTGGTTCTCCGAAGCCGGCTTCGTGGAATACGTCTTCGCCAATCCGCTGCCTCCCGGCGTCGAGCTGGAAGAGCTGCGCCTGACCGCCGAGCTGTGCTCGGAAGCGCCCGGCTTCAACACGGAGTGGCTCTCCGATATTACGGTGACGATCGACGGCCTCGACATCGGCACATGGACGAGCCCCGGCGACTTCGGAGACCGTCAAGGCAAACTGACGCCCGAGCGATGGAAGGGCGGCACCGAATACGGGAGGCTTACCGAGTGGGCCGTCACGTCCGCGGGCAGCAGCGTGAACGGAGAAGCGTCCGCGAACACGACGCTCGCCGAGCTCTCGTTGGCTTACAATAAGCCGATCACCGTACGCTTCGAGGTGCGCGAAGACGCCGTTAACCGTCGCGGCATGAACCTGTTCGGCGCGAGCTTCGGCGACCATCCGACGGACGTCGTGCTGTCGTTCGTCCGCCGCGCGCAGCCGTAACTCAGGGATTCATTCGGCAATATCGCGCAACTTTATGCCAACTGCGCGCATCCCGCGCATTGGATAACTATGGTAGTGTCGAGTTATCACCCAATCCGCTTCGGAAGGAAGGCAACCGAACATGTCCGAATCCTCTTATCTGTCCGTCAGCACGTGGAGTCTTCACCGCCTGCTAGGCCCGCTTCGCTGGACGGTCTGGAACGCCGAGACCGGCGCGCACGACACGCATATCGACGAGCAGCCGCAGCTGCATACGTTGCTCGAACTCCCCGCGGTAGCCGCCGCGCGCGGTTATCGGGCGATCGAGGTTTGCCACTTCCACTTCCCGCGCACGGACGCCGAGTACTTAACCGAGCTGCGGGCCGCGTTCGACGCCGCCGGCGTTCGCTTCGATACGCTGCTGCTCGATTACGGCGATCTGACGACGACCGACGATCGCCGGCGCGAAGCCGATCTCGAACTCATTCGCCGCTGGATCGATATCGCGTCGCTGGCCGGAGCCCGTCAGATTCGCGTCGTCGCGGGAGAAGCCGAGCCAACCGACGAAGCCGCGATCGCGCGATCGGCCGCCTCGCTGGCGCAGCTCGCGCATTACGCGGCGTCCAAGGGCGTCCGCGTCATCACCGAGAATTTCAAACCGCTGACGTCGACCGCGGACAGCTGCCTTCGCTTGTTGAAGCAGGCTGGCAAGGCGGTCGGCATGATTACCGACTTCGGCAACTTCAAGGGCGACGCCAAGTACGCCGATCTGGCCGCCATCGCTCCGCGCAGCGTTTCCGTGCACGCCAAAGCGGCCTATGACGACGAAGGCCTGCCGGACGTATCCGAATTCGTCCGTTGCCTGGAAGCCGTCAAGGCCGCTCGGTTCGATGGCGCTTATGTGCTCATCTACGACGGGCCCGGCGACATGTGGGAAGGACTCGAGCGCATCAAGCGCATCGTTCTCCCTTACGTCGATCAAGCCGCGGCCGTCTAGACTAAGCCGTATAAATATCCTTAATGACATCCTCGATCGGAATGTTGCGGATGTTGATGTCCTGAACGGGCAGGCGGCCGAGCAGCTCGTAGACGAACTGCCGGAGATCCCGCTCGTTCAGGTCGATCTCGATCGTCGCCGACATATCGTCCATGCGGAGGATCGCGTAATCCCGCAGCAGCTCCTTGCTCCCGGGATCCTGGAACTGGACGTCGATGATTTTCTTCTGCGAGAAGTACCGGTTCAGGTTGCCCATCGTATCGTTATACACGACGATGCCTTTGTTGATGATCGTCACGTTCTCGCATAAGTTCTCGAGGTCGGACAAGTCGTGCGTCGTCAAAATGAACGTCGTCCCGAGATCCCGGTTCGCCCCCTTGATGAACGTGCGAATGTTCTCCTTCGAGATGATGTCGAGGCCGATCGTCGGCTCGTCGAGGAACACGAGCGGCGGCTCGTGCAGCATCGCGCAGACGAATTCGCACTTCATCCGTTCCCCGAGCGACAGTTGCCTCACCGGCTTATGAATAACGTCTTGAATGCCGAGCATTTCCTTGAAATAATCGATCAGCTCGTTATACCGTTGCCGAGGCACCTTGTACATGTCCCGGTTCAGCGCGAACGTGTCGATCGCCGGCAAGTCCCACCACAGCTGCGACTTCTGTCCGAACACGACGCCCAGATGCTTCACGAACTTTTGCCGCTCGAGCCAAGGCGTGTAGCCCATCACCTTCACTTCGCCCTCATCCGGATGCAGAATGCCGGACAGCATCTTGATCGTCGTCGACTTGCCCGCTCCGTTCGGCCCGATCAGCCCCCGAATTTCTCCCGCCGCGATCTTCAGGTCGATGCCGTTCACGCCGTTCACGATGTCGTGCTTGCGGTTGAACAGCGACTTGAACGCCGCCCCGAAGCCTTCGTCCCGCTTCGTCACCTTGAAGCTCTTCGTTAGCCCGCTTACGTCGATAATGTATTCGCTCATCGCTCAACCCCCCGCGCTCGTATATTTGTTCAGGCTGCGATTCCATAACCATAGACTGAAGACGAACATAAGCACGCAGCCGATGATCGACCAATACGCCCCCGCGTCCGCCCGATCGAGCAGAATTTGCGCCGGCACGTACGCCCAGATCGCGAACGGGAAGACGGTCAGGAACAAGGTGCCGAGCATTTTCGGATAAATATTGACCGGATAGTCGCCGAACCCGAGCACGCGATCGACCAACTCGGGCACGCGGCCGACTTGAACGAGCATGATGACGATCGTGCATAGCAGCGTCTGGACCGCCATATAGAACGCGATGCTGCCTGCGATCATGAGCAGGAACAGCGCGATCTGTCCGATGCTCGGCACGATCTTCAACTGAACGAGCGCGTAACCGGTCAGGGCGCAGCCCGATAGCGTCGCTCCGATCCCCTTCAGGTTGAACCCGCTGCACAGGAGCACGCCGAGCGGCGGATATGGCTTCACGAGCAGCCGGTCGAAGTCGCCTTTGCGCACCAAGCTCTCCGCCACGTTTTTCACGTCTCCGAACAAGAGCTCCCGCAGCCCGAGCCAGAACAGCAACAGCCCCTGGAACAACATGATCTGCTTCAGGTCCCAGCCCTCGTACCCTCTCGTCTGCGTGAAGAAAATATATTGCAGGAACGGCGCCGTCCCGGAGAATAAGATCGAAGTGATCAGCCCCGTGAAGAAGTCGAACCGGTACGCCATCGCTCGCGACACGCCGAGCTTCACGTTCCATGCGTACAACTTGAACAATCCGCTTACGTTGTCCATCCGTCGCTCACCCTCCCGCCGCGCAGAACTTCCGAATCGCCAGCTTCCATAGGAAGTGGCATGCCAGGTAACCCGCCGCGATCCAGCCGAGCTGGCCGAGCACGATCATGCCCCAATCCTGCAGCTCGCCGACGCTCTCCTTGTTCAGGAACAGCTGAATCGGATAGTAGAAAATGTACTTGAAAGGCAACACGTCGCACACGCGCTGCAACCACGCCGGATAGAAGTCCAGCGGGATCATCCCGCCCCCGAGCAGGTTCATCGAGATGTACACGAGCTCGTTAAGTCCCGAATTGCTCTTGACGATGAACGCGGTCATCCCGATCAAGTAGTTGATCAAGAAGAACAGGCAGAATGATAAGATGCTCACCGAGACGAACTTCAAGAGCGACATCGCGGTCATGAAATCCGGCGGATAGATGATGCTGTAGATGATGAGGTCCGGCACGAATTCCAGCACGATCCCCGTCATCCGCAACGCGACCGCCGCGGACAGTTCGTACCAGAAGATATTGATCGGCTTCAGCAAATGGATGCTCAGATCGCCGGTCAGGATGTAGTCCGACAGCCTCCGTTCCGCGAAGTTCCAGATGAAGATCCAGACGAAAGTCGTCCCCGCCGTGTACCAGATCATCTCCGTGAGCGTATATCCCTTGATCGTGTCGGCCCCGTTGTGCGCGAAAATGCTTCGGTACAGGAAGATGTTGACCATCAGAATGAACGGGTGGATGACGATCGAGATCAGGAAGCTCTTGCGGTATTGCAGGAACAGCTTCACGTTCGTCTGGATGGCCTTGAGGAAATACATCGGCATCCTCCTAGCTTGCGTAGTGGATCAATGATAGAACGAACGTTCGTGAAAATCGATGTGCATTTCTACTCTCATTAGGTGCATTTATCCAATCGGGAGGAAAATAATGCGAGGGGATTGACAGCCATTCGCCGGAAATGATACTATCTTCTTCCTTTCTCTTCCTAGCGCTAGGGAGCACTAAAGCATTATAGGAGGTTCTGAATGATCACCGTAAGCGGCATTAACAAGTCGTTCAAGGTGGCGAAACGGACCGCGGGAGTTGGAAGCGCATTCAAGGCGCTGTTCCGGCGGGAATACACCGAAGTCGCCGCTCTGAACGACATCACCTTCTCGATCCCGCAAGGGGAAATCGTCGGCTACATCGGCCCGAACGGCGCCGGCAAGTCGACGACGATCAAAGTCATGTCCGGCATTCTCGTGCCCGACAGCGGTACGTGCAGCATTATGGGTTATACGCCCTGGGAAGATCGCGTGAAGTACGTGAAGCACATCGGCGTCGTGTTCGGCCAACGGTCGCAGCTCTGGTGGGACGTCCCGGTCGCGGATTCGTTCGAGCTGCTGCGCGACATCTACGATGTCCCCGAGGCGGAATACCGGAGCAACTTGAAACTGTTGACGGAGACGCTGGACTTGGGATCGTTGCTCGGCACGCCGGTCAGACAGCTCAGTCTCGGCCAGCGCATGCGCTGCGAGCTGGCGGCGTCGCTGCTGCATAGCCCGAGCTTGCTGTTCCTCGACGAACCGACGATCGGGCTGGACGCCGTATCTAAGCTCGCGGTTCGCGACTTCATCAAGACGATCAACAAGGAGAAGGGCGTCACCGTCATTCTTACGACGCACGATATGAACGACATCGAGGCGTTAGCCCAACGCATTCTTCTTATCGGTAAAGGGCGTCTGCTATATGACGGCGGCGTCGACGAGCTGCGGGGACGGTTCGGTACGAGCAACGCCGACGGACGGAACGGCGAACCGGCAGTCGACGCGCAATCCGCGTCCGCCTCGATCGAAGAGGTCATCGTGCAGATGTACAAGGAGTACCAGATTACATGAAGGCCTATTACGCCATCTTCAAGCTCCGGCTCGCGAACGGCATGCAATACCGCGTCGCCGCGCTGGCCGGCATCGCCACGCAACTCTTTTTCGGCCTCGTATTCATCATGGTGCTCGTCGCCTTCTACCGACACAGCGGAATCGAGATGCCGATCACACTCTCCGAGCTCACCGCCTACATCTGGCTTCAGCAAGCGTTCCTCTCGTTCATCATGCTCTGGTTCCGGGACAACGAGCTGTTCCAGCTCATCACGACGGGCAATATCGCGTACGAGCTGTGCCGTCCGACCGACATCTACGGCTTCTGGTTCGCCAAGCTGCTCGCTCAGCGGATCGCCAGCGCCCTGCTTCGCTGCATGCCGGTCATCGTCATCGCCATGCTGCTGCCCGCTCCTTACCGGTTGACGCTACCGCCAGAACCGATCAACCTGTTGCTGTTCGTCGTGACGCTGTTGCTCGGCTTGCTCATTCTCGTCGCCATCTCGATGTTCATCTATATCATGACGTTCGTGACGATGTCGCCGACCGGTTCGCTGCTGATGTTCAGCGTGCTCGGCGAATTTCTAGCGGGGCTGACGGTGCCGATTCCGCTGCTGCCCGTCTGGCTGCAGAACATCGTCTACGCGCTGCCGTTCCGCTGGTCCGGCGACTTCCCGTTCCGCGTCTACTCGGGGCACATTCCGGTCGACGAGGCGCTCGTCGGCATTCCGTTGCAACTGCTGTGGCTGACCGTGCTCGTGGTCGGCGGCGCTTACGCGATGCGAGGCGCGCTCCGGCGCGTCGTCGTGCAGGGAGGTTGACGTCATGAGACTGTTCGGCAAGTACTTGCTCATCCTGTTCAAGTCGCAGATGCAATACCGCGCTTCGTTCCTTCTCATGTCGGTCGGCCAGTTCTTCATCCCGTTCACCGTGTTCGCGGGGCTCTACTTCCTCTTCGAGAGGTTCGGCAATATCGAGGGGTGGACGTTCTACGAGGTGGCGCTCGTGTTCGGGGTCATTCATATGGCGTTCGCGCTCGCCGAATGTCTGTCCCGGGGCTTCGATACGTTCTCCTCGCTCGTCGTGAGCGGGGAGTTCGACCGGTTGCTCGTCCGGCCTCGGGGCACGGTGCTGCAGGTGCTCGGCTCCAAGTTCGAGTTCACTCGCATCGGCCGAGTTATTCAGAGCCTGATCGTGCTGGGTTGGGCGATCGGAGGACTAACGGTGGAATGGACGGGGTGGAAAATCGTCGTGCTGCTCCTCATGATCGTCGGCGGCGCGGCCGTCTTCGCCGGCATCTTCATGATCATGGCGGCGCTCTGCTTCTGGACGATCCAGGGGCTCGAGGTCGCCAACGTGTTCACCGACGGGGGGCGCGAGATGGCGCAGTACCCGCTCTCCATCTATCAGAAGTGGATCACGCGCTTCTTCACGTTCGTCATCCCGTTCGGCTGCGTGAATTACTTGCCGCTTCTCTATATATTGGGGAAGACGGACACGCCGTTCTATTACTCTCTCTTGCCGCTGGCGGGGTTCGCGTTCCTCGCGCCATGCTGGCTCGTGTGGCGCATAGGCGTTCGGCACTACCGTTCGACGGGATCGTAATGATTGCAATAGAATCGTAATCTAACTTTCATCTTCTCTTCATGTCCTCTTCATGTTAAGCGTCTATAGTAGAGACATGACCCCCCTTTGATAAATATACCTTGTGGCTGGCGGCCGACGTGGCGCCAGCCAACTTTTTTGCGCTTCCCCGTTTTTTTCTGTTCATAAATCCAGATTATGTATATAATCAATCCGTGCGGTTACCCATGGATTGGAGATACACGAACCCTATGCGAAGAATATTCGGATTTATACTCCCTCTCTGTCTCGTCTTATTAACGATGCAAGAAGCGCCTGCTTCGGCTGCCGCCCCGGTCGCCAAGCCCTTATTCGGATCCGTTTACCGAGACGTCTCTCCCGTATTCAACGTGAGCGCTTCGAGCGCGTTCTCGCTTACTCTTAATCTAGGAAAAGGCACATACGATGCGGGCTATATTACGAAATTATTCCGCGTATATGCGGATAGGGCATGCACGATCGACATCAATGCCGAAGTAACTTACGATGCGAGAACCAAGTCGGTGAAGATCGCGCCGCCTACCATCGAGAATAGCGTCTATTATAGACCCGCGTTCGATAAATCCGGCTCTCGATCGTGGGGCGGTCAGCAAAAGTATTACTTGGTCGTCGCGTTGGATGCGGCAGCTACGAAGCCCGCTAAGCTGAAAACGCCGCTTCGCATGATGTTCTCGGTCGGTTCGACTGTTCCGATGCCCGAATTAACAGCCGAAATAAGCGAATCCGGCAACACGGCGCTGGCATGGGATTCCGTTCCCGGCGCTACGAGATACAATGTCTACTTCGGAGACCGCACCGGATTGAAGTTGCTTACGGACGTTACCAGGACCAGCTTCAACTTGACTTACGACTCAGGATCCCAGACTAGAATGAACACGCTCCTTAGCGAAAACTACGACTATGCGGTAACCGCGGTAGTAAGAGGCATAGAATCCAGACTCAGCAATGTGATTCGCGGCGGGGACCTTGTCGCCAATGCGCCCTCGATGCTTGCCCCGGAACAAGAAAAGCAGTATTTCCTGGCGGACGGTTCGGAGCTAGCATGGCTTCCTTTAAGCGCAAAGGTACAAACCCGCCAAGAGCTTGAAGCAGGATCGGGAAATTATGTTACGCTGAACCTTCCGGTCATATGGGATTTATCTATCTCGACCGATTCCAACGGGAATCGATTCGCCGGATCTATTCTCGGAACGAACTTTCAGCTATACGCCAGCTTCGATACCCCTCCGACCGAAGAGCAAACCGCGGACTTCTATCCGTTCAACGCCCTCTCCAGCTTCGGCGCAAGCGACGGCGAGGCAATAATGAATTTCGAATCCGTCCCGAAGACGAAGGTCGCGTCTTCCTCCGTTCCGTTCAACCTCACGAAGACGATCCGACTAGCCTTATCGAGCAAACCGCCTGCCAGAAGCTTGGAACAGGCCATTCTGGACGGCTTATCGGCTCGCAAGACGATGATTAACCTTATCGATTATCCCGTCGCGGGAGACAGCGACCTGCTGAAGGAAACGTTAACGAAGATCATTGCGCAGTCGCCGCTCGTTCTGGACGAGCGCCGATTCAGCTTCGATTACAAGTCCAACGCTCTGAACGTCGAATACGCCGCCTCCCAAGCGACGATCAATAAGCAGCAAGATGAAATCCGCGCGAAAGTCGCGGCCGTTATTGCCTCCATCCTGACGCCGGACATGTCGGATATAGACAAAGAATTCGCGATACATGATTGGATTGCGTCTAATAGCGAGTATCGGAACGAAGTGTTCTTGGAGTACACGAACGGCAAGGACTCGAACGAGATCGAGCGAATGTATCCTTCCGCCTTCAACCCTTACGGAGTTCTGATAGAAGGATCCGGAGCGAGCCAAAGCTACGCGGAATCCTTCAAGCTCCTCGCCGATGAAGCCGGATTGCCCGCAATCGTCATGACGGGCTGGATAGGCGGCCTTCCGCACGTTTGGAACATGGTAAAGATTTCCGGCCTCTGGTATCATGTCGACGTAACCAACAACGATTCAGGCCTGCCTTATCACGTATTCAACGTTACTGGAGAGCAACTGATCGATTCATATTCGCCGAACCCTGTATTGTTACCGAACAAGGGCATCGCCACGATAATGAATTCCGACGGCAGTTACGATTATTACGCGCTAGTCGGACAATACGCGCGGACGGAAGAACAGCTCCGCGACTTATTGGACGAAGGCTTCGAGACGGGAGAAACCTTCTGCGTCAAAATCCCGCCGGGAATGCCCATGGAGCACGCGATCACGATTATGCAGCAACAATTCGAGGGAAACGAAGCCGCAAGCGTCTATACCAGCTATCAGACTCAGTTGAACGTGCTTGCCCTTATTAAATAGATCGAATCTCCTCTTCTTCCGATTCGGTCTTATCCGGATAAAAGGCGCCCGGTCCGCAGACCGGGCGCCTCTCCTTACAATCCCATTTCCTTCGCCTTCGCGTTCACTTCCTCAATCATCTTGTCGAGGCCTTTGGCCTTATACCCGTTAACGATGTCCTGCCAGATAACCTCCACCGGAAGCTTGCTGATCATGACCCGGATCATATCGTCGCTGTCGAAGATCGAGAACCCATCCTTCGTGGGGGTGGACAACATCGTCAACCGGGACTCGTAAGGCTGCGGAGTCGTCATCTTCATCGAGTAGTCGAGCAACTCCATTTGCAACCGATGCGCCCCTGGTGAGATACCGGCGTATGCGGGATCGATCTTCGACATGCCGTCCCACTCCAACAGGTTCGACAGTCCGGAGAAATACTTGTATTTGGTCAGCGGTCCCGCTTCCGGATCCTTCATCGTAATCTTCGAGCCTTCCTTGACGTAATCGACGCCCTCCAGCCCGTAATGCCGCATCTCCTTGAATTCGGGAGCGTTCATATAGTCGAACAGCCGCAGGATGCGGTCCATCTTATCGTCACCGACCTTGGCCGAGACGTAGCTCTCGGACCAGAACGACTTGAACACCGGATGATAGCGATTGCCGTCCATGGCGACCAGCGGCTTGAGCACCTTCACCTTGTCGTAGAACGAATCGTCCCCCGGATACAGCTTCAACCATCTTTCCTTATAGATGTTAACGTCGACGCTCTCGAACATGCCGGCCGTGATCAAGGCCGCGACTTGGCCCTGGGCGAACTTGTCCCGTCCCATCTCCCCGCGGGTCACGGTCAGCTCCGGATCGATCAATCCGTCGTTATAGAATTGCCGGATCAGCTTCAGCGATTCGATCGCGTGCTTGGAGAACACGGCGGGGATGTACCGCCCGTCTTCCTTGATCCACTTGAAGTCGCTGCCGCTGCCGTCGCTCGTCGCCGCCGGCGCGCCATACAGCCAGAACAAGCCTCCGACGAGCAGATTGCTGACGGCGGACAGGCCTTCGATCTGCTTGTCCTCGGGATCCGCCGCGACGATCGCGGCGAGCATGTCGCGGAATTCCTCCCACGTCTCCGGCTCCTTCGTAATTCCCGCTTGTTGCGCCAAGTCCCACCGGTACAGCACGATTCTGTCCAGGACGTTATAGTCGGTGCTGTCGTACGTCTTGCGGGGAACGAAGTATAGCTTGCCGTCCTCCTTGAAGTTCTGGATCTCCGGCGTGGAGACGTATTCGGCGAGATGCGGGTAGGCCGACAGATCTTCCGGGAGCGGCTTGATGAACCCTTCCTCGACCCAGCTCTGATAGTAAGAAGAATGAATCGCGTCGCTCGAGAAAATATCCGGAAGCTGCCCCGTCGACGCCCACATCTGGAATTGCTGCACGTAATTCGCCGTCGTGATCGGAATCGGCTTGATTCGGATGTTCAGCTTCTTCTCTAGCGCCTTCACGAGAGGGTCGTCCGTCGTCGCGGTTTCCGCGAGCCCCCATAGCGCGACCGTGATTTCCATCGGCTCGGAAGCCGTCGTTCTCTCCTCCGACCTTTGTCCGTCGTCGCCCGAGGAGCCGCCCCGGCAGCCGCTCAACGCCGCGAGCAAGAAGACCCCTAGCGCGAGCGCCGCGCATAGCCTAGTCCGCCGCCTGACCGTAACAACGCTCATGCCTTCTCCTCCTTCAACCGGAACTGCCGCGGCGTCTGCTCGGCGTGCTTCTTGAACACGCGGATGAAATAGAAGTAGTCCCGGATGCCGACGTTCTCCGCCACTTCCCCGATCGACAGCTCCGTCGTCCGGAGCAGCCGCTTCGCCTCCTGCAGACGGACGTTCGTCACGTACTCCGTGAACGTCGTCTTCAGCTCCTTCTTGAACAGCTGGCTCACGTAATTCGGGTTCATGAAGTAACGCTTGCCGATGCTCTGAATCGACAGATCGCCGCGGAAGTTCTCGTGAATGTGCTTCACGATCTCGTTAAGGTTCGCGTGCGCCGTCTTCTCCGGCAACGCGGATGGGAACGGAGCCGCCGGCGCGCTCGCCGGCGCGCCGCTCTCGACGACCCGAACCAAGGCGTCCAGCATCGACTCGAAGCTCGGATAAAGCGGATACAATTGTTCCTTGGCCGAAGGATACTCGTCCTCCAGCGCGTCCGACCGGCCGCTCGTCGCGTAGAAGCATACGAGCCGATAGATTCTGAGCGCGTGGCGTATGCGCAAGCCGGCTCTTCGCTCCGGCGGCCTTAACGCATCCAGCGCGGCGCGAATGCCGGCCGCATCCCGGGAAACCGCCGCTGCCTCGAGCTTGCTTACCCAACCGTTAGCTTGCGCCGCCGCCGAGGTCTCCTCATGCGCTCCGGACGCTTTCCGCACGAAGACGCCGTCCCGGTTGCCATGCACGAAGAAGTCCCACGCGCAGTCGGTCGCTTGCTCGATGGCGTCCGCCAGCCGCGCCAATCCGCGCTCCGACGCGGCCGCCCCGATGCCGACGATCTCTTCGCCGACCGCGATGGGGTCTGCGAGCAAGTCCGAACCGTTCGCTCCTTCCGCCGACTGGACGAAATAGACGGTCCGAGCGCTGCCCAGCGACACCGCGACCGCGGGCCGATCGTCGCCGAACGACAGCCGCCCCCGCCCGATCGAGACGTATACGCCCAGCTTATCGTCCGTTAATCCTTCGCCGCGCAACAGACAATCGAAGGCTTCGGCCGCATGCGCCGATCCGCGATCCTCCACCAGCTCCAGCAGCCGCCCTTCGCGCCTGCGTCTGCTCTCGTCGATCGCTAGGTTCGCCTTCGTCAGCAGCGTCTCGATCTCGTGATCGTCGAACGGCTTCAGACAATAGCCCAACACGCCGAACTGAAGCGACTTCTGGACGTACGCGAACTCCGCGTATCCGCTGATCACGATGATCTGCATGTCCGCGTCGAGCTCCTTGATCCGCTTGATCAGCTCCAGCCCCGACATGCCCGGCATCCGGATGTCGGTGAAGACGACGTGCGGCCGTATTTCGCGGACGAGCGCCAACGCCGTCGCGCCGTCGTTCGCCTTGCCCGCCACGCGATAGCCGCTCTTGCGCCAGTCGATGCCGGCTTCCAAGCTCTTCAGCACGAGATTCTCATCATCCACGAGCAGCGCTTTATACAACGAGATCCCCTCCTTGCATGCGATCTTGGGCGCCGGCCGGCATGGTCAGCGTAATGCGCGTCCCCTTATCCGCCTCACTATCGAAGGCCAGCCCGTACGCCGGTCCGTAAGCCAGCTTCAGTCGGTTATGAACGTTGGCGATGCCAATGCTTCCGTCGTACGAGACGCCCGCGCCGTCCGCGTCCAATCCGGACGGCTTGGCGAGCAATCCGCCGCGAATGCGCTCGAGCGTCTCCGCGTCGACGCCGATGCCGTCGTCTTCGATTCGGACGGTCAGCGTGTTCGCTTCGTCGACCGAGCCGCTAATGCGCAGCAATCCCTTCGACGTCTTCGGCTCCAGCCCGTGGAAGATCGCGTTCTCGACGATCGGCTGCAGAATCATCCGCATGACCGTCGTCCGGAGCGCTTCCTCCGTGAAGTCGTATTCGACCTCGAACCTGCCCTCGAAGCGGATGAGCTGCAAGAAGACGTAAGACTGCACCGCGTTCAACTCCTGCTCGAGCGGAACGATGCCGGGACCCTTGACGCTGTACTGGAACAGCTTCCCCAGCGCCTTCGTCATGTCGACGACTTGCCGCGAGCCGGCTTCCAACGCGACGCCTTTGATCGATTCGAGCGTGTTGTACAGGAAGTGCGGATTGATCTGGCTTCGCAAATACGCGGTCGCCGCCTTCTCCTTCTCGATCTCGGACTTGAGCAGATGCGTCTCGGTCTCGACGAGCCGGTCGGTCAAGTTGTTGATCTCGCCCAGCATGCCGTTGAACCGTTCGCCGACGACGTTCATCTCGACGTTGCCCTCTAACCGTAGGTCCTGTTTCAAATCTTGTATGTTCCCCGACTTGATCCCGTTAATGAACCGCGCAAGAATCTGGATCGGATGAATGATGTTGTTAAGGATGATGCCGAACGGAATCGCGGTCAAGAGCAGCGCGAGAATGGCGATCAATACGCTTCTCGTGCGCGCGTTGTTCAGCTCGGACAGCAGCGCTTCCTCGGGCACGAAGCTGAGGACGGCCCCCTCCATCTGGTCCAGCTTCTCGATCCGGACCGTTCCTTGGACTCCGCCGATCGTATCCATCATCCGCAGGGGAATTTCCGTCCCGTCCGCTTGGCGGCTTAACGTCTCGAGGATCCGGGAAGCATCCGGGGAACGAAGCTCCGGATAAGCGTCTCCGTTGCGGTCGATCAGATAGAAGCTCACGCCCGGCTCCGATTCCGTCTTGTCGCCCAGGAACATGTCGTCCACGTTGGCGATGACCGCGATGTATCCGATCCTTTTGCCGACCGCTCCGCCCGCCAAGTCGTCCGCGTAGATGTTCTGCGCGAACACCATGCCGGTCTGCTGAGTGATTCCGTTAACGAACGGAACGAAGCCGCTCGCGTAGATGCCGCCCGTCGCCGCGATATCCTTCTCCAGCCGGCGGGCGTATTCGAGTCCTCCGTTAAGGCTGTACCTCGTCCCGCCGTATCCGATCAGCACGATGTCCTCGAACCCTGTCCGGCCGGCCTTCAAGGAGATGATTTTACGGTCGAGCTCCTTGCCCATTTCGTATTCCAAGCTCCGATCGTTCTGCGTCAAGAACTTCTGCACGAACGGATCGAACGCGAGATTCAGCATGATCTGGCCGACCTCGTCGACGTTCCGGGACAGACCGAGCTTGAACTTGCGAATCGCGTCTTCCGTATACCGGTCGTTATTCTTCACGATGAGGCGCGACGATTGCGCGGACAACGAATAGAGGATGACGAGCATGGCTGCCAGGATGCAAGCGACAGCGATGAAGATTTGCGTGCGTATGCGCAGCTTTTTGAGCAATCCCATGTCCTCCCGCGTCGCGATGTAATAGAGGAAAAATGTCGTTTTGTCTATGCACGTTAATTATATCATCTTCGTTATGGGTTGGATTCGCGAATCGGAGAGAACTGAATATCGTCCATACTTCCCTAACGAGAAGGCATACTTTGCGGCCCGAAACGACCCTATAATCGCAATTGTAACCAACTTCGCTTTAGGGGGAATCGATCCGTGATCCAATCAAGAAAGAGTATCGCAACCGTTCTGCTCTCCTCTATGCTAGCGCTTACAGCACTGTCTGCTTGCGGCAACGGCAACAACGAGCCGTCTGCCTCCGCTCCGGCTTCGTCCGCGGCGGCTTCCGAAACGCCGGCCGCTTCCGAATCCGCTCCTGCGGCTTCGAGCCTGGAAGGCAAAGTCGTCTTCTGGTCGATGTGGAGCAATACCGAACCGCAAGCCAAAGTCATCGAAGAAGCGGTCGCCGACTTCGAGACGGCCAACCCGAAAGTCGACGTCGAAGTGAAGTTCAACGGCCGCGACATCAACAAGCTGCTGAAGCCGGCGCTCGAGAGCGGCCAACAGATCGACATCTTCGAGCAAGATCCGGGCGCCGCGTTGACCAACCTGAAGGATTACGTGCTGAAGCTGGACGACCTGCTGAATCAGAAGTCGGTCGGCTCCGACGGCAAGACGGTGAAAGAGACGCTGCTGCCGTCCTTGATGGACTGGTCGAAGACGCTGTCCGTCCCGGCTGGACTGGAAGAAGGATATTACGCGATTCCTCAACAACCCTACGCGGTGCTCTTCTTCTATAACAAGGCGCTGTTCGCCAAAGCGGGCATCACGAGCGTGCCGACGTCGTGGGAAGAGTTCCTCGCCGCTTGCGAGAAGCTCAAAGGAATCGGCGTGGATCCGATCACGTTCGACGACGCTTACCGGGATCTGTTCATCGGCGGCTACTTCGGCAGCGCGATGGGCAGCGACTGGACGGACAGCCTCGTGAAGGACGCGACGGGCGAAATGTGGAGAGACCCGATCGTCGCCCAATTCGCGAACGACATGAAGGTGCTGCACGACAAGGGCTACTTCTCGGATAAAATCGCGGGCAATAAGTATCCTGCGGGACAGCAAGACCTCGCGCTCGGCTCGGCGGCGATGTACTTGAACGGCACGTGGCTGCCGAACGAAGTCGCTGCGACTGCAGGTCCCGACTTCCAATGGGGTTCGTTCCAATTCCCGGTCGTCGCGAACGGCAACGGCAAGGGCGGGCTGGCGGGATTGAGCTTCGGCGCGCAAGGGCTGCTCATGAACAAGAAGGGCGCCAATACGGAAGCCGCGTTCGAGCTCGTGAAATACTTGGTCGGCAAGAAGGCGCAGGAAGCGATGGCGACTTCGGCTCTCGCGATTCCGGCAACCGTAGATACGACTTGGCCGCCGCAGCTCGCGGAAGCCTCGGTCGCATTCGATAACGCGAAATTCAACATGCCTTGGGGCTTCGGCATCGACAACGGTGCCGACTTCTCGACGGGAACCGTTCTGCCTCAGTTCATGGAACTGGCCACGGGCAAGCTCGACCCGGCCGCTTACGTCGAGAAGATGGTATCCGAAGCGAAGAAATTTTACGGCAACTGATAACGACTAACGGAACATCGTAAGTTCCGGGCGCGGCGCTCCGTTCGGACGCCGCGTTCGGACTTCATGCGGAGGTGAAAGGCCCCATGCGAATGAACAAATCGGTCGTTGCGCTTTTCCTGATGCCGGCCATCCTAATCTATCTCGCCGTGTTCCTCTACCCGACTTTGCGGACGCTGGCGATGAGCTTCTACGATATTCCGACGCTCTCTAGCAAAATGCACGAATGGAAGTACGTCGGCCTTACGAATTACAAGGATTTGATGGACAGTCCTTACTTCACCGGCTCGGTATCGAACATGCTCGGCATATGGGCGATCGGGGGCGCGATCATCTTCGCCTTCGCCTTCCTGTACGCGGTCATCCTGACATCCGGGGTGCGGGGCGTCAACTTCTGGCGATCGTTGATTTTCCTTCCGAACACCGTGTCCGCCGTCGTGCTGTCGGTCGTTTGGCTTCAATATATTTTCAACTCGCGCTTCGGCTTGCTGACGACGTTCTTCAACAAGATCGGCCTCTCGTCGCTCGCGGAGATCCAGTGGACGGACAACGACCACATCTACTTCTCGATGATCCTCGCCTTCAGCTTCGGCTCGATCGGCTACTTCATGCTCATCCTGAACGCGGGCATCAACCGGATTCCCGCCGACTACTTCGAAGTGGCGACGCTCGAGGGCGCCGGACCGATCACCAAGTTCTTCTCGATCACGCTGCCGCTCATACGGGACGTGTTCCGCACGACGCTCGTCCTCTGGACGATTACGGCGTTCAACTTCTTCGTCTGGTCGGCCACCTTCGGACTGGACGATCCGCACACGGTCACGCCCGCTTACTACATGTATCAGAAAGTGTTCGGCAAAGGCGGCAGCGTCTACGTCGAGGAGTCGTTCAACGTCGGTTCCGGCGCGAGCGTCGGCATCCTCATCACGGCGGCCATCCTGATCGCATCGCTTATCATCGGCCGGTTATTCCCGAGAGAACGGCTTGAATACTGAACGGAGGGAATCCCATGCAAGCGAATAAATCCAAAGGGCTCTGGCTGGCCTACGTTCCGCTCTATGCCTGGCTCGCCTTCTCGCTCGTGCTGTTCGGCTGGGTCATCCTCGCGTCGCTCAGCACGACGAGGGACATCTTCACCAACGACCTGCTCGGCAGCGGCATTCAATGGTCCAACTACACCGGCTTGTTCGAGGAACAAGGCATGGGTCGCTACTTCCTGAACAGCGTCATGTATACCGTCCTCTCTTGCGTCGGCATCGTCGCGATCGCGGCGCCGGCCGCGTACGGTCTGGCCCGCTTCCGCTTCAAGGGCCGCGGCCTCGTCAACTTGATGTTCGTGTCGGCGATCGCGATCCCCGGCATTCTGATCACGATTCCGCTGTTCTCGCTATTCGTGCAATTCAAGTTGACCGGCTCGATCTTAACGCTCATACTCGTCTACGTATGCACGAACGTGCCGTTCGGCGTGTTCTTCCTGACCGGGTTCTTCTCCTCCATTCCGAGGGAATTCGAGGAATCCGCGGCGATGGACGGCTGCGGTCCGGTCCGCGCGTTCGTCAAGATCATCTTGCCGATCGCCCAGCCGGGGATGATCACGCTGTCGATCTTCAACTTCCTGGCCATCTGGAACGAGTATTTCTTCTCGCTCATCTTCGCCAACGAACCGGGGACGCGGACGCTCGCGCTGGCGCTGCAATCGATCGTGTACGGCTTCGCGAACACGGGCAATTACGGCGGAATTTTCGCGGCGTGCATGGTCGTCTTCCTGCCTAGCTTCATCGTGTACATGTTCGTATCGAAAAAAATCATCGCAGGCATAACCGTAGGCGCGGTTAAAGGCTGACGGATCGGAGCTGACGCAATCAGATGAAAGTAACCGTATCGACGCTCGAGATCGAAGGCGCATTGCTCGAAGGAGACAATCCGCTCCCGATGTTCCGCAGCCCCGACCCTCACCGGAAGGTGCTGGCCGACGCGAGCATTCCGCCGGAGCTCGTTCGCCATATGGGCGAGCACACGGGGGAGCGCTACTTGCCCTACCGGATGCAGGATCGCTATTCGCGGAAGCGGCGGACTTTGCGATTGAAGACGATCGAGTTAGAGAACGACGTGCTTCGGGCGGTATTCCTGCCGGAGTACGGCGGACGGCTCTATTCGTTGAAGGATAAGAAGCGCGACCGTGAAATTCTGTACCGTAACCCGGTATTCCAGCCGGCGAATCTCGCGATTCTGAACGCGTGGTTCTCGGGCGGCATCGAGTGGAACATCGGGCATATCGGCCATACGTTCACGACGAGCTCGCCAATGCACGCAGCTAAGCTGATCGACGGCGATGGCAACGAATTCGTCCGGATGTACGAGTACGAGCGGATGAAGAACGTATTCTGGCACATCGATTTCCATCTGCCGCAAGGTTCGGAGCAGCTCCTCGTCTACGTGCGGATCGTGAACGACAACGACAAGCCGGTTCCGATGTATTGGTGGACGAATATCGCGGTACAAGAGACGGAGGGAGCGCGCGTCTTCTCGGCGACGGACGAAGCGATCTATATCGAGGCGGGGTTGCAAGGCCACGCGTTCGGCAAGCTGCCGGGCCTCCCTTCCGTGCCGGACGCGGACGTCTCCTACCCGATGAGCTTCCCGTATTCGAGCGAGTACTTCTTCCAGACGCCGGCCGAATGCCGTTCGCCATGGGAAGCTGTCGCTTACGAGGACGGCAGATTGTTCTACGAACGTTCGACTTCGCTGCTCCGCTATCGCAAAATGTTCTGTTGGGGACATCATCCCGGCGGCATGCGTTGGAGAGACTTCTTGGCGAATCCCGGCGAAGGCGGCTATATCGAGGTTCAAGGCGGCTTCGCGCCTACGCAATTGCACGGGCTCGAGATGCCGGCTCATACGGAATGGGACTTCACGCAAGCGATCGGCATGACGGACATCGACGCCGGTTCGGCGATCGGCGGAGACTGGGGTCGGGCGCGCGAGGCGGTCGAGCATCGCGTCGGGGAAGCGTTGAGCGAGGAAGGGATGTACGCGGCGCATGAAATGCTGCGTTCGCTGGCGGAGCTTACGCCGACGGTGTCGCTCCAGGACGGTTCGGGTTGGGGAGCGTTAGAGCAGCTTCGGCGCTCGGCGGTCGAAGGGCGCGCGATGCCGGCGGGCTTCGCTTTCGCGGACCGGACGTTGGACGATGCGCAGCGGCCATGGCTCGACTTGCTCTACCACGGGCGACTTAGCGGCGCGTCCCCTCGCGAAGTGCCGCCTTCCTGGGTGGTACAGGACGAATGGGCGGCGATGCTGGCCGACAGCCTCGACCGGCCGGAGGGCGGAAGCTGGGAAGCCTACCTACATTACGGGGTCGTCTTGTTCGAGAACGGCCGCGACGCCGAAGCCGTAGAGGCGTGGGAACGGTCGCTGGCGATCGAGCCTTCCGCTTGGGCGTACCGGAACTTGGCTCAGGCGATGGTTCGGCGCGGCGAGCACGACGAGGCGCTCGCCATGTACGAGCGGGCATTCGCGATTAACGGCGAATATCCGGACCGCGCGCTCGCGGAAGAACATCTGTCGTTGCTCGTCCGTCTCGGCCGGCACGAGCGGGCTTGGGAATTGTACGAATCGCTGCCGCCGTCGTTCATGGACGGCGACCGGATTCGTATCATCGTAGGCGCGGCGGCGCTGGCGCTCGGCAAGGACGACTACATGCGCGGCCTGTTCGAGACCGAGTTCGCCGTCATCCGCGAAGGCGAAGTGCAGATCATCGAGCTGTGGTACAAGTATCACGCCGGCAAGCTGGCCGCCTCGCGCGGCGTCGCGGTGACGCCGGAGCTCGCGGACGAAGCCGCCCGGCTTTATCCGCCGCCGTCGGCGATCGACTTCCGCATGATCGCGGGGCAGTAGACATAGGAAAGCCAATCACTCGAACCACACGAGGGATTGGCTTTCTTTGTATGGAACTATGGTTTCCCTTAGATGAATCAATGACAATTACCAAGCAGTTGCACCGCCGTCGACGGCGTAGTTAACTCCCGTAATGTACGCAGCTCGATCAGAAGCGAGGAATGCCGCGAGTTCTACAAGCTCATCGGGTTGTCCGAACCGCTTAAGAAGCGTCTTCTTCGTGACGGCATCCCGCGCCTCCTGATTGTCTCCTAAATCGCGATCGCTAGCCGGAGTGATAAACGGTCCGGGACTGATAGCTACCGCGCGGATTCCATGTCGTGCACCTTCCAAGGCTAACTGCCGGGTCATGGAGATAACGCCTCCTTTCGCCGCCGCATGCCCCACCATCGGAGGGAAATCGCCGGCGATAATACCGGATATGGAAGCGACGTTTAGTATGACGCCACCGCCTCTTTTCACCAAGTGCGGCCAGGCGTACTTCGATACGAAAAAGGGAATGTCGAGTTCTCCGGCAATCGTTCTCCGCCAATCCTCGATCGAGAAGTCCGGCATCGGTCCGAATTTCTGTATGGCCGCATTATTGTAGATCACATCGAGTCCGCCGTAAGCTTGAGCGGCTTCCTCTACCAGCTTCTTTACTTGTTCGTGATCGGTGAGGTCGATCGGTGCGATGCCTGTCATTTCGCCTCCGGCGCTTCGCACGAGTTCGACTGTCTCGTTATTTGCCTCTACGTTAATATCGCTGCCGACTACTTTCGCGCCTTCGCGGGCGAAGGTCAATGCCGCGACGCGACCCAGTCCTCCGGCGGTTCCCGTTATAAGCACGACTTTATTTTCAAGAATACTCATGATTTTCCTCCTGGAATTCGAATTGTCTCCGTTGTGCCATCCTCATTGACGGTACACAGGTGCTCCGAGAGGCGCCGAGCGCGCTCCACCGTCAACCGTAATTTCCGCTCCTTGCACGAAAGAAGACTCATCGGAAGCGAGGAACAAGGCGACATTAGCGATTTCCTCCGGATCGCCCATGCGGTTTAGCGGGATCGTCCGCGCTTGCGAAGATTCCAGCTTCGCGGTTTCTTCGGGCGTTGACTTTTTCCAGATAGGTGTTCGCGTCGCTCCCGGCACTACCGTATTCACGCGAATGCCCCGCGGTGATAACTCAGTTACGAGCACTCTTGCCATGCTGCTGATGGCGCCTTTACTAGCCGAGTATGCAGATCTTGACGGCGCACCGTCAGTAGCGCGCGTTGAGCCGGTCAATATGATCGAAGCGCCTTCTTTCAGATGAGGCAAAGCGGCTTGTATGGTGAAGAAGACGCCTGTAACGTTAACTTTAAGAACTTCCTCGAAAACTGACAGCTCCGTGTCTCCCAGTGGCGTTGGCGATGAAATGCCGGCATTCGCATAGACGATATCCAGACTGCCGAAGGTTGCGACAGCCTGCGTTACGGCGTTTGCCATGTCGGCGGGATCTGCTGCTTCCGCTTTAATCGCAAGGACATTCGGACCAAGCTCGTCCTTCGCTGCGTTTAACGTGGTTAAATTTCGCCCCGTAATCGCAACCTTCGCACCTTCGGCAATGAATAATTTAGCCGCCGATAGACCGATTCCGCTATTGCCTCCCGTAATTAATGCCACTTTACCTTCAAGTTTGCCCATCATTCTTCTCCTCTGAGAATCAGATCGCATCCGTTTCTCTACATTTAGAATGACTTTTATCATCCCGGATTAAACATTCTCAGTAGAAGTGAGGGCTTTTTTTCCATGACTGATCTCAGCAGATTTGGCGATCTCTTCGCGAACTCGCGGAGCTACTTCCTTGCCTAACAGTTCTATCGCCTTCAATACATCCTCGTGCGGCATCGTGCCGACGGGCAGATGCAGGAAGAATCGCGTAAAACCTAAATGCTTGCTCATGAATATTATTTTATTGGCTACCGTTTCGGAGTCTCCGACATACAATGCGCCTTCCAAGGTACGACTGTCATCGAATTGAGAACGGGTATATTGGCCCCAACCACGCTCTCTCGCAAAATAATTAAACGAGGCTTGAGTAGACGGAAAATATTTCTCGGCCGCAAGCGAGTTGCTTTCGCCGACATAGCCAAGTGAATGCACGGCTATTTTTAATTTTGATACATCATGTCCCGCAAGTGCCGCAGCATTTTTATAAAGCGGTACGAGCGGTGCGAATCGCAACGGGCTCCCTCCAATAATCGCCAGCACAAGCGGCAATCCCAGCTCGCCTGCTCGGATTACCGATTCCGGACTTCCTCCGCTGCCAATCCATACGGGCAAACGGCTTTGCACAGGGCGAGGGTATATGCCCAGGTCCGTAAAGGCTGGTCGGAACCCTCCTTTCCAAGTGACTTTCTCCGATTCCCTCAATTGTAACAAGAGCTCTAATTTCTCTTCATATAGCTGGTCATAATCTTTTAAGTCATAACCAAACAGCGGGAACGCATCAACCATAGAGCCTCGACCCGCGATAATCTCAGCTCGTCCGTTCGATAAACCGTCGAGCGTGGCAAATTGCTGGAATAAACGAACAGGATCTGCCGCAGAAAGTACGGTTACCGAGCTCGTCAAACGAATCCTTTTAGTCATTGGCGCCGCTGCCGCTAAAATGACGGCGGTAGCAGAATCCCCGAATTCCTTGCGATGATGCTCTCCGACCCCGAATATATCTAGCCCTACCCGATCCGCAAGGACAATTTCCTCTACAACCTGACGTAATCGCTCAGCATGACTGATCACTTCTCCCGTATGAGCATCCGGAGTTGTTTCGACAAAAGTATCAACACCTATTTCCATGATTAAGTCCTCCTCATTAGTTACATAAATTATTTTCTATTTAAATCGGATTCCTCAGTACTTGCAGAACTTTCACGATTTTTAATTCCATAACCAATTAACTTCATCACGCGTATAAGCTCAAGCTTCTCTTCTTCCGAAGCAAAGGATAAATTGTCGGAGATCAATTGAACATGCTTTGGGAAGATGTTATCAAAATAGCTCCTCCCTTCACTCGTTAACGAAACATTTGTTTTTCGACGGTCACCTGGGATAGGAAGTCGTTCCACGAGCCCCTTCTTCTCAAGCTTATCGATTACATAAGTGATGCTTCCGCTTGGTATCGAGAAGGTGTCGCTTATTTTTTGAATAGGCTGCGAACCTTTATTATAAAGAAGCTCCAAAATTTGAAAGGTCTCTTTACTTAGGCCATAGTTGTCAATGTCCTTCTCTAAGCTCGTAAATAATTCTTTCACCATGTTTCTTAGTACGCGTATTAGCTTTAAATCAAGCTCCGTTCCTTCTACTTCGTCATCTCGATTCCTCAATCTTTAACCTCCTCTGTGCCCTACTACGGCCTTAAGATCATGAGTTTAGTGCAACAAGAGTCACCAAACCGTATCACGCTGATTTAGAATCCAACGTTCATTTTGTAAGTCAATATCCTAATGATAGTTATTATATTAATAGTTATTCTAATGATAGTCAATTTATCTGTCAACCTATCGCAAGCAGTTGAAATACGAAAAGACGTGACCGGGCTGATCGTTCACAGCGATCAGGAATGGCACAAAGCAGAATGAATCGTTATATAAACTTTTATAACGAGGAACGACCACAAAAAAAGCTAAAAAACTGACGCCTGTTGAGTACAGACGCCAGTTTTCATCGGCTTTCTTTGTATGGAGCACTTTGTTTATTCACTTCTTTCATACCCGACTACTTTTCCTAAAATGTCATCTTTCGCAAACGGACCGCCTGTCTGACTATCATTGAATCCTCGCCATCGCACATCCGCCAATATATAATATTCATTTTCTTTCAAATCGACTGCTTTCCATGAGTCATTATTGTTAATTGTTGAATCGCCGCCATAAAAAACATCCAACTTTTTGTCATCGATATAGACTTGGCCTTTCTCAATGCGTATCGTTTCACCGGGAAGTCCCACGACTCTTGCAATGTCGGTTTCTTGGTCTTTATTGTTTTTAGTTTGAAAGACGACAATATCACCTCTAGACACATAGTTGCTTGCGTACTCATTCATATCTACTAGAACTTCACTGCCCAAACGAAATGGATGGGGATGATCATATCCGAGCTCCGCTAACATTCCATCTGTCTCCACTTTAAACTTGGTCAACGACGAGTCGGCGTTTTCAATGATCTTTATTTTCTTCTCGGTTGCGGTGTCCCTGATAGTACCCGCGCAGCCGCTTAATATCGTCATGCCAATAGACATTATGATGATATAGCATCTCAAACTGTGTTGCGAACATGTCGATCGAAGAAGATGACGGTAGTCCGAAGAACGTCCTCCCAACCGAAGTTGCCCCCTTGGAGACCGTGATTCGCCCCTTTGATTGCAAGAATACTGGAATTAAGGAGCGCTCCGTGCAATATTTCAGCCTGATTGAAAGGAATAATTTCGTCTTCGGTACCGTGAATGATCAAGAATGGCGGCGCGGTATCCGTTACGTATGTAAGTGGACTGGCTCTCTTTGCCTTTTCAGGATGCTCACGAACGTATCCGCCGATCAGCTGCGACTCCAACGAATCCGGCGAGTCATGGAAGCCGACCAGCATCTGAAGAAAATCGATTGGAGCGGACCACGTAGCAACAGCCTGAACGGAACTGGAAACACCGAGGTTTCCGTTGTTGCCTTCCAATTCTCCGACCTGCCCCGTCGTACCTAGCAAAGCCGCCAGATGCCCGCCGGCCGAATGCCCCATTACGCCTATACGATCCGGATCGGCCCCGTACGTTTCTGCATTCGCCCGAAGCCAACGCACCGCTGCCTTCGCATCATGCAACTGCGCGGGATAAATCGCTTCGTTGCTCAGTCGATAATTGATGCTGACCGAGAAATAGCCGTGGGCTGCGAACCGACGAATGAACATTCCGCTCTCCGAAGGTTCCGCTTTATCTCCCCATAACCATGCCCCCCCATGAATGCACAATGCAATCGGAAGCTTACCAACCGGCTGTGAAGGCATGGCAATGTCAAGCAGCAGCGGCTTTCCGTCCGCTTCCCCATAGATGACATCCGAAATCACTTGATATTCTTGTTCAATCAATTTTTCTTCTCCTCTCAATAACAGGCCCGTTTGGAAGCGAAACTGATGAATCAATCACTATGTGGCCTCTCCAAATCCTTCTCGTTCAAGATCATCATAAACTCCGTATCCTCATCGCCGCTTTTGGAGAAACTGCCGAGCTGAGGTGCGTTATTGGCATAGACGGGAAAATATCCGACATACGCGGATGACTGGGAATGAGACTGAAAAAATATATGATTCATGAAATTGGCGTCAGGCGCCTTGCTTAGCTTCTCCTCCTCGCGAATAATGCCTGCCCATTCATCAGGAAACGGCATTGCTCCATACGGATGCTCCGTTACATCGACGAGCATTTCCATTTGAACGCGCGGTATATAGTAATATACTCCATTCGACATTCCGGCATTTCGATCTCGAATAAGGTAGAAGCGGAATTCCTTCACTTTCTCAAGAGGATTAGTATTCCATACCACATAACGCCCGGATGGATCGGAGTGATCGGCGACTCTTACTTCGGGCCTGCCGCTCTTATCTACTCTAGCCACGCTCCAATTCCGCTTCTCCCATTTCAGAAATCCCATCCCGTGAATACCTTGACTAGATACAAACGGGATAAAAACTTGACGTTCGGTCAGCTTAACATTGTCGAGCACGACTGCCGCGTCTGCTTCAGAGTCGTACTCGTTTAACTTCGCTATAGTTTCGTCCACACTCGGAAGCGGCCCCGGCTTTCCGTCATAAGTACGAAAGAAGACGATCACTGCAGCCGCAATGATAAGAATTACGATGATTACCAGTCTTCTTCCTCTCATTCTCTTACCTCCATTCTCAACAACGGCTCCTCCGAACGATAGTAGTAATACCGATCCTTTGTAGCGAGTAATAATCCCTTTCCATCAGCTTCTAAGTAAGCTGAGGCATGCAGAGCGCTCCCCCAACGAGCTTCTGCTCCGAGCAGCGCATAAGGGAAACGTTCTTGCTGATACTGAGTGCCGCCCTCTAATTTTGATTCACGGTACCAGTCCAGCGTACGCGACAAATCAGACGCATTTACCTCTGCCAACGAGCTCGAGAACAGCTCTTTCTCGAAGGTTGCCTCCCTTGCTGACGGATGAATGGCAACAAGCTTCGCGTTCTCCAAATGGGCCAAGTAAGTGGAAGGGTCATTGCGGTCGTATAAGGAACCATGAATGAATCCAGCAAGCAGAGCTGTCACCAGGAACAAGTAGTTTGCCGTGAAGCCGATCCAAGCATATTTACGATAGTCCGTCCAGGACCGATTTCGTAAAAAGAAATACGCAGCCCAGAGACCAAGCGGCAATAAGGCGATTTTTACGATTTGCCCGAATAAAGGGAAATTGAATGATAACGAAAAAAAGCCAGCGAGTGTCACGAGAAGTATCTTCCAGATTGGGCGCCTAGTCTCTTGCTTTTGGCGTTGGCGGACTACCAGACCAAGCACAACGAGCCAACCTAGCAATCCTGCAGTTGCATCTACTACATTCCAGGAATAATGCCAGTCTATTTGCATGCCATCACCTCGATTTGTCCAAAAGTCCTCGGTTAGTTTCAAATTCCCGAATATGTAATATTTTAGACGCTATCCGCGATAAAAGGTTACGCAAAACTGCCCATTAGTAACAAACGAAAAAGGAGCTGCCGCGTGACAAACTCCTCAACTATCGTTCCCGTTAGTTCAATTATGACGGTTCAGGATAATCTTCAGGTGGTGTGAATGAAAGGTGTTCTAATGCCTCTGTTATACCTTTTTCGATTTCCTCTGACGAATAACCCAAATGCAAACATCGTTCTCGAACCCATTTGAATATCTCGCCCGATCTAATCAGCGACTTCATTGTGCTATCGTTACCCGTTATGAAATGACAAACCTGCCCGTTAATTGAACAGCGGCGGGAATCCGCCGCCAATACAAACAAACTAAAAGAAGATCCTCGATGTTGATCTTCTCCACCTCCCCAACTCGGCAGCCGGTTCTATATAGAAAACTCAAGCAGCGCTCTTTCCCTGAGTGACTGACATGAGATCTTTATGTGTATGATGTCTTAAGCGGACGTAAGCGAGATTGCTGCTCCTCTGCACGATCGCGAACGTAAGGATGGTCGTTACCCGAAATAAGCAACGGATGGAAGAAGCCGTTCGCTTCCGTTTCGCACAAAAGCGTAGAAGAGCCGCCTATATTAGCCTGAACAAGGCAGAATATAGGCGGCTTTGTCGACATTCGTCAGTTCGAAGTAATGGAGAAATCGTCCTGGTACAAGGCTGCGTTCAGGTTATAGACGTACGTCACGATCCTAACGTTAATCGTTCCGGCAGGCGCCGTATACGTTCCGTGAACGTTGGTCCATCCGCTCGTGAGCGTACCATTGTAATCGGCGACTGTCTGGTCGCTGATCAGACCGCTCGAGCCGTTCAGGAATTCGGCTTTGACGACGATGTGCGTCCCCGTATTCCTCGTAATGTTCAAATAACCGTCGAACGTATAGCTCGCTCCCGCCGTCCCCGCCACGCTCTGGGAAACGTTCAGCCAAGCCCCCGTCGTATTATCTATCTTCAGCGAGGAGTCAGCCGTGCGCTTCACCGCCGTGTCGCGGATGCAGTAATTTTGCGAACAGGTCCAAGACGCGGGAACTCCGGAGCCGTTATCGGTCTCGAAACCCGGATTAAGCAGCAGATTCGCTGATGAGGTCGTTACGGCGAGCGCGCTGCTGGCCGCGGAGACATTACCGGCCGCATCTTTCGCTTTGACCGTATAGGAATACGCGGTATTCGCCGTTAATCCCGTATCCGTAAAGCTCGTCGTCGTCCCGTTCGTGGAACCCGCTAGCGTCGATCCGCGGTAGACGTCGTAACCCGTCACGGCTACGTTATCCGTCGAAGCGCTCCAGGTCAGGGAGACGGTCGTAGCCGTCTTCGACGGCGAAGCCAAGCTCGAAGGAGCGGTCGGAGCTTGCGAATCTCCTCCTCCGGAACCCGAAGAAATCGAGAAGTCGTCCATCTGCAATGCCGCGTTCAGATTAACGACACTTACCCTGATGGTCACGTTGACCGTGCCCGCGGGAGCCGTGTACGTTCCTTGCGCGCGCGCCCAACCGCTCGTCGTCGTACCGTTATAGCCGGCGATAGCCTGATCCGAGATGACGGTGCCGGAGCTGTTCAGGAATTGGGCTTTGACCGTGATATTCGTTCCGGTATTCCTCGTGATGTTCAAATAACCGTCGAACGAATAGCTCTGCCCCGCCGTTCCCGCCACGGTCTGATGAATGTCGAACCAAGCACCCGTCGTATTGTCCACCTTCAATGAGGAAGTTCCCGAGCGCTTTAAGACCGTATCGCGGCTGCAGTAGTTTTGGCCGCACGTCCACGAAGCCGGCACGCCGGATCCGTTATCCGTCTCGAAGCCCGGATTCGATAGCAGATTGGCGCCGCCCGCCGCATTCGTCGTGACGCTCAGCGAGTTGCTGGCCGAAGACGTGTTATTGGCCGCGTCTTTGGCTTTGACCGTGAACGAATAAGCCGTGCTGGCCGTAAGTCCCGTGTTCGTGAAAGTCGTTGTCGAGGAGTTCGTCGTCCCCGCCAACGTCGTTCCTCGGTACACTTCATATCCGGCCACTCCGACGTTATCCGTGGATGCCGTCCAAGATAATGTCACGGATGTATCCGTCTTCGAGGTCAACGACAAACCCGTCGGCGCCGTCGGAGCTTGCGTATCGGAGCCGGATGACTTGACGAGGGAGAAGTCGTCTGCGTTCACCGTCACGTCCAACGTCGCGTAATGAATATACGCCCTTGCGTACGCCGTTCCGGCAGGCGCGGTCGCCGTCCCGTGCGCGTTGACCCAACCGGACGTCGTCCCGGTCAAGGACAGCAGTTGCTGTTCGCCGATTTGGATGTTATCGCTATTCAGGAATTTCAAATAAACGGATACCGTCGTCCCCGCGTTCCGGCTAATGTTAACATAGCCGTCGAGCGTATAAGCCTGCCCCGCGACCGCCGGTACGTTCTGATACGTCCCGAACCAAGCCAAGGAGCTGCCGTCCACCTTCAAGGAGGAGCTGCCGCTTCTCTTCACGGCAGTATCCGTGTAGCAGTACCAAACTTGCTCGCACGTCCAATTCGCCGGTCTTCCGTTGCCGTCGGAAGTATCGAAGCCCGGATTAAGCAGGAAATTGCTCGTCGCCGAGAACGTCGTAACGTTGAGGGAGCCGCTCGACGACGACACGTTATTCTTCGAGTCCCTGGCCTTGACGGAATACGAATAGGCGGTATTAGCCGTTAATCCGCTATCGGTATATACCGTAGTCGCGCCGTTCACGGTACCGATCAACGTCGAGCTTCTATAGATGTCGTAACCCGTGACGGCCACGTTGTCGGTCGAAGCGGTCCAGGATAGAGTAACGCCCGTATCGCTCTTGCCCGTCGATACTAGATTAGTCGGAGCCGTAGGCGCGACCGTATCGAGCGGGTTGGTCGATACGTTAAACGCTGCGCTGGCGGTAGACGAATTTCCTGCTGCGTCCTTGGCTTTAACGGTATACGAATAAGCGGTATTCGCGCTCAATCCGCTATCGGTAAAGCCCGTTCTGCCTTCGGTAGAGCCGATGAGCGTCCCTCCGCGATAAACTTCGTAGCGGGTAACGCCGATATTGTCGTTCGCGGGTTTCCACCGCAGCTTGATCGAAGTATCGCTCTTCTCGGGAGCGGATACTCGCGACGGTGCCGTCGGAGCTTGCGAGTCGGAAGCCGCGCTGCCTTGACGGACGACCTTGACCGCGATATCCCGGGTGAAGGAAGGAATGCCGCTTAAGACCACGTTGCCGCCCGATGCAGTAGCCGTTGCGGTCCCGGCCTCGGCTCCCGTAACGGTGTTGTAATACTTGACGGAATAAGTGCCGCTGTTCATGGAAGGAATCGTGAATGACATCCCGCTGATCGTCGATGGCGAGGAGATATTGTAAGTGGCGGTTGAATCGTTAATCCACAATAGTGCCCTGTCCCCGTTCTTGAACGCGCCTACTTTCGTCGAATTGCTCTGCAAGCCGTAATCGACGAAAGGCATAGAAGGCAAATAGTACTCCTCCGGTTTGATGAACCCGGCAAACGTGTTGTAGATTTCTTTATACAAGTCGCGAACGTTGAATTCGTTGCCCAGGGGGTCGCCGTCGGCTACCCACAACAGATTCCCGCCCGTTGCTCCCGCTCGGAACAGCGGTGACCATAAGGCATCATGGATGGCGCGCTGCGTGGCCGGTGCAAAGGGAACCGAGTTGGCCGGAGGGCCGTACTCCCCGAAGAACGAAGGCCGATTGCCGAAGTCCGCGAGAGCGTGTTTCAGATTGGCCTCCCAATTGTCGACCACCTCGATCGAGTCGTCGTACCGGTGAAGGTTCACGACGTCCAGCGTCGTCAGCGCCTCCCAACTCGTCTGGTTCGAACCGAGCGCGTCCATCCAGGCGAAGCTGGACGTCGTCGGATGATGGTAGAAGTCCCAACTCTTCCAATACGTATCGACGTTTTGATGCCAAGCCGGCTTGTTCACGTAGTCGTTGACACGGTTATCCATTTCGTTCCAGTATTCCAACATGCCCAGAGACGTGCTGTAGCCCCAGCGGGCGAATACGTACCGAAGCAACTTTTTCTGATACGCGATCGCCGTCGGATTCGTCCAGAAGTCGGTATTATTCTCCGACCAATAGGAAGGTCCGCCGTTAGCCGTGTTATAGGCGTGATATTCCCAATCGTAATAGAAATCGCCGAAGCTGTTCAACGTCAGCATGATGAAGATATTGTTGGCTTCCGCGGTTTGCATCAGAGTATCCATGCGCGCCATGTTCTCCAATTGGTATCTTCCGATGCCGTCGTAGCTCATCGTGATTCCAGCTTGCGTCGTCGTTACCGGACCGTACTCCGGTGCATAGTTGGCCCACCAGCAGCTTAACCAGACCCGCATGATGTTCATCTGCGATTCCTCGTAGACCGGCATGGCATCCAAGATCTCTTGCGTCGCTCCCCAAGCGAAGTTGCTGCCGAGCAGCGTGATTTGTTTGTTGAAGCTGTCCACCATCCGATTCCCGCTCACGCCCATGTAGCCGCGACTATCCGCAGCCGCATTGCCCGCCGTGAACGTATAGGTCGACGATTGGCCGGTACCATTGGAATCCGTCACCTTGATGTACACGCTATGGGAACCGATGGACCTCGGAGAGTATCGAACGGCCCACTTCGGCGAAGAGTTGGACCTGTAGAACGCGGGAACGACTTCCGTCTGTCCGCCGGGCGTTGTGAAATAAGCCTTCACATCCGCTTCATCCGGATTAAACGGGTTATTGTAAGTCGTGCTTAAGTCGAAGTTCAATTCGTATTTCGAGTACTTGGCCGGAGTAGTCGTATTCGCCGAAACGTTGGAGAATGAGGTGACCGCGGCGGAAACGGCCTTGGATTCGAACGCCAGCATGGACAATATTCCCGCGATGGCCAGAATACAACCCATTCCGATCGTCAGCAGGCTTCTTCTGTAAATACTCGTCATTATTAATTCCTCCCATGTTCGTTCATTGGCAATACGCGCTTCTCTCGCTGGTTAGCGGAAAATCGTTACTGCTTAAGGTGCGGCGAGGTTTCACCTCCTTGAACGGGGTCGGACTCGGTTTCAGTATGAGGGGAGATCCTTGGGGGAAACAACCTGACAAACCTCTTTTTTAGCCATACAAAATAGACTGCCGGACGAAATTCCTCGTCCGGCAGTCTATGAAACATCTATTTAAGGATTATTTTCGAGTACGATTACGCAGGTAGGTTACATCTAATTCTTAGCATATTTGAATATTGAGCGATTCGCATTACCCCCGCAAAGCCCGCAAGCCGAGCGCGAGCGAGCCGCACAAGCCGGCGTTGTCGCCGAGACCCGGCGGGACGATGTACTCTTCGATGCCTTCCGCCACGGCAGAAGCGCTGACGTAGCCGTTCAAGTTCTTGCGCACCTGCTCGCGAATGAGCGGGAACAGCTGCATCTGATGCATGACGCCGCCGCCGAGAATAACCTTCTTCGGCGAGACGAGCAGAATCGCCGAGGCGACCGCTTGTCCGATGTAATAAGCCTCGATCTTCCACGCTTCATGGTCGACCGGGAGCTCGTGCGCCTTAACGCCCCAGCGCGCTTGGATGGCCGGACCGGCCGCGACGCCTTCGAGGCAGTTGCCGTGGTACGGGCATACGCCCTCGAACGTATCCCCCGGATACAGACGCGTCAATACGTGACCGCCTTCCGGGTGAACGAGGCCATGCGCCAGCTTGCCCTCGAGGTATACGCCGACGCCGACGCCGGTGCCGATCGTGTAATACAAGCAGCTGTCCAGTCCTTTGGCCGCGCCCCACGTCGCTTCTCCGAGCGCAGCCGCGTTCACGTCCGTGTCCCAGCCGAACGGCACGTCGAACGCCTTCCTAAGCTCCGGCAGAACCGGATAGTTGCCCCAGCCCGGCTTCGGCGTCGTCGTGACGTAGCCGTACTCCGGACTTGCGACGTCTATGTTAATCGGGCCGAAAGAGCCGATCCCGATCGCCGATACGTTCTTGTCCTTGAAATATGCGACGACTTGGCCGAGCGTCTTCTCCGGCTGCTCGGTCGGGAAGCTTACCCGATCCAGCACTTCTCCCGATTCGTTGCCGATGCCGCAGACGAATTTCGTTCCGCCCGCTTCTACTGCTCCGATGAACACGATGATTCCCTCCAATGATTGCGGATGCATCCCCCTACACAGTGTACCGTCCGGAGCCGGGTAACGCTAGCTTTTTTGCCAAATAAACCGTTAAAGCCGTTCCCGAACCCACCTCAGCACGACGTCGGCCGTCAACGTCAAATTCGACAGTCCGAGCGCGTTCACGAACGGCGGCTGATCCCGAAAATAATCCGCGTGTCCCCCGATTATGCGAAGACCGCTCGCGTGAGTCGGCGCGTGCTTGTCCATGCGCCAGCGCGGCAGCCGCCATCTCCCGGCTTGCCAGCCGCCGAACGAGCCGAGCCGCGTAATCGGGTCGGACAGCCGTACCGACATCCATTTCGTATCCGATACCGGCGCCTTCGCGGCGTATACGTACAGCACCGAATCTCGCAACGGTTCCGGGATGCGGCAGCGCGGGGATCCGATCATGACGACGAGCGGCGGCTTGCCTCCATCTCGCGCCTGAATGAGCCTCGCCGCGTGAACGGCCGCGATGCCGCCGGCGCTATGGCCGACGATGACCATGCGGGCGCCGGCAACTCGGCCGAACGCGCGCCGTTTGTCGTCGATGGCGGCAACCAGCCGGTTCCCGCCGAGCGAGCCGTCGAGCCAGCCGCCGCGCAAGCGCAAATCCCGGCCGACCTCGCGGAGCTGGCCGAAGAGCGAGCGCTCCCGGTCGCCGTACGGGTACAGCAGCGACGAGCGCACCGACGCGCCGCCGTCCGACAAGGCGCGATGCATCGCCTGGCGCAGCCGCTCCATGAACAGCGGGGACGTCTTCACTCCCGCGGGCAAGTAGAGCTCGACCGCGAGGCGTCCGGTATCGCCGAACTCTCCGTCGTCCCAACCGCCTCGCCGCTCCTTATCGTCACTATCCCTTTGGGTCAGGAGGCCGTTACTCGCTCCCGATTCCGTATCGATATGATGCATCGCTCACCCTACCTCCGCTTACTTATGTAACCGCTCGAACGCGAGCGCTTCGACGATTCGCTCCATATCGCTCGGATGGGTGCTGCGGAACCATTTCACCAATAGCGGCGGATTCAAGTCGCTCAGCGAGACGACCGCCATCGTCTGGTTCATCGTAACCGAGCCTTCCGCGCTTCCGATCAGCTCGAGCGCGTACGCATCCGCCGACGACTCCGCGTTCCGCGATACGGCGTTCGATACCGGCAGCGTCGCGAACGAGATGACCGACATCAGCAGCAGCGCGAGCGGCAACGCCGCCATATCGGACGGCCCGCGAATCCCCCATGCCGTCCCGCGTCTTCGCGCGATCCGGGCATACAGCCAACCGCCCCCGCCCAGCATGACGAACGAGGCGCCTACCGCGCCGATCGCGCTCCATTCTAGATGATGTTTCACGTAATGACCCATCTCGTGCGCCATGATGAGCAGAATTTCCCGTTCGTTCAGTTTATTCAGCGTCGTATCCCACAATACGATGCGAAGCGACGATCCGAGACCGCTGACATAGGCGTTAAGCGAGTTCGTCTTGGACGACATGTCGACCTCGTACACGCGGTCCGCCGGAATGTCCGCCCGATCCGCGAGCTCGAGAATCCGCTGTTCGAGCGCAGGGTCCTTCAGACGGTAATAATCGTTGTAGAGCGGGTCGATGATGACCGGCTGGATGTACATCATGAACGCGGTAAAAGGAATCGATAGCAGCCACAGCTTCAGCCACCATCGTCTCCCTCGGGATATGATCCAGAACGCGACCGCGGATACGACTAGAAGCGTCGCGTACCCGATGCCGAAATCGACCAGCTTGTCGCGTATCCATCCGGACACAGGCTGCGTCGAGATGCCATAGCTTTTGGACAGCGAATAGCCGATGATCCGAATCGGCAAGTAAAGCACGAAAGCCGCGGCGTCCACCAGCAGGACGAACAGCGGGAACCTTACGATCATCGGGAGTCTCCGCCGCTCCAGCCCGTCGCGCCAGTAGCGCGCCAGACCGCCGGCAAGCAGCGCGAAGTAGATGAACCACTCCCAAGGCCCGCTCGCGAAGAATAACCAGTACCGCCAAGCGTTCAACGTCCGGCTGTCCCGCAATTGCTCCGCCGTGAAGAAGGTCGCCGGATCCGCCGCCGTGCCTTCGTAAGCCGCGGGCACGTTGTTCGGCGAAGTGTACCAGGCGTAAACCGCCATCGCGGCGGCGTAGAAGATGAATAGGAGTAACGATTTTCCAAGCACCGAACGGGTCCGCCATGCCATGTCCGTCTTCCCCATCCTTTTCCATAATATCCGTTCTTTACGATACCAAGCCCTACCCCTTATTATGAAGATATTTGGCAAACTTTTCACGCGAACGGATTCGAGAGAGGAGCGATCGCCTTGTCAGACGATCAGAAGAACAAATTCCGCCCGAAATTGAAAGTCATCTCTTTCGATAAAGAGAAGCAATCGCTCATCGAGACGGAGCAGCCGGGTATTACGTTCGCCGACGTCGGCGGAATGGAAGAGGTCAAGCAGGACATCCGGATGAACTTCATCCTTCCGCTGCAGCAGCCCGACATGTTCGAAGCGTTCGGCATTCGCGCGGGAGGCAGCCTGCTCCTCTACGGACCGCCCGGCTGCGGCAAGACGTTCCTCGCCCGCGCGGTCGCCGGCGAGATCAACGCCAACTTCCTTCATCTCGAGCTGCAAGCGATTCTGTCGATGTATATCGGAGAAAGCGAGCATAACCTGCACGACCTGTTCGAGAAGGCGCGGACCGAGAAGCCTTGCGTCTTGTTCATCGACGAACTCGACGCGCTCGGCGGCAGCCGCCACCAAATGCGCCAGCACCATGAGCGGATGCTCGTCAATCAGTTGCTCATCGAACTGGACGGGCTGCATTCCTTCAACCATGAGGTGTTCGTGATCGGAGCTACCAATACGCCTTGGTACTTGGATGCGGCGTTGCGCCGCCCCGGACGCTTCAACCGGCTCGTCTTCGTCTCGCCGCCCGAAGCTTCCGAACGCGAGGCGATTCTAGGGTTGAAGCTGGCGGGCAAGCCGCAGGAGAGAATCGATACGCGCAAGCTCGCGGATCAGACGGCGCACTTCTCCGGCGCGGACTTGAACCAGCTCGTCGAGGAAGCCGCTCAATCGGCGCTTCGCCGCTCGCTGCTGGCGGGCAGCATTCAGCCGATTACGGGCGACGACTTATCGTCCTGCTTGAAGAAGCGCAAGGCATCTACGTTGGAGTGGTTCCAAACCGCTAAAAACTATGCGACGTTCAGCGACTCCAACCAAACGTACCAAGTCGTGCTCGACTATATGAAAGAACACCGGCTGCGCTGACGGGAGGCCACGCACGTATGGAACGGTTACAACTTCGAAGCTCGTATTTGAGCAGAATTCATAAGCTTATTCAATGGAGCCGATACAAAGAAGCTTTGGCCGAAGCGGAGGAGTGGGTGCGCGAAGCGCCGGAGGACGACGAAGCGATCGCTTGGCTCGCTTACGTCCACCGGTTCACGGATGCCGACAAGGCGCTGCATTGGAGCGGCGAGGCGATTCGGCGCAATCCGGAATGCGAGACCGCTTGGCAGGTAAGATTGTTCGTCGCCTACGAACGCGAAGATTGGAAGTCGTTCGACCAGGTGTCGGAAGAGATGCTGCGGATGTTTCCCGAAGAAGCTTACATTTACCGCCTGAAGGCGCAACGCGAGCTTGGACGCAAGAAGGTCGCCGAAGCGCGGGGGCTGCTGGAGCAAGCGATCTCGCTCGAGCACTCGTCCAACAACTTCGCGGTATACGCGTATGCGCTCGCGCTGAGCGGCAACGACGACGCCTCTCGCGACGCGGCCGCGACCGCCTTGCGGATCGACCCGGAGGACGTGCAAACGTTGCTGTATACGGGTTGGGCCGCCGATCACAGGAGCGATTACGAGCATGCGCTCGAGCGGCTCGGCGCCGCGGTGCGGCAGAATCCCGACAACGCGCAAGCCCGCGAGGAGTATTTGAACATTCTTCAGAAGTCGTATTGGTTCTACCGAGTCCTGCTGGCGCCGAGATTCCTGACGAGAATGAAGCCGTGGCAAATATTTTTCATCTGGGTCGTCTGCTGGATTCTGCTCAAGCCGCTGATCGTCTTGTTCATCGTGCTGTACATCGCGTCGTACTGGATCAGCAAATGGCTCGTCCATCTGAAAATATTCGGCTTCCGCCGGGCCCCGCGCCGCAAGTGAGTGCGGCTTGGCACAAGCAGTCGAGCTACGTGGAACAAGTGAACAGATGAGGTGGCGCATACAAGCTCCGTGCCACCCCGCGGCTCATTGTGTACGGTTTTTCAGACATATTTTTGAACTTCGTCCATACGGCGCTTAATGTGTTCGGTTATTCAGTTACATTTTCGAATTTCGTCCAAACGGTGCTTATTGTGTTCGGTTATTCAGTTACATTTTCGAATTTCGTCCTTGCGGCGCTTATTGTGTTCGGTTTTTCAGTTACATTCTTGAATTTCGTCCTTGCGAACGCACCGCCGGGCCCCGCGCCGCAAGTGAGCGGTCGGCATCGCGCAAACAGGCTCCTTCGCCGCGGCGAAGGAGCCTGTTCCGTTGTTGCCGGCGTTATTACTGCGCCTGCCCTTGATCCCGTGCCGGCGGATTGCCGTCCATGCCGCGTCCGCCGCCTCCGCCGAAGCCGGCTCCGCCGCCGAAACCGCCCATGCCGATCGTAATCGTCGCGGCTTCCTGCGTGCCGTCCGTCAGGGCGATGTTCACGATATCGTCCGCCTTGAGGTCGGCGATCGTGAGCTCGGTCTCCTTCATCTCGTTATCGACGAATTCGCGCTTCACGATCTTCGTGGCGTCGGTGAGCGTGATATCGACGGTCTCGTCGGTGAACATGTTCTCGAAGCTCATCCCGCGGCCGCCGCCCGGTTGTCCGTCCTGCGGCGCTTGACCGCCGTCTTGCTGCTGCCCGTCCCCGGACGGCCGATCGCCGCGCATGCCGCCTCCGCCGCCTTGGCCACCTTGGCCGCGGCCCCCCATTGCGCCGGGCTGGAACGAAGATTTGTAGACGGTTAACGTGTTGCCGTCCAAGCTCTTCACCTTGCCGATCAGGTCGGCGACCATGCGGTTCATCATGCCCTGTTCGCCGCCTTGCGCCGCCCCATTGCCTAACTGCTCCTGCTGCTGCGCGACCCCCGCGTTCGCCTCCGCTCCCGTCGCATTGTCCGCGTCCTTCGAGCCGCAGCCAGCCAAGAGCGCAATCGACAGCGCGAGCGCGGTGCCGACGGCCAATCCCCTCGTACCTCTCATCCCAAGTCTCTCCTTCGATCGCAATCGCGTCTATACCCGAACTACGAACGCGCGGGAAGGAAAGTCGCGGGGGGGCAGCCATATTTTACATCCAAATCCGGTTCGGTCTGTTATATAATACCTATATTGTGTACATGCGCTTAACGACAAGCCGATTAGGAGAATCGACATGGATATTATCGAAATCGCGACCGCGCTCATCGACGAGGACAAGGACCAGCCGCGCTACCAGTTCGACGACGAGGCGCTTCAGGAGCTGATGAACAGTATCGGCGAGATCGGCCTGCTGTCCCCGATCAAGGTGCGCGCCGTCCCCGGCGGACGCTACAAAATCATCTACGGCAACCGCCGCTTCAAAGCATGCACCATGCTGAACCGACCGACCATTCCGTGCATCGTCTCGACGACGACGGACGAGCTCGAGATCTACTTCGAGCAGATCGCCGAGAACTTGACGCGTCAAGGGTTCTCCCCGATCGAGGAAGCCGAGGCCTTCCATAAGCTGCTTAACGATCCGCGGTTCAGCAGCTCGACCAAATATATATCCAGCAAGCTCGGCAAGCCTGAAGCTTACATCAAGAGCAAGCTCGAGCTGCTCAAGTTCAGCAACGCGGTCAAGAAGCTGATCGTATCCGGAACCGAGATCCGCAAGGACAAGCTGACCGAAGACCAGCTGATGCCGCTGAAGGATCTTCCGATGGAGCACCGCGATTCCCTCGCGCTCATCATGGCCCGCGACGAGATGCCCGTCACCGACGTGAAGAAGATCGCGAAGCTGTTCAAGGACAAGGACATTTCCGACAATACGAAGAGCAAGCTCCTGTTCAAATCCGGCTACGAGCTATTGGAGACTTGGGCGACGTTCGAGCATAACCGCAAGGAGCGAGAGAAGGCCGCGAAGCAGCGAGCCGAAGAGGAAGCCGCGGAAGCGGAGGAAGCTGCGGAGAAGGCCGTCAAGCAACCGGCCGCTCCGGCCGAGCAGCTAACGCTCGTTCCGGAACCGGAACCGGTGCCCGTCGCAGCCGCGACGCAGATCGCGCAGCCGCAACGGACGGCCTCCTTGCTCGGTTACCTCGAGCCGCTTCTCGCGTCGATTCCCGATGCGACGCCGTTGCCGCAGGAGCTCGTGCAGTCGATCGAGCGGCTGACGTCCGGCGAGACCGATCAACTGCTGGACGGCATTGATGCGCTCATCGTCTCGCTCGAGAAGCATATCGCGCAGTGGCGCGCCGTCGGCGATGCCGCCCGGAGCTACCAAGCCCAGTAATCGATAAGCACGCCTTACAACGGTCTCGCGTCCCTCGACGTCGAGACCGTTGTCGATTATCCGGGACATTCCCGCTGAATGAGATCTACGATTCCGGGTATATGTAAGTAGGACAACGAAGCATATACGCAATAGAATCGGAGGGGAATAACCAATGAATTCGAATAACGAACATCGGGAAGCGATCGCGAAGGTACGAGAGTTGGTCAAGGACATCGACACGGCGATGCTCACTACGGTGGCGGAAGAAGGCCTGCTCGCACGTCCGATGCAGACGCAAGAGATCGAGTCGGACGGCACCCTATGGTTTCTCACGAAAAAAGATACCGACAAATTCCACGAGCTGCTTCGGAACAAGCAGGTCAACGTGTCCTATGCCGGCAAGTCGTTCGTCTCCATCCGCGGCGAAGCCGAGCTCGTGGAGAGCGCGGACAAAGTGAAGGAATTCTGGAGTCCCGTCTATGAGAAGATGCTCGAAACTTCTTACGACGACCCGAATCTCGTTCTGATCAAAGTCCATGCGGAGGCTGCCGAATATTGGGACGTCGGCAATCCGTTCAAGACGGCCAAGTTCTTGTTCCGTCGTCTCCTGGGCCGGAATACGGAAGGAACGGAGCTGAACAAGACCGTGGAATTGGCCGCGGAGTAGCCGTTCAATGTAGAAAAGCCGCCGTAAGGCGGCTTTTCTGGTTATGATGGGCTTATAGCTCGCCCCAGAACACTTCGGTCTCGTAGTCGAAAGACACGAGGCCGTCGTCGTTTTTGGTACGGTCGAATATGGCCCGCAGCTCCGCCATCATCGGCTCGTGATTCGGATGCCCCTGCATTGGAACGTACGAGGAGGAGAGCAGCCTTCCGCTCAGCGCTTCGAAGTCGAGCAACTGCCCGCTCGGGAACCGCGCGACTCGCATGTCGTTCGGCGCGAAAAACTTCGCCAGCGCCTCTTCGGAAATGTTCTTATGCCCGACCTTCGCGTAATCGATGCCGAATGTATGCAGCAACTTATCGTACGCTTCGAGGAACGGCGTGCCGCTCGTGAGCCGCGTATTCCAGATGAGCGCGACGGTGCCTCCCGGCTTCAGAATGCGCTTGAACTCTTCTTTCGTCTTGTCGCGGTCGAACCAATGGAACGCTTGCGCGCATACGACGTGGGCGACGGCCCCGTCCGGCAGCAGCGTCGCCTCCGCCGTGCCAGGCACCGCGCGGAAGCCCGGCGAGCCGTCAAGTTCCGCCTTCGCCGCTTCCCGCATTGCTTCGTTCGGCTCGACGGCGTGCACGACGCTCCCCCGCCCGAGCAGCAGGCGCGTGAACTTGCCCGTGCCAGCGCCGACGTCGGCCACTTCCCCTCCCTTGCTTAATCCCACCCTATCGTACAAGTAGTCGATCGCTTCCTTCGGGTAGCTCGGCCGGTATTTGACGTACGTCTCCACCCGATCGGTAAATCTCTTCGTATTGTCTGTCGTCATCGTTGCTTCACCCTTCCGGTAGAAGTTCTTTTTTCCCCTGCATGTATGGCCTGAGCGCCTCGGGAATATACACGCTGCCGTCCTCGCGCTGATGGTTCTCCAGTAGCGGAATCAGGATGCGGGGCGAGGCGATCGCCGTGTTGTTCAGCATGTGGCAGTATTGCAGCTTGCCTTCCGCGTCCCGATAGCGGATGTTCGCCCGGCGCGCCTGGAAGTCCAACACGTTCGACGACGAATGCGTCTCCCCGTACGCCTCCCGGCTCGGCATCCAAGTCTCGATGTCGTACTGCTTGTAATTCTTCTGCGACATGTCGCCGACGCATACCGCCACGACCCGGTACGGGAGCTCGAGCAATTGCACGATAAGCTCGGCGTTGCGCGTGATTTCCTGCAGCAGCCGCTCCGACACGTCCGGATCGTTCTCGCACAGGACGACCTGCTCGACCTTCGAGAATTGGTGCACCCGGTACAGCCCGCGCACGTCGCGTCCCTGCGAGCCGACCTCCCTGCGGAAGCACGCCGAGATCGCCGCCATCCGGATCGGCTCTCGCACGTCGATAATCTCGTCTCCGTAATAGGCCGCCAAGCTCACCTCCGACGTCCCGACCAAGAACTTGTTCTCGTCCGAGAGCGCGTACGTCTGGTCCCGCCCCAGCGGAAAATACCCCGACCCTACCAGCGCGTCCTCCCTTACGAGCATCGGAACGTCCATCGGCGTGAAGCCGCCTTGCTCCAGCACGTCCATGGCCAGCTGTTGGACCGCTCGATGAAGATGGAAGCCAGCGCCCTTCAGCACGTAGTTCCTCGCTCCCGCGATCTTGACGCCGCGCGGAATATCGAACAAGCCGAGCCGCTCGCCTAGAGCGACATGGTCGCGCGGTTCGAACCCGAACTCAGGCCGTTCGCCGATTCGCCGGACTTCCACGTTATCGGCGTCCGAGCTTCCGTCCGGCGTATCCGGCGACACGCCGTTCGGCACGAGCGACATGAGCTCCGCATAGACGGCTTCCGTCTCCGCCTGCTGTTCCTCGAGCCTTCTCAACGTCTCGTTGTTCCACTTCACTTCGGCCTTCAGCCGCGCCGCCTCTTCGGCTTGCCCACCGGCGATCAGCTTGCCGATCCGCTCCGACGCGCGGTTCCGGCCGCCGCGAAGCTGTTCGATCTCCCCCATGAGGCCGCGACGGCGTTCGTCCAGCTCCAGCAGTCGGGGAATCGAAAGCTCGATGCCCTTGGCTTCCGCAGTCGTCTGCAATCGCTCCGCGTTGTCTCTAATATAACGAATATCCAGCATCTTGCGTTCACCTCCCGTTAACCGTTGCGCCGCTGGAACTCGCGCATGAATGCGGCGAGCGCCTCGCAAGCCGCGACCGGTACCGCGTTGTACGCCGACGCCCGCAGACCTCCGACGCTGCGATGCCCCGCCAAGCCCTCGAAGCCGCCGCGCCTCGCTTCCTCGAGGAACCGGTTCTCCAACGACTCGTCCGTCAACCGCCACGTGACGTTCATAAGCGACCGCGCGTCCGGCTCCGCGAAGCCCGCATAGAAGCCGCCGCTCCGGTCGATCGCCTCGTAGAGCATGCCCGTCCGCAATGCCGCGCGCCGCGCCATTTCCGCGACGCCGCCCTGGCGCTTCGTCCATTCCAGTACGAGCCTCGTCATATAGATCGCGTGCACCGGCGGCGTATTGTACAGCGAGTCGTTGCTCGCGAACGTCGCGTACTTGAAGATCGCCGGGATGCGGCGTTCCGCGCTTCGCTTCAGCAGATCGTCGCGGACGATGGCGACGGTGACGCCGGCCGGGCCGAGATTCTTCTGCGCGCCGGCGTAAACCATGCCAAGCTTCGTCCAATCGAGCTTGCGGCTCAGCAGCTCGCTTGTCATGTCCGCGATCAGCGGCGTCTCTCCTACGTAGGGTAACTCGCGGAACTGCGTGCCCTCGATCGTGTTGTTCGTCGTCAGGTGAACGTAAGCCGCATCGTCGTCGACTCCGGCTTGTAGGTCTCGGAGAGCCGGGAGCGTGCGCCATCCGTTTATTTTGCCGCTTGCGGGCACGTTCGTCCGACCGATTGTCCGCGCTTCCTCGTACGCCTTCTCCGAGAAGCTGCCCGACAGCACGTACTGTCCCGTCACGCCTTCCGCCAGGAAGTTCATCGGGACGAGAGCGAACTGCGCGCTGGCGCCTCCTCCCATGAACAGGATGCGATAGCCGCTAGGCAACTCGAGCAGCTCGGCCAGCAGCTCCTCCGTCTCCGCGATCATTCGCTCGACCGGCTTGCTCCGGTGCGACATCTCCATGAGCGACATGCCCGCGCCGCCGTACTCCGTCATCTCTTCCTTCGCCTGCTCCAATACTTCCAGCGGCAATGCCGCCGGTCCCGCGTTGAAATTGTACCTTCTCTCCATCGTTACCGCTTCCTCTCGCAACCTTGTAAGAACGCAAAAAACGCCCTTGTCCTGATTGGGACGAGGAGCGTTTGCTCGCGGTGCCACCCAACTTGACCGATCCGCGCGCGCGGACGGGTCCTCTTGGTTCCGCGGTAACGGGCGGATGCCGGTAAACTTAGGCCGCAGCCCTCTCGGGTCTGCGCTTGACGGGAACGCCTCGGAGTTGGATGCTCGTCATCGGCATAATGAGCGTATCGAATTGTTGAGGTTGATTATACGCCGATCGCGACCGAAGTCAAGAGGCAATCTCCGCCCCCGGCTTCAAGTCGAGCCAGTCCGCCTCGGCTTCCGTCACGCTGACTTCGAGCCCCGGCAAGCTGGACCGCAGCTCCGACGGATTCGCCGGCCCGATGATCGCGCACGTCGGATACCGTTGGCGCAGCACGTACGCGAGCGCGATATGGTTCGCGTCGCAGCCTTTGCGCTCGGCCAGCAGTCTCGCGCGGCGAAGCCGCTCCCAGTTGGCGTCGCTGTAATAGACGCGGACCGCTTCCTTGTCTTCGAGCCGGTCCGGCGCGAACCGCCCGGTGAAGAAGCCGCCGGCTTGCGACGACCACGACAGCAGCGGCAGCTGCGATTGCTCGTGCCAGGCGATATCCGCCGCGCCGGCCGACACGCAGCCTTCCCATCGCGGTTCGTTCGGCTTCGCCAGGCTGAGGTTCGGGCTATTGCAAGCGAAGCCGATCAACCCGTGCGCCGCCGCGTATTCGTTCGCTTCGGCGATGCGGGCAATGGTCCAGTTCGACGCGCCGAGCGCCCGGCATTGCTTCGCTTCGATGAGCGCGTTCAGCGATTCGAGGATATAGCCGACGGACTTGTTCGGGTCGTCGCGATGCAGCTTGTAGACGTCGAGGTGATCGGTTTGAAGCCGATCGAGCGACTCGTGCAAGTCTTGCTTCATCGCTTCGTAAGTCATGCGCGGGCCGAATTCGTTCGGGTGCGCGCCTTTGCCGATGAGGACGAGATCGGCGCGATTGCCGCGTTCTTGCATCCAACGTCCGAGCGCCTTCGCTCCGGACGCGCCGTACACGTGCGCCGTATCGATCGCGTTGCCGCCGACCGCCACGTAAGCGTCGAGCAAGTCGGCGGACTCGGTCATCCGATCCTCGCTCAGCATCATGGAGCCTTGAATGAGCTTGGATACCGGACGATCGATGCCCGCAATGCGAATCGAGGCCATTAATGGTTGCTGTTGCGTCATGAGATGAAGCCCCCTTAGCGTATGGTGGGTTAGATGTTAGAGCGTGATTCTTGATCTTGTTCGAGCAGATGCGAGGCAAGCGTCGAGCAGGCGCATGTTGCGCACGGCGTCTTCCGAGGAGAAGCGCGACGGCTCGCCTTTTACCGCGCGCGCGAAGTCGTCGACTTGCAGCGTGTACGTATTCTGAGCTGCCGGACGTTCCGTGCGGGTACCTTCGCGATTCGTCACCGTGAACGCCGCGTCTTCGCCGTTCGCGATGAAAGCGCTCGGTATTTCGATCCGGCCTTCCGTGCCGACGATCTCGAAGTTCTGGCGGAAGTTCGCCCACATGCCGCAATCGAACGCCAGCGCGATGCCGCCTTCGAACTCGACGAGTCCCGACGCCATCATGTCGACGTTGTCGTGCTCCGGCGAGAAGAGCGCATGAACGGTGACCGCTTCAGGCTCCTTGCCCATGAAGTAACGCGCCGCGCTCAGCGGATAACAGCCGACGTCGTACAGACCGCCGCCGCCCCAATCCGCTCGGTAGCGAATATTGTTCTTGTCCCCCGCGTTATTGAACGTGAACGCCCCGCGCAACGCCCGCAGCTCGCCGATCTCGCCGCCGGCGATCAATTGCTTGATCTGCTCCATGCGCGGATGGTACCGGTACATGAACGCCTCCGCGAGCACGACGCCGGCCTTGGCGCAGGCATCCGCCATCTCTTGCGCTTCCGCCGCGTTCAGCGCCAGCGGCTTCTCGCACAGCACGTGCTTGCCCGCTTCCGCGAAGCGGATCGTCCACTCCCGGTGCAAATGGTTCGGCAGCGGGATATAGACCGCGTCGACGTTCGGATCCGCGAGCAGCTCCTCGTAGCTTCCGTAAGCTTGTTCGACGCCGAACTTGTCGGCCGCCGCTCTGGCTTTATCGATACCACGGCTTGCCACCGCTTGTATAACCCCCGTATTCGAAGCCTTGATCGCGGGCATGACCGCGTTGAGCGCGATGCCGGCAGCGCCTACGATTCCCCATCTTAATTGTTCGGACATGCGCATCCACTTCCTTGTCTATATGAATATTGCTATTATAAAATCACGAGAATCTCCTGTATATGAAATCATTTTGAAGTCGATATCACGATATTGTCCTGATAGGAGCGCGACCCGCCGATGAGAATCCACTGCACTTTACCTACGATGGAGCCGAGTCCCTATCTCATTCTGCCGGAGTCCGTCGGACGTTACGCGGATATGCCGGACCATCACGCGCTTCGCGCGATCGACGCGCTGCCATTCTTCAATCTTCACGTCGTCGCGAGCGGCGAGGGTTACATCGAGGATAATGGCGAGCGCCGGTTGCTTCAGGCCGGAGACGCGTTCTTCTACTTCCCGAATCGGCCGCAGCTCTACTATTCCAGCCAAGACGATCCATGGGACGTGTACTGGTTGCATTGCTACGGCGCGCTTGTCCCCGAATGGCTGACGCAGCAAGGCTTCCTCGGATCTACCGTATGGTCGATTCATCGTCCGGAACGGCTGCTCGACAGCTTCGAGGCGCTGATCGCGGAGGCGGAGGGCAGCAAGTTGCTTCGCCCCTCCGTCCTCTCGACGTTGACATACGGCGTGCTCGCCGAGTTCATGGCCGAGGCGGTTCCTTATCGCACGAGAAGGTCCACCGCCGGTTCCGGCGACGCGATCGCCGCTCTGCTCCCCGCAATGCAAGACGCCGCTTGCGAACCGTTCTCGCTCGAGCGCTGGGCCTCGGAGGCGGGCGTCGGCGTCCACTACTTCTGCAAGCTGTTCCGCCGGACGATGCAGATGTCGCCGATGGACTTCGTGACGCTGTGCCGCATTCGCCGCGCCAAGCAACTGCTGCTCGAGCATCGGGAGCGGACCGTGCAGGAAGTCGCCGACGCCTGCGGCTATCCGAGCGCGAGCTACTTCATCAAGCGGTTCAAGGAGAAGGAAGGCGTGACCCCGGCGGCTTATCGGATGCTGCATGGGCGATGAACGGTAGGTGGAGGATGGGAAAGCAAACGAGGCAGTTGACGGTGATAAGAGATTTCGTTCCGAAATGTTAACGAAATATACGATCGTACGTAGATTTCCATCATTCTTAGAGGTAATATATAGTTATTCAATAGGTGAAACTTAGTTTCATACAATGAAACTATTATATGCTCGGAGGGATTCTCATGACATTCGCATACGATGGCATCGATCACGTTCAGCTCGCGGCCCCGCCGGGCTGCGAACCGGAAGCCCGCCGTTTCTTCGGCGGCATGCTCGGTTGGACCGAAATCCCGAAGCCCGAGCCGCTTCGCGGGCGCGGCGGCGTCTGGTTCGAATGCGGCGGCGCGCATCAAGTCCACATCGGCGTGCAGCGCGATTTCGTCCCCGCCGCGAAGGCGCATCCCGCCTTCCTCGTGCGCGACTTGGCCAGCCTGCGGGAGCACCTCCTTCGCGGCGGCGTCTCGATTCTGGACGATGACGCTCGCGCGGAAGAAGGCGTAACTCGCTTCTATGTTAGCGATCCGTTCGGCAATCGGTTGGAATTCATGGAGCTGCTTTAATTCAAGAAAAGAGAGCCCTACGGACTCTCTGAATGTCAATTGACTTGCGCGATGAATTGACTAGTGGCTGCCTCTTCATTGATTTCGTTCAATTGCATGTTCATCCCGAGCGCAATTGCGACTTTCATTAACGTATCCACCCTCGGTACTTGCGAACTCGTTTCAAGCCTTGCAACTTGGGCTTGCGTAAGTCCCGCTTTCTTGGCGACTTCATCTTGGGTCAGACCCAGGCTCTTCCTGCGTTTAACGATATCCGAAACCATTCGTGCAATTTGACGAATGGTTTCGGTCTCTAACGTATTCTCGTTTAGTTCTTCCATGAACTCATCATACTTCATTCGTATCCCTCCCTATTACAGGTTTCAATTGTTCATTATCGTGTCCGATTGTTCCAGTCATTCGTAATTGGATGGCTTTCCTGATTTGTTTAGGAGGCGTCTTCTGCGTTTCTTTTCGGAAGTAACTCAGCAGGATGAACTTCCCTTCCTTCGCTTGGAAAAACATCACTCTATGTTTATCCGGACGCAGCTCCCATATATCTTCGACAATATGCTTGGCAATTTCATCGGGAGCATACGTCAACCCCCTTATCTTTACGATGCTTTAACTCTCGAAGCCATTCCTTAAGTTCAGAATATCCATCTTCGTCTTCGTAGATTTCTATTTCATACACTTGTAAAAATGGCTCCTCCCGTTTCGTTTTATGCCGTTTTCGATATAAACTATATCATATTCAGCATAAAATGATCAAGAATAGTCTAGAACGAGGAGCCCTAGCTCCAGAGGCCGGCTATGATCGATAGCGTTAAGAGGGCGGCGATGAATACCGTCATCAGCGTCGATGGGATATGCTTGTACGATCCGAATAGAGGCCTGCCGAGCAACAAGTAAGCAGTGATTCCGCCGATCCCGCCAGCGGCCGATAACATCGCGCGCATTGGGTCACGTTCGCTCAGGAATCCGTCGTCCAGACTGAACATGAACACCACGAATGCATAGAAGCACCCTAACCCTACGGGTATACCAACTAAATAATAAATGACTTTCAGCAATAGACGTCCCATGCTCCATTGAGCTCCTTATCGGTTGTTGGCTCTATCATACGGTCGTCCCGCCGAACGCAATAGTTCCAACTATTCGTAGTACCTCCCGCTAGATATTGGCAACTTAGTTGTGGACACGGACGACGCTATTTCAGGCGAAAAGCACCATTTGGGGCTCTTTGCAGACACAGTGGCACTTATTTAGTTGAAGACCTCGCGACTCCCCGTCTTTGGAGTAATATAGCGACACTGATGTCCGCCAAATTCGCGATTTGACGATTAACCGCCGAATAAGGTCTCTACCGGCCAACCTCACGACTCGCAATAACCCGGCTTTCCCCGGCTACTGCGCTCGAAGTAACCTCGTAGCTCGCAATAACCCGACTTTCCCCGGCTACTGCGCTCAAAGTAACCTCGCGACTCGCAATAACCCGACTTTTCCGGGTTACTGCGCTCAAAGTAACCTCGCGCTCGCAATAACCCGGCTTTCCCGGGCTACTGCGCTCAAAGTAACCTCGCGACTCGCAATAGCCCGGCTTTCCCGGGCTACTGCGCTGAAAGTTACCTCACGACTCGCCAATAACCCTACTATCCCTGGCTATTGGAGCTACGAGGTTCAAATAAGCGCGTCAAGCCCGCCCCCGCGACGTTGCAGGGACGGGCTTGCTCAACAAATTATGACTTTCTCACAATCAACCTCACCGTCTTCACTTCGAACGGCGTGAACGACAACGCGACCGTGTTCGGCGCGCGGAGCGAAAGGTCGGCGATCGGCGCCGATTCCATCATGTCCGTCTCGCAGGCGAGCAAGATATCGACGCCTACCGCAATCTCGCATCGTGCGGATGCCCCTTTGGCTTCGTACGCTCTCAGGACAAGATCGCCGGAACCGTCTTCGGCGAGCTTCACGGCATCGACGATGACATTGCCGCGAGCGCTCTCGCACCGGATCAATTCGAACTCGCTCTCTAGCGGATTCGCGCCGGCCGCGACCACGACCGGGCAATTCAACTCGTAAGCCTCGCGAATGACCGGGTTGCTCGTGAAGCCTTCGTTCCAGACGTGCACCGCGTAGACGAACTCGTGCACGCCTTCGTCGGCGCGATCGTCCGGATACGTCGGCGAGCGCAGCAGCGTTAAGTTCATCGCCCCGTCGAGTACGTTCAACCCATACTTGCAATCGTTGAGCAGCGAGAAGCAGCGGTCTCCTTCGACGAGCGACGACCACTTATGCTGGTTCACCTCGAACCGGTCGGCGTCGTGCGGCCGGGAACGGTGCGTCGGACGCTTGGCGTAGCCGAATTGGATCTCGTGCAGCGCCTCGCGCGACCGAAGGCCGGTATCGAAGCCGACCTTCAGCAGCTTGTGCTTCTCCTTCCAATCGATGCGCGTCCTGAACTCGACTCTGCGGCTGCCCGCTTCGAGGCGAATATGCTGGACGAGATGCGACTCTCCGAGCTTCCGCTCGACGCGGATCGTCGCGAACAGCGCGTCTTGTTCGACGACGGTCATGCTCGCCGGCTCCGGCAACGCGATCCGCGAAGCCTCGTAACGCCGGTCGATCTCCCAAGCGTCGTAATTGGATGTCTGGTCCCGATACATCTGGAACCGATTGCCCGCGCCGTCCAGCCACTCGGTCCCCGTCTCCTTGTCGAACAGGCTGACGATCTCGCCGTATTCGTTAAACCGAACGGTCAGCAGCTCGTTCTCCAGCAACGTCGGCGTCGCATGCACCGCACCGCTCGGCGCCGTCCGCTCGCCCGATACCGCGAGCTCTGCGGCCGCGGCAACCTCAGCATTAGCCGCCGCGCCGACGCTTCCCGCGACCGAGTACCCCATCGGCGGCAACGTCACGCGCACCTGCTTCTCGCCCCCGCCAGCATCCGGAAGCGCCACGATCGCCGTCCGCTCCCACGGCAAGGAATTGAACAAGGTATATCTGTTGTCCGCTCCACCGCTACCGCCCCCAACCAACGCCCGCCGCGCCGCGTCCGCCAAGCCCGCGACCTCCGCCATCAGCAGCTCGTATTCCCGCTCCGCCTCGACGTGAACCCGCGTAATCGAAGTTCCCGGCAGGATGTCGTGGAACTGCAGCAGCAGCAACCGCCGCCACGCGTCATCCAACGCTTCCCTCGGATACGCCGCCAGCCCGCGAACCACCGCCGTCGCGCTCCATAGCTCCGCCTCGCGCAGCAGCAGCTCCGTCTTCCGGTTGCCCGTCTTCATCTTCGCTTGCGACGTCAGCGTTCCGCGGTGCGCCGGGTAATACAGCTCGCCGACATACCGGGCGTCCGGCATGCCGCGCGCGACTTGATCCTCGAAGTAATCGATCGGCGAGCTAATCTCCGTCCGAGGCACGCCTTCGAGATCCCGCATCCGGCGCAGCATCTCCAGGTCGTCGCGGTTCGCGCCGCCGCCGCCGTCGCCATAGCCGAACTGCACGAGGCGGGTCGAGATGCCTTCCTTCTGAACCCGCTCGTTCCATTGGAACATCGCGTACGACACGTCCGTCGGATTCGGGAACGGGCCGTAGTCGAGCAAGTGAACCGCCACCGACGAACCGTCGATGCCCTCCCACGAGAACGTATTGTAAGGGAACGGGTCGACGACGTTGTCGTAGGTTTGGAACATTTTCACCGAGGCGAAGTACTTGATCCCGCTCTTACGCATGATCTGCGGCAAGTTGCCCGAGTACCCGAACACGTCCGGCAGCCACAGCATCTCGTTGTCGACGCCGAACTCCTCGCGGAAGAAGCGTTTGCCATACAAGAATTGCCGGATCAAGCTCTCCCCGCTCGGAACGTTCGTGTCCGGTTCGACCCACATGCCGCCCTCGGGGATGATGCGTCCTTCCGCCACGTACTTCTTCATCCGCGCGTACAGCTCCGGATACAGCCGCTTCGCCATATCGAACAGATAGGGCTGGCTCTGCGTATACCGATACTCCGGATACTCCTCCAATAACGCGAGCTGATTGGACATCGTGCGCGCGATCTTGCGCTTCGTCTCCTCGATCGGCCACAGCCAGGCGATATCCAGATGCGATTGGCCCATCATGTACAGCTTCGGCGAAGTCGAGCCGTTCACGCACTCGAGCAACGGCGCGAGAATCTCCCTGCCCCGATGCGCAGCCCCCCTCGCATCAGACCAATCCAGCTCGTCGATCAACTTGCCGAAGCCGCGATCGATCTCGGACACCCGGAGCTCGCCCGGCGCCAAGCCGCAACGTAGTTGATACAGCGCCTTCAAGTCCACGAAGAACTGATACAGCTCCTCGTTCACGACGTGTACGGTCGCCCCGCGATACTCCGGCTGTCCGCCGCGATCATGTCCCGCATATGCCTCGGCGACAATTTCATACACGTCCCCCGCGACCGCCGAACGGCTCAACGTGATCCGATCATGCTGCAGATCGATTGCCCCCGCCAGCACCCCGTTCACGTACACCGTGCTCTCGGCCCCGAAGTCCGGCGCGATCGCGATCCGCTCGCCCGCCGCTTCCGGCGGAACGGCGAACGTCCCGCGGAACCAGCCGTACTGCCACTTCTCGCCCCACCGCGTCCCCGGCGGGATCGGCTCGCAAGCCCCCGCGATCGCTTCTTCGTAACTCATCCACTCGTTCGCCGCAACATATTGGAAGGCCGCCTGCCCGATCGGTGCATACAGAAGGCGATCTTTTTCTCGTAACCATTTGTCGATATGATACAGTCTCTCTCTGGCATGCATGTCGGTATCCTCCGCGTCTCCCGGCCTTGTTCGTGCTAGCCCTTGGTTGCTCCGGCCGTAAGCCCCTTGACGAGCGCCTTCTGGAAAATAATAAAGATGACGAGTACCGGCAACGTCGTGACGATGCCCGACGCGTTAAGCGGTCCCCATTGGATACCCGATCTCGTGATGAAATTGTTAATGCCCGCGGGCAGCGTCCGCATCGCGTCGTCGCTGACGAACGTCATCGAGATGAGCATCTCTTGCCACACGGTAATGCACACGGTCAACCCGACCGCTACGAGCCCGGACCTCGCGAGCGGCAACACCATTCGCATGAGGATGCCGAACGAGGAGCAGCCGTCGATCGTCGCCGCTTCGTCGATGTCTTTCGGAATGTTTTTGAAATACCCGGTCAACAACCAGATCGCCATCGGCGTCAGTATCGCGCAATACGTCAGAATGATGCTCGCGAACGAATTCAGCATGTCGAACTTGCCCCACATGATGTAGAGCGGAACGATGAGCGTCGTCAGCGGCATGACCTGGGCGAACAGAATCGTAACGAAATAAGCGATCTTGCCTCGGAACTGATAACGCGTCACGCTGTACGCCGCGAGGCTCGCCACCGCCAGCACGACGATCACGGTCGATGCGGCGATCACGATCGAGTTATAGAAGTAAGTCGGAATTTCCGAATTGCGGAACACGTTCTCGTAATGAGCCCAGCTGAACGTCTCCGGGAACAGCGTCGGCGGCGACGCGAAGATCTCGTCGCTCGGCTTCAGCGAAGTCGCGAGCAGCCAATATAACGGGAACAAGATGACGACGAAGATAACGAGCAGGACGAGCGCCTGGCTCCCGAATCTGATGCCTCTCATGGCTGTCACTCCTTAATGGACTTCAGCATCGAGCGCATGTAAGGCGAGCAGATGATGCCGATCAGCACGAGGCTGACGATCGCCATGGCGGAAGATTGGCCGAAGTCGAAAAATTCGAAAGCGAGACGGTACGTATAGATCGGCAGCGTCGACGTCGCGTCGAGCGGTCCGCCCTTGGTCGTGACCCAGATGAGGTCGAAGTAGTTGAGCGTCCAGATCGTCGTAATGACGCCCGTCGCGCCGATCATCGGCCGCAGGTGCGGCAGCTTGACGTAACGGAGAATGCCCCACCACCTTGCTCCGTCGATCTTGGCCGCCTCCACCTGATCGTTGGGGAGGTCTTGCAGTCCCGCCAGCAGCATGAGGAACCAGAACGGAAACGCCTTCCACGTGTTGACGAGAATGAGCGTCCATAGCGCGCGGTCTTCGGAGCCCAGCCAGGAGATGCCGTCGTTCGTCAGATGAAGGAACTTCAGCACTTCGTTGATGATGCCCGTGTCGGTCTGCAGCATCCAGCTCCACATGAGAGCGGTCACGACGCCCGGCAGCACCCACGGCAGCAGCAGAATCGAACGGAGAATGCCTTTGCTGCGGCGGCGTTCGTCCACGTACAAGGCGCACAGCAAGCCGATGACCATCTGGAGCGCGACGCCGGCCGCGGTCCAGATAATCGTCGTCGTCATGACCTTCGTGAACACGTCGTCCGTCAGCACGGACTTGAAGTTATCGAAGCCGTTCCACGGCTTATCCGGCCTGCTCAGCTGCCAGCGATGCACGCTGACGTACAGGTTGTAGAAGAGAGGATAAGCGAGCAGTCCGACGATAATGGCGATGGAAGGTAGCAGGTATAAGTAAGGCACGGATTTTCGGAAAAGCCGTTGTCGGATCATGGTCATGTCTCCCGGTTGTTCGATTGGCAAGGGCAGAGGAAGCTTAACCCCTCCTCTGCCCTCTTGGCCGATGACGCGCTTGCTTATTTGGCTGCGACGATTTCCTTGATCTTGCCTTCCAGCTCCGCGACGCCTTCGTCCACGGACTTGCCGCCGACGACGACTTTGGTGACCGCGTCGTATACGGCCGCGTCGATTTCCTTGTAGAACAGCGTTTTCGGTTGCGATTGTCTAGCGAACTTGATCTGATCCATGAAGATCTTGTAGGCAGGGTCGGTAGCGAACTTGGACACCGCGAGCGATGCGTTGTTCGCCGGAACGTCGCTCATCGTGCGAGCGTTGAAGTCGACGGAGGTAAGCAATTGCGCCAGCTTGATCGCTTGCTCCGGATGCTTGCTGCCCGCCGCGACGCCGATGCCGAAGCCGCCGCCGAAGGAGCCGTCCGGCGCGCCTTCGTTCATCTTCGGAACGAGGGACTGGCCGATCCATGCCGCGCCCTTGATGTCCGCGTTCTGGTCCGTCACCCAAGTGCCGCCGATGACCATCGCGACCTTCTGTTGCGCGAACAGCGTGCCGACCTTCAAATGGTCGAGCGTCGCGTAATCCGATTCGTACGCCGGCTTCATGTCCGCCAGCAATTGCAGGTAACCTTTGAACGCGTCCGTGTTCACCGTCGGCGTAATCGCGCCGGCGCCGTCCACGCTGATGATGTTGCTATCGGATGCGGTGAACAAGCTTTGCGCCGGGAATTCCTTGAGTCCGAGGTCCATGCCGTAGCCGGCGGCGTCGGTCTTCTCTTCGATCTGCAGCGCGTAGGCTTTGAGCTCGTCCCACGTCTTCGGCGGCTTGGTCGGATCGAGTCCGGCTTGCGTGAACAGGTCCTTGTTGTACCAGAGAACGCGAGCGTCCGTCGTGTAAGGGAGCGCCATGTTCTTGCCGTTCCACTTGTACATCGAGAGAATGCCCGGGAAGTAATCGCCGAACGCGGCAGCGTCCATCTTCGAGCCGAGGTCGAGCAGGTAGCCGGAGTTCGCGAACGTCGGGAAGTCCGGGTTGTTGACGATGAACACGTCCGGCGCGTTGCCGGAAGCGAACATGACTTTGTATTTCGTCTCCCAAGTGCCCCATGGGTCGCTCTGGAACTCGACCGTGTAGCCGGGGTTGTCGCTCTCGAACTTCGCTTTCAGTTCCTCGAACACCGGAGCGTAGGCCGGATCGGCCGTCCATTCCGAGAAGCCGTAGTAGACGAGCGTCTCCGTCTTGCCGGAAGCCTTGGAAGCCTCTGGCGTCGCGCTTGCGGAGGAGGATGCGTCATTGCTTGGCGATGCGTTGCCGCCGGTATTGTCGTTACCGTTGTTGCCGCCGCATGCCGCCAGGACGAGCGAGGTAGTCAATAGAACGAGTGCGAGCTTGCCGATGCTGTTCTTCATGGTCTGCTATCCCCTTTGTAGATTGTTTATATTGTAGCACGCCGTCCGACGTCGAGAACGACAGCGCTTACAATCGGGTAAAAAGAGATCGTCTCTTCGGCGCGCTTCCTCTGGCTGTCCGTTATTGTCACCGTTGCACGCCTTATCGCAATTCTGTATCACTAATTTAATACAGTTTAGCTAAACTGTGTTACTTTTACAATGCAATCTTATGATATTCGATTATCTGTGTCAACAATAATTTAAATGTATTAATAATAATAATACAGATAATACAGATTTGACAATCGAACGCAACTATTATCGCCCTAAAATCCGACGGTACGCCGCAATCAAGACATATTTAGCGGAATCACGTTCCGCTATTTGCGCCTCGCGCGTGCGACCGGCCACGTTTAGCGGAATCACGTTCCGCTATTTGCGCCTCGCGCGTGCGACCGGCCACGTTTAGCGGAACCACGTTCCACTACTGCGCCTCGCGCGTGCGACCGGCCACGTTTAGCGGAACCACGTTCCGATATTGCGCCTCGCGCATGCGACCAGCCACGTTTAGCGGAACCACGTTCCGCTATTGCGCCTCGCGCATGCGACCGGCCACGTTTAGCGGAACCAAGTTCCGCTATTGCGCCTCGCGCGTGCGACCGGCCACGTTTAGCGGAACCACGTTCCGCTATTGCGCCTCGCGCGTGCGACCGGCCACGTATAGCGGAACCACGTTCCGCTATTGCGCCTCGCGCGTGCGACCGGCCACGTATAGCGGAACCACGTTCCGCTATACGTGGCGCACCCATGCGACCCGCAACCGAGCCTAAACCGCCGACAACACGCCAAAGAGGCGCAAGGACCGAGTCCTTGCGCCTCCGCGAATGCCGTTAATTTTTCAAAAACGCGTCCACCTGACGTTGCTTCTCCTCGATGATCTTATCCACGCCCGCCTTCTTGAGCTTGGAGAGGAACTCGTCGTAACGGTCCAACAATTGCGCTTCCGAACCTGAGCCGCTCTCCAGCACTTTGCGGTACTCGGTGACGACGGCGTTCACCTTGGAAATCTCGGACTTCACCGAATCCGGATTGAATTCGAAGCCCGCGATGACGGACTTAACGAAGTTGTTCGGATCGGTCAGGAAGGCGATCGATTGTTTGTCCGTCGGCGTCGCCGTCGCCGGAATGCGCGCGTTCTTCCACGGCGTGACCATCCACCATTCGTTCTGGAACACTTTCGTGCGGTCGAGGCCGTCCGGGTACTTGAACTGGTCGTCTCCGACGGCGATGAAGTCCTGACCCTCGATGCCGTACAAATACGTATCCCGAATGTCCTTATCGGCATAGATCAGGTTGAGCAGCATGAGCACTCGCTCCGGATTTTTCGTCGACGGCGACAACACGGTGAAGTTGCCCGCCTTGAACGAGCTGACCATCTTCGTCCCTTGCTCCATGAACACTTGCTCGAAGCGCGCGCCCGGCTCGATTTGGGAGATGACCGCCGTGCGGTCCCCGAGATTGCCCTCGGTAGGGTTGCCGATGCCGCCGATCGTCTTCGCGTCCGAGTTCGCTTCCGTGGTGACCGTCGATTTGCTGTTCAACGAGTCCTTGTCGATCAACCCTCCGTTAAAACCTTTATTCGCGTAGAGCAGCACGTTCTTGTATTCCTCGGTCTCGAACTGGTTAACGACCTTCGGTTCGTTGTTCAGCAGCATGCCCGGGGAGTTGAAGTCGTTGCTCGGAATATATTCCCGCTGCTTGCCGAGGAACGCCAACGCCTGATAGTTGCCTTGGAATTCCCCGTTCAACCGTCCGATGCGGGTCGGTTCTTCCGCGACGACCTTGAACGCGAAGTTCTGCACATCTTCCTTCGTCTTGAACATGTCGGACGTATAACCGTATTTGTCCGCGATATCGGCCCGATAGATGTAAGCCATCGGATATTCGAGCGGACCTGGAACGGGAATGCCGTAGATTTTGCCGTTGTAACGGTTCGTATCGACGTACTGCGCGCTTAGGCCGTTATACAGATCCGGCGCGTATTTCTCGAACAGATCGGTAATGTCCATCGCGCCGCCCTTGGAGAGCACCTGCGCGTAATTTTGCCACCAGCCGTCGTAGAAGAAGTCGAAGTTCTCGCCCGCGGCCAGCTTCACGAGGATCTGGTCCTTGTAGCTGTCCCACGGGATGTATTGGATGTCGAGCGTCGCTTGGATTCGATCCGTGAGCTTGTCGTTGAGCGCCTTCATGACTTCGTCGTAATGCTGCGGCTTGTCGCCGGGCAGGAGCACCTTCAGGCTGACTTGCTCCAGCTTCTCCGCCGCCGGGGACGGAGACGGTTCGTCTTTCGGGGTGTCGCCGGATTTCGTCGGGGCCGGCGTCGGCGTCGCGGTCGGCGAGGCGTTCTCTTGGTCGTTGCCGTTATTGCCCGAGCAGGCGGCCAATACGAGAATGATTGCGAGCGATAGCCATGCTGCCTTGAAGAAACGTGTCTTCATCGGTTCATAACCTCCCATGGTTTATATGCTATACCGAGTGACGGTCTATAGCCAAGCATTATCGCGAGCGGCGATACGGCGTCAGCCCTTGACGCTGCCGATCGTCAGTCCCTTGACAAAGTACTTCTGGATGTACGGATACACGAGGAAGATCGGGCCGATCGAGATGATCGTCGTCGCCATTTGCACGCCGTTCGACGGCACCTGGACGAATTTCGAGGTGTCTACTTGGCTGGAGATGAACGTGAGGTTCGAGATCATTTTCTTGAGCAGCAGTTGCACGGGCATCAGCTTGTCGGATTCGATGAAGTTGAGCGACAGCCACCAATCGTTCCAATACGAGAGCGCATAGAACAACCCGATCGTCGCGAGTCCCGGCGTCGACAGCGGGACGACGATATTCCAGAACGTCTTGTACTGGCTCGCTCCGTCGATGCGCGCGGATTCGGTGATCTCCCGCGGGATCGTATCGAAGAAGCTTTTGAGCACGAACATGTTGAACGGATTCACGAGATAAGGGACGATCAGCACCCATAGCGTGTCTTTCAAGTGCAAATACTTCGTGATCAGGATGTACCACGGAACGAGTCCGCCGCTGAACAGCATCGTGACGAGCACGTAACCCAGAATGACGCCGCGGAATTTCATCTCGCGTTGCGCCAGCGGATAAGCAAGGAAGCTCGTTACGAGTAGCGCCGCCAGCGTCCCGAGCACCGTCACGGTCGCGCTGACGGCGAACGATCTCATGACCGAGTTGAGGGCGAATACGGTCTCGTACGAATACAGCGTGAATTCCTTCGGGATGAGCGCGTAACCGACGTCCCGGAGGCGGGTTTCCGATTCGAACGAGCTGCCAAGCACGATCAGGAACGGCACGAGGCAGACGATGCCGAGAAGAACGAAGAGAACGTAATTGCAAGCGTTGAACGCCCGGTAACCGAGCGATTTATGTTCGACCATGCCGCCGCTCCTTTCTGAGCTGGTAAGCGATTAATAGAGAACGCCCTTGTCGTCGTCGCTTAGCTTCTTGGAGATCCAGTTCGCCGCGATGACCATGACGAACCCCATGAACGATTGGTACAAGCCGACCGCCGCGGTCATGCCGAAGTCTCCGAACGTCCGCATCGAACGGAACACGTACGTATCGATGACGTCGGTCGTCGGATAGAGCTGGCCGTTATCGCCGACGAGCGCGTAGATCATTCCGAAGTCCCCGTAGAAAATCCGCCCGACCGCCAAGATCATCAGGATCAGGATCGTCGGCCGAAGCTGCGGCAGCAAGATGCGGACGATCTGTTGGAACCGGCTAGCCCCGTCGATGCGGGCGGCTTCGTAATACTCCGGGTTGATGCCCGTAATGGCCGCCAAGTAGATAACGAGCCCGTACCCGGTCGACTTCCACAAGTACACGACGACGAGAATCGCCGGCCACATGCCCGGCGAATTCATGAAGTCGACCGAGGAGAGGCCCATCTCCGTCAGCACGCTATTGATGATCCCCCGCTCGGACGACAGGAACGTTCCGAGGAATAGCGAGACGACGATCCACGAGATGAAGTACGGGAAGAAGATGAACGTCTGGAAGACGCGGGCGCTCGTCTTGCTGCGAATCTCGTTCAGCAGAATAGCGGCGACGACGGCCGCGAGCGTGCCGAACGCGATGAACAGCGCGTTCAGGAACAGCGTGTTGTACGTAATCCGGTACAGATCGGGCGACGTGAAGAAGAACTCGAAGTTATCGAAGCCCGCCCAAGGGCTTCCCAGGATGCCGTCCCTGAAGTTGTAATTCTTGAACGCGATGACGACTCCGAACATGGGCAAGTAGCTGAAGACGAAGAAGAATAGAATGCCGGGCAGCGCCATGAGATATAATGCGCCGTTGCCCGATCTTGCCCGCTTGCCCCGGAGTCGCCGAATGGCTGCGTACATCGGGTGACCTCCTCTGCCTGATGGCTCGTTGCACCCTCATATTGGGCCATGCGATGCGGCTAAGACTAGTTCAAAATCCGCTTTTCTCTCAGAAATCGCGACATTGAGCCGTTATTACAGTCCGAATCAAGCTTCTGAGTCCTGCAACGGCCCGACAGACCGTCACAGCGGCGGATTGGCGGTGACATAACAAAAAGAGCCCGGCATAATCGCCGAGCCCTCCGAACGTCGAGCATGAATCTCACTCTCGCACCTTGCCTCTATTCCGCCCCGCCCTGCTGCTTCCGGTACGCGTTCGGCGTCATGCCGAACTCCTTCTTGAACACGAAGTAGAAATAATTGCTGGAGCTGAAGCCCGCCATCGCGGCGATATCGTTGATCAAGGCGTCCGACTTCTCGATCAGCTCCTTCGAGCGTTGCAGCCGCTTGCGGTTAATGTACTCGTGAACGGAGTACCCGGTATTCTCGTTGAACAGCTTGTTCAGATAGCTGACCGAATACTTGAGATGTTCCGCCACGTCGTTCACCGAGAACTCGACCCGCGAGAAGTTGGCGTCGATGAACTGAACGCCTCTCTCGATCGTACCCGCCGCCTTGGCGTTCTTGCTCTCTTCCTTATCCTCGACGAAACTGAGCAACAGGCTTACGAGCTGATCGCCCGCCTCCTCGGCGGTCTCTGAGTAAGTCAGCATGCCCAGAATCTCGTCTTCGTTCCAAGCCTGCGGCGAAGCGTTCCTCGCGGACGTCGCCTGCATCGCCTTCGCCGCGTTCCAAGCCGTTCGCGCAAGGACGACGTAAGGCTCCCGCGAAGGGCATCGCTTCAGCGCGAGCAGCAAGGCGTCCACCGCCTCTTTGACTTTGTGCGATCGGCCCAGCCGCAGCTCGTCGAGTATCGCCTTGCCCTTGTCGTAGGACGCTTCCTCCGGTTGGCTGAACAGCCGGTCATGGACGTGAACGGAGCCGGGACCAGCGAACAACCGGTAATGCGAAGCCGACAGCGCGCCCGCGTAAGAGAAGTCGGCCTCGTACAGCGATTCCACGGGATCGCCGATGCCGATCGTGACGCTCAGCTTCAAGTAGGTGCCGATGTTGCGCTGCCACGCATGAACGAGCGCGATCAGCTCCTCTTCCGCCGATACGGAAGCATCGATGAGGACCGCCACCTGGTCCGTCCCGATCTCCACGGCGATCGGGCGGCACTCCCCGGCGAACGTCTCTTCGGCGATATTGCGCATCGCGTAACGGAACAGATAACGGCTCTCCCGGTCGTACGCGTTCTCGAAAGCCCGCAGCCCGTCGATCCGGCACAGCACGACGCGTACGCGTTCGGCCGCGCCCAGCGCGACGCGATGCTCCTTCACCCACTGGTTCAGCGCGGCGCGGCTGTCTTCGTGCCCGAGCAGCAGACTGCGTACGAATTGGTCCCGCAGCAGCTGCTGCGTCCGCGAGGAGACGATGCCCAGCGACTCGTTGTCCTTGATCACCTTGGCGAACACGCGCGAGATCGTCGCCAGATCGCCGTCCTTCGCGGCATCCGGCGCGCCCCTCAGCTGTTTGTTCGCGAATTGGGCGAGCGAGCGAATCGGGACGTATAGCCGCCTGGAGAGCAGCACCGATACGAGCAAGCTTAGCGCGATGAGAATGCCGCTGACGATCAAGGTCAGCTCGCGAATCCGGATGAGGCTGCCGAACAGCTTCGTGTACGGATAGACGCTCACGTAAGTGAAGCCCGTGCTTGCCACGTTCGTTCGTTGGTACGACAGCACGTACTTCTCCCCGTCGATGTTCTCGATGAACGTCCCCCGCGGCGAGTCCGACCCGGCGATGGCTTCTCGGTATTTGAACTTTCCCCGCTCATTCGCCAGCGACGGCATGTTGCCGGACGTCACGAACGATCCGTCGTCTTGCAGAATGAACAGCTTGTTGATCGGGTCGCTCGACAGCTCGGCCAGCATATTCTGCAGTTGATCGTCGTCGATGTTGATGATCATGGCCCCTTCGATATAGTCCGCCCGCGAAGACGGCTCCGTCAGCACGAGCGACAACGTCGGCGAGCCCGCCGGCTTGGTCGGCATCGCATGGCGCAACAGGAACGGAATCGTCGGGGAATTGTAATGGAAGTCGCGAACGATATCGGTCATTTCCTTATCCGGAAATTGATCGATGCGCTTGTTCGAATACGACGTGGAGACGACGACGTCCAATTGCGTGTTATACAAGTAGATCGAATGCACGATCGGATTGGATTGAATGAAGCGGTTAAGCCGGTTCGAGAGCCTGAACTGGTTGAACACGTCCATCTCGTCCCCGGAGAACATCGCGGCATAGATCGTATCGTCGTAATACAGATCGAGCCCGCCCTTGATCGTGGACGTGTACAAGTAATTGGACACGTTCTGCGTCTGGGCGAGCAGCTTGTGAGACAGCCGGTCGAGCTCTTCCTTCATGATTCTGTCGGACTGCCAATAATACAGGCCGAAGACGATGACGACGTTCAGGACGTTGAGCACGATGAACGATAGCAGCAGCTTCAAGTACGTGCTTCTCTTGAACGACAATGATGCGTCTCTCAGCAACTTCAACGGTTTCATCGATGCCCTCCTCTCCGTCGTCACCGCTCCGGTTAAGCCGATCTTACCAACGGTCTAATCCTAACAATTTGCGTCCGAGCGCCGTCAGCTGCGCATGCTTCCCCTGGCTGCTATTCCGTTCCCAGCCTCTGGGGTCGTTAGGCAAGAAGGTCGACTCGTAACGTTCGAACGCCCGAACGCGGGCTTCCGTCTCTTGCGGGTCGTCTTGATTCGCCGGAGACATGAGAATATACTGCGCGAACCGGATGTCGCCCGACAGGTTCTCCCCGTTGCCGTGGGGCAGCAAGGCGTCCCAGATGAGCAGGTCGCCCGCTTCTCCCGGAATCGGCGTAATCTCGTAACCGTCCAAGTTCGGAATCGTAGGATCGCGATCCGCGGGTTGGCGGGCGATATATCCCTCTAAGTCTCCGTAAATTTCGGGCACGCACTGGAATCCCCCTTGATTGGCGGCGGTATCCGCAAGATACAGCACGCCTTGAAGGCCGCTCTCGCCGACCCGCAGCGGGAACTTCAGATTCGACGTATCCCTGTCCCAGTGGATGAAGCTTTGGTTCAGCCGAGGATGGCTGTCCCGCTTCGGCAGCTTCATGTTCACCCGGTCGAGCGACACCCACAGCTTCTCTTCGCCGAGCAGCTCCTTGAACGCCTCGTACACTTTGGGCGACATCCGATTGTCCCACAGCGTCTGGTCGTGGAAGAAGGGGAGCATGCCCCGCTCCTGGTCCTCGAAGTAATCGTCCGCGCCCGCGGGCGGCGTATACCACCCTTCGCGGTCGTCCGGGCTCTTGCCGACGAATTCGAAGATGCGCTTGACCGTCCTCTCGCACTGTTCCCTCGGGACGGCGTTCTTCACGAGCACGTAACCGTTGCGGTTGAAAAATTCCAAATAAGAGCCTGGTTTGACTTCTGCCTGCATTTCCATATCCTCCCTTTGAACGATAACATACTCGCATTTCTCTGGAAAGCGCTTCCTACGGATTCAAAGCCGCGCGTACTTCGAGCGTTCGCTTATTCCACTGTTCCGTCGCGGAGATCATTTCGCTAACGTCGCCGTCCTCGAAAATGATTTTGTTGCCGAGCCCGTTCCACTGGTATTCGCCGTAAGCCGGAATCATGTAGCCCATCTCGGGAATGCCGTTGTCGCGGGAAATCTTGACCGCTCCCGTGTTCTTGCCCTTCCACAACGGAATTTGGTCGGTGTAGGCATCGAGCTCGGAATCGATGATCGCCGCGTTGTTGCCCTGCTCCATCTTCCACTTCTGGATTTCCTTCGAGAACTGGAAGCTAATGTACAGGAACGCCTCTTCCTTGTGCTTCGAGCCCGCGAGCAGCGTCATCGGGCCGTAGATGCTGTAGCCCGGCTGGCCGCTCTTGCCGCGCGGGAACGGGAGGATATCCCAGTCGAACTGCGCGTTCTTCCATAACTCCGGAATGTTCCAGCTGCCGCCGATCGCGAACCCCGTCTTGCCTTTCAGGAAACTCGCGACGACGTCCCCCTGCGCCTTCGAATCCTCGTAGGACAGCATCGAGCCGTCCGCCGTGACGAAGGACTTCAGCCAGCGGAATTCGTCCATGACGCCCGGGGTGCCCATTAGGCTCTGGGTCAAATCTTCGTTCATGTACTGCAAATACGAAGCGTGCCCGTCCGCGATCGCCTTCGTGCTTAGCAATCGCATTTGCCATTCCGGCATCGTCGTCATGCCGTATTCGCCCGCGTCCGGATCCGTTAACGTCTTGGCGAGGTCGCGAAGGTCGTCGTACGTCCAATCGTTGGCCGGCATATCGACGCCGTGCTTGTTCAGCAAATCCTTGTTGACGAGAATCCACATCGGCACGTCCACGAACGGAATCGCCACCCGTTTGCCGTTCACCTTATACAGATCGAGCAGTCCCGGCTTGATCGTCACGCCTTGCATCGTCGGGTCCTTGTCGATGTAGGGCGTCAGATCCTCCACGATCCCGTTCTGTTCGAAGGCGAACAGGTCCTGATCGACCCACGTCAGATCGGCAGGCGTTCCGGCCGCCTCCAGCGCCGCCACGACTTCGAGAATCGGCTTGCCGTCCACGGGGATGTTCTCGATCGTGATCCACGGATATTTCTCGTGGAATTTCTGGTAGAGCGGCACGTAATCGTCTCCCGCCCAGCTGACGATCTTCAGATTGACGGGCTCATGCTCCTCCGTTGCCGATGCCGTCGAGACATCGGACGCGGTCGCGGACGGGCTTGCTTCGGCCGAGGGAGTAACGCTCCCGCTAGAGGAATCGGTCGAGTTATTCGAGTTATCCTTCGAACAGGCGGACAACGATAGCGTTGCCGCGATGATTGCGCATAAGAGCCATACTCGCGTCTTCCTAGGGCTTCGGTTCACTTCTTATCCTCCTAATTGGTCCAATAGTTCAGATTGATGCCGCCGTCGAGAATTTCCAGCCGCACCGTATGGTACGTGCCGCTCGCGAACGTGAACGTGCCCGCGTTGATCGTCTGGTAGACTTGCCAATCGCCGGTGTTCGGCACGGTCGCCGTCGCGCCGGCGACGCCGTCGACGACGAAGCGGATCCGCTTGCCGCTTAGCGGTGAAGCGACGCGCGCCTTCATCGTCACCGTGCCTTGGAGAGGCACTTCCTTCCACTCCAGCCACTCGCCGGCCGCCGTATGGCCGACGTCCCACCCGCCGCCCGCGTCCGGCGTCGTCTCGACGTCCATCCCGCCGTCGCGGTATAAGCCGGTCTGGCTGCCGCTCGTCGTATCGGAGTAAGCGTCCGCGCTCTCGGCTTCGATACGAAGCTGCGTCGGGAACGGGTTGTTCGAGAAGCGGCGCAGAATGTTGATCATCTGGTTCGGGTAATCGTACTTCGTCGTCGCGTAAGCGCCCTCTCTGCCGCGCCACGTCGCCGCGTTCTCTTCCCAGTCGGAGAAGCCTTCGACCAAGGTAACGAGGCTGGTAGGCACGGTCGCGGCCAGGTTATCGATCAGCGTCTGGCCGTGGTTCGGGTCGATGTTCATGTTCGTCGATCCGACGACGAAGCGGAACGACGGCACGGCGACGCCGAAGTTTTTACCATTGAACGTGTTGACGGTACGGCCGCCCGGAACGGGGAACCAGCCGTGAACGCCGTCGACCGCGGTAGCGACGGTCGGATCTTCGCTGATCCAGCTCTGATCGACGATGAAGTACGGATTGACGCCGAACTCCGCCTGGGCGCGCCCGCGGACATACTCGATCATTTTCTTCAAGTTGCCGTTGCCTTGGTTCGTGAACGCGAAGTCTCCCATCGCCCACTCGTAGATGACCGGCCGGCCGTCGATCTTGAAGCGCAGGTTGTCGGGAACGGCCTGGAAGAAGGCGCGCAGGTTGTTGTCCCAGATGTACTTGTAGCCGCCTTCGCCCGTCCCGTTGACGTCCCCGACGTCGAACGGCGGGTTGTAGCCGCCCGTGCCGTGCTTGAACGCGTTCTTCTTGTCGGTCATCGAAGCCGGCGTGTCGTCCAGCGCGCTGATCTTCAGCCGGTCTCCGACGCCTCTGCGGTTGATCGCTGCGACGAGGCCGCTCAGCTTGCGCGTATCGCCTCCGCTGTTGGCGCTGAGCGGCGGATCGAGATAGCCCCGGATCGTGGGCGCGACGAAGTCGACGCCGGACGTAACGAGCTCCTCGACGTAGTTGTCCCAGAACTTCGCTTCGTCCGTCGTGCTCTTATACATCGGCAGGTTGAAAATCTGGTTGCCCTGGTTGACGTAAGGGCCGCCGGTCAACGTCTCGTGCGATAAGCCGAACGTGACGCCGAGATAGTGCGGGCCTTGCGGCTGCGGCGTGGAGACGACGACTTTCTCGAACAGCTCCCACGGGCCGGCGCTCGCCCGGTCGGCGGTCAGCGGCAGCGTCGGAGTTACGTCCGCGGCGACGTACAGGTTGTTCGCGCTCGACCGAAGACGGACGTTGTTCCCCCCGGCGTCGATGATCTGGAACTTCTCGTTCGCGCCGATCGTCGTCGCGCTCGCGATCAGCACGTTGTCCGTGCGTTTGGTCACGTATTTATTGTTGGCGTTCGATTGAAGCGCGTACAAGCCGCCTCCGGCGTCTCTCACGATGAACTGCTCCCATACGCCCGCCGTCGCCCGGTTCGCGAGCAGCGGATCCGCCCCGGCGTTCTCCGCGCACACGAAGTTGTTGTTGGACAGCGCCTTGAGCGCGATCGTCTCCCCGACGACAGGGAGCGCGGCGGTCGCGTTGCCCGGTCCGTTCAACAGCAGAGCGGGTAAGGCAAGCAGCAGCGCGAGCGCCAGCAATATCGCCTTGCGGCCGAGCAAGCTTCCCTTACGCGCGGTCACCGTTCCATGCATCGTTCCCATCGGTATCTTCCTCCTTCGATTGGGTCATGCGGTTGCGTCATACGAGTTGGAACTTCTCCCACTGGCCGATCGAAGCGCGGTTCGCGACGAGCGGGCTCGCTCCCGCGTTGTCGGCGCAGACGTACTGGTCGTTCAGCGCCGATTGCAGCGATATCGTGCCGTCCGTATTCGCGATCCAGCGGAACTTCTCCGCGCTTCCGATCGAGGAGGCGCTCGCGATCAGGTTGCCCGCGCCGCCTCCCGGCGCGCTTACGTAGTTATTGTTGGCGACCGCGCGCAGCGCGATCGTGCCCCCGCCCGCGTCGACGACGACGAACTGCTCCCACGGCCCGACCGCCGTCCGGTTGGCGATGAGCGGGTTCGCTCCCGCGTTGTCCGCGCAGACGATCTGGTTGTTCGCCATCGCCCGCAGCGCGATCGTCTGGCCGACTGGCGCGCCCGTGCCGCCTCCCGTCGTTGCGTATATCTTGAACGCGTCGATCGCGGCCACCTGCGCGTTCTTGCTGACGATCTTGATCGTATGACTGCCGTTAGCGAGTCCCGTCTTACTGAAGAGAACCTGCTGTACTTGACGGCCGCCTCCGACGTTCAAGTTGACGTTCGCCTGGAAGACGTTGTCGATGTACAAGTCGACGTTGCCCATGTCGCTATGCCGCTCGCCGATATAATCGATACCCGTGCCCGTGAACGCGAATTCGGCCGTCGCTCCGCTCGTCGTCGCATAGTGAATGTCGTCGTTGTAGTCGCCGAGCCCGCGATTGTCGCTGTTGAACCATCCCGAGCCATAGTTGAAGCCCGAGGACGCGTCGTCGTTCACCGTCGTCGTCCCGGAAGGCGGCTGCCCGCCGCTCGCCGAGCCGAGCTTGGCGTTCGTGCCGCTTAGCGCCTTAACGCCTTGGTTCGCCGTGCCCGTCAGCTGGGAATACGTATAGCTGCCGAGCGGCTTCGCCGTCCGTTCGACGACGTACGTCGCGTTCGCCGCGGTCGCGAAGCCGAACTCCGCGTTCGACGTCGTCAGCACGATCGCGTTGTCCGAGGTCCTGCGGACCTGCACCTGCTGCGTTCCCCACGGATTGACGACGGTCGCCGCGTTGCCGTACAAGCTGCGGATACCGGCGTACTTGATCTCGCCCGCTTCCTTCTCCGAGCTGACGAGGAACCCGCCGCGCGCCAGCAGCGTGAACTTGGCGTTGAACGCGGTATCGTTCGGAAGCGCGGGGAAAATCCGAATCTTGTCGTTGTAGCTCTGCAGCAGCGATTCGTTGATCGCCGACAGATGGACGCCGAGATATTCGAATTCGCCGTTCGTATCGTTCGTCCGTCCGTTCGGAAGCGTCTGATACCGCTGCAGCATCGTCTTCATCCCGTCGTAAGCGGCGTTGCCGAGGCCGAGCCGCGCCGCCTGGATCGCGCCGGGATCCCAGATCGCGCCGTACGTGAAGATCCGGCTATTGAAGTTGTTGACGAGCTTCTGGTAATCCGGCGCCCCGATGCCGCTGACGTCGTAAGGCCAGAGCAGCTCGAGCACGACGTTCTCGCCGTTGCGGATTTGCGAAGCCGGCGGCGTATGCGGGAAGTACTTGTTCGGATCGGCCGGATCGAGCGGATACGGCGCGAGATTGTTCAGCACGTTCTGCCATTGGGTACGCAGCGTCGCGTCTACCCCGAGCGACTGGCTGACCTGGATCGCTTTCGGGAACAGGCTGCGCACCGCGGCGAGATCGGTGATCGCGTTCTGCACGTCCCAGTACGTCTCGTGCGCGTTGGACGAAGCCATGTAATATTGGCCCGTGCCGGCGTTGTAGCTTAGCTTGCCGACGTAGAACTTCGCCGCCTCCCGCATGAACGGGTACGCGACGTTGCTCAGGTAAGCCGCATCGTTCGTGTACTTGTACTGCGCGTACATGTTCAGCGCCGCTTCCGCGCCCGTCGACATCGTGTCGTTGACGAAGTCGCTGTTGATCGTGCCCCGCGCGTTGCCGTCCCAGCCCATCGTCTCCGGCACCCAGATACCGTCGATTCCGTAGCGCGTCATCGTGTACGACTTCAGCGCGTTGTAATTGCGGGCGTATAGGTTATTGAAATTATTCATCATGTCCGCATGGTTGGAAGCCAGGAACGAATTGTAAATGTCCCGCTGGTTCCAATACCAATACGCGTTGCTCCACTTGCTGCTGTCGTTGTCGTTCACGCCGCTGAAGACGCCGTTGATGAAGTGGAACGGGTAGTTGCCGTAGCCGCCGGCGGCGATCATGTACGTCGAGAGGTAATAAATATTCTCCATGTAATCCGCGTCGCCGGACGCGTTCGAATACTGCACGAACGACTTGCCCCAGAACGCGTGCCACCAATTCTTGTAATTGGCGAGCGTCGTCGCGTAGCCCGCGTTCTTGACGTTCGTAAGCAATGTCTTTGCTTGGTTGACCGAGTTGTTGCTTGGCGCGTTCAGCCGGCTCGTGTTGGCGATCCAGATCGTATAGCTGGACGACGGCGCGATGTTAAGCCGCACCTTGCGGGCATCGACCGTCTGCGTTGAGAAGCTCGCTCCCTCGACGGTGGCGGCCAGCGTATAGCCGAACTTGTTCGCGTCCGTCTGGCCGCGGCTGAGGCCGGCGACGGTCGGATCGGCGAACGTCGATACCGTCCGCCACGTATGGATGTCGGGGACGTCGCCTCCGCCGAAGCCGCTCACGTCCCACAGGCTTAAGTCGAGCGAGACGCCCGTCACGCCGGCGCGGCTATCCTCGACGTGAATACCGATCACTTCCGAATTCGGCTGACCCATAATCGTGATCGTCCGGTTGCCGTCGTACTTCGTCGTGACGGTGCCGTCGTACAGGTTCAACCGCTGCTGGTACGTCGTATAGCCGGCATCGAAACCGGGGTTCGCGTACAAGTTGACGAGCCCCTGCGACGCGAAACCCTGCTGCGAGGCGTCCACGCCCGACACCTGCATCGTCAAGCCGCCTGCCGTGTTCCATACTTGGGCGCCGACCTTGCCGTTGCCGACCGTCGCCCCGCTCTTCGGGTCCGTGACCGGCGCGTTGAATACGAGGTCGTGCTTCGACAGGTAGCCGGCGTAATCCACGTTCAGCGCGCCCGTCGACGCGTTGAACGAATGGCTCGTCGGACTTGCCGAAGCCGAGCCCCCGGCCGCCCCGATCGCGCCGATCGCCATGCCGGCCGCGAGCAGCAGCCGCAGCGCGGCGCCTTGCGGCCGCTTCCCATTGGTTTGCATTACGGATTCCTCCTTCGCGTTCGAATCGTTGCGAATCCTTTCTCCCCGGGGTTTCAGCGTAAGAGAGATACAAGCGTTTCTCAATTCAGAAAACGGGCGATAACTCAGAAAAACGCGATATTCTTGAAAAACGTACTTTTACCGGGATATCGGAGACGAAAAAACCGCCTTCGGACCTCATGATCCGAAGGCGGCGATATTCGTTCGTCCGCTCGTTATATCCGCTGGAACTTCTCCCAAGGACCGATCGAAGGACGATTCGCGATTAGCGGGCTCGCGCCCGATGCTTCCGCGCAGACGTACTGGCTATTTACCGCAGCTTGCAGCGAGAACGTGCCGTCGCTATTGTCGACCCAGAAGAACTTCTGACCGGCGCCGATCGTCGTCGCGCTCGCGATCAGATTCGCCGTCGACGATGCCGTCACGTACTTGCCGTTGGCGACCGCCTTCAGCGCGATCGACCCTCCGCCCGCGTCTTCCACGGCGAATTGCTCCCAAGGTCCCGCGGTCGCGCGATTCGCGATGAGCGGATCGGCGCCGGCGTTATCCGCGCAGACGATCTGGCCGTTAACCGTCGCGGCGAACGAGATCGTCTGGCCGATCGGTGCGCCCGGGCTTCCGCCGCCGGACCCTTGCGTGCCGTACACTTCGAAGTCGTAGATGCGGGCGTTGCTCCGGTCGCCCGGCACTTGGTAGTAAGTCGCGTTGTCTTGCACCGGCACCGTAATATATAGCCGGACATACCTCGCGCCGACGGAAGAGATGTTCCGGTCCGTGACGGCAACCGCGTTGTTGGTCACCGTATCGACGTCCGTCCACGTATTGCCGTCGTTGCTGCGCTGCAGCTTGAAGTTCTTCGTGTTGTACGTCGCCGACTCTCCGTTCGAGCTCGCGTGCTTGACGACCCAACGATTGATATTGTAATTCGCGCCGAGATCGACGCGCAGCCACTTGTCTCCCGGAACCGAGCTCGGCGGCTGCGACGTCCACTTCGTCGTCGCGATGCCGTCGACCGCCTGGTTCGCCGATTCGTTCGAGGCGATGACGTCGCTGGCCGTCGCCGGCTTGCTCAGCGCCAGGTTGCCGTTGGCCGGAGGCGTGCCGCCTCCGAGCGGCTCGTTCATCATCGTCAGGATGGACGCGTGAGTCGTCCCGTTCGGCGCGAGCAGCAGCGTCTCGTTCGCCGACGTCGTCAGCGTGATTTCCGCGCCGGACACCGTACCCGCGTCCGATCCGTTGCGGTATAGGCGCAAGGTCTGACCCGGCCACGGATTGACGAGCGTCGCGGTTTTGCCTTTTTCGCTGATGATTCTTACGTACCGGACCGCGTTATCCTTGCGCTCGCTCGAGACGAGGAACGCGCCGTTCGCCCGATGGTCGCCGTACTTCGCGTTCGTGTTCGCCGGCCAGTTCGGGAAGATGCGCAGCTTGTTCTGGAACGACTGCAGCATCATCTCCGACAGCGTCGCGGGCACGGTATTGAACGTCTCGATGCCGCCGCCCGACAGTCTCATGTGAAGGTTGTTGTAGCTGCGCGACGAGACATGGCTCGCGAGCTGCGATAGAATCGTCGCCGGGTCGTAGCCGACGCGGGCCGCGGCCGGATAGAACGTGTTCGAACCGTTGCCGTCGTCCCAGCGCGCCATCTGGCCGATCATGTTGCGCGCGGTCTGCAGCGTCGTCGCATCGTTGGATAGGCCGACCTGCCCGCCCGGATAAATATGCTGGATGCCGATAGAGTTGTCGCCGCTCCAATCACGCCCGACCTCGGTATAGCGATAGACGGTCTGGCCGTTGCGCGTGAACGTCGGGAACGGACTCATGTTGTTCAGGATGTTCTGCCACGTCGTCCGCTGCGTCGCGTCCTGGTTCAAGGCGACGCTGACGTCGATCGTCCCTTGCAGCAAGTAGCGGACGAGACCGAGCGACATGACTCCGTTCGTCTGCGGATACGCGTCGCCCTCGTGTTGTGCGTCGTTCACGATGTCGTAGCGAGAGCCGTCCCAGACGAGGTAATTCTGCCAGAAGAGAGTCGTCTGCTTCAGATAGTTGTACACGGCGTTCGCGTACGTCGTATCCTGCGTCAGGTAGTACCTCATGATCATGTTCGTCGCCGCGAACGCGGCATTCGTCTTCTGGTTGTGCAGCGCCTCGTCGCCGGAGCCGTTCGGGAGCGGCCCGATGCCGACCGGATAGTAGACGCCGCTGTAGCCGTTCGCCGATGCGAGCGCCTGCCCCTTCGGAATCCATTCGAGCACCGGCTTATCGTAGTTGTCGGCCAGTTCGGTATGATTGTTGGTCAACGTCCAGTAGAACGGCACTTCGTAGTTATAGTTCAAGTGGTAGTCGCCGCGCCAGTCGCCGTTGCGCGCCAGCCAGTTGCCCCAGAGGCCCGGCGCCAGCTCGCCTGCTCGAGAGGTGCTGCCCATCAAGTAGAGCGATGCGTAGTAAGAGCGCTCGATCGTCTTGTTCGGAATCTCTACGAACGACTTGCCGTAGTAATTCGTCCACCACGTCTGATGCGCGGCCTTCAGGTTGTCGACGTCTGTCTGCGTCTTGCCGCTGACGTTACCGATCGCCGCAGTCTGGTAGCTGCCATTGTCCTTGTTGCTGACGATGCTCGTTACGAGCGTATACGTACCGCCCGGCGTCATCGTGAAGTTCAACGCGCCGCCGCTGATCGTGCCCGTCGTCCCGATGACGCGGGTAGCGAGGCGGGCACGCACGGTGGCGACGCCGCCGATCGTATCTTCGTTGTCGGCGCGAACGTCCGTATACAGCACGTCGCCGGACGAGCCGGTGCTGCTAGGGAACGTATTCTGGTTGCCCCGCGCCATCGAGACGGACACGGCGCGGTTGCCGCTGCCCGTGTAGGTGAACTTCGTCATGAGCAGGTTCGTCTGCGTATCCGTCGCCTGCATCCAGCTCGTCGTTTTGACCATGTTGCCGGACAAAGTGAACGTGCCGTCCACTTGCGCGCTCGCGAGCTTCTGCTTGGCGAGGTAGCCGGCGCCGGCCATCGAAGGGACGGAGATGTTCAGCCGAGCCATCGACTTCACTTGCCGTTCCCCTTGCGACCAGAACTCGTTCTTGCCGAGTACCATGACCATCGCGTTGAGGTTGCCGACGATGGCGACCCCGACGTCTCCGTTGCCGAGCAACGGCGCGTCCGGCGTGTTGCCGTAGTCGCTGTTCGTTGGCGGCGTCGAGTACGTGCCCTGATATTGCGCGACGATTCGCTGGCCGTGCGCCGCCGTGACCGCATCCGCGCTCGCCTTGTTCGAACCGAATGGATTCGCGAAAATTCCGCTAAGCAATAATACGAATGACATGATCATCTCTCCCGTTACTCTAGCTGTTCGACTGTTTCCCTTGTTGTTCTTCCCTGGCATCTCGATTCCTCCTTTAAGATGTGTTGAAGCCTTTACCCCAAGTTGCCGCGTTTTCGCGTTGCTACGCCGCACGTTGCCCCCTGACTCCGGTCGCGCATCGCCCCCTTTGGAAATTAACATATAAAGCGCTTACAAGTTTATTGAAGAATGATCACCTCCTCGCCCATGTTACATGGCATCACTCAACATTCATCTGTATTATTTATTTTAATACAGTTTGCCAAAATCTGTATTGATTCAACAGATGAATCATACGATTTCAATCATTATGTGTCAATAATGTTAATTAAAATTGGTACAGTTAATACAAACAATATCATTTCTATATCCACCACAACCGTGGCGTACGCTCAGGTCAACGGTGATTTAGTGGTGTCCCATACCGCTAATTCGGCGAACCACCGGGACTGCGGCTAATTAGTGGTGTCCCATACCCCTACTGCGGCGAAGTACCGGTACTGCGGCTAATTAGTGGTGTCTCATACCGCTACTGCGGCGAACCACCTGGGCTGCGGTTGATTAGTGGTGTCTCATACCGCTACTGCGTTGAACCACCGGTACTGCGACTAATTAGTGGCGTCCCATACCGCTAATGCGGCGAAGCACCGGTACTGCGACTAATTAGTGGTGTCCCATACCGCTAATGCGGCGCACGCTCAGGTCAACGGCTAATTAGCGGTGTCTCATACCGCTACTCAGACGCATCACCGGGACTGCGGATAATTAGCGGTGCCTCATACCGCTACCGCAGCGCACCGGCTAGACAACGCAAAAAAGGCCGGCGCAATCGCCGGCCTTCCCAAACAAACTTCCCCTACCGCCCCTTCGGCGCGCCGATCGTGTTGCCCGGATTCAGCTCCGCCCGGCATATTTGCCCGAGCACCGACAGATGGTCTTTGCCTTCGATCAGGTTCATGAGCTGAATCGCGGCCGTCCGCCCCATGTCGTAGAACGGCTGGTTCACCCCGGTGACGTCCAGCTTCAGCTTGCGGTTCAAGTTCCACGCGTCGTACGTGACGAACGAGACGTCCTCCGGGAACCGGATGCCGAGCCCGTTCAGCGCGGCGATGGCGGCTTCCGCGATCTGGTCGTTCGCCGTGAAGACGGCCGTGCAACTGCGCGCTCCGATCGCCTCCGCGACGCGGGAGCTGTAGTCCGCGAACTCCTCCTCGAAGTCCTCGAACGCCGTCGGGATGAGGACGTCCAAGTCGTCGTCGAACGGAACGCCATAATCGAGGAACGCCTGCTTCACGCCGAGCAGACGCTCGTGGAACGTGCTCAGATTCGAGTTGCGGATGAACAGGATGCGCCGATGCCCCTTGTCGAGCAGCAGCTTGGTCAAGTTGTACGCGCCCGAGACGTTGTCGCTGGTCACGTATGGAATGTCGCTATGGTACATATGCCGGTCGAGGAAAATCACTTTGATGCCGTTGCTCTTCAGCAGTTCGTACAATCGCTCGTTGCGCTCCATGTGGCCCTTGTCGAAAATCGGGCTCAGAATAACCCCGTCTACCCGCTTGGCGACGGCTCCCTTGATGAGCGATTCGAGCTTGTCCAAGTTCCGGTCGTCGCTGTAGCTCAGCAGATGGAAGCCGTGCAAATGCAACACGTCCTCGATGCCTCGCAGCGCGGTCGCCCATAACGGGTTCTCGATGCCGACGACCGACGCCGCCACGAGTCCCGTGCGATTGTGCCCGAGCGGGGAAACGACCCCGTTCTCGATGAACGTGCCCCTGCGGTTATCTCGCTTCAGAAGCCCTTCCGCGCACAGCTCCTTGATCGCCTTCTCCACCGTGTTGACGCTCGATTTATATGACTCCGCGAAGTCGCGGCTCGAGGGCAGCTTCGTCTCCCTCAACCATTCGCCTTCCAGGATTCTGCGCTTGATGTCTTCCTTGATTCTCGTATACGGGTAGCTCGACATGTTATCCCTTACTTTCCCCTATGAATACCATGACTATATCGCATTGTATCAACTGTGTCAATTTAATCGATTGAATTAATACAGATTCACTAACCCATGACATTCGTCATATAGCCCTTACTGACGTTTATGACTACCTGGTACTAACTCCCTCCTCTACAATGAAAGTGTACACTTGCAACCCGCGACCGAATCCGAGGAGGAACCTGTCCATGATGACAGCCCCAGAAGTACAACTGAAGAAGAAAATGGCGCCGTTCGAGAAGAACGATAAGAGAGCCAGCATTAGGCAGCTCGTCAATACGCTAGGCCCGCTCGTTCTGCTATGGATCGCGGCTTATTATAGTCTATCGATATCGTACTGGCTCACGCTGCCGATCGCGGTCGTGACCGCGGGCTTCGTCGTGCGGACTTTCATTATTTTCCACGATTGCTGCCATCAGTCGTTCTTCCGCGGCAAGCTGGCCAACGAGATCGTCGGCACGATTACGGGCGTCTTGACAGTCGTTCCGTATCACCAGTGGAAAACGACCCATTCGATCCACCACGCTTCGAGCAGCAACTTGGACAAGCGAGGCATCGGCGACATGTGGATCATGACGGTCGAGGAGTACGCTTCGGCTACGTTCTGGCAACGGTTCGCTTACCGCTTCTATCGCAATCCGTTCGTCATGTTCGTTATCGGGCCGATTTATATTTTCCTGATCGACTACCGCTTCAACCGCAAGGGGGCAAGACGCCGGGAACGATTCAACACGTACATTACGAACGTATCGATCGTGCTCCTGTACGCGCTGCTCAGCTGGGCGGTCGGCTGGGAAGCGTTCCTGCTCGTCCAAGCGCCGATCTTCTTCTTCTCCGGGGTCGCGGGCATCTGGCTGTTCTACGTCCAGCACCAGTACGAGGATTCTTACTTCGAGCACGAAGACGAATGGAGCTACGTGAAAGCCGCCGTCGAGGGAAGCTCCTATTACAAGCTGCCGAAGGTGCTGCAATGGATGACGGGCAACATCGGCTTCCATCACGTGCACCACCTGAGTCCGAAGGTGCCGAATTACTATCTCGAAGCCGCGCACAACGCGACGCCGCCGCTGCACATGGCCACGACGATCGACCTGCGTACGAGCTTGAAGTCCATTCGGTTCCGGTTGTGGGACGAAGCGAACAAGAAGTTCATCGGTTTCCGGGAATTCAAGCAGTACGCGCGCTCGCGCAAGCTTGCGTCCGAATCGACCGATAAGCCGGCCGCGTGAAGCCCGAACTAGCGATTCGGCGGGAAGGTTATGCTATGATGAAGGATAAGAAGCGTTCGCCAAGGGAGGCGCCCATTATCCAAAAATGGCATCAGACGTTCCACCGCAATACCGGCCTTAGCCCTTACGTGTGGGTCGTCTTCTGTATTCTTCCGTTCTACTTCATCTTCCGATCCTCGTCGATGCTGGAGATCGGTATCGGCGTCACGATGATTATCTCGTTCTTCGCCTGCTACGCCCTGTCGTTCCTGGCGAAGGGCTGGCAGGTCTATTTCTGGACGGGCGCCCAGATCGCGATATCCGTGGCCATGACCGTCCTATACGGTTACGTCTACTTCTCGCTGTTCCTCGCCTTCTTCATCGGCAACATTCGCAATAAGGCGGGGTTCTTCACCCTCTATTCGGTTCATCTGGTCGGCACGATCGTCACGATCAACTACGGCTTCGTCACGAAGGACCCGCTCCTCGTCTCCCAATTCCCGTTCGTGCTCATCAGCTTGATCGCCGTCATCCTGCTGCCGATCAGCACGTACAACCGGAACAAGCGGGAGCAGCTCGAGGATCAGCTGCAGCTCGCGAACCAACGGATTTCCGATCTCGTCAAGCTGGAAGAACGGCAACGGATCGCCCGCGACCTGCACGACACGCTCGGCCAGCGGCTGTCGCTCATCGGTCTGAAGAGCGACTTGGCGAGCAAGCTGCTGCGCAAGGATCCCGACAGGGCCCAGTCCGAGCTATCCGACGTCCGGCAGACGGCCAGAAGCGCGCTCAAGGAAGTTCGCGAGATGGTGACGAACATGCGCGGCATGCGGCTCGAAGACGAGATCGTGCATATGAAGCAAATGCTGAGCGCGGCCCAGATCGAGTTAACGCTGGAAGGCGATCCGTCCAAGCTGTCTACGACGCTGCTCAACGAGAACGTCCTCAGCATGTGCTTGAAGGAAGCCGTCACCAATATCGTCAAGCATAGCCGGGCGACCCAATGCGAGGTGACGATCGAACCGACGCATTCGGAGCTCGTCGTCAAGGTAGCCGACAATGGGATCGGAATCGCGTCGCGCGACGGCGACGGCTCTAGGAAGAACGGGCTGCGCGGCATGAAGGAACGGCTCGAATTCGTCAACGGCAGCCTGGAGATCGCGTCCGAGAACGGCACGACGCTGTTCATCCGCGTACCGAATCTCGTCCAACAACCGATTGGGGAGGCTAGAACATGATCCGGATCGTCATCGCGGAAGATCAGCGAATGCTGCTCGGCGCGCTTGCGTCCTTGCTGAATCTCGAGCCGGGCATGGAAGTCGTCGGTCAAGCGGGCAACGGCGAGGAAGCGATCGCGCTCGCAAGGCGCCATCGGCCGGACGTCGTCCTCATGGACATCGAGATGCCGGTCAAGAGCGGTCTCGAAGCGGCCGAGGAGCTGATGGACCAAGACTGCAAGATCATCATTCTGACGACGTTCGCGAGATCCGGTTACTTCGAGAAGGCGATGAAAGCCGGCGTGCGCGGCTACCTGCTTAAGGACAGCCCAATCGAGGAGCTCGCGGATTCGATCCGCAGCATCATGGCCGGCCGACGCATCTACTCGCCCGAGCTCGTCGACGAAGCCTACGGCGAGGAGAACCCGCTAACCGAACGCGAACGCGAGGTGCTCGGCCTCATCGCCGACGGGAAGAACACGAAGGAGATCGCCGGCCAGCTGTACATTACGACCGGCACGGTGCGCAACTACATCTCCGTCATCCTGGACAAGCTCAAGGTCACGAACCGGATCGAGGCGATTACGCGGTTCAAGGAGAAGGGTTGGTTCAAGTGAGGGGTTGGGCCTAGCCAAACTCCCGCACGAAGAAGCCTGCGCGAAATCGCGCAGGCTTCTTTTCCGTATTTCGGCGATTTATTACCCCTCATCCGAGCTTTCGTTCCGGCCGATCCGAAGCGAGCGCTTGCTTCGCTTCCGCCTCGGCGATTTTCTTCAGCAAGGCAAGGCTCTGCCGCGTCGTTCTGGCCAAGTAACGCTGATAGAGCCACCGGTCGGCGAACCGGCCGAACCGCGTGTCCTCGGGAGTGAAATTTTGCGTAGCGCGGAATCGGCAGCGCGTCTCCCCGAGCTCCTCGTACTTCCACGTGCCGCCGCCCTTCGCGAACGGCAGCCCTTCCGAACCGACCAAGACGACCGCGCACCTGCGGCAGTTCTCGAACGCGACGGTTTCCAAGTCCATATGGAACGCCTTGCCCCACGAGCGGCCGATCGTGCGCATGACCGCCCCCTTCTGCTGGGTTTCCGCGTTCAACAGCGATACCCGTTCAACCCGGCTGTCCCACTCCGGCCTGCGCTCCGCGCTCTGCGTGAGCACCCAGACGAGCTCGACGGGTGCTTCTATCTCGATGGCGATATCGAATTTAGCCATGATGATCCCCTTTCCGCCGATGTCTCTTCAATCCCCGATCTGCCGCAGCAAGGCCAGCGTATCGAACAAAGCCCAATGCTCGGAGATCCGACCGTCGACGATGCGAAATTCGCGGTATAGCTGCACGTCGATCGGCCGATTCGTCGCTTCCTTCCCTCGGAACGGCCCCAGATGCGTACCCCGCATTCTTAAGCGCACGATCACGCGGTCCTCGAACGCAACGATGCTCTCTTCCGTCGAGCTCTGATCGGGGAATGCCGCGTTCAGCACGCCCGCCATCTGCAGAAGGCCGTCTTTGTTGCCGGGCTGATAAGCATGATCCGTATAATCCGCCGCGAGCAATCGTTCGGCGCATTCGGACTCGCCTTCGTTCCAGAAGCCTTGAATGAATTGTCTCGCCAAAGTCTTATTCGCTTCACTCATGGTTCTCTCTCCCCTCACGCCGGCTTGACGATCATCAGAATGAACAGCAGGACGCCCAACGTGGAAGCGGCATACAGCCATGCGCTCGCTTGCTCGATATTCCGGCGTTGCTCCGGAGGAAGCACGGTCGCGCTATCGTTCGAGGGATCGCTCAACCAACCGCCCGCTTTCTTCATCGCCGGAAACACGGCTACCGCGGTCAGTACCTGTATGGCGACGAAGAGGATGAGCGATCCGATCAGCCACGTTTGGGTGAACGCGCCGTAATCGCCCGCGACGATCAAGCCTATCCCGGACAACACGGCGATCGGGCCTCCGGTTTTCGGGAACGCCTCCAGCTTCTTGGCCAGCGCGAGCGATGCGCGGTATTCTTGCACGCTCTGATTCCTTCTCAACAATACATGGCTTACGAACGTAGGGCCGATCCCGATCAACGCGGACAGGACGTGGATGACGACCAGCGCTTGCATTCCATTCATGTGCCTCAACCTTTCGGACGATAGATTCGAGACTAACTTTATCATCCGGATTCCGGGCGCAATAGGACACGATAGTCGCATTCGCATGATACTTTCGTATCCGTTTCGGAATTTAAAAAAAAAATCGCCGGCGCGGAAAACGCGCGGGCGATTCGATTCGTCTCCCGTCAGCCTAGGCGCGCCGCAAGCTGGCTTCGGCGGCGAATGCCGAGCTTGTCGTACGCGGCGGACAGATGCTTCTTCACGGTTACCTCGCTAATGTACAGCTGCATGGCGATCTCCGCGTTGGACAGTCCGGCGGCCGCAAGCCTCGCCGCTTCTCTCTCCCTCGCCGATAAGTTCGTCGCCCACTCTTCGGACGCTGAAGCTTCTTCCGCTTGCCGCCAGGCGATGCCTTGCCTTCGCAGCAGTTGCGAGAGCAGATGGGCCAGTTGCGTCCCTCGCGTGTCCAATATCAGCATCGGGGCAGGAAAGTTCTCGTAACACCCGTGCTCCGAGCCGGCAACCGCCTCGAAGCCCATGCGTTCGTGCGCATCCATGAATGAGTCGATCGGCGGCGGAGAAGCGAGCAGAAGCCGACCCGAACAAACATAGCTGAACAAGAGCGAGAAGATTTGGTTCTGGTTCCGCTCGTCGGTCCAATCGCGGTAATCGATGGCGCGAATGAACCAGCCGACCGGATCATCCGGCAGAGTCGCCATCGAACGCCGTACCGCGACCGATAGCGTAGCCATATAAGGAGCGCTGAACGGGTCCTGTTCCATGAAGGCCAGCGTACCGGCATGAATGGGGATAATGGCGGCCAGCCCCGCCACCTCGCGGTTATCCCCGCGAAGCAGGAACAAGCAGCGGTTATCCATGTCGTACCAAGCGCGCGGATCGACCCCCTGCAGGCTGGCTTTCGGCAATGCTTCGGAGAACGACGCGCGCACCTCTTGTCTGCTCTCCGGATCGATCGCGGCAAGAGAGACGGTTCGACTCGGCGAAGCCGCCTGCATTCGCACGTAATGTTCCGCTTCGTTTACCGTTTCGCTGTTCACCTGCTCCCACAGCGAAAGCGCGCTCGCGCCACGGTAATAGGCGGCGATCGCTTCTCCCCCGACGAATTGATACAGCTCCCCGACTTCGCAGACCGCGTTCCGCGTCCCGGCGGACGCCAAGATCCGATCGGCGAAGCAGCACGCCAACCGTGCCGAGAGCGTCCTGCAACGATCCGGCGCGCGTTCGCGAAGGTAGGAAGACACCGCGTCGCGCATAATATCGTGCATAACCCAGCCCTGCTCCGCTTTGCGGATGAACGAGAGCCGAATCAATCTGTCGAACGCGTTCGAACATACTTCCGGAACCCCAAGCGCTGCCGCGAGCAAGCTTCCGTCGAACCGGTTCGGCAACGACGCGGCTTCGACGAGAACGCGAAGCTCGGCATCCGCGGCCTCCTTCAGCCAGACGTCCGCCATCTCGTGAAGCCAAGATCGGCCGTCCGGCGATTGGTAACCTGCCGCTACTCCCGTACGGTGAGCCGTTGCCAACGACATGGCCAGCGGATGTCCCAGCGAGGCCCGCCACACCCGCTCGGCCTCCTCTCCGCCCGACAATCCGCAGCGCAAGGCATACGCCGCCGCTTCCTCGCGCGTAAACGCGTCCAGGGAGATTCGCAACGTACGCTCTCTCCATGCCGGCGAAGCGGCCCAAGCTCCCCCGAGCTGAAGTCGTCCGGCCGCGATCAAGAGGACGCGATCGGACAATCTCGCGAACAACCGCTCGCGAAGCCACGTCTCGATACCCGTCAACTCCTCGAACGTATCGAAGGCCAGGACGACCCGGCGGATCTTCGCCTGCTCCCGCAAAGCGCCGATGCAGGCATCCAACCACGCGGCTGCCCCGCTTCCTTGGCCGGGCAGCTCATCCGGCGCGACGCCGAGCAACGCGAGTATCGCGCGGCAGATTTCGTCTTCCCGGTGCGGGAAGTCCCGGCTGTCGACGAGCAGGAACGAAGCGCCGGCCCGGTCGGCCATGCGCCGGAACGCGGCGAGCAGCGTTGTTTTGCCCATGCCGCCGGTTCCGCTAACGTGCCATAGCGTGCGATTCTCCGGCTGACCCGCCAGGAAGCGTCCGAACCGGTCCAATTCGCGGCCGCGTCCCACGAAATAGTAATCTTCCCGCTCCTCGAAGCTGCCTCCTTGCTCTTGGTCCGAATGCATATCGTCCAACACCGCCGATCCTGATTGTTCTCCGAACGAACGCTACTCTATCGATTAAACGACGAAAGCCCCCTGCATCGCAAGGGACTCTCGTCATTTCATTGTCATATGATTCGTCATAAAAATTGTCATTTAACTGTCATTTCATTGTCATTTCAATCTTTTCTCTAGCTTCGCGAGAATCCGTTACCACGGAACGCTGCCGGCGTCGTTGAAGAAGCCGCCGCTCGGGCCGTCCGCGGGAAGAACGGCCAGCCGGACGGCGACCTTAGCGCCGTCCCGGGCGCTCTTCGTGCCCGAGAATCCGTTCATTTCCGTCGCGCAGTAACCGGGATCCGCCGCGTTTATTTTCACGGAAGTGCCTCTTAACTCGTTCGCGAAGAATACCGTCATCGCGTTAACCGCCGTCTTGGAAGAGTTATAGCCGAGCGAGAGAAAAGGAGCGAATTCGAACTCGGGATCGCCGTTCAACGCGAGCGAGCCGAGAGAGCTCGACACGTTGACGATTCGGCCTTGCGCGGATTCGCGAATGAGCGGCAACATCGTCTTGGTCGCGCGCATGACGCCGAATACGTTCGTCTCGTAAATAGCCATGAAGGTAGCCTCGTCGTTGCCGCTAGGCGGTTTCTCCTCCAAGTAGATGCCCGCGTTATTCACCAGAATATCCAGCTTGCCGAAGCGCTCGGAGACGTACCCGGCCGCTCGGTCGAGCGAAGGCTGGCTCGTGACGTCCAGTTCGACGACATGCGCCGCGATCCCTTCCGCCCGCAGTCGCTCCCGGGCGTCCATTCCGCGTTGCGGATCCCTGGCGCCGATCAGCACCGTGATGCCCCGTTCGCCGAGTTGCCTTGCGATTTCCAAGCCGATCCCTTTGTTGGCGCCGGTAACTAAAGCTACCAATCCCTTATCGGACGCTTTCGACATGTCATTACCCCCTGAACCGCGTTGAAGACGGATGAATTCACACCCAATATATCATCCGTCCACGCGCGATCCTATGACACGAAAGTATACTTTTCGGCTAGCTTCGGCTGCCGCGGCGCATATAAAAGATCCCGAACCGCATCGAAACGCGTTCGGGATCTCCCGCTATCGTGAATCCAACAAGCTAAGGCAACAACGTCTCCCCCATCAAGTACCGGTCGCATTCGCGAGCCGCCTCGCGGCCTTCGTTGATCGCCCAGACGACGAGGCTCTGCCCGCGACGCATGTCGCCGGCGGAGAAGACGCCCGCTACGTTCGTCGCGTACTTGCCGTATTCGGCCTTCGCGTTCGAGCGTTCGTCCTTCTCGACGCCGAGCTGGTCGAGCACCGTCGGCTCCGGCCCGAGGAAGCCCATCGCCAGCAGCACGAGCTGCGCCGGCCATTCGCGCTCCGAGCCCGGCACTTCGACGGGGCCGAAGCGGCCGCTCGCGTCGGCCTTCCACTCGATCTCGACCGTATGGAGCGCCTTCAGGTTGCCTTCCTCGTCCCCGACGAACCGCTTCGTCGAGATGAGATATTGCCGGGGATCGCTGCCGTACAGCGCCTTCGCTTCCTCTTGCCCGTAATCCAGCTTGTAGACCCGCGGGAATTGCGGCCATGGATTGTTCCCCGCGCGCGTCTCGGGCGGCTTCGCCATAATCTCGAACTGCGTGACGCTGTTGCAGCCGTGCCGCAGCGACGTGCCGACGCAGTCGGTGCCCGTGTCGCCGCCGCCGATGACGATGACGTCCTTGCCCGCGGCGGAGATGTACGCGCCGTCCTCATGCTCGGAGTCGAGCAGGCTCTTCGTGTTCTTGTGCAGGAACTCCATCGCCAGATGAATGCCCTTGAGCTCGCGGCCTTCGATCGGCAAGTCCCGCCCCTTCGTCGCGCCTCCGCACAGCACGATCGCGTCGAATTCCTCCCGGAGTTGCGACGCCGGAATGTCCCGGCCGATCTCCGTTCCCGTCACGAACGTGATGCCTTCCTCCCGCAGCAGCTCGACGCGCCGCTCCACCGTTCGCTTATCCAGCTTCATGTTCGGAATGCCGTACATGAGCAAGCCGCCGACGCGGTCCGCCCGCTCGTACACCGTCACGAGATGGCCCGCCTTGTTGAGCTGCGCCGCGCAGGCGAGACCCGACGGTCCGGAGCCGACGACGGCGACCTTCTTGCCGGTCCGCGCGGCCGGCGGCTCGGGGACGATCCATCCTTCGGCGAAGCCCCGATCGACGATCGACTTCTCGATGTTCTTGATCGTGACGGGGGGATCGTACAGCCCGACCGTGCAAGAGCCCTCGCAAGGCGCGGGACATACCCGGCCCGTGAACTCCGGAAAATTGTTCGTCTGATGAAGCCGGTCGAGCGCCTGCCGCCACAATCCGCGGTAGACGAGATCGTTCCACTCCGGAATGACGTTGTTGATCGGGCAGCCCGCCGCCATGCCGTTCATGATCTGCCCGGTGTGGCAGAACGGAATGCCGCAATCCATGCATCTGGCGCCTTGCTCGCGAAGCTGCTCCTCCGACGCCTTCAGCTGGAACTCCCGCCAATTCCGTATCCGCTCCAAGGGGTCCATCTCTGGAGGCAGTTCCCGCTTATACTCCATGAAACCGGTCGATTTCCCCATCGCTATTCCTCCGTCGCCTAGGCTCGGCGCTTAGTTGCCGCTGACGCGGGACAAGTCCTTCATATTCGCTTCGAAAGCGGCCATCGCGGCTTCGTTCTCGCCCAAACCTTCCGTCGTCAGCCGCTCCATCGCCTCCAGCATCCGCTTGTAGTCTTTCGGAATGACCTTCACGAACTGCGGCAAGCGTTCCTCCCACGAGGCCACGATCTCCGCCGCCCGCTCGCTGTCCGTGTACCGCGCGTGGCGTTCGATCGTCCGGCGCAGCATCTCGGATTCCACCTTATGCGTCATCCGCTCCAGCAGCACCATCTCCAGATTGCAACGGTTCACGAAGCCGCCGTCCGCGTCCCACACGTACGCGATGCCGCCTGACATGCCCGCCGCGAAGTTGCGACCCGTGCGGCCGAGAATGACGACGCGTCCTCCTGTCATATACTCGCAGCCGTGGTCGCCGACGCCTTCGACGACAGCGTGAGCGCCGCTGTTGCGCACGCAGAAGCGCTCGCCCGCGATGCCGCGGATATACGCTTCTCCCCCCGTCGCCCCGTACAAGCCCACGTTGCCGACGACGATGTTGTCTTCCGCCTTGAACGTCGCTTCCTTCGGCGGGGCGACGATGATCTTGCCGCCGGACAACCCTTTGCCGACGTAGTCGTTCGTATCGCCGAGCAAGCGGAGCGTGATGCCGCGCGGCACGAACGCGCCGAAGCTCTGGCCCGCCGAGCCGTTGAACGAGAAGCGTATCGTGTCGTCCGGCAGCCCCTTGGCGCCGAACCGGCGCGTCACTTCGCTGCCTAGAATCGTGCCGACGACCCGGTTCGTGTTGCGAATCGGGAGCGTCGCCTCCACCGATTCGCCCGACTCGAGCGCCGGAGCGGCGATCGCGATCAGCTCCGTCCGGTCGAGCGACCGGTCGAGGCCATGATCTTGGTCGACGGTACAATATCTGCCGACGTCGGAGCCGACCTCGGGCTGGTGCAGCAGCGGCGACAAGTCGACGCCTTGCGCCTTCCAGTGCGCGACCGCCTTGCGAGCGTTCAGCTTGTCGGTCCTTCCGATCATCTCGTTCACCGTCCGGAAGCCGAGCCGCGCCATAATCTCGCGCAGCTCCTGCGCCACGAAGCGCATGAAGTTGACGACGTGCGCCGGATCGCCCGCGAACTTGGCGCGCAGGTCCGGGTTCTGCGTCGCGACGCCGACCGGGCAAGTGTCGAGGTGGCAGACGCGCATCATGACGCAGCCAAGCACGATGAGCGGCGACGTAGCGAAGCCGTATTCCTCCGCGCCGAGCAAGGCGGCGATCGCGAGGTCGCGGCCCGTCATCAGCTTGCCGTCGGTCTCGACGACGATGCGGTCGCGCAAGTTGTTGAGCACGAGCGTCTGGTGCGTCTCCGCGAGTCCAAGCTCCCACGGCAAGCCCGCGTGGCGGATGCTCGTCTGCGGCGACGCGCCGGTGCCGCCGTCGTAGCCGCTGATGAGGACGACGTCCGCGCGTCCCTTCGCGACGCCCGCCGCGATCGTGCCGACGCCGACCTCGGACACGAGCTTCACGTTGATCCGCGCGCGCGGATTCGCGTTCTTCAGATCATGGATCAGCTCGGCGAGATCCTCGATCGAATAGATATCGTGATGCGGCGGCGGGGAGATGAGGCCGACGCCAGGCGTCGAGCCGCGCACTTCCGCGATCCACGGGTACACCTTGCGGCCCGGCAGCTGCCCGCCTTCGCCCGGCTTCGCTCCCTGGGCCATCTTGATCTGAATCTCGTCCGCGTTAACCAAGTAGTGGCTCGTGACGCCGAACCGTCCCGACGCCACCTGCTTGATCGCGCTGCGGCGGGAATCGCCGTTGGCGTCGGGAACGAAGCGCGCCGGATCTTCGCCGCCTTCGCCGGTATTGCTCTTCGCGCCGATCCGGTTCATCGCGATCGCCATGCTCTCGTGCGCTTCTTTGCTTATCGAGCCATAAGACATCGCGCCGGACTTGAAGCGACGCACGATCTCGTCGACGGACTCGACCTCGTCTACCGGCACGCCTTCTCCGACCGCCTCGTTGAATACCAACAGCCCGCGCAGCGTGAACAGCTGACCTTGCCTGCCGTTCACCGCCTCGGAGAACTTCTTGAACAGCGCGTAATCGTTGTTCCGGCACGCTTGCTGCAGCGCATGGATCGTCTGCGACTGGTAGATGTGCTCTTCCCCGTCGCGGCGCCACTGGTACTCCCCGCCGGACGGCAGCACGAGCTCGCCGCGCTCTTGCTGGGCGAACGCCTTCTCGTGCGGAATGAGCGCTTCGCGCGCGATGACGTCCAGATCTACACCCTCGATGCGAGAAGCCGTCCACGTGAAGTACTTGTCGACGAACGCTTGCGAGAGTCCGACCGCTTCGAAGATTTGCGCCCCGCGGTAGCTCTGGATCGTCGAGATGCCCATCTTGGACAGCACTTTGACGACGCCCTTGATCGAGGCTTTCATATAGTTGTAGATCGCTTTGTCGTGCGAGATGTTCGTGAGCAAGCCTTGGCGGATCATATCCTCCAGCGACTCCAGCGCCAGGTAAGGGTTGATCGCGCTCGCGCCGTAGCCGAGCAGCAGCGCGAAGTGATGCACCTCCCGCGGGTCACCGGACTCGACGAGCAGGCTCACCTTCGTGCGCGTGCCTTGCCGGATCAGATGATGGTGCACGCACGCGACGGCGAGCAGCGCGGGAATCGCCGCGTTCTCCCGGTCCATCTCCCGGTCGGACAGGATGAGCAGGTTATGACCGTGGGCGATGACGCGGTCCGCCGCTTCGCACAAGCCGCCCAGCGCAGCTTCCAGTCCGCGCGCCCCGTCGTCGGCGACGAATAGAATCGGCAGCGTTATCGACTTGAAGCCTGGCCTGCGGATATGCCGCAGCTTCGCGAACTCCTCGTTCGTCAGAATCGGCGACTTCACCTTGATGTGCCGGCAGCTCTCGGGCTCCGGCGCGAGCAGGTTCCGCTCCGGGCCGATCGTCGTGCCCGTCGCCGTGACGATCTCCTCGCGGATCGCGTCGATCGGCGGGTTCGTCACCTGCGCGAACAGCTGCTTGAAGTAGCTGTAGATGCGCTGAGGACGCTGCGACAGCACCGCGAGCGGCGCGTCGTAGCCCATCGAGCCGATCGGCTCGACGCCGCTCTGCGCCATCGGCTCGAACACCTTGCGCAGCTCCTCGAACGTGTAACCGAACGCTCGCTGACGGCGGAACACGGTCGCATGATTCGGCAGGGGCAGTTCCGGCGCGTCCGGCAGCTCCTCCAGCTCGATCAGATGCTCGCGAAGCCACTCCCCGTACGGTTGCTTCGACGCGATGCCCCGCTTCAGCTCCTCGTCGGAGATGATGCGGCCTTCCCGCGTGTCGACGAGCAGCATCCGTCCCGGATGCAGCCGTTCCTTGCGCACGACCTTGTCCGCCGGTATGTCCAGTACGCCGACCTCGGAGGACAGCACGATCAGATCGTCGCTCGTCACGTAATAGCGCGCCGGGCGAAGCCCGTTCCGGTCGAGGAACGCGCCGATCCGCGTGCCGTCCGTGAACGCCATCGCGGCCGGTCCGTCCCACGGCTCCATTAACGTTCCATGGTACTCGTAGAACGCTTTCATGTCCGCGCTCATGCTCTCGTGATTCGCCCACGGTTCCGGAACCATCATCATGGCGGCGTGCGGCAGCGATCGGCCAGACATATACAGGAATTCGAGCGCGTTATCGAACATCGCGGTATCGCTGCCGTCCTGATCGATGACCGGCTTCACCTTGGCCATGTCCGCGGCCGCGCCGAACAGCCCGGACTCCGCGAGCGCTTGGCGCGCGTGCATCCAGTTCACGTTGCCGCGGAGCGTGTTGATCTCCCCGTTATGGATAATGTACCGGTACGGATGCGCGCGCTCCCAGCTCGGAAACGTGTTCGTGCTGAACCGGGAGTGCACGAGCGCGAGCGCCGTCGTCACTTCCGGATCCCGAAGCTCTTCGTAGTAGGAATCGACCTGCTCCGGAATGAGCATCCCCTTGTACACGATCGTCTTGCACGACAAGCTGGAGACGTAGAAGCTCTCTCCGCCCGCTTGCCCGCTATATCGGATCGCTTGCTCGGCCCGCTTGCGAATGACGTACAGCTTGCGCTCGAACGCAAGCTCGTCTTCGCCCGTCTCGCCCTGTCGTCCGATGAACGCTTGCCGCATATACGGTTGAACGGCCTTCGCGGTATCGCCGAGCAGCTCGTCGTTCGTCGGTACCGTTCGCCAGCCGATCCATGCCTGCCCTTCCTCGCGGACGATGCGCTCGAGCTGCTGCTCGAACGATCGCCGGAGCTCCTCGTCACGGGGCAAGAACAGCATGCCGACGCCGTAATCGCCTTCGGCCGGAAGCGAGATTCCCGCCCGTCCCAGCTCGCGCCGGAAGTAAGCGTCCGGAATTTGCAGCAGAATGCCCGCGCCGTCCCCCGTGTTCGTCTCGCAGCCTTGCCCGCCGCGGTGATCCAAGTTCCGCAGCACCGTTAACGCCTGATGCACGAGCTCGTTCGACTTCCGCCCCTTGATATTCGCGACGAAGCCCATGCCGCAGGCGTCGTGCTCGTAGCGGGGATCGTACATGCCTTGCTTCGCCGGTATTCCTGTCCGCATCATCGTGTGCAACCTCTCTCATCGTAGAATAAGGTTCTTCCGCACGCGCGACTGACTGGTTGTCTAACTCCTATAAGATGATAATTCACGATGCGAGTAGATATTCCTTTTTTTGCAAGCAAAAAATGCTCCGAAACGGAGCATTTAATGTCGTTAATGGAGCATTTAATGAGATTAATTCTCGGGTTACCCCGAAATGAACGAGTATTTAGCTTCTGATGCGCACGACGACCTTCCCTTGCGCGCGACCCTCTCCAAGATAACGGATGGCCTCGGCCGCGTCGCTTAACGGATACTGCCGATCGATGACGGGCACGATCCGTCCGGATTCAACGAGCTCCTTCCAGACGAGCTGATCCCCATGGTTCGGCTTATGGAGGAGTAGAGTCAGCTTCTTCTTCTCCAACCAAGAGGTGAGCGGCGACGCGATCAGCGCCTGAAGAATGCGAGACATCGTGCCGCCGACCATGACATAGGTGCCGCCGGATTTCAACGCGCGCTTGACCGCGAACGCGGACCGGGTTCCGACGACGTCGAGAATCAAGTCGTATTGCCGTCCGATCGCGGTGAAATCGTCTTTCCGATAATCCAATACGTGATCGGCGCCGATGGATCGAAGCATATCCAGCTTCTCCAAGCTATCTACGCCGGTCACTTCCGCCCCGAGCAGCTTGGCGTATTGGATCGCGAACGTGCCGACGCCGCCCCCGGCCCCATTAATGAGAACCTGATGACCCGTTCGCAGATTTCCTTTGTCTCTCATGCCCTGCAACGCCAGAACCGCCGCCTGCGGTATGGCGGCCGCCTGTTCGAAGCTCAAGCCCGAAGGCATCGGCGTCAACGTACTCTCCCTAACGCTCACGTATTCGGCGAAGCCGCCCCAACCGCTGCCGGAAATATCCCCGAACACCTCGTCGCCCGGACGGAATCGCCGGACGGCTGCGCCGACGGCGACGACTCTCCCCGCGACGTCCGCGCCGAGAATCGTATAACGCGGCTTGCGGAGCGCGCCAAGCCGGGTGAGGTATGGTCTGCCGCGCAGAAGATCCCAATCCCAAGAATTCACCGATGCCGCATGGATTTCGATTAACGCTTCATCCTCCTTAGGCGAAGGCACATCCACTTCTTTGATCTGGAGAACTTCCGGCGATCCGTATGCATGATAGACCATAGCCTTCATCGTGCGGCCTCCTCGCTCTTCCGGGATTTCAACTCCGCTCATTTTACCATAATTTTCACATCAAACGTTCGAACTCGGCATTCGTTCGCGATATAATGAGTTCAATAGGCATTGACGTTACCGGAAGGAGCATTCGACGCATGAGAAAACTCGGCCTCGCCCTCTTGATTCTGATCGTAGCGCTCAGCTCCGTGAATGCTTCGGCCGGCTCCTACGACGACTACCGCTACTTCCTTCCGTCGACCAAAGTGCCGGACGCGGGCAAGCTTCTGTCCGGGCAGCGGCTGTCCAAGACGCTGATCGTCAATCTCGACTCCGGCATCAGCGAAAGATACTTCGACGTCAACCGCGACAGAACGATATACCAAGCCTGGCGGCTTTCCCGGTATCCGGCGCCGTGGGACGACTTCGGCCATGGCACCAAAGTGCAGTACGTCATCGATGCGGTGCTCGCAAGCTCGGGCATCTCGGACGAGAAAGGCGTTAGCCCCGTGCAGACGATCACCTATAAGATGAACGACCATCGGGGCAAATCCACCGCGAACGGACTCATCGAAGCGTTGAACGACATCATCGACAATTTCGTCGTGAAGAACGGGTGGCCCGTCGCGGCGGTCAACTTCAGCTCCTCCCTCTCGTTCAACTTAAAGGTGCCCGGCGCGAAGGAAGAACGACGGAGGCTGCAGGACGCGTTAAACCGATTGCGCGAGCACGGCGTCACCTTCGTAACCGCATCGGGTAACGAGAACGGCCCGATAAGCGCCGATCTGCAGCTCATGAGCAACGTCATCGTCGTAGGCGCGACCGACCGTTCGAACGACCGGGGGACTTGGAAGGACGACGCCGGCAATCGGCTAGGTTCGAACTACGGCCCGAACCTCGATCTCGTCGCGCCCGGCGTCGACGTCATGATCGGGGAACGGAGACAATCCTACAGATGGGGGAACGGCACTTCCTACGCGGCTCCGCAGGTTACCGCTGCGATAGCGCTCATGCGCGCGCTGAATCCGAAGCTGACGCCGGATCGGATCGAGAGCCTGTTGAAGACGTCGGCGAAGGATCTCGGGGCGAAGAAGAGAGACGATATGTACGGCTACGGCTTGCTAGACGCGAAGAAGACGCTCGGAAGCGTCATCTCGGGTTTGAACGACCAATGATCGCACGCGAAAAAAGCACCTTCGCCATTCTCGACTTGGCGAAGGTGCTTCTCTATTGCCGGGCTTCACTTCCCGATGAACTGCTGCGTCCAGTACGGCTTGCCGTCCTTGACGATGTAGCCGACGCCGAGGTGCGTGAACTCGCCTTTCAAGATGTTGGCGCGATGGCCCGGCGAGTTCATCCAAGCTTCGACGACCGCTTGCGGCGTCGGCTGGCCCATGGCGATGTTCTCGCCGGCGGAGCTGAACTGCACGCCGAAGTTGCGCATCATCGCGAACGGGTCGCCGTACGTCGGCGAATCATGGGCGAAGTAGTTGGTCGCCGCCATGTCCTCCGACTTCGCCTTCGCCGACCGGTTCAGGTTGGCGTCGGTACCGGCGCAAGGCTGCAGCCCCGCCTTCGCCCGCTCATCGTTCGTCAGCGCGAGCACCTGCGATTCGAAGCCGTCCAGACTCTGGTTCGACGGAATCGTGAGCGTCTGGTTCGGATAGATCGTGCCGTCGCTGGACAGCGACGGATTGGCCGACAGCAACTGCTCCACGCTGACGTGGTATTGCTGCGAGATTTTCCAGAGCGAATCGTTCTGCCGCACGACGTGCTTGTTCGCGGGCAGCGTCGTGTCCACCGAGCTGACTTGCATCCGCTGGACGTTATCCTTCACTTGCCGGCCGCATCCGGCGCCGAGAACCGTCAAGGCGCACAGCGCCGCGACGAGCCCGATGATAGCCCATTTGCCTCGTAGGATCATAAGCCGCCTCCTGTTATCGGTGTAACGGGTGATGCGGCTTATTGTCCCCAAGTTGAATCGGCGCATTCACGCGGGTAGGACGGGTTGAGCGGGTTGCCGTCTTCGGATCAGAACGCTTCCTCGATCTTCGTCTTGCGCTTCTTCCATGCCAGCTCGTAGATAACCGGGATGAAGACGAGCGTCAACAGCGTCGAGGTGAACAAGCCGCCGATAACGGTAACCGCCAGACCGCCGGAGATCAGGCTCGTCGTGGAGCCGGACAACGCGAGCGGCAACAGCGCCAGCATCGTAGCGAACGCCGTCATCAGAATCGGACGCAAGCGGGTCTTCGACGCTTCGACGATCGATTCGCGCAGCTCCATGCCGGATTTGCGGTTCTTCTCGACGCGATCCAGCAGTACGACCGCGTTCGTAACGACGATGCCGACGAGCATCAGCATCCCGATCATGCTGCTCATCGTCAGCGCTTGTCCCGTGATGAGCAACCCGCCGAGCGAGCCGACCGGAATGAAGATGAGCGACGTCATGATGATGAGCGGCGTCAGCAATCCGCCGAACGTCATGCTCATGACGAGGAACACGAGGCCTATCGCGACAACCATCGCGATGCCGAGGCTGACGAAGCCTTCGGTAATCATCTCGAGCCCGCCGCCCGTCTTTCTCTCGACGCCTTCAGGCAGCGTCAGTCCGTCGATTCCTTGCTCGATCTCCTTCGTGACCGCGGCCACGTCGTCCGAGTTCTTGACGGTGCCGCTTACTTGCGCGTACGTCTTACCGTCTTCGTGGTTCACCTTGATGAATGCGTTCTGTTCTACGATCGTCGCGACGTCGCCGAGCATCATCGGCCCCGACGCCGTCGGGATCATTACGTTCTCGAGCTCTTCGCGGGAGCCGATCTGCTTGCCGTAAGAGAGCGAGACCGCTTGCGCTTCGTTATCGATCACGTACGTGCCGGCTTGCACCGGACGCAGTTGCTCTCCGGCGAGCTGCATGATCGCGAACGGGCTTACGCCCGCTTCGATGCCTCGCTCGTTCACCGTCAGCACCCATTTCGGCGTCACTTCGTTCATGTTGTTGGAGACGCCCTTGATGTCCGCGTTCGCCTTCATGAGATCTTCGACCTGCTTGGCGGCTTGCGCCAGCTTCGCCGGATCTTGGGCGTACAAGCTGACGTCGATCGTGTCGCCGGTCGGAGGACCTTCGGCCGCGGCCGCCTTCACTTCGACGGTCGTGCCCGGCACTTCCGCGGAGGCGAGCGATTGCAGCTCGGCGCCGAGCTTATCGAGAAGCGGCTGCATGTCCGTGCCCTTCTCGAATTCGGCGTTCACCGTCGCCTTATTGGCGCTGCCGACGGATACGATCGGATTGTCGCTGGCGCCGATCGTAGCGTCGTATCTGACGATGCCGTCGAGGTTCTTCATATAGTCTTCGACTTTGGCCGCCAGCTTGTCCGTCGTCTCCAAGTCGCTCTTCTGCGGCAGAGATAGCGATACGGACGCCGTCGGCGTGGAGCCGGCCGGCAGGAACGCGACGCCGATCGCCGGAATGAGCATCAGGGAGCCGACGAGCAACGCGAGCGATCCGATAATGACGAGCGCCTTGCGCTTCAGCGCCCCGCGGACGACTTTCTCGAAGCCGTTCGCCAGCCTGCTGCCTTCCTTATGCGGCTTCACCTTCTTGAAGAACGCGCTGCCGAGTACCGGAATGAGCATCATCGCGACGAGCAGCGACGTCAGGATCGAGATGACGACCGCCAGCGAGAACGGACGGAAGAATTCTCCGATAATGCCCGACACGAACGCCAACGGCGCGAATACGACGACCATCGCGACCGTGGACGAGCCGACGGCGGCGATGACTTCCTTCGTCGCCCGGTAAGCCAGCTCCTTGCCCTTGAGCTCGTTGCCCTTCTCCTGCTTCCATCTGTATATGTTCTCGATGACGACGATACTGTCGTCTACGATACGGCCGATCGAGACGGCGATGCCGCCGAGCGTCATGATGTTGAGCGTGTAGCCCATCTGGTTCATGAGCGCGATCGTCGCGAAAATCGAGATCGGCAGCGACACGATCGAGATGATCGTCGCCCGCACGTTGCGAAGGAACAGGAAAATGATGATCACGCAGAACAGCGTGCCGTACAATCCTTCCTTCACGAGGCCGCTGACGGACTTCTTGATTTCTTCTCCTTGGTCTTGAATGACGTGGACGCCGATGCCTTGCGGCTCGAACTCGGCCAACGTCTCTTTGACCGCGTCCGACACGTCCGCCGTGTTGGCGTCCTGCGTCTTGATGACGCCGAGAATCAAGCTCGGCGTGCCGTTGAAGCGCGCGATCTGATCCTGCGTCGAATCCGTCTTGATCATCGCGATGTCGGACAGCTGCGTCGCCGGAGCGCCAGCGCCGCCTTGCGCCGGGCTAATCCGAAGGTTCTCCAGCTGCTTGAGCACGGACAGCTGGCCGGTCAGACGAATCGGAATCGTCGTCTCGTCCTGCGTCACCGATCCGAGCGGAAGGGCGTAGTTCTGCGCCTCCAGCGACGACTTGATCGCCGCGAGCGTAATGCCGCGTTCGGCCGCCTTGTCCTTGTCCACGACGATGCTCAGCTGCTCGGAGTGCGTTCCCGTCAGCTCGACCGAGCTGACGCCCGCGATCCCTTGTAGCTTCGGCAGCACTTCCGTCTCCAGCTTCTCCTGCAGCGCCGCCGAATCCTCGCCCTCCGAGAATACGGCCGCCTGGTAGATCGGCGCGGCGTTGATGGACAGCCGCTGCACGTTCAGATTCGCCTGTTCGGGCAGCGGTACTTTATTGATCGCCGCCTCTACTTCCCCGAAACGCTTCTCCATATCTGAGCCGAACGGGAACTGAATGATGACGTTCGCGGCGTTCTCCATCGACGTGCTCGTCAGCGAGTCGTAGCCTTGAATGCCCTTGAGGCTCGACTCGATCGGGGTCGTCACGTCGGTTTCCATCTCCTCCGTCGACGAACCCGGCTGAATGACTTGCACGAATACTGCCGGGAATTCCAGATCCGGGAACGTTTGCTGCTTGATCTGCGTGGCCGAGTAAAACCCGTACCCGAGCACCAGCAAGCATAGAATGACGACGGCTGTGCCGTTTTTAAGACTGATTTTCGTTAATCCGCTCACTTGTAATTCTCCTCTCCTGTCTCTGGTTGCCATGATACCATCCGAATTTGTACGGACTGTGTACGGAGAAGAATTTATTCCGACCGATGCTTGGGCAGCTTGACGGTTATCGTCGTGCCTGCTCCGATCGCGCTCGTTACCTGGATCTCTCCGTTGTGAAGTTCGACGATCCGCTTCACGATCGACAGGCCGATCCCGTTGCCTTGGAGCGTGCGTTCCCTCGACTTGTCGACCTTATAGAAGGGTTTGAAAATATGGTCGATCTCATCCGCGGGAATACCCCGGCCGGTATCGGCGAACGACGCCCGCACGTATTCTCCAAGATCGGTCACCGCGATATCGATGCGCCCTCCGGCTTCGGTGAACTTGACGGCATTGCCGAGCAGATTGACCCACAGTTGGTACAGCCGATCGCGGTCCGCCGACAGCAGCACCTCGTCCGCTTCGAACGAAATATCGATCGCCTTGGCCGCCCACTGCGGCTCGGAAGCGATAATGACGCCGCGTATTTGCTCGTCCAGCCGGTAATGGGTCGCGTTCGGCTTCAGATGCCCGTGCTCGAGCGACGACAGCTGCAGCAGATCCTCGCTGAGCCGCGACAGCCGATTGCTCTCTTCCTCGATGATGCCGAGCAAGCGCATGCGGGCGGGCTCGTCCATTTTCTTATGCATGAGCGCTTGGGTGAAGCCCTTGATCGACGTGAGCGGCGACTGAATCTCGTGCGAGACGTCGGAGACGAACTGCCGCCTCGTGCTCTCGAGCGCGCCTAGCTCCTGCGCCATCCGGTTGAAGCTTGCCGTCAGCTGGCCGATCTCGTCCTTGCGTTTCGAATGGAGGCGCACGTTGAAGTCGCCGGTGGCCATCTTCCGGGTCGCGCGGGTCAGCTTCTGCAGCGGACGAACGACGTACCGCGCCGCGATCGCGATGAACAGGCTGCCGATCAGCAGAATAATGAGCAATTCATTGCGCAGAATCTTCGCCAGAATAACGAACACTTCATCGTCATTGCTCATCATGACGAATAGCGCGAAACGATCGTCCCCGATGCTGAAAGGAAGCCCCACCACCATGTCGCTGCCGTTGGGCCTATGATCGTTGTTCAGAACGGCGCCGCTCACGACCAGACTGATTTCCGACTCGCTTAACGCGAAATTCTGTCCTGTCCCATGGAGCAGCTTGCCTTCCCCATCATATAGACGAATCCGGTAGTTCGGAAACGCGGACAGTCCTTGAAGCATCGGTCCCGTATTGTCGGGGTATGCGCTGACGTAAGCTTGTATGATCGTTTTCCCCGTAGCGGTCGAGCTCTCTAGCACGTATGTACGGATCTGCTCCGTGAAGATACGTCCGTTAAGCAGCAGGCCGATCACCATGCTGACCATGACGGCGCCGATGAACGTAATGGCGACGCGAATGTATAGCGACTTAATCACGGTACACCTCCAGGCGGTAACCGAGTCCACGAAGCGTCACGATCCGGAAGTCCTGTTCGTAGGCCTGGAACCTCTCGCGAAGCCGCTTGATGTGCGTGTCCACCGTCCTCTCGTCGCCTTCGTACTCGTAGCCCCAGATTTGCTCGATAAGCATATCCCGGGTATAGAGCTTGCCGGGGTGACTGCCCAGCATGTACAGCAGCTCGAATTCCTTCGGCGGAATCGATTCCTGAAGACAGGAGCCGCGGTGCCTGACCGCGTAGCCTGTCTTGTCCAGCGTCACGCCGCCGAGCTTCACCGTCTGCGAGATCGAGATCCGGTATCGCTTCAGCAGCGCCTTCACCCGCATGACGAGCTCCATCGGCTCGAACGGCTTGACCAAGTAATCGTCCGTCCCGAGCTCGAATCCCTTGATCCGGTCGAGCGGCTCCCCCTTGGCGGTAATCATGAGCACAGGCTTGTCTCCCGCTTCACGCAGGCGGCGGCACAGCTCCCAGCCGTCCATCTTCGGCATCATGACGTCGAGCACGATCAGGTCCACCGGGTGCTGGCTATTGTAATAGTTCCAGGCTTCCTCGCCGTTGGCTTTCTCCACGACGTCCATGCCTTCGTCCTCTAAGTACAACCGAATCAGCTCGCGTATGTGCTTCTCGTCGTCCACTACCATTATCGTCGTCACAGGGCTCGCATCCTTTGGCTCTATTGTGCATCGTTATGTGTATTATATCGCCGGAATTTGTACGGAGTTTGAACACGGGCTGCTTCTGCGCACCGTTTTAACGCCGAAAAAGCCCCGAACGAGTCGGGGCCAGGTCATCATCCTATGCGTTTACTCCGCCGCCGGGAACAGCAGCGTCTGGATCGAATGCGCCGGAATCGTCGTCTCGGCGACTTGGTCGCGGTTGCGGAGAATATAAGGAACATCCGCGTCCGTGCGGTTCAAGACGACGACCGCGATCGTGCCGTCCGCGTTCTTGAACGCCGTCGTCGACAGCTGCTCCGTATATTTGGAAGAGCCGACTCGCACCGCGCCCGGACGGATGTACTTGCTGAAGTGGCCGATGTAGTAGTACGAGCTCTGGAACGTGAGCGAATCGCTCTTCGTGTCCGCGATGATCGGCGCGTCGCAGAAGTTGCCGACGTGGTTCGGTCCGCCGATCTCGTCGAGCACGATGTTCCAGTCGGTCCACGCTTGCATCCAATTGTTCAGATTGCCGATGATGTCGTGCGCGTAACGCTCTCCGCTTTTCCAAGATCCGAGCTGCACGCCCCCTTCGTGGCACCCTTCCGTGAACACGAGACCTTTGTTCGGATACCGGTCGTGCGTCACCGACAGCGCGTCGAAGTGGTCGCCGGAGTACCAGTGGAAGCCGATGCCCCAGATGTACTTGCTCGCTTCCGCGTCTTCGTAAGCGACCTTGGCGCGGTCGTAGACGCGCTCCTTGTTATGATCCCAGACCATGAGGCGGATGTCCTTGCGTCCCGCTTCCCACAGCTTCGGTCCGAGGTAATCGCGAACGAAGTCTTTCTCTTCCTCGGCCGTATACACGCAGGAGTCCCAAGGCTGAACGGCTTTGGCTTCGTTCTGGACCGTGAGGCCCCATACCGGAATCCCCTCCGCTTCGTACGCTTCGACGAACTTGATGTAGTAGCGAGCCCATGCGTCGCGGAATTCCGGCTTCAGCTCGCCGCCATTGTTCTTCTTGCCGTTCGTCTTCATGAACGGAGGCGGGCTCCAAGGCGAAGCATAGAACGTGAAGTCGTCGCCTACGAGCTTCTTGGCGCCTTGAATGTACGGAATGATCTTCTCCTTATCGCGGCCGATATCGAACGTCTCGAGCTTCTCGTCGCCGTCCTGCACGTAGTCGTAGTTGCCGAGCGAGAAGTCGCAGGAGCTGATGTGCGTGCGCACGACGTTGTAGCCGATGCCCTTCTCCGCGTCGAAGTACGCCTCGAGAATTTTGTTGCGGTTCTCTTCGCCGAGCTTGTACGCCGTTACCGCCGAAGCTTCCGTGATCGCTCCGCCGAAGCCGATGATCTCTTGGTAAGTCACGTCGTCGTAGACGTTGATCAATTGGTTCTCGATGCCCTTCGCGTCGTTCGTAAGCACGAGCGCCTCGCGTTCGGTCAAGCGGTCGGACGAACCGTGCGAGGTTTGGATGACTCTGACTTTACGGTCTGCCATATGAATGTTGATCCCCTTTCGCGTTCCTAGGTCGTATGCCTCCATTATAGAAGGAATCGGCGTTGCTTTTGTAGAAACAATATGGCTGTATACCTCAACGATCTGGTCGGAGGCGAATAGGCAATGAATCCGATTCATGTACAGTTATGCGGCTATCACCAACATCCGGAATCGTTCAGGCAGCACTTCCCCGGCGGTCTGGAAACCTATATTATCCGGTTGCAATTCGAAGGCGTCTCGCAGGCGCTCGTCTCCGGCGGCTATGCGTCCGTCGAGCCGGGAGACCTGATGCTGTTCAAGCCGGGCGACCTGTACGACCTGCGCATCGAACCGGCGAAGGAACCGACGAAGGCAAGCGGCGATTACTTTATTATGAGCACCGGACCGGGAATGGATGAGTGGTGGGCAAGCCGGCAGAGACCGACGAAGGTGAGGATCGCCGAGGACGGCAAGCTGATCGCGCAATGGCACCAGCTGATGGCGGAGAAGAGAAGGCTCGACGGCGGCGACCCGCCCCTCGTGACGCTGCTCGCGCAGACGTTGCTGCTCATGCTGGACCGGGCGATCGGAGAGGCGCCGAGCGCCCGGTCCTCGTCCGCGTTCCACGCGATCCGCATGCGCAATTACATCGAAGCGAACGCCTCCCGTCCGCTTCGGCTCGAAGACGTCGCGCGCGACTGCGGACTTAGCGTTTCCCGCGCGGTGCATCTGTTCAAGGAGCACTACGGAACATCCGTCATCGGCTACGCGCAGCAGATCCGGATGGCGCACGCGCTGGAGCTGCTGCATCACAGTCCGCTGTCGCTAGAGCAAATAGCCGCCGAGACGGGTCTCGGCAGCTACGCATACTTTCATCGTATTTTCCGTGCGCAGCACGGCCTCTCTCCGGGGGCCTACCGGAAGAAGCACGCGGCGAAGGGATTGCGGGGGGAGCCGGGGAATTAGTCCGTCCATAGTCATGCCGCTGATGCTGAAGACGATCCGCTGGGCTAGTCGCGTCGCATTGTTTTTCAACCATAAAGTTCAAATTTCTTCTGCAGTCTTTGAGCCAGATCATCGTCTGACAAGGGATTGCGATGCGTATTTTCTAAATAAATATATTTCTCCGTCTCCGGCATCAGATAATTTTTATACCAGGCAAAGAAATCGGGACTGTCTCCGTGCATACGCAGCCATCTTCTTACAGTATCCATGTTGTTCACGGTGCTCTGTATATTCGTGAGCCAGTCCGCACGGTAGAAATTATGCCAATGTCCGTGTTCAGCTTCTTGCATAGCTGCTATTCCCTGTTGATAGCACCACATTGCTCGCGATGCATGTACGAATGCAGCGGGAAATTCCTTGTTCGAGTATGCGATATAAGAATCGCCTAATGCTGCAAAACCCTCGCAGCCGGATTGATGCAGCTTGACGTGTAGCAGCAGATGATCTTTCATTCTTTGCTGCTCCTCATTCGGAAGCTTGGTAATAAGTTGCTCGATGCGTTCTTCGAGTAACTGCCAGCCAGGTACTGCATCCGCACATCTGCGGCTAAACCAATCAACTTGTTCCGCAAAACCGACCGGGCCCGTTGCCCAGTTCAGTCTCTCAAGCGGTTGCCCGTCTCTCCCTTGAAGCCAATGACCAACGATTTCTCGGGCCGGATGATGATAAAATTCCTCACCGGCACGATCGTCTTCATTCGGGCCATATGAAATGGTCAGTTTAGCATAATCTTGAAGCAAGGCTACAATCTCGTCTTCGCAAACGGAATACATACGGCGCACGAATTGAAGGAGGTGCTCGTTCGAATCCGCATGACCCTTGCTCCACAGCTCTCGGATGAAGTCCAAGGTGTATACGTGAGGTCTAACATTTCCGCTGTTCACCAACAAATACGAGAATGCTCCCGAATGGAAAGCATCCCCCAGTTCCTGCTGGATAAATGAAGTTGGCAATGGAAAAAGGGTCATATGATTGGATGCCTGAAGATCGTGGAACGTTACATGATAATAAACGCCGTGCTTCCCTCCCCCTTCATTAGAAGGAAGCGAAGGAACTCTCAGATTATGGTTGTTATGACGACGGGAAACCATCTTCCCATAGCCATTATCAGCCCATATTCGCATAATATCTTCTGGAATGTCGATATGACCTGCCTTGTATAATTCTGCGATCTCACCGTATAAAGCTACACAGCAATTCGGATTTTCAACCTTCTCGCGAACCATGTCATACTGCCTGCGAACGACCCTGCTGATCATCTCTCCGCGCTTCTCCGGTGTATCGAAAGAAGGGTCTTGTATCCAAAAAGGCTGGTCTCCTTGCCCTCGGAAGGAAAGAACCCATACAATGTTCCGGTCCTTCTGCGCTTCAATTGCTTCCTCCCATAATGCTTCGAACAGCTCCGGATTATCTTGATAGCTGGCTTGCTTGCCGGGATAAGCACGCAGGAACATCTCGGCGCCAAGCGGCTCTGCATGATGATGAGTCACCCATAACCCCATCTCTGACGCAAGATCGGCATGTATGCCATGTTTAGGCAGATCGGTACCTGGGATCACCATATTGCCGCCGCATCTCAGTAAAGCTTCGAATACGGGATACCACACTTCTTTGGCTGGGGGATACTCCTCCTTCCATCCAATCAAGCACACTTCATCGTTGACGAACCAGCCTCGGAAGCGAACAAACGACTCTGGCGAATCGTAATTTTCTTCGGAAATGTGTATTTCGTGCCTAGGCATCGGGTACTTATCCATCCAGAACCAGAACGGATCCACTCCCAGATATCTACGACTATACTCCAACAAACCGAATACTAGCCCGAGATCATCGTGGGCCGTAATGTGGAGCGTCATGGCCCCTTCCGCCTCGATAAACCGAAAGGAAAACGACTCTGGATGCCCTGGGCAGAGATCCTCCGGGAGGGCATATCGAATTTCTACTTCAACTGGAGCGCCGTCATCCTCTTTAAGCTTTGGCACCTCTCCAAACACATTTTTAAGATCCCTTTCCACCATCCCCCAAGCGTGACGGACCGGAGAAGTTAACTTCTTAGGCAAGCGATAAGTCGTGTGTCGATCAATAATCAGTGTCAATTAAATTCCCCTTTCAAGTACCAAACAGATGTACGGCGAATATCATTCCTCGATATTCACGAATAATAACAGATCAAGCCCATTGACTCGATCTGTTATTATTAAACTTCATGCTTTATTAATTTTTAACCAAGGAGAAGTTATCCACTCTGACCCAGTTTCCAGCACCGGCGACTGAGAAGACACCTACCTGTATAGACCCGTTCGTTACTTGAATGTTTGAAATCGTCTTCTGCGTCCAGCTACCCATATTGCTATTGATGGCTACGGTTTTTTCGGTTCCGCCAAAGTTTTTAGCAAAGAGATGAGCCGTTGTCTGGCCTCCGCTGCTCCTCACCCATGCTTTGAGCGTATATGTTCCATTCGGAACGGATATGTTCTGGTACATGCTAGCGTTATAAGCCGATGCATAATATTGTGTCATTGCCCATCTTCCGGTCTGTCCTCCGGATACGTTCGCGTTTGCTTCTGCCGAAGGAAGGTTATCCCAATTCGTCCAACCCGCTAGAGAAGTCTGCGCTACCCTATCGGCTTCAAAACTTGGATTTAATACATAGTTATTTCCCGCCCCCACGCTCCAGGTACCGCTTGCCACGTCGATATTCCATTGACTTAACGAATTAAAGTAAGGCGTGCTCCCGCTGAAAGAAATCGGAACCCACTGGTTGTATCCAATTCCATTCCCCGCGAAATCACTCCACCTATCACCGCCGAACACGACAAATGATCCAGAACTACCCGTGACCGTAACGGCTAGTCCGGTTTGCGTTACGTGAGAGAAGTCGGAGTTCGTACCTGACATAACGGATTCTGAAGAATATGGCCCCATAATGTTAGTGGATTTAATGAAGTACGTGTGGGATGCATTCCAACCATGAAGATCCGACGAAACCATATAGTAATAACCATTGTGCTTAAACATGACATTACCTTCTCGGCCGCCGTTCGTACTCGTATACACCTCGGTAGCCGGCTCAATGTGCAGAGAATCCGATGCCCTGATAGGGGCAACATATAGATGGGTTCTGCCATTCGAATTGCTGAAAATCAGATAGGCTTTCCCATTATCGTCAACAAAGACGGACTGATCTCCTGTAGTCGCTGTTACTACATTGGGAATATTGCTCTCTAGGTGAGAGTAAGTAAATGGACCGGTTGGAGAAGTGCTCGTTAAAAATATGACTCCGGCTCCCGCAGGTCCGCCATATTGGCCGATGATGACGTACTTTCCCGTATTGGCATTATATACGGCACCAAGACGTCCTACCCATGATGCAGGCTCGAACGTAGTACCCGCAGCGCCTGCTACGACTGCATTGCCTCTGAAGGTCCATGTCGATAAATCTGTAGACGAGTAAATCGTAATGGCATTAAAACTAGTGTCCGAGTTTTTCGATGTTGGATTATTCGCATAGGTGACTGCGCCATTATATTTTACTCCATACCAATAATAGGTGTTTCCGACCTTTAGAATGCCGCCCCCTTGAGAGTAAATATTATTATTCGAAGTGTCCTTCCAGAAAACGTCGTTCTGAATGAGACTACTGGCGGCATATGCGGGTTTAGGAGATAGATAAGCACCTTGAATCGATGCCAAAAGCATTGCAGAAATCATGAGAAATAGCTTAATCTTGCGCAAATTAATCTTTTGAGTCATCAAAATCATCCTTTTATTTTAGATTTTTGATTCGAGTTTCCCGTAATACAAAAATCTGATTGTTACCTTTCGACTGCACTAGCCGCCTCCTTCCAATTTCAAACATTTCATCAATCGATTCATGTCTAAATCTCATGTTGTTCCTGCATCGTCAGAGCCCTTGCATTAAATTTGTGTAAATAATGTCCTGGCTCAATATAAATTCTAAGCACCGCTGATAACGCTTACAATGTGAATTAACCGACTATCCTTTCAATCTTTCGACCAATTGAAAGGCAATCTCAACGATAAACAAAAAACAGAGCACCACCGGATGGGTTGCTCCGTTTTCCGTTGCACTTAGACACCTTTACACTTAAATACTCTTACTAAAAAGTCATAGCTACCCGACACAACCTCAACAATGGCGTAAGGTTGCTCCTGTTCCCATACTAACTCGTAGCCGATCGGTATCCCGTTCTCATGTAATTGGTCTTCCCCTGAGAATAACGGGATTCGAGCCTTCGCAATTGTGTTCGGCGGCAAACTCGCTTTAAGCCGGATCTCATCATCGTCATGATAAAAATCAACTTCAACTAGCCCTCTTGCCGTAAGGTGCTTGCCGCGAATACTATTAACCCTATCCGAATACAACGGAGCTATTCGAATTATTTTGTAAGCCTCTTCGACGGATGAAATACCGAGAAGGTGCGCATACATCCATTCCAAGATGTGACCCATCATATCATGATTACGAGAACGCGCATCATCTGTCCAAAACTCGGGCAACGCCGTCTCGCCCTTCTCCACGAATCGGATATAGCTCGGATGCTCGGGCTGCATCATCATGTCGAATACGATATCGTTTCTCTCCATATTCGATAAAGCGCCGAACAAAAAACGCAATCCGATTTCTCCGGACCTTAATTGACGCCCCTTAACCGCGCGAAGGAGCGCGCACTCGATATCTTGCTTCAGTTCCTTCGGCACGAGACCGAAATAAAGCGGAACCGCCTGGATGACCTGATTATCCGGATCGTATTCGCCACCTAACTTACTGTAGGCATGAGTAGCTTGGATTTCAGCTGCAATCGGCTTAAGTAAAAGTTCGTTATACATTCTCCTAACCCGTTCCGCTTCTTCCGCATAATGAACGGCATCCTGCTTAAATCCCAACATATCAGCGAAATTAGATAGCGCTAAATAATCTCGATAATAAAATGCCGTTTCGACATTTTCGATATAATCGCCGCCGGTTTGCGGATGAATGCCCCAATCGCCAAGGCCGTGCCCGATCAGACCGCCCGCTACTTCTTTCGTCTTCAAATAGGACATATAAGACTTCATTGCTGGATACGCTTCTTCGATGCCTTGGCGATTGCCGTAGATCCGCCATAATAGCTCCGGAACGAGCACGATGGAGCTCCCCCAAGCGATCGAATCGCGAAATCCATCTTCGAATTTCGAATATTCAGGCGCGATATCTGGAATAAGCCCCTCATCCGTCTGGGCCTCGATCATATCCCTTGTTATCTTTAACCATAATTCTTCTACATGCTTGACGTACATGATGGAAGGCCCCATCAAATTCGCGGTCTCCAACCACCCTAGTTTCTCGATCGTCGGGCAATCCGAATGGACGCTTTGCAGGTTGCTTTCGATCGCTTTGACAATAATATTCTCTAGGCGCGTAATTCGAGAATCATTCGTTGCTAACTCCCCTGTATCTAGTGAAGCCGAGGTCACGAAATGGCCCTTCACATCGTGGATAACCGGCTTGTTCGCATCGGACCCGTCACGGGTGCAGCCTTCAATCTGAACCCATCGTGCACCGTAACAAGAAAAATCAGGCTTCCAGCTCTCTATTGCTCCAGTCCCCGCAAGCGTATATTCCGAATAAGTTACGATATCCCAAGGCGTTGCTACCGTACCGTCAACGTTCCTGAGCTCGCCCGGCTTAATCGTAACTTTACTACCTGCAGGACCGCTCGCGAAGATTTCGAACATGCCGGACATATTCTGACCGAGGTCAAAGACGAAAGTTGATTCTTTTACTTCTTCGATTTGGATCGTATCATATATTGTCCGAACAACTACTGGAGGTTGACTTTGGGAAACAAGTTTTCCTTTCGGAGGGACTAGCCCTTTGGCAGATTCCCAATCAGCATCGATAAAGCCTATTTCGTTCCAGCCTTTAGGATACAAGCGAGCATCGTAGTTCTCCGAACCATACACGTTAGCCAGCGTCGTTGCGCTATCCCGAATTTTCCATTCGTCGGCCTTCGTACAAATAGTAATCGAAGACCCGTCTTCAAATTCGATGTGCAACTCTCCGATCGCAAGCAGCTCATCGCCATACGGAATGTAACCTTTATCCATCGTGTAAAAGTGTCTGCCGCCGGAATCACCCGAATAAAATCCGTTGCCGACGGATATTCCTATCACGTTCTCGCCTTCTGTGATCTGATTCGTCACATCAAAGCAAACATATTGAACGGACCGATCGTAATTCGTCCATCCCGGATCCATCTCATTTAAGCCGACTTTATTTCCATTCATGAATAGTTTGAAATGGCCTAATCCGGAAATGAGGAAGAACGCCTGTTTGATCGACTTGGTCGCTTCAAAGGTACGACGAGCGTAGAACGGTTTGTTGCGACCGCTCCCGATCCATTTTCCTATCCATTCCGACTCTTGGGCGTACCCCGTATAAAGTAGCTTTGGTTCGCTCCATTCCATATTGTCGTCCCGACTCCAAACGGCAACCTTCCAATAATAAGCAGTTGTTTCTTGTAACGGTGTTCCGTTATATCCGATAGCAAGTTGATCGGAAGATTGAACTTTTCCGCTATCCCAAGTCAATTCCTCTAACTTCAACAAAGTTTCTTCGCTAGTGGCAACGACAACTCGGTAGTGAACTTGCTCTTGTCCTTGATGCTCGCTTTCTAATTGCCAGGAGAAAGACGGCGTCAATGTATCGATCCCCATAGGGGAGTAGTAATTGCTTAATCGTAATCGAACCGGCTTCATGGTGAGAGTTCTCATCCCTTCTTCATCTAGACCTTATGTTTTATCGTATCGAAGGAGCCGACCATCCTGCTAGACTAATCTTCCGTAATCGCTTGTACTTTAACGACGCAAATGAGAAAGAAGGACGTAGTCACCCGCGTCCTCCTTCTTCTTCTGATTTAACTAAAGATAAACATGACTCGGGATTATTCACTCGCCGTTGCCAGTAGACGGAACATTCGGCTTGCATAATCCCCATGAAGTGCCGGAAATGCAAGACCTACATGCATGAGACGGTCGCCGCCGAATGTGCCGATGCCTTCGACCGCGTAGTTCCGTTCGGGATGAAGCCCCTTGAGACGCAGCACCTTAGGCGGCGCAAACGGTTCGGCCAGTACTTTGAAGAAGAAAACCAACGCTTGCTCCTTATCCTCCGACACGAACATCCAAGCCGTTTCCGAGCCATCGAAGGGACTGAGTAAGCGATACAACTCACCTTGCTGCACCAGCGAACGAATATCCTTGTAATCAGCCACCTGTTTCTTTACGGCTTCCTTTTCTTCATCAGTAAACTTTGTCAAATCCAGCTCGTAACCGAAGTTTCCGGACATCGCGACGTCGCCGCGCATCGTAAGCGGCGTATAGCGACCAACTTGATGATTCGGCACGGCGGAGACGTGCGCCCCGATTGAACTTACGGGATACACGAGACTGGTACCGTACTGAATCTTGAGACGTTCTACGGCATCCGTGTTGTCGCTCGTCCATGTTTGAGGCATATAGTACAGCATCCCGGGATCGAAGCGACCGCCGCCGCTCGAACAACTCTCGAACAAAATGTGAGGGAAGGTTGACGTAAGCCGCTCCATCAACTCGTAGACACCCAACAAATATCGGTGCGCGATTTCACCTTGACGTTCCGCCGGAGCAGCAGCGGATCCGACTTCCGTTAAACTCCGGTTCATGTCCCATTTCACGTAAGAGACAGACACCCTGGAGAAAATATTTGACAACATAAGGAACAAGTAATCGCGAACATCTTCACGTGAAAGATCAAGAACCAGCTGGGTTCTTGCCAACGTTCGACGTCTCCCTTCGACGTGCAGGCACCAATCCGGGTGTGCGCGATACAAATCGCTGTCCGGTGACACCATCTCCGGTTCTACCCACAGGCCAAACGTCAATCCTTGCTCATTAATCCGCTCAGCTAAATTCTCTAATCCGTTGGGCAGCTTGCGGCTATCTTCCACCCAGTCTCCGAGCGACGTCGTATCATCGTCCCGTTTGCCGAACCACCCGTCGTCTAGAACGAATAACTCAATGCCAAGCTCCGCTCCGACCTTCGCAATGGACTCAATTTCTTCAGCGGTGAAGTTGAAGTACGTCGCTTCCCAATTATTTACAAGAATCGGGCGATCGCGGTCCCGGTAATGACCGCGGCAAAGACGCGTGCGGTACAATTTGTGATACGTGCGTGACATACCGCCGAATCCTTCCAGAGAATGGACGAGCACCGCCTCCGGGGTTTGGAACGTTGCTCCGGGTTCTAGCTGCCACGCGAAATCGAATGGGTTCAACCCGATCTGAACCCGAACTTTACGCATGGGGTCAACCTCCGCTCCGCCGAAGAAGTTACCGCTGTACACGAAGCTGAAGCCGTATACCTCTCCCTGATCCTCGTCCGCAAGAGGAGCCGCGAGGGCAAAGAAGGGGTTTAACTGATGTCCGCTCATTCCGCGGCGGCTTTCGATGTTCGTGCCTCCCGGACCGATCGGCCGGCGCTGAATGTTGGCTTCCCTCGCCCAAGCGCCGGACAAGTAGACGACATCGTACTGCGGCACATCCATGTCGAGACTTGCGCTTAGTGCCCGAAGCAACCGTAGCGTCCCCGCTCCTTCATTGATCAACTTCGTCGAACGTACAATGGCGTTAAAATCCGAAAACACGGTATAGCTTAGTACGACCGTCAATCCCGTATACGCGTCCCTCAGAGAGATCTCTAGCGTTTGCGCCTCATCTTCGGATTCCACATAGATAGCGGGCAGGCCGTCTAACTTAGACTTGCCTGAGAACAATCGGTAGCCCGAATAGACGAGTTCCGTAATGCGGCTGCCATCCCCCAACTGGATCTGATAGGCCGGCTGTCGAAAATCGCCGCTTCCGTACTGTGGATATTCTTGCGGAATTTGATCCAGATTGTTATGGGTCGGTACGCTAGGCAAACCCGTTAAATTGCCGTCGTTCCGAAGCTTTGCCCCCCAATAGAGATGGACGAGATGTCCGTTAACGACTTGCATGACATAGCTTGAATTTTTGCTTTGCAAGTGGAACAGTTTCGCCAGTTCATCAACAAATATGTTCATATAAGCAAAATCTCCTTTTGGCAGTCTATTGTTTATGAAATCATAAACGAATGTTAGCCGTTTCGTACATGGCATGGCACTTCATAGTCATGTTATTATGCTAGATAGTTAATATTAATAAGGAGAAATACCATGATTGAATATTTGCCGCGCAGCAAACAACACTCCGATTTGTATCTAACGCAATATGGAGTGGAAGAATGCAGTTCCGGACATTATTTTGGTCCGGCCCTCAGAGATCATTTTTTGCTGCATTATATTATGGACGGGGAAGGCATCTTCGAGGTTAACGACAATAAGTACAGACTGAATAAGGGACAGGGGTTTCTCATATGTCCGAACGTCATCACTTATTATCAAGCCGATAAAATAAACCCTTGGTCGTATTGCTGGTTCGGGTTTAACGGGACACAGGCATCATTGTTCCTCAAACAAGCGGGTCTTACCATGGAATCGCCGATCTTCTGCTATGACAAAAATGATTGGATTACGCAATACTTGCAATCCATGATTCAGTCCACGGCATGGCATAAAGCTAGGGAAATGAAGCTAACCGGATTACTTTACTTAATGCTATCGCTTCTTGTTGAGCACGGTCCTGAGCAGCTTTCGACTCGGAAACAATACGGATCGGAAGTCTACGTGGACAAAGTGATTGATTTTGTCGAAATGAATTATGCCATGAAGATTACCGTTGAGGATATTGCGAATTTTATCGGGCTCAATCGAAGCTACCTGTGCTCGCTATTTAAACAACGAATGAATGAAAGCATTCAGGAGTATCTGATTCGATACCGGATTAATAAAGCATGCGAAATGATGGGAAATGTACAGCTTACTATCGGTGATATCTCTCGGTCCGTGGGCTATAACGACCCCTTACTATTCTCTAAAATTTTCAAAAAACAGAAAGGCGTCTCTCCGAATAATTACCGCGCTCATGCTCAAATATAACAAACGGTCTCAGTCCCATGGAATTCAGGACCAAGACCGCTTAACGACCTTTAATTGTACGGGACGATCTCATCGTCCGTCTTCCCTCAGCTTGAGATGTACTTGACCCATTAAGCCGTAAGGGACAACGACGTAATCAGGCGTATATTCGATGCCCTCGCGGCGATAGTCCCACCACTCTTTCCAATTGTATGAAGTTGCCGCTTGGTGAAGAGGGCCTAGCAAATTGCGCGGACTGCCAACGACTTCGATGTCGATGCTGTTCTCGCCAATAACGAGCCATTCGCCGATATCCAGTTGCTTCGTGGCTGCCCAAGGCACATAACCGGCGTGCCGGCCGTTCACCTTTACTTCTATCGTCACCGCACGATAATCTCCTAACTCAAGGATCATCGTTGATCCGGCACCTGGCAACTCTAGGCACTCGTAAGCCAAATGATAGACAATGCTCCCGCAATAATGCATATAACCTTGCAAGCACCAGTCACCGAAACGCAAAGTTTCCGGCTCTTTCACGAGAACCCTATCGGGTGAAACCCCGAAGTCCCCGATTAAGTAACAATCCTCTAGTTCCATGGCATGATCATAAGCGCAGGAGACTTCAAGTCGATTACGTCCTGCTTTAAGCTGCGGCAGGGACACAGTACCGAAGCTTCTGTCCAAGTACCATCCCTTTACACCACCGACGACATCTTCACCGTTAAAGATCATTGTGAAAGATTCCGCTTGCTCGATCGCCACGGATACTTCGGAGCATGGTACTTCGGAAACTTCGAATTCGAAGGCTAAAGATATTGGAGTTCCATCATTTTGATGCGAATCGTGAATCCATAGATGACGTTGAAGCCCTCCATTGGCGAATACATGACGCATTCCAAGAGCGGATCTAATTTCCCGTTGCGCCTGCCAGACATCCATTTCTGCTGACCATTTGCCTTCTCCAATGCGATACTGACATTTGTCTAACGTTATTGCATTGGGTTCCGTACGGGTGAAGCGGCTTACCGGCCCCAATGCCGTAACAATCCGATCATTACTCTTCTTCGGCTTTAGTGTCCGCTTGGTCGTTCGCGCCGATTTACGCTCGTCATTGTCAGGCCGAACCAGTACATAAAGCTTGGAATCCGCGGGACCGAATGCTTGACGAATGATCATTTTCCCGTCCTTTTCGACGGACTCCGCTTCCGTTACTTCTCCGGTTAACGGATCCCAGACTTCGACGCGTCCTATGCCGTTTAGCGCGATCTCGATGTTCGCTCCCTGCTGCCGATCCTTGTTCACCACGAATAAGATTCTACTTTGACCTACTTCGCGCAGCATGTACAGAAAATCTTCGGCTTCGAGACGGTTGTCATTCTTCAAACTAACTTCTCTAGTTAGAATTTTCTCTAGGACAGATGGAACTTCTCCGGCATCTTCGACATGAATGAATCCTCGATGCCTCGATAATCCTTCCATTGCACCCGACATATCACCGTCTACCCTGTCGGGTAGTGTACCCGAAGCGATGACTTTGCCTCCGTCATCCAAGAACTTGCGAATAAGCTCCACGGTACTACCGAACACATTCATCATCGGAGGCATGATAACGACTTTGTAGGCAGCTAGATTAACGTTCAGTCTCTCATTCTCGACTCGGCCGCTTTCTTGTAAAATCAGTTCATCGCCCAAGTCGAAATCATAATGGGCCGCAAGCATCAGATCGATAAATCGATTAAATTGGCTTTCGAATTCCCGCAACTCGTCAATCCGGCCTGCATGCCCCTCATACTCACCCATACCGTTGGCGCCAAGCATTGACCAAACGGATGATACCGGATGCAGCACGAGAACGTCCCTAACGACTTCTCCTTGCGTGAGGACGCTGCTCAAGCGCGCGAAGTAATCTTCCATCACGTGATTATGCGACCACCAATTGGTGTTGTAGTTAAAAGAAGGAGGATAATCGCGTTTGCGACAACCTTTAAGCGAGTATAAAGCGAGATGGTGGGTTAACAGGTTGACGCCGAGAACGAATTGCCAATCACCGAGCCATTTGCGTCCTTCGAAAGTGAAATCCCATCCGGTCACGCCGTAAGTTTCGGTAATGACGCGTTTCATTCCATATTGCCGCGCCACGCTCGCCACCTGCTTGATCGTCAAGCTTTCATCCGTTTGCTCGCAGAGCGTGTCTATTCCCGGAACATCCATATAACGATAATGGGGCATAACCGCGCCGGTCGTCTGGACAGTGCCTAATAGACTACCTTCGGAATGATAATGTCCGCTGAACAATAATCCGTTGCTTCGGCACCAATCGCCGATTTGCTTCGTATAAGCTTCGCTGAACCGTTCAGTAATCGTTTTCCAATAATCAAATCTGGTCTTAGATGCCTTTTCCCCTTGGAAGAACAAGTAGGGAAGGACATCCCAAATTTCATATCCTACGCTGTCCTTGAAATACGCGGGCAAACTATCCGTCCAAGATATCCATGCTCGGTTTACTTGTAGACTTTCAGAACCCCCGCGAATGGTTGGTTCATCCGTGAAAATGCCGGGAACCGTCTCGCCGAATTCATCCCCCACGGCATCTTTGTACTTCTCGTACGTCGATTGAATGAAAAGCTCGGTCGATCGCGGATTCAGTAAATCCGTATACGTATCGCCGTGGCACCATTCGTTCGCGACCCCGAATTCGCGTCGGAAAACAAGATATAGATTTTGATTGGGATTCGGTGCAATCTCCTCTTGATTGGCCGTAAAATCAATTCTATGAAACCACGCGATCTCGTCGCCCCTAATAGAGGCTTCATATAGGGCGACCACTTTAGGGTCATTTCCCTGCGGGATTTCTTTGACGACTTCAAGGGTGAGAACTTTAGCGCGAACGTCATCGCCGCCCATTCGAGCCACTTCTCCGCCGCCCATGCCGGAGGAATACCGATCTTCATCATAGAGCCAAGCGTATACGCCTTCCTTCTTGGCCGTATCCACTGTCGACTTGATTCGTTCCATGAAATCTTCTCCGAGATAGGGAGTCTCAAGTCCTTCCCGAACGTGCATCATAAATCCGCCCATGCCTTGATCCTTGAATCCCTTTACTTGCCGGTCGAGCTCATCTTGTTTCAAGTCGTCGTTCCATGACCAGAACGGTACGCCGCGATAATCCGCCGGCGGATTATCGAATATTTCCTTCAGTCGCTGCAATTTCACTTCTTCAACGCCTCTTTCATCGATTGTCTTTACCCTTTGACGCTTCCGAGTACGAGCCCTTGCACGAAGTACTTCTGCAGGAACGGATATATGCACAATACGGGCAACATGGAAACGAATAACTGAGCAGCGAGTACGGTGCGACTCGAAATGTTCTGGATCATGCTAAAATCGCTTGCGTTTGCGTTCGTCAAATCGTGAGATACAATAACCGTCCTCAGATAAGTTTGTAAAGGATAATGCGTCGGAGAATTCATATAAATCAGTCCGTCGAACCAAGCATTCCAATGAAAAATAATCGTAAATAACGCAATGGTGGCGAGTGAGGGCTTAGAGATGGGCAAATAAATGCTCCATAGCGTTCGCCAAGCACCCGCTCCGTCGATCTGAGCCGACTCTTCGAGTTCGATAGGTTGCGTCCTGAAGAAGTTCAGCATAAGCACGATATTAAATACGTTAACGGCGGATGGAATGACGAGCGCCCAAATCGAATCCATCAAACCCGTTTCTTTCACGACCATGAAGGTAGGGATCAATCCGCCGTTAAAAATCATTGTAATGACGAAAAACCACGAATAAACCGTTCTCGATTTGAATTTAAGATTGGATTTGGAGAGCGGGTAAGCCGCCAATATCGTTAAAGCCAGTCCTATGCTTACGCCGAGGGCAAGCCGTTCGAAGGAAATGACCACGCTGTTCAAGAACATATTGTTGCTTACGATATATTTGTAGGAATCCAAATTAAAACCTATCGGCCAAACGGATACCCAACCGGCGGTAACGGCAGAATTGCTACTTAATGACATCGCGGCCATATGCAGAATAGGAAAAAGGCAAGTTAGCGCGAACAGGGTCAAAATTACGTAATTACCGTACAGAAATAACATTCTGGATGGCGTACGTCTTTCTATCATGCTCCATACCTCCGATCGATTAGAATATGCGGTAATTAGCGAAGCGATAAGCCATATAATACGAACCCGATATGAATATTAACGACACGACCGATTTAAACAGCCCGATTGCCGTGGCTACGCCGTACTGCATCTGCTCGATCCCGACTCGATAGACGTAGGTATCTAGAATATCCGCACTATCGTATACTTGCGGACTATATAGGTTAAATACTTGATCAAATCCGGCGTTCAGAATATTGCCAAGCCCCAATACGCTCAAGAGGACGATAATCGGCCGCATTCCCGGCAACGTAATATGCCAAGCTTGCTTCATGTGACCTGCTCCATCGATCGAAGCAGCTTCATACAGGGACTTGTCGATGCTCAATATGGCAGCCAAATACACGATCGTATCGAATCCGAGCTCTTTCCAAATATGGGAAGCGACCAGCACGATCCGGAACCAAACCCCATCTCCTAGAAAATAAATGGAATCTATGCCGAACACATGCAACGCATTATTAACGATGCCGTTAGTTGGGGACAGGATATCAACCAGGATTCCCGATAAAATAACCCAAGATAAAAAATAAGGCATATAAACGATCGTTTGCAGGCTACGCTTAAACAATGCGTTTTTCACTTCGCTGAGCAAAATAGCAAGCGTAAGCGGAAAAACAATTCCTACGATCATTTTCATCAAAGAAATCAGCAACGTGTTCTTCAGTACTTGCATCGTATCGGGCATATTGAATACGTATTCGAAATTGCCAAGACCGATCCAATCGGATTCAAACCAGCCCTTCGAAGGAACGAAGTCCTGAAATGCGATGACAATACCGGCGATTGGACCGTAGCTATATATAAGCACAAGAATGACGGCAGGCAACAACATGAGGTGATAGGCGCCCGCGATTCGCCTGCTCTTGCTTATTCCTTTCGTTTCCATCGGCATGCTCACTCCATCTCTCTATAAGTAAGGGAAGGGGTCGGATACCCCCTTCCCTTACAAACCGTTATTTTTTAGCTGCGTCCCACTCGTTCACTTCTTTGGTAACATCAGAAAGTCCGAGTTTGTTCAATTGATCGACGAATTTATCGAAGTTATCGATTGAATCCGAGCCCATAATGACCTTCGTGTAATATTCCAACACCGCTTGCTGGATCGTCTTCAACCGATTTTTCATGGCTTCAGTGGATGCACCGTAGAATTCATCCATTTTGAAGAGATTGCCCGTGACATAATCGTTCATTGCCACGAAGGATCCCGTCTCCCCGAATACCTTCTCGAATTGCGCGTTTGCGTTATCTCCGTTTTTGAACTTGACGATATTGTCGTAATAACCTTTTTCTTCAGCATTAAGCGCGGAGGTATCGCCGGACTTAAAGGCTTCAACGATTTTCAAATGAGCTTGCAGGTTCTTTTGCGGTTTCCAAGCTTTAGCCACGGTCCAATGATGGCCAGGCGCCGGAGCTGGCCCCAAGTACTTATCGTATTCTTCTTGCGTCGCGTTACCGTAATTCAACTCCGTCCAGAAGTTGATCAGTTTGACCAAGACTTCCGGATGCTCGTATTTCTTGCTCACGACGTAGTAGTTCTCGACGTTCAGCTTGATTTGCGGGTTAGCGGGTTGACCGTCTTTGGAGACGATCGCATATGCGCGCCAATCGGAATCCGCAAAATTATCCTTCGTTTGCTGGAATGGATGCATACCGTTCCACATGGCTCCGAAGTTGATGCCTACTTTACCGGAAGCGGCTAGTTCGGCGGCCTTGGCCCCGTCTTTAGCGCCGAAATCTTTTTCGATCAAACCTTCATTGTAAAGCTTGTTCATGAATGCCAGTGCATCTTTCACTTCGGGAAGAGCGCTTCCGTAAACCAACTTGCCGTCGGCGCCCCGGATCCATGCTGTCGGATAGGCGTCGAATGCGTTAAAGATGCCAAGCGACTCCGCCATTCCCGGCGCCAAGAAGTCTTTGTTTAACATGAGGCCGACCGTATTTTTCTTGCCGTCGCCATCCGGATCTTTGTCCGCGAAAGCCTTCATCACGTTATATAGCTCGTCTGTCGTCTTCGGTACTGCCAACCCGAGTTTAGTCAACCAATCTTGTCTTACCCATAAGAAGGAAGCGCCATCGATTGCGGAATTCGTACCAGGGATCGCCAGCAATTTGCCGCCGAAAGTCGCGGAATCCAATGCCGTATTTCCTTCCTCGGTAATGATCTGCTTTGTAAGAGGCGTCGCATACTTGTCAAAGATTTCTTTCATATCCCAGATCAAATCTGTCTTGGACAATGTAGCCAACTGTTCTTGGGTAACTCCGAGAATATCCGGAATATCCCCTGAAGCGATCGATACGCTGATCTTTTGTTTAGTGGCGTCTACGCCCTTTGCGTACCAAGCCGGTTTGATGTTGATGCCGAACTTATCCCGATATGCCTGGATCCATACGCTATTCTCCCACTTCTCCTCGGTAAAGTCTTTCGCCATGGGGTCGCTAATGGATACTCCGACGCTCGCTTCGACAGCCGGTTCGAATTTCGTATTCGGATCGATAGGCGCGGTCGATGCTTCGCTAGTTGCTTCTGAAGAAGCTGGCGCGCTTGCCGTCGGACTATTCGAGGCATTTCCCGAGTTGCTCGCAGCATTGTTGTTGTTTCCTCCGCAAGCGGATAACACGGTCAGCAACAGAATGGCCGATGTGCTTACCCCTAACGTTTTCTTTAAATTGATTTTCAAGTTTTTCCCCCCAGAAAGTGTTTTGGCTACGACTTCATTTTATCGAAACCGCTTACACGCATACTATTTCAAACTTCCGATATCGCTTGCACTTTCACGACTCCTTATTGCGACCGATATTCTTGCGGAGTCATACCGGTTTCCTTTTTGAAAAATCGGCTGAAATATCCTGCTGTCGAGAACCCCAGCTCTTTTGCGATATCCTGAACTAGAACATGCTGATCCGAGAGACGCTCTTTCGCTTTTTGAATTCGTAGCATGCCGATATACTCGGTTAACGTACACTTCTCCGACTGCTTGAACAAACGTGCCATATAATCCGGGTTTAAGTGTACGAGCTCCGCCAACCGAGGAAGCGACAAATCTTCGGATAGGTTTCCGTCAATGTACGACTTAACCGTCTCAATAGCATCGCCCCTCATCTTCAAGGCGTTGGCAGTATAATAATCGCCTAACGTTACGGCTAACCGCTCCAACGCCTTGATCGCATCTTCAATGGAACCATTAATCGCAGGCTGCAGCAGTCGATCGATTTGTTCTTGAATGGAAGAAAATCTTCGCAAACCATAATTGTTCACCACTGTCATGAAACGAAGGACCGTGGCGTAATGCATTTCAAGAAATCGATCTCTATTAGCCGGCTGAAGGGCGAGCGCGCGTAGCTCAGAAAGTACCTGTTGTACTTCATTCCTTCGCCCCGTCTCTAAATACGTATCAAGCAATGATGCTTTTTTGAGATACAATTCAACTTGGCCTCTCGAATCTGCCTGTAAGATTCCTTCCATGAGAAATGACATATTGCGCTCTTTAACGATAATTTGCTTCTCTCCGTAGAAATGGGACAACAGTCCATGAAGCTTAGCGAACTGTATGGGAACTTCATTCAATCGCATGGCCTTCGCCCCGATTGCAAAAGAAAAGGTGTATCCCGTCGACTTGTCCGCCGTCTGTGAAATCGTCTCGAACGAGCCTTCTACGAACGAACGAATCCGATCATCGGACATATTGGCTTCCTCCGCGGGTTGAAAAAAAATAACGAACAACTCCCGCGAATAGACAACATGATCGAACCGGATAAACGGCGACAAAAATCTTCCGCAAACGGAGGCGAGGGCAGCGAACAAGATGTCTTTGTCTTTGATTCTGATGGCGTTTCCATCCGTATCGAGCCGACCGATAACTAGCCATATTCGTTTGGAAGCATCTATTGTCAAACCTAACGTCCCGAAGGCTGACTCGGTCATTTCGTTCTCGGGCAATTGATCTTCCAGCAGATCCGTAAAATACATGGATCGATGGTGCGCGATCTGCTGCCGTCGAATGTCGTTAGCTTTTATCAATAATGAATTCATTTCCGTTCTGGCTTCGAGGTCATCTATGGCTTGACGTACCGAAGATAATATTTGATCGTCGCCTTCCGACTTCAATACAAAGTTCTGCGCACCGTTTTTAACCGCATGATGGATATAATGAAAATCGTCAAAACCCGTCAAATAAATGATGCGGCATTCCGGCCAGCTCTGCCTAACGATATCGCCGAGTTCAAGCCCCGTCATTTTGGGCATTTTAATATCGGACATGAGAATGTCGATTTTACGATCGCCCAGTACGGCAAGCGCTTCGCGGGCACTGGAAGCCTTATATAAACTAAGACGGTCGCCTTCTTGTTCAAGAAGCATTTCGAATAAACCATCTACGATTAGCTTTTCGTCGTCAACGATCAACATCCGGTACATCCGACTCTCCCCCGTTCCATTTGATAATCATGCTGACTTTTACGCCCCCAAGCTCGCTTCGTTCAACCTGAAGACCGCTTCCGGCACCGAACATAAATAAAAGTCTACGGTGTATATTCAGGATAGCGGTGACTTCTTGGGAGTAATCCACCTCCTGAAGGACTTCGTTCATTCGTGCAAGTTGGAGTTCCGCATCATCTCCGTTATCTTCAACGGAGATGATTGCGCCATCCGAACGTGCGCTGAATGAAACGCGAAGTAATCCTCCTTCGTCCACGTTTTCGAGACCATGGACGAAGGCATTCTCGACCAACGGTTGCATGATGAGTCGGGGAACGCCAATCGGCTTTAGACGATCGGGTACTTCCTCGAAAGACACCGATACGCGATCCGAGAATCTGGCCAACTGCAACATCACGTAATTACGTGCATGTTCCACTTCCTGCTCCAACGGAACGGTGTCTCTAGTGCTTCGAGTAATAAATCTGAAATATCTAGCCAGTTGATCCGTAAAACGAATGGCCTCGTCAAACTTGTCCATTTTGATTAATCGGGTAATGCTAAAGAGGCAATTGTATAGGAAATGAGGATTTATTTGAGATTGCAATTGCTTGAGCTCCGCATTCTGACGTTGAAGTTGTTGATTGTATACTTCGTCGATCAAAGCTTTCAATCTCACGAGCATTTCATTGTAACGTACGTACATGTAGCCGAATTCGTCGTCCGTATCGTGTCGGATCGTAAAGTCGAAGTTCCCCTCCTCCACATACCGGAAAGCGCGGACGATTTTCACGAGCGGTTTGTTAATCGCACGGTTTATATAAAATAAGAAGAACGCTACCGCAATGAAAGCCACAACGAAAAACAACCAGAACCATTGAATATGCTTCGTTACCTTATGGAACATGGTCTTCTTATACAAGTATTGATCCGCGAAAATTCCTGTTTCCGTTATGGCGGAACTAACGCGAATATAATCGTTTCCGACGGTAGCGATATCCATAGTCCCGCGTCCATTCGCAGTTCCAACCGAAGACTCTTGGCTGTCTAACCGCTTACTGAGCTCGGGCTTCTGGACAATGATAATATGTCGCTCGTCGGATAAGCCAAGATAGATAGCTCCTGTGTAGTCGCGACCTATGGCAGATTGTAAGGTCTGACGAATCTCCCTTTCGCTGAGCTCGACTTCCACGATGAGATCAGGCAATCCATCCTTAGAGCTTTCCAGAGGATACGCGACCATTAATAAGGTATTGCGCTCGAATATGACCTTATAAGGAGAACGTAATAGATTAACTGACAATTTACGCTCATCCAGTTCGCTGTACCCATCTACAGCGGAGATTTGTATTCCGAGACGGGTAACGTAAATATGAACGTCTGCGATCATTTCGCTACTATTCTTTATCGAGAACAATTTCGACCTGATGGAATTAATCAATTCGATTCTTCGGTATGGTTCCAATACGTCGTAAGCACCCATTAGTCGGATTAGCATGTCATCGTTCATCGTTTCGTATTGCAACGCGTTGAAACGTTTGAACGTATTTTCCAACTCGTTCACGTAATTGGTTGATTGCGTTTCCGCCGACTCCACGATATCGTTTCTGAGCATCGACGTTCCCCACTGATATAGGAATCCCGCAAGCAAATAGATCGGAAGCATCGCGACTACGAAGGCGACGATAAGTCTGAAGTAGATGGATTTATGCCATTTTCGATTGGACTGTCCCACATTGCCGCGCTCCTCGCATATGAATCGTCGCACTATTATAGTCGTCCTAATGATTGGCTACAATGCAACAATCCCGACTCTGCTTTCACTTTTCAGACTTTCTTCTAAGCGCAAAAAAAAACAGCGGTAGCCTCAGACGCGCGAGGCGTTCGAGGCTCTGCTGTTAATCTGAGCGGTCTTCATGCTTAACCTAGCAACCGGCCTAGTTCGGATACCTCCAGCCGAACGGATGGCTGGCACTGTTCAGACCGGACATATCGGGCAAGGCTGTGCAAGAACTGCCGCCCTTCCGGCGTCTCTGCCGCGCCGGCAGCATCGAGCGCGCAGATGACTATGCTGCCGTTCAGGACGCGGCATTCGAACAGCAAGCCCAGCTTGTGGTTGCGCTCGAAATTATCGATCGTCTGGACGATCGGCTGCAGCTCCCTCGGCATGTCGTCCAGGATGAACGAGCGAGAACGCATCGCGATGCTCCACCATGGATAGGTCGAGTGCACTTTACTCGGGAATTGCTCCAATGCCGGATGCGCATTGTCGATCAACAAGCCTAGCGTGCCTACGGGCACCGGCTTGTTCATGCTCTCGGAGATCGAGCGGAACATCGGGAAGCACCAGAAATCCGTGCAATAGGTACCCTCTATCGTATGGGCGAGTTCGTCGGGCTTCGCCATGAACAGTACGTTCTCTCCTAGCTCCAGCAGGGAGAGCGCCTCATCGGACAGCGATTGGAACAGATGCACGCCTACCAGGTCTGCAACTGACTCCACGCCCTTGGGATAGATCCACAGATCGTACGATTTCGCAATGTCCGTACCCGCAATGTCTAGTGTCAGGACGACGTTCGTCATCGCTGTCACGTCCGGCATGTCGCATGCGATCTCGCCCAAGGCGATGTAATGCATGCCGTCCTTCGCCGCTTCCGCAAGCTTACCGCCGGCGATGACGCGCTGCCCCTCCGCAAGCGTCCACGACAGTTGCACACTGCCTAGCGGGGAGGACCGGAAGTAGGCGAGTTCCACTGTAGCGCTAAATCGCTCGCCGGCGACGTAATTGTACTTCTCGAATCGGCCGAGCAGCACGGCATCCGAACAGAAGCGCCGCCATTCCTCCGGCGAGATCAGCCCCTTGGAATCCATGAACGCGTCCAAGACCCCCACGAGCGCCGTCCCCTGACCGCTGAAGTCCTGCAGGTCGAGCAACTGGAAGCCTGCTAGGCGTTTCGAACGGAAGGCTGCTTCCAGTTCTTCCTTATAGCAGGCTACGGCGAGCTGCCCCGAGCTCTCGAAGAAGCGGTCCGCCAGATGGCCCATGCCCTTCGTCTCGAGCCGGTCGCGGAACGTCTCGAAGTTGCGCGCTTTGAGCGGCCCCGTATATTTCTCGATTTCCCCGAACCGAGGATACATGGCATATTGTCCGATCTCATGCGAGACGACCGGCAGATGCGGGATCAACTGCTCCCCTGCCGCTTCCGTCTTCACCGTACGAGTCTCGGTTCCGTATTGGATCTGAATCGTGCCGCCTTCGGTCGTTACCTCGTCCGTACCCGACGTCTTGCGGACGGGGACGATCTGCTCGTCATAGTCCTGCATCGTGCCCGGCCTGTCCGTCTGCACGTGGCCGAGCGGCGCGTCGCACATCGCATACGAACCGCGGAATAGACGGTCCCGCGAGAAGCGCACGCCGGTGAAGAAATCCTCTTCCTCGAGGATAGCCGGAACGAACTGGAAGTTGTTGGATCCCTGCGTATAGAGATGGCGGTCATCATACTCCTTATAAGCCTTCAGGATCCTGTTCAGCGTGGACTTGCTTCCCCAGAGCTCGTTGCCGAGCGACATCATGACGAACGAAGGGTGGTTGCCGAACGCACGCAGAATGCGGAAACCCTCTTCGATCAGGTAGTCCTGCTCGGCCTGGTTGTGCTTCTCGTCGCCTTCCTCGGTAATCGTCCCCCAGAAGGGCAGCTCCGGCTCCATATAGATCCCGAGCATGTCCGCGGCTGTAAAGGCTGCTTCCGGTGGGCAGCAGGTGTGGAAGCGATAGTGGTTAATGCCGTAGGACTTGGCGGTGCCGAGCACGTCTAGCCATTCCTCTACCGTCGTCGGCGCGAAGCCGGTCCGCGGGAAGATCAGCCCGTCATGCTTGCCCCGGAGGAATGTCTTCTTGCCGTTGATCGCGAACTTGTCCCCGTCAGCCTTGAATTCACGAAGGCCGAACAACGTCTCGTACGTATCTTCCTGCTGATCGTCGCCCGCGAGACGAAGCGCAAGCCGGTACAGATGAGGCTCCGAGTCGCTCCAAAGCTTCGCGTCTTCTCCCAGCTCGTAGCGAACGACGAGCTCGCCTGCCTTCACAGCGTAAGACATCGGTTCCGCGCTGTGCCCGCTTCCCCCATGAACGGCTGCTGCCGATACGGTCAGCGATCCTTCCGGCTTTCCGATCACTTGCGCGCGTATGGTAACCGACTTGTCTCGAGGCTCAGGGTACACTTGCACGTCATGTAAATATGCAGATCCGTGAAATTGCAGTTCGATTCGGCCGGTGATTCCGTTCCAATTGGTCTGCGTATCGCGTGAAGTCATGTGGCCGCCCTTCGTCGGGTAGTCGGTATTATCTACCCGGATCGTGACTCGGTGCTTCCCGCTCGTCAGACCGCCGATCGCATGGAGATGCGGCGTGCACAGACTGTTCTGCATCCCGATCTCGCGGCCGTCGACCCACGCGTTCGTCACGCGCGTCCGTTCGAGATACAATGTGCAGACGACGCCGTCCAGTTCTTCCGGGATGTCGAACTCTCGAGAGAACCAAGCATAGCCTTCGAATAGATATTCATCCGTAAGCGAGCCTGTCTCGAATACCTCGTTCCGTTCGCCCTTCCGTGCGTATGAAGTCGTCCCCGGCAACGTCATCGTGTCGCCGAAAGGTTGACGAAGCCCTTCCTTATTCGGGTCCAAATGCAACTCCCAAATGCCTTCCAAACCGATTCTTGCCAACATGCTGTCATTCCCCGATCTTAGCGCATATTCAACGCATCAGTAGTCATTGCCAGTGGTAATCCCTGTATTCCTGCGGCGTTCGACCCGTAAACTTCTTGAACAGGTAAGCGAAATACGCTGCCGTCTGGAAACCTACCCGTTCTGCTACTTCATAGATTCGTATCGTCGGATCCTGCAGCAATTCGATCGCCTTGTTCATACGGGTCTCCTGGATGAACTCCGACACCGTCTTGCCCGTCTCCTTTTTGAATAGGACGCTCAAGTAGCTGGCATTGATGTGATACAACTCTGCCAGATGCTTGACGGTCACGTTCTCATGCAGATTCTCCTCGATATAGGCCGCTATCCGGCGAATCAGATGATGCTGCCGATTCACCTGTTCCGTCCGTTCGACTGCCGCATAATGGCCGAGATACTCCAGCACCAGCTCGCGCACCGAGGATGCCCGATTGCTATCGATCAATCGCTGCATGACCGATACGTTCCATTCGGACGCAGACGCCCCCGTCTGTTTCTGCATCCGCATCAATTCGCTGATCAACCCGATCCCGAACGCTTGAATATAGGAGAACGGATGCCGCGTCTCCAACATGTCGAACACGTTTCGGGTATATTCAAGTACCTTGTTCGCATCGTCCGACTCCGCCAACATCCGAACGATCTCCGGGATATATTCCTCCCTGACCCGATAATCTTGGAAATCCATCTCGTCCAACCGGTCCTCATACAGCAGTTGCCCGCCTTCGATTAACCGAGCTCTTGCCATCATGAACTTCACTCTCTTATAGACAAGCGGCATCTCGCCCCACTCCGCGAACTTGTGGCTGACGCCGACCGTGATGGTTGAACCGTACTGTTCCTCCATGATGCGCTGAATGAAGGCGATATGCTTCTCCGTCATGGCCTTGGCTTCCGGCGTCGGATTCAGATGCATGGCCAGCACTTCGTCCGCGCCGATTCTGGCTATAATAACGGAAGCGATATCCGATAGACCTACGCTTACCGCTCGTTGAAAACCCGCGCCGCGAACGACCCGGCCTTTGGCCTCCAGCCCGACGTCCATGAATCGATCGTATCCGAACACGGCAATTCGTATTCCGCCTATTAAGCTTGGCAATTCCAGTAATCGGCTCCAGGATTCCATCATGTCGCTATCTATTGCCCCCTGAATCAAATCGTGGGCGAATCGCTCCTTCACGGCATCCAGGCTATCCGTTACTTTCTCCTGCAGCTCGTTCGTTTCCTTCTCGATGCGGCGCCTCTTCTCGATCGCTATGCGAAATGCGGTCAGTTTAGCTTCTACTTCATCCACCTTGATCGGCTTCAGCACGTAACCCTGCGCCCCGACGTGTATCGCTTCCTGTACGAATTCGAACTCGTTGTAGCCGCTGACCATCAGAACCTGAACTGCCGGATCCGTTTCCTTGCATCGGGCGACCAACTCGATACCGGTCATGACGGGCATCGATACATCCGTAATCAATACGTCAACCCGATGCTCGCTCATAAGCCGGAGCGCCGCATCCCCGGAAGAAGCCGACAGCGGCCGGGCATATCCGAGCAATTCCCAGCTTACATGGCGGATCAGCCCCTGAACGTGCATCGGCTCGTCATCCACGACCAGTGCTTGTATCATGCGTCCTCCTCCTTCCGAATTTCCGGCCGTTCGGCGCATGCCGGTATCTCGATCGTCACACGCGTCCCGAAACCCAGCTGGCTGTCGATCGCGAATCGGCTCTCGTTGCCGAAGTACAACCGCAAACGCTCTCGAATGTTGGCAGTGCCGAAGCCGTTACCCGAACCTGTCCGATCGCCACGCTCAAGCAATGCCAACGTCTCCAGCGGAATGCCTGCGCCGTTGTCCTCTATTTGGAATCGAATACGATCTCCCGCGCATCTAGCCGAGATGCGAATAACAGCTTCTTCCTTGCTGGTGATCGCACCATGTACATAACAGTTCTCAACGATCGGCTGCAGGAGCAACTTGATTGTATAGAAGCTCGCCGCAGCGGGATCGATATCCCATTCAATGCGCACTAGCTCCGGGTATCGCAGCTGTTGAATCTCCAGATATGCCTGCACGTGCTGCAGTTCGTTCTCGATTCTCGTCACGTTGATCGTGTTGTCGAGGGCCAGCCGGTAGAAGGTAGTCAGGGCGTCGATCGTGCGAATCTGCGTTTGGTCGTTCAGGTCCATCGCGCGCCACCTCACCAAGCTGAGGGAGTTATAGATGAAGTGGGGATTAATCTGAGCCTGCAGTGCTCGGAATGATTGCTCCCGTTCCTTCAGCTTGACCTTCGCCACATCCACAACCAGCTTACCTAGCTTCCCCGACATGGAATTGAATAGAATCTCCAGCTCGCCGAGCTCGTCCTTATCCCGGTTCATGACCGACACGTCGAACTCGCCCTCCGCAATATCGCTCATTCGGTTACCTAGTTTGCGGATGCGCCAGACGACATTCTTCATCACCGTCATGACCATGAAAGTGGATAACAGCAGGAAGAATACGATGCTCCCGATAATCCCGTACAAGATCCATTTCGACTGGCGTTCCAACTGATCAAGATGGATGACGGCAGCGACGCTCCAGCCTGAGCCGATCGACTGGACGAAATACTGGCTGCCATCCATCGCGGTGCCGCCTCCGCCGGATATCCCCTCCGCAAGATCGCGGATCGGCGATGGCCCGATCGACGTGCCGATCTGCTCTCGGTCCGTAGCCGCGATGACCCGGTGCTCCGCATCCAAGATATACAGTTCTCCCGCGCCGTTGAACGGCTGCTCGGTCAGGCTTCCGAACACGGTATCGTAATCGAGCTGCAGGAAGACAATGCCTAATCCGGCTCCGCTAGCGGCAATTATTTTATGCGTGATGACAATGTCCTCCGACCTGCCTTGCACGTTCACCCAGCTGTATAATCCCTTCGAATCCAGAGTCTGTTCGTACCATAACGTCTCGGACTTGCCCGCAAGCAAACGATCCTCCGGCTTCCATAGAAGCCTGCCGTCTTGGACGAGCGTCGGATTAGCATGATAGATACGGAAGTTCTCGATGCCCGGCATATATTTGCTGGTAGACAGGAAGGCACGGTCGACGTATTCGACCGTATTCAGCTGATCGTACATGTCTTCGTGTTCGCGGGCCAAGCGCGCAACCAACTCTCCGTCCATGGCCGTTCGAACGGCCAACAGGTCATACCCCTGCTTCCGGAATTCGATATTTTGGGCCGTCTGCCGAACCGCTTCTTGGATCGTGACCATATAATTGCTTCGTACGCTCTGGATAGCGTAATAGCCCGCGGCGATGCCGAGTATGATCGTCGGGACGATTACGATGAGACCGAATAGAAGCAAGATTTTTCCTCGAAGATGCAGCGTGCTCGTGATCCTGATGGTGATTCTCTCGATGAACCTCAGCAGCAACGCTGCCACCTCCGATCCAGTAACCGTAGTTAAGAAAAGGCAAAGGGAGCAACCCCTTACCGGGATTGCTCCGATCACTCTAGAATTCGCCGTTAGTTTGTACGAGTTCGTCGTATGATGCTTGCCATTCTTGCTTCAACTCAGACCAATGCGCACGCTTCTCCAATTCATCGGTGAAGGACTTCCACGCGCTCTCGAATTGCTCGTCGTTCTTGGCCATTATCAACTTGGCGCGATACGACTTGCGCAAGTTCTCAAGCTCTGGTCCGTACTTCTCCCACGCACCGCCGGCCTTCGCCTTTACCGTGTCATAGAGATGCGCCGTGCGGACAGCTCCCATTCCGCCGATCGTCTTGGTGAACTCATGGTTCTTAGCGGCGCCGGCGACGCTCACTTCATTGTTCCACCAAGGGTACCACTCGTTGCTATACGAAGAGAGCTGGTACAGCTCCGGCGTAACCGTCGACTTCTGCGCCGGATCGCCGGAATTACGCGGCCCGCTGTACTTCTCGTCGATGTACTTCCACTTGCCGAGCGGTTGATCGATCCAATCCCAATACACGCCGGCTGGACCTTCATTGATCACTTGCTGCATCTCAGCTTTGGGCTGCAGCGAATAGTCGAGGAACTTCAAGATCGCTTCGAGATTCTTCGTTTCCTTGTTGATATATACGTCGTAGCCAGGGAATGGACTGACAATCGTATTAAACCCGAGCGCTTCGACGCCGTCCACTTTCGGGAACGGCACAGGTTGATAGTACCAGCCTACTTCCGTCGGTCCATCCAGCACTTCCCATGCCGATGCATCGATATTCCAGAAGCTGCCGACATTAAGCGCCGTGCGGCCGGATTTGTTCTTCTCCGTGTAGCGTTCCTTCTTATCCGTAACGACTTCCGGATCGATCAGCTTCTCCCGGTACATCTTGTTCATCCATTGATAAGCTGCCTTGTAGCCCGGATCGTCATAGAGGAGAACGAACTCCCCATTCTTCTTCTCTACCGGAATGACGCCGCCCGCTCCTCCCGTCGTTACGCCGAACGCTGTAAGCACCGCATTCTCGTCGTTCCAGCCGGCCGAATCGTTCTGATCCATCAGGAAGCCCATTGCATTCAGCGTCTTGCCGGACGCGTCCTTCAATGTCGCCGCCTTGGACAGGAACGTCTCAATGCCTGCGAGCGTAGACAGATCTTCAACCTTCATGCCCGCCTGTTCGACGACGTCGGTACGAACCATCCAGCTGACCGACGCCCAGCCCGGCCACGGATCGCTAGGGTTCTGGTCGAACCAGGTCGGAATCGACCAGATATGTCCATCTGCGTCACGCATCTGATCCAGATATTGCTTCGGAATCGCCGCCAGGCTAGGATACTTGTCCGGCATCTCGAAATATTGCTCGAGCGACTGAATCTGGTTGGAGCGAATCATTGCGTTCTTCACCGTATCGCTGCGCGAGAATACGGCGGCGTCCTTGAATCCGCCTGAATTTAGCCGCAGGTTCAGCGCCGTCATGGCGTCCCCTTGCGTCGCTTCCACCTTGATGTCGATCTTAGGCTCCTGCTCGCGCCAATATTTCTGAACCAGATTATCATTGTTAACGGTTGCCGTCCAGCCCAGCCACATCTCGAATGCTTGGGTTCCTTGGACAGCCGCTGTCGTTTCTTGCCCCGCCTGCGTCGTGCTGCTCGCCGCGTTATTGTCCTTGTTATCCGAATTCGAGCACGCCGTCGCGAGAACCAGCATTGCCAGCGTGCCGGCAACCAAGCTTGTCTTTGTTATTCTCCTCTTCATGTGCAACCTCCCCATCGTTTCTCATTAAAGTAGTTGGTATGTGATGATGCCTTATACCCGGAATTGTCGGCGCTAGCCTTTGACCGAACCGATCAGTACGCCTTTGACAAAATATTTCTGAAGGAACGGATACACGCATAAGATCGGCAGAGCGCTCACCATAACGACCGCCATCTTGATCGACATAAGCGTGACATTCTGCATCTGCGAACTCCTCGCCAGCGCTTCTTGGTTTGAATTGGAGCCGAATACGGCTGACAAGTCGGACGCGCTGAGCAACTGTTGCAGGAACGTCTGGACCGGAATGAGCGACTGATCCGTGACGAAGAAGGCACCTGCGAACCAATCGTTCCAGTGGCCAACGGCCGTGAACAACCCCAACGCGGCCAGCATTGGCTTGGACAGCGGCACGATGATCCGGAATAGGATGCGTACCGGGCCTGCGCCGTCCAGCTCAGCCGATTCGATCAACGCTTCCGGAATACCCTGGATGAACTTCAGCATGACGAACATATTCCATGCCGAGAACATACTCGGGATGATATATACCCAGAAGTTATTAACCAGTCCGAGATTGTACAGTTGGATGTAGAAAGGAATTAATCCGCCGTTGAACAACATCGTGATCAACACGTAGCTTAGAATTGCCTTGCGCATCGGCAACAGCTTATACGAGAGTCCGAAAGCCACGAGCAACGTGATGAGAAGTCCGGCTACCGTACCGATGACCGTCCGGCCGATCGTAATCCAGTAGGCATTCCGTATGATCTGATTGCCGAGTACGATCTCGTAGTTAATCCAGGTGAACGATCTCGGCCAGATGTAGACGCCGCCTTTCGCGGCATCCGCTCCTTCATTCAGCGACACCGCCAGCATATATAGGAACGGGTAGATAACGGACAAGCACAGCAGCGACAGCAGGACGACGATGACCAGTTGTGCGACCTTATCCTTATATGAAATGATCATCGGTTACCAAAGCCCTTCGCCGTTGATTTTGCGAGACAATTGATTCGTCGTAAGGACGAGAACCAGCGCGAGTACGGAGGAAAGCAATCCGACCGCGGTCGCCATGCCGAAGTAGCCTTGCTGCAGTCCGCTTCGCAGTACATAAGTGTCCAATACGTCCGCGACTGCCATATTCGCCGGGTTCATCATCGGATAGATCTGATCCATCCCGACCGTAATCAAACTCGGAATGCTCAGGATGAGCACGATCGTAATCGTCGGCATAATGCCGGGAATCGTAATGTGACGAATCTGCGCCAGCTTGCCAGCCCCTTCGACCTTGGCCGCTTCGTAGAGCTGCGGATCGATCGTCGTGATCGCGGCCAGATAGAGAATCGTATTCCAGCCGACCTCCTTCCACAATCCGCTTCCGACGATCATCGGCCGGAACCATTCTTCCGACCCCAGGAAGAAGATCGGCTCGCCGCCCGCCTTGGTGATCAGATCGTTGGCCAGTCCGCCGTCCAACGTGAGGAACGACTGAAGGATGTACGCAACGACGATCCAGGAGAAGAAGTGAGGCAAATAGCTGACGGATTGCACGAACCGCTTGAACCCCATATGCCTAACTTCGTTAATTAAGAGCGCGAGCAGGATTGGCGCGGGGAATCCGAAGATGAACTTCAGAACCGATATATAGAGCGTGTTCTTGACGACGACCCGGAACTGGTCATCCTGCAGGAACGAGAAATTGTCTAACCCTACCCACGGACTATTCCAGATCGACGAACCGATTCGGAAGTCCTGGAAGGCGACTTGGATGCCCACCATCGGAATATAGTTGAACGTGAATAACAATGCGACTGCCGGCAAGATCATGAGATACTGCCATCGGTACTTGTATAGTCTGGCCATCGTGTCCCTCCCTTTGACTCTATTGTAAGCCGCGCTGAAAGCGCTCACCATACAACGACGATTGGTTTTCCATCGCGATCATTGGTTTCGTGCCCCAAGGATGAGAGAAGCCCGGGACGCAATGTCCCAGGCAGAATGTAAGTCATTATATAAAACATTGAACTTATAAAGTTAGAATATCTACTCCCAGAGCCGGCAGCATTATCTTCTGCTCCGATCTCTCGCTCGTCAATAAGCTGCGATAGGGTACGTCGAGCGTGATCTCACGTTCCTCATTCGTTAAATTGATCAGGAACAGGAAGCTTTCCTCGCCTTTCGTTCGAATCGACAGCTCGACACCTTCCGGCAGTTGGAGCTTGGGCGTCAATTCCTTTTCCCTCAATATGCCTTCGAACAGTTGATAGAAATACGATGGTTCCGGCCAAGTGCCGATATAATACACTTCACCTTCACCAAACTTATTGACGGTAACCGCAGGCACGCCTTCGTAAAAGTCGTTGTCATACCAAGCAATCGGCTCTGCTCCCCTCGGCTCCAGCAGATCGCACCATTGCTTCGCAGCGAATGTCTGGCCCTCCGCGTTCCGAATTCTATGCTCGCTGTCGCCGATTGCATCATATTCACTAACGACAACGCCTGCCGCTTCAGCCAGCAGCCCGGGCAGAGGCAGCATCTCGCATATATTCCTCATGTTCTTCACGCCTGTCCGATTAGTGAGGACGACCGTGCCGCCGTCGGCTGCGAATCGCTCGAGCCGATGCGCTACTTCTTCGCTTAGCAGGAAGAGGGAAGGAACAATGACCAGCTTGTAGCCGTCGAGCTCCTCGGTCCAGTTGATAATGTCCGTACCGACACCCATTTTAAGAAATGCATTGTGCATAGCCGACAAGTTATCAATATAGTGCATTCCCCCCTCCGCTTGTGCCTGAAGGGAAAGCGCCGTATGTTGATCGTGCGAATGCAGAATCGCAACTTGAGTAACGATTGTCGAGCCGGCTAATCGTTCTCCTACCCGGTTCACCTCGCGAGTAAGCTCCGCGAACTCCCTGAACCTGCGTCCAGGAACATTGCAATGGTCGATAAGCCCATGCCAGAATTGCTCGGCTCCGACGGTAGCGCTCCGCCAGCGGAAATGGACGACCATATCGGCGCCGCGGGCGATTGACTGCCAGGAACGAGCTCGGATCAGACCGGGATACGGGGTGCGCTGAATCGGCATCCAAGCGCCCTGCGCTCCGCTAAGCTGCTCCATTACCCAGAAATTTCGGCGCTTGATGCCGCGAACCAAGTCCAGCGACAGCGCTCCGTTCCGCGGAAAACGATCGCCATAATCGCGATGCAGCTCATTCGGATAATAATCGATAGAGGCGAAGTCCAGTACTTTATAGAGGTCATAATAGTCCAGGCTATTCGGATATTGCCACATGTTATTCGTTACGAATTGACCCGGACAGTTTCTGCGCAGAATTTCAAGCTGCCATCCCTGCAGATAGCCTACGCTGTCCGAACAGAACCGCTTGTACTCCAGAAGATAGGAAGGATTCTTCATCTTGCTGGTACCGAGCGGCGTCGTTACCTCTGCCCAACTGCTGTACTCCCCGCCCCAGACGACCGTACCCCACTCCCGGTTCAACTCTTCCAGACTGGAGTAACGTTTCCGTAGCCAAGAGGCGAATGCGCGATTGCAAGTATCGCAATGGCATTCCTGGTAGTGCATCTCGTTATCGATTTGCCATCCAATGACGGCGGGATTATTCGCGTAGCGCTGCGACATGGCTTCAATAAATTTGGAACCCAGCATTCTCAAGGAATAGCTGTTATTGCAACGATGTCCACGAACACCCGGCCGAATGATGTGACGTTGCTCATCCATTGGCAGCACATCCGGATAACGGGAAGTCATCCAGTTCGGCGGAGTATTGGTGGGCGTGCATAACACGATCTCCATGCCGCGGGCGGCGAATACTTCTATAGCCGCATCCAACCATTCAAACCGATAATCACCTTCGGTCGGTTCCATTCGGCTCCAGGCGAACTCCGCCATTCGCACGACAGCAACACCCGTCTCTTGCATAAGCGCTGCATCTTTCTCCCATAGCTCGGGAGTCCATTGCTCCGGATAATAATCAATTCCGATTTTAACCGTCATCTTGTGCCCTCCTTTATCCATCAATATATTGCGATTATATGCTATAGTAATTGTTGTGAATATCTTAAATAATTAATACTATATAACAATATTAAGGTGACGGGAGAGTTGGACGAATGCCTCATCCCAATCGCGCATTCCCGGTATTATACGGCCGAGACAAGCAGCTCCCTTTTTATTTGCTTGGCATTGGTCTGCATCATGATCAGGAGCACATACGCCGAGACTTGGGCATTCAGGATTATCAATGGATTCAATGCCGCAATGGCGAGGGCAGGTTTAAGCTAGATGAAACGGAACATATCGTCAAGCAAGGCATGGGCATGTTGCTGTTCCCCGGCCAGAAACACGAATACTATGCTTTATCGGGGAGATGGGAAGTCGACTGGGTCATCTTCGATGGCAGCGGAATAGCCAGCTTGTTTGAAACAGTCGGCATTGTAGAAACATGCGTATTCACGCTCTCATCGCCTGAATACCTTCAATCCCGATTGCGAGAACTGCTGCAAGCTGCCCTTACGCCGCAAGAGCATACGTTAAGCAATTACGCCTGTTCCGCCATCCTCTATACGTTATTGACAGAGATTATTCAACGTGTCTCTATCGAGGGGAGCGATACCGTCGGGCAGCAGTATGATCGATTAAAGCCGGTCTTGGATTATATTGATAAGCATTATGCAGACGAGATTTCTTTGCAGACGCTCGCCGAACTGATGTGCGTTACGCCGGAATACTTCTGCCATTTGTTCAAGAAGACCACCGGCATTCGTCCCATCAGCTATGTCAATCAGGTAAGGATCAACAAGAGCAAGGAACTGCTGCTCGACAATGCGCAACGGGGGATGCAAGAAATCGCTCGTCAAGTCGGCTTCGAAACTGCCAGCTATTATGGAGCAATATTTAAGAGTCTGGAACGGCTCACACCGGGCGCCTTCCGCCGCAGTTATCAGAAGTCGTAGCATAATAATGTACAATTGCGGTCGGGGAGTAAATCGCAGCCGTCGTCGCCGACGAGGAAGACCACTACGCCGTTAGCCTAAGCGCCGAAGCATTCGCCAAGTTCGTATCGCTTGATCTGCGCGATGCGGACGCGTCATGGAGCGATAACGTCTTCGATCTCTCTGCGTCCAGCGCCAAGCGGGTTATCGTGCCGAAGAGCAGCCTGTCGGTACCGCTAACGCTGTCGCAATTCCGTGAACAGCTTGTCGTCCGCAGTCTATTCGACACGTACGCCTAAGCGCATGAGAATTCGCAAGCCCCCGATCATCCTTCTATAGGCAGGATCGCCGGGGGCTTTCGATGTTTTCTCTACACGTTTAAGCGGGTTTCGATAAGCCGACACTTGGAATTAACTTATTGAAGCCAGGGGTAAAGCGCAGATGCAAACGACGGAAAAAATCACGGGTGTCGAGTTAGGCTTGCTGCAATTTACTTTTGTCGTCTCCACGATCATCCTCACTATTCCTGGCGTGATAGCGGACTTTGCCGATCAGGCCGCTTGGCTGTCCGTATTTCCCGCCATTTTGTCGGGACTCTTCAGCATATTAGTGATGACCGCGCTGGCAAACCGTTACCCGGGTTTAACCATAATCCAATACAGTTCAAAAATCATAGGGACGATCCCCGGCAAATTGCTGGGGCTGTATTACATCTATTTTTGGTTTATGTCCATATCGATCATGACCACTCAACATAACATGTTTATTAATACGTTTTTATTGCCGATGACCCCCTGGATCATTGGGAGCCTAACTATCTTGACTGTATGTGCGCTAATCGTATATAAGGGAATCGAGGTCCTCGCAAGATGCAACGGGTTTCTTACGCCTCTGATTCTGCTCTTCTTGATTCCTCTCTTGTTACTAGCGGCGAGGGATGCAGATCCCGGGCATCTAAAGCCGATTATAGGACATGGATTCTTGCCGATCCTGCAAGGGGCAGTCGGTCCGACTGGAGCCTTCACGAACCAAATATTCATATTGGGATGGTTGCTTCCCTATTTGAATCAACCGAAAAAGGCGTTCAAGGTTAGCTTGTTCGCGCTTTTCGGCATATCAGCGCTAATATTGACCACCATCTTGGTAACGATTATGGTGCTTGGCCCTCTGTCGGGTAAGCTAACCTATTCTTTTCTGACCGTCATCCAATACGTCGGATTCGAAGGTTCGCTCGAACGGTTGGAGGCGCTAGCTGTTTCGATGTGGGTGACGGGTACTTTCGTTAAATTGTCAGTATCGCTGTTCATCCTAAGCATAAGCGTCAGCCAGTTATTCGGAATCGATAATTATCGCGACATCCTGATCCCGTTAACGCTGTTATGTATCGTCGGTTCGATATGGGTTTTCGGCAATAGTGCGGAGTTGATGAACTATCTGACTTACATTTATCCGATTGGAGGTTTTCTTACGCAAAGCCTCGTTCCTCTTGCCCTGCTAATCATCGATATCGTCAAAAGAAAGACGCGCAGCTCACGGCTTTAGAATCTTTGCGCGATCATTTCCGAATCTCCTTTTCGGTTAATTGCAGCGATGGGCCCGCCATCCCGGTTCCTCTTATCTTCAGCTTTACGTCAATCGAAACGTCCACATCCGAGAAGGTTTTATCCCATTGCCCTTCCATCGTTCTCCACTTATTAGGATGGCTTCTGAAAATTTCCCTGCCGAAGCCTAGGCAATCTATCCCGTACTGTTTCTGGACTTTCGTTAACATACTTCGCACTTGGTTCTCAACCGAGATTTCCAGTTCTCGCTTTATGAATTCAAGATTTGCCTGATCTCTGAGATCCAAAGAGGTATTATTTTCGACGATGCTTCCATCCCCCCGCAATACGAGGTGGATTTTTACTTGGTCATCCTCATTAAGTTGAATGTTCATTTTTCGTTTGACTTGGTTTAAGAACATCCCCGCATTTCCCTTGTCTTCTGGCAATGTTGCCGTAACTCTGCTGAACTTCAGCGTGTTCGTAACCCATGAAAATGCGCTTGTCTCTTTTTCGTTTAAATATCCGACCAATTTAAAATGGTTGAACAGAGCCGATCCCCCTGATCTAAAAATCCGGTCATCCTTCTTCCCCATGGAAGAAGCGTCTTCGGACTCGATCACGCCCGATACCGGATGGATCCCCTCGCTTGACGACGCAATGAAAAAATCACGCAGCGTCACCGCCAATTCGCCCTTTAATTCTTCCATTTCTTTAACGGCTTGAATAGGTGCTTGCTCGAAGGGGTATTTCGTATGCAATATACTTTGCGCCTTCCCCCCTTTCACCACCATGATATAGGTTTTCAATCGATTGCGAGGGTCATGCGTAAAGGTATCCAGCAGGTCTTCGAACCCGCGCCTGGCTAACGATTCACCGATGAAAATGACGCTGCGATGGGCAGTAAACAATCGTCGAGAACTTTTACTTTGAAGCTTTTGCAGCACTTCATTGGCATTATCGCCAACGGCGGAAATGACAAAAAACGGCTCTTGCCGGCCGCTCCCTCCGGTTCCCGGCCCTCCCTCTCCTGCCGATGTAAGCGCGATCTGCAATGCCGCCTCGTATTGCCCGTCATCCGTTAAATCCAATGCCGTACCGGTGATGAACGCAAGATCGTTAATTTCAATGCGGTCCCAACATCCGCTTAACAACAAAACCGCTGACAGAGAGCCTATTATGAGGAACCGTTTCAAACTGAAGTTCTTACCTCCTTTCGTATTAGGATGAAACCTTTGCCAAGATCGGCCGGCGATTTACTTCGCCTGGGACTCGGCCGCTAACCCTTGGGTTCACGGTTCCGATTGTCGGGTGCCGTCTGTTGCAAATGGTGCTTGGAAGCCCATTTAGGCGCTCTGAACAATACATTTTTCAAATCGACGAGCGTAAAGGGAGTCGGTGCAAAATAGGTAACGCCGAACGAACGAAGGGACGTGATATGCACCAGGATTACCAGAAACCCCAATATCACTCCATATAACCCGAGCGTACCCGCTATGAAAATCATCGGAAATCGAAGTAAACGGATTCCGCTGGCTAAGCTGTACCGTGGAATAGTAAACGTTGCGATTCCTGTAATGGATACGATAATAACGACCGGGGCGGATATAATCCCCGCCTGCACGGCAGCCTGACCTATGACCAACCCCCCCACGATACTGATCGCTTGTCCGATCTGCTTGGGCAAGCGAATCCCTGCTTCCCGCAATGCCTCAAAAATGATTTCCATCAAGAAGGCTTCGACCAAAGCCGGAAAAGGAACGGGCTCTCTGGAGGAGGCAATGCTAAGAACGAGATTCGTCGGGATCATTTCCTGATGGAAGGTCGTTATCGCCACGTACAGGGAAGGCGCAAAGATGGCAAAGAAGATGAACATGAACCGGATCCACCGCGTAAAGGTCGCGATGGGCCAGCGAACGTAATAATCCTCGCTTGCCTGAAGCCCGGTCCAGAACGTCATGGGGACAATCAAAACAAATGGAGAGGTATCGACCAGAATGCCGATTCTTCCTTCTAAAAGCTCCGAAGCCACAACATCCGGCCGTTCCGTGCTATGGACTTGAGGGAAGAGAGAATAGGGATCGTCCTCGATAAATTCTTCTATGTAGCCGGAATCGATTACGCCGTCGATTTGAATCCGGGTCACCCTTTTCCGAATTTCATCAAGCATGGATTCGGAGGCAATGCCGTCGATATAAGTGATGACTGTTTCGGTTTGGGTTAACCGCCCAATCTTGAAGGATTCGGTCTTTAGTCGCGATGACTTGATTCGTTTGCGTATCAAGGCGATGTTCGTGGAAATACTTTCGATGAAACCGTCTCTCGGACCTCTGATAACGGGTTCGGAAGTCGGCTCTTCAGGACTCCGCTGCGCAGCGGAGCCCGAAGACTTGACGATAAGCGCATCGCTTTCCCCGTTCGTAAATAAGGCTGCATGGCCCTCTAGTACATAACGGACGATGTCGGAAATCGTGGATGCGACCGTCGTGGATCCCGCGGAGACCTTCTCAACGCTCTCGTCTTCCGGTTTGACGTTGATTAGCGGCTTCAGAACATGATCTTCAATCGTCTTTTCTTCGACCAGGCTCGAGAGGTAGACGATCAGCCACCGATTCTGACCGGCCAGCTGAACGTCACGGAATACGATATCGGAACAGCAATTAAAGATTTTTTTGAACGCCGCTTTGTTCAACTCCACATCCGTGTTTATAGCCTCATTGGCTACGGCTTCGGAATGATATTCCTCGAGCATCACCGGATTCCTGGAATTGCGCGACCTATTCCATAACCTGAACACTGAACTGCCCGCCCTCCGAAAAACAAACGATTAGGAGTAGTATCCCTAAATTCCTATTCACCATTCTTTAGGATATAAAAAGAAAAAGCCACCCTTAGTAGAGTGACTTCAAATGAATCATGTTACTATCAGAACCAAACCTTAACCGTAACGATCTCGAAAGCCCCGATATCGAGCGCCGCTTCCCCGCCGACGACCGGCAGCTCGCGAAGCTCTTCCTCGAGCATGTTCGTCAGCGCTACCCGGCTTGGCGCGACGCCGAAGCGCAGCTTCGCGCCCTTGACCGCGGAGCGCTCCGCCTCATAGAGACGAATGACGTACGCTTGGTCGTCTTCCGCCGGCTTGATCGCCTCGATGATCACGTTCGGCGCGTTCACCTGCGCGAACGAGCGGAACGATGGCGCGGCGCGGCCGGCAACCGCGACGACCGGCGAATTGAGCTCGTATGCCGGTCGGATGACCGTCTCCGCCCCGAATCCGCCGCCATGCGGAAGCAGCGAGTACGTCATCTCGTGGATGCCCGCGTCTCCGCGCGGATCCGGATGCGTGCCGCCCTTATGCAGCGTGAGCTGAATGTCGGAGCCTTGCACGGAAACCCCGTATTTGCAATCGTTCAAGAGCGCGACGCCGAACCGATTCTCGGACAGATCCGTCCATTTGTGCGCGCACACCTCGAACATCGCTTGGTCGTACGGCGTATTCGTATGCGTCGGGCGCTCCACATGCCCGAACTGCACTTCGTGCCGCGCGTTCATGACCGACACCGCGAGATCGAAGCTGACCTTCAGCAGTTGGTGCTTCTCCTTCCAATCGACGACCGTCTCGAAGTCGACCTGCGCGCGGTCGGCATGGAACACGATGTCCTGCTTCAGCGTCGAGCGATGCCCGATGCGGTACTCGCTGCGGACACGCAGTTGAAGCGGACCGTTCGTTGCCACTTCGCGGCCGACGAGATCGGTCTGTACGTCGAGCTTGCCGAACACGTCGCGGTCGATGTCCCAGTTGTCCCATGATCCCGGCAAATCTTCGCCCATCAACAGCGCGTTCAGCGGGCGGTCGCCCCGAACGAGCTCGCGACCGGACGCCTTGTCGACGAACGAACGGATATAACCGGATTCGTCGAACTTCACGACGGCGTAAGGCGTCTCGACCCGGTCGCCTTGCGCTAGGAACGGCGACTTCGCGAACGCCGCCATGCCTGGCGCAGCCTGCAACGCAATCGTCGTCGCGCCGAGCCCCGGTACGACGGCGCCGCCGACGAGAAGCTTCTCGCGGCCCATGACGTCGACGATACGCTGACCGACGAGCAGCGGGTCCGCCGGCGCGATCCCCGCGCCTACGCCTTCGAGCGCGATCGTATCCGAACGGTCCCAACCGAGCGTATTCCATACCGTCACCGCATCTCCGCCCGAAACAGCAGCCAGCTCGGACAGCCGCGAATCGGTAAGCTCCACCGTCTCGCGAATGACCTCTTCCATCTCGGCGATCGCGCGGTCGTGCACTTCCGGTATCGAAGTGCCCGGCAGAATATCGTGGAACTGATTGATCAATAGAATCTCGTAGATCTCGTCGCGCCGCGACGAAGGCTTGCCGTGTCCTCCCGACCAAGAGAGCACTTCGGCGAATTCGAGATTGCGCATCGCGAACTCCGCCTTCCGGTTGTTGCGCTTGATCTGGTGCATCTGCGTCAGCGTCCCGCGGTGCGCCTCGAAATACAGCTCGCCGACGTACGACGGGATGTTGACCGAGGTGGCCTCCAGCTCCCGCATGAACGCGCTGACCGTCTTGTGCTCCGTCCGAGGAACGCCTTCCAGATCCTTCGCGCGCCGCGCGGATTCGATCATCTCGAATTGCGGACCGCCGCCTCCGTCGCCGAATCCGTACGAGACGAAGCGCATGTCGTTGACTTGCTTATGCATGATGTTGTTCTGCTTGTTGCCCCGCGGACCGTACACCCGGTCGATCAGCGTGCCCGCGTCCGGCCAGCAATGGATCGTGTTGAAGTGGGTCAGCACCGTCGTGCCGTCCAGCCCGCTCCACCGGAACGTATCGTAAGGGAATATATTCGAGTCGTTCCAAGACAGCTTCGTCGTCAGGAAGTATCGAACGTGCGTCCCCGCCATGATCTGCGGAATCGCCGCGCTGTAGCCGAACGTATCGGGAAGCCAGAACGTATCCGCGGTATAACCGAAATGCTCGCGCGTATAGCGCTGACCCTTCAGAAATTGCCGGATGAGCGATTCCCCGGAGACGAGATTGCAATCCGACTCGATCCAGACGCCTCCGTTCGGCTCCCAGCGCCCTTCGGCGACGCGGCGTTTAATGCCCTCGAAGATATCCGGATAGTGGCGGCGCATCAGCTCGGCATGGAACGCGGAGCTCTGGATGAACATATACTCCGGATACTGGTCCATCAAGCTGAGCACGTTCGCGTACGTTCGCGCGCATTTGCGAATCGTCTCGTCTCGCGTCCACAGCCATGCCGTGTCCATGTGCGAGTGGCCGATGATAGCGGCCTTCGGCGCGGAATCCCCGTTCTTCTTGGCGAGCAGCGGCGCCATGACGTCGCGTGCCTTCGCCAGCTTAGGCCGCCATACGGCCTCCGGCACTTCGTCTTCGGGGGACTGCTCCAACAACGAGAAAACCTCCAGGAGAGCGTTCGTGATACGGCCCCTGCGGAAGTCGTCCACCCGGTCCGAGCCGACGATCTGGTTCAACGCTCGCAGATCGAACACGAAGTCTTTCACGTCTTCCCGCCGCAGCATGACGTCGATCGATTGGTAGGAGCGCTGCGTGCGCGTCGGATACGCGTCCCCGGTCTGGAACGTCTGGTACGGCTGCGTCCCGACGACCGGATGGCCCGCGTACGTTTCGAACGCGAGCTCGTAGGAATCGCCGCCCTTCGCGGATTTCGCGAGCAGCAGCGTATGGTGGTTGCCGCGGCTTTCCGCGTCCTTGGCATGCGTATAGATGCCGCTCGGCACGCCGTTCACCCAGAACAACGCCTCGACCGCGTCCGTCCGCGCCCGAATATATACATTCTCGCCGTCAAGCGACGGCGGTATCTCATAAGTCCCCTTGAACCAAGCCGATCCCCAAGGCTTGCCCCACGTCTGTCCCGCCTCAGCCGGTTGCCAGCCTGCGCCTTCTCCGGGAACTTCGTACAGCTGTTCTTCCGTCTCCAGGAAGCTCATCCGGGCTTCCCCGACTTTAACGAACATGTGCGGCGTGTAGATCTCTTCCAGCTTCCTCAGCTTGCCTAGCGTCTTGCCGATATGTCTCTCGTGAATCATCCGTATATCCCTCCATAAGGACGTAGAAAGCGCCATGATACCTTACTCTAGCACGCTCTACGAAGGGGTTATACGAGACGATCCCAGCTATTCCGGGGCAAAATTGGCTTATTTGATATCCGCCGATAAGATCTCGGCGAACTCGTCCCGATGATTCGCGATCCAATCGTTCATCCGCTTAATCGTCAACGGCGTTAACGACCGGTAGTTCGCGTACATCGTCTCGATCTCGCCGCGCAATCGCGCGTCCGTCTCGAGGTCCGCCACCGTCGCCGAGCGCCATTCGTCATCGTGCCGCAGCTTGCACTGCACGACACGCTCTAGCCGCGTCAGCAGCTCGGCGAGCTCCGTATCGCCGAAGTAACGCAGCCCCCGCACGATATCGTCCCAAGATCGGACTTCGGAGATGTAATACGAGGCGAACCAGTAAAATTCCTCGAGCGTGCCGGCATGATTATGATAGGCGTAGAACAGATACAGCGCCTGTTGTCCTTCCGTCAGCCGGAGGAACATGTCCCGTTTCTCGTTCAGACTCTTCCCTCTTACCGCCAGCAGCATCGGCTCGATGCACAGCCAGCTTAGTTGATCCGACGTAAGATCCTCGCGATTAATCGTTGCTCTCATTACATACCCCCTTGCCTATTCGACGGTAATTTCGATGGATGCTTGCAGGTCTCTTGTGCTCTCCGCGACGAACTTCTTATCTAAACTGTAATAGGCATCCGCGGTAATCGAGTATATACCTTTGGGGAGTACAGTCGGACGAATCCCATTGTTCATATACTCCTCCCAGTCTCCGCCCATCTTGTACGCCTTGTAGGAGAAAATCGCCAGAGGGTGAAGGCTAATATTGTATTCATCATTCTTATTGAAAGTACTCGTCTCCAAGGACAGTCCGGCTAACGTTACATCCGAGAAGCCATCTTCGTCTTTCAAATGAATTAACGCGAGCGCCGTTCCATGGTAGACCGTAATCGGCTCGTCCTTCTCCCTGGTCAACCGAGCCCATACGCTGATCGGCTCTCCCTCTGCATAAACGGATTTTTGCGAAAAGAGTCTAATCGTGAATTCCTCGTTCGAGGCTGCCGCTTTGACTTCGGGTATACCTGACGGCGGGTGCGGTACGTTATCGACATAGACAGACCGGTCGGCCGGATCATAGCTCGCGACGCCCCCTAAGTACTCGCTGATTTTGCGCAACGGCACGTACGTCCTCCCTTCCACGTTCAGCACGGGCGGATCGCCCTCTCTCGCTTGAACCGGCACGTTATTCACGATCAACCGCGCATCCTTGAAAATCTCGGCCCGAATCGCATCTTCCGATGCCTCGGCCGTCGTGGCGGTACATAGCACGAATAAGAGCGCCGCCAACGCCGTCTTTTTTCCGATCATGTGCTTCCTCCTCTATCAACTTCATCATCCATATGTTAGCAGACAATCACATAAATGTGGGGGATTTTTACTTTTCTTTAAAATACAAACAAACCGACTCGATAAGGAGTCGGCTTGCTTGCTTCTCTGATTTTTACTGATTCCGGTCTCACCCGACTTCCAGCCTGCCCTGCGAATGCCGGACAAGCTCCTCGTAATACCCGTGCAGCCCGAGCAGGTGCTCGTGCGCGCCCTCCTCGACGATCTCGCCGTCCCTCATGACGATGATCCGGTCGGCGTGCATAATCGTGGACAGCCGGTGCGCGATGACGAGCGTCGTCCGTTGCAGGGACACGACGCGCAGCGCCTGCTGGATCAACTGCTCGGTGTAAGAGTCCAGGTTGGCGGTCGCTTCGTCCAGAATCAGGATCGATGGCTGGAAAACGATGATCCGCGCGAATGAGATCAATTGCCTCTCCCCCGCCGATAGTCCGCTGCCGCGCTCCGATAACTTCGTCTCGTAGCCGTCCTTCATTCGACCGATCAACTGATCGGCCCCGACGAGCTTGCAAGCCCGGACGACATCCTCGCGGGAGATCGTCTCGTCGAACATGCGCACGTTATCGACGATGCTGCCCGAGTACAAGTACGGCTCCTGCTGCACCAATCCGATCATCCGGTGCAACTGCTCCTGCGGGATATCGCGAACGTCGACGCCGTCGATCAAGATGCTGCCCTCGTTCACGTCGTAGAATCGACAGAGCAGGCCGATCAGCGAGCTCTTGCCCGCGCCCGTCGCCCCGACGATGCCGATCATCTCCCCCGGCTTGACGTGCAGATCGAGCCCATGAATGACCGGACGGCCGTCCTCGTACGCGAACCGAATGCCGTTGAAGTCGATTTGCCCTTGAACCTTCTCCCGGTCTATCTCGATGAGCGCATGCGCGTCGCCTACGTCCGGCTTCGTGTCGAACAGGTTCCAGATCCTACCCGCGGCGACCGAAGCGGATTGCATCGTGTTCCATTGCTGCGTAATATTGCTGATCGGCTGGAAAAACTGACGAATATACGTGATGAACGCATACAGCACGCCGAACTCGATCGACTTGCCGAGCACCGCCATGCCGCCCAACCACGTAACGAACGCGACCGACAGATTGCCTAGCATATCGAACGAACGGTTGAAGAGCACGTTGGTCCGCACTTCCCGCAGATTGGCGCCGAGGAACGTCCGGTTGCGTTCCGTGAACCGGTTCACCTGCTCCTTCTCCTGGTGGAACGCCTGAATCAGGTTCATGCCGGCCAAGTTCTCCGCCGCGAAGGCGATCAGCCTGGACAGCGCCGTCCGGGAATTCTGGTACGTCTTGCGCATGTAGCTGCGGAACGAGACCGCGATCAGCGTAATGATCGGCAACAGGATGAGACAATAGAGCGTCAGCTCTACGTCGAGGTGGAACATGATCGCGAGGATGAATACGAGCGTCATGCCGTCCCGGATCAAGCTGATGAACACTTGCGTGAAAAACTGATTCAGCGCTTCCGTGTCGCTCGATACGTGCGTAATGAGACTGCCGCTCGGCATGCGGTCGAAAAACTTCATCGACAGCCGCGTGATATGTTCGAACAAGTCTTTGCGTATGCGCGCGACGATACTCTGCGCGGCCAGCTGGAGCAGATTGTTCAGCAGGTAGTTGAACAGGAAGCTAAGTACGGATAAGGCCAGATAGACGCCGCAGATGACGAGCAGCATGCCGTAATCGTTCTTGCCGGCCATGATGTTGTCGTCGATCGCGATCTTGACCAGGTAAGGCTGCATAAGGTCCGCCGCGATCGCGAGCAGGGTGAAGAAGCCGACCAGGAAGAACGTTCCGCGGTGAGGCTTCGCGTAACCGAGCAGGAAGCGGAAGATCGGCGGCTTCGCTTCCGGAGGAGTCTCCGTATTAGTTCGCATCGCGCGTCCCCTCCTCCTGTATCGCGTGCAACTCGGCGTATAGGCCCCGCTGCGCGAGCAGCTCCCGGTGCGTGCCGCGCTGCGCGATCCGCCCTTCGTCCAGCACGATGATCTCGTCCGCGTGCTTGAGCGCGCTGATCCGATGGGCGATGACGATCGTCGTCTTGTTCTTCCGCCGCGCGCGCAACGTCTCGACGATCCGCGTCTCTGTAACCGAATCGACCGCGCTGACGCTGTCGTCCAGAATCATGATCGGCGCTCGCTTGATCAGTCCGCGGGCGAGGCTCGTTCGTTGACGCTGGCCGCCGGACAGCGTCACGCCGCGTTCCCCGAGCTTCGTCTCGAACTTGTCGGGGAACTCCACGATGTTGCCGTAGATTTGCGCTTGCTTGGCGGCGTCCTCGACTTGGCTCAGCGCCGCGTCCCGCCGATAGAAGGCGATATTGTCGCGGATCGTCGTGCTGAACAGGAAGCCGTCCTGCGGCACGTACGCGATCTGATCGCGCAAGCTCTCGAGCGTCAAGTCGCGCACGTCGGCTTCGCCGATCCGAATCGTGCCGGCCGGCGGCTCGTAGACGCGCAGCAGCAGCTTCGCTAGCGTCGTCTTGCCGCTGCCCGTCTTGCCGAGAATGCCGAGCGTCTTGCCGGGCATGACGTCCAGATCGATGTTCCGCAGCGCCTCCCGTTCGGCATCGGGATAAGCGAACGTCAGTCCCCGAATGCGGATCGCCGCGTTGGTCAGGTCGCGCGACTGGGCTTGCTCCGCCTCGATAATGTCACCTCTCGTGGCAAGCAGGTCGTTGATGCGCTCGAGCGAGGCGCGCGATCGCTGCATCGTGTTGATGACGTTGCCGATCTGCTGCAGCGGGTTCACCATCATGCGCACGTACAGCGTCAGCGCCACGAAGTTGCCGAGCGTTATCCGATGATGAATGGTCAGATAGCCTCCGAAGACGATCGCGACGATGAGCGACAGCGTCCCCAGGAACGGAATCAGCGCTTGGAACAGCGACGACACGCGCACGAGCTTCAGCTGCTTATCGCGGATGCGGTCGACCGTCTCGCCGAACCGTCCGATCATGATGCGCTCGACGGCGAACTTCTTGGTCACCCGTATGCCCCCGAATTGCTCCTCCGCCGATTCCGTCATGCGCGCGAGCGATTCCTGTACTTCCTTCGAGCGGCCGCGGATGACCGGGCCGAACGTCACGACGATCCACGGAATGAGGACGAGCGGCAAGACGCTGACGGCGATCAGATACAGCGGGATGTCCCCGATCAGCATCATCGCGACCGCCGACACGATCAGAATGGCGGCGTTCGTCGTCTGGTTGATGCCCATCGAGATCGATTCCCGTACCGCGGTGACGTCGTTCATGACGTAGCTGAGCATTTTACCGACGCCGTTAGTAGAGTAGAACCGTTCGCTGAGCGTCGTGAAGTGATCGAACAGCTTGCGGCGGGTCACGAACTCGAACATTCGGCCGAGCCGCATGATGATATACTGTCCGAGTCCGCCCAATACGGCGAACGAGACGCCGATGCCGAGCAGCAACAAGCTGTACTCGATCACCCGGTCGCGCGTCATGTCGCCTTGCTGCAATAGATCGGTGAAGCTTCCGAGCAGCCTCGGATAATACGCCTGGATCACGTTCGCCGCCACGATCGAGAGCACGGCCAGCGCGTACATCGGCCACTTCTCCTTCAGGTAACTCACGAGCACACGCTGCGAATTCAAGCCTGCATCACTTCCTACCCGAATTTCCCCCGAAACCCTTTAACGCCACCATTTTAGAACTTTCTAACCGGGCGAACAAGGGAAGGATGCAGGCGAATAGCGCCGTTAAACAGAGGAAAATACGCCCCGCGCGTCGCTCACAGACGCATATGCTGTTTCTCGCGAAGTTACCGGGTTAGGCGCAAAAAGAACGGCCAAGGACTTCGGTCCTTGGCCGTTCAATCATTTCGGGTTAAACCAGGAGACGCGTAATGAATACTTCGTAAGTCTGGGTGGCACCGCTCTCGGCCACGACTTCGATCGTAATCGTCAAAGTCGACAATATCGAAAGGTCGAACGTGCGACTCGTCGACTTCACCCCGTTAATCCAAACTTGCGTCCTCGAATCGATGGCCGGAGCCGAGACCGTTGTCGAATTAACCCCGACGGCGACGCCAAGCGAATAACTTAACGTGGCATTCGAGAATGTCAGCGGAATGCCCGACAGCGTTAAATGGCTCAGGGCGGTCGTATTCGAAAGCGGCCGCGTGGCGTTGATCGTATACTTCGCTTTCCTGCCCGATTGCGCGGTCACCTCGACGTTGACGGCTTGCTCCGTCGTCGAGAAGGAAGTCCAAGTCGATGTTCCGCCGCTGCCAACGGTTTCGCCGTTCACGCGGATCGTCTGGTTATAATCGTTCGCGATCGGTTTGACCGATAGCATATAGGGCGAGTGCCCTCCGGATTCGAGACCATATGCCATGACGTACGTCGCCGTTCCGGCGATCAGGGACAAAGGCTTCTCCACGCTGTAGCCTGCCCAGATCCGTCCGATCAGCTTGACGTCGGAGAGGCCGACGTCGATCGACTCCGTTCCGACGATCAGCTTATAAACGAACGAATTCCCATCTTCGTCGACCGCGTGGATGAAGGCGTAAGTAGCCATTCCGGCAAAAGGAATCCTGTAGCCATTCGGCAACGTTCCGACTTTCTCGGCTTCTTGGCCCTCTTTGAGAACGACTCTGCGGACCTCCGTATCTTCGTCTGCGAACTGCGCGGATATATCAACGTATGAGGCCCCCGGTTGTACCTGCGCGTACCAGACGAGCGGGTTAATCCCATCGACGCCCGTAGACACGAGGGATGCCCCGTTGTCCTTCGCTTGAATGCCGGTCAGCGCCATGGAATCCGGCGGTGCGTCGCCGACCCAAATATGAAAGGCGTATTCACCCTCGACCCCGCCCGGTCCTTCGACTTGCGAGACGACTTCGTTCCACCCGGATACGATATCGAAGTAGTAACGTCCCCCTACCGGAGCGAGCGGCGATGCGCTTCCGTTGACATAGACGGAAGTAGCCCGGCTTACGTCTGCCCTGAACGCGACTTGATATCCGAGCGCCGCGGACGACAGGCTGCCGATAAATTCGTGTCCGTTAACCCTAACGATTCCCGTCGAGGAGAACGCCGTAGATGTAATCTTGTCGTTGCCCGCATAGCTCAGAATATCCGAGTATACGAACGAATTGGACGTCGAGATCGTCAAGCTCTTCTCGTATGAACCCTCGTAAGATGAAGCCTTAACTCGTATATGGTAATTGCCCTTGAAGCCGTCGTCGTAAGACGCGGAAGTCCGTAGACGACTCTCGCTGATCGCGAACATTCCGTTATCGTCGTCTCCTGATCCGGTTACGAGCGTATACGCGATAAGTCCCGTCCCGCCGGTCGCGCTCAGCGTTCCGATTTCCGTACCGCCGGTCGTGTAGTCGTAGAAGCTTGCGTCGTCAAGGGCGATATTAGTCGGAGATTCGTTGGCGTCCGCGACCACGAGCGCGAATGCCCTCTCAAAAGTTAATCCGTCGGAATCGGTGACGCGCACCCGGATGCTATAGTTGCTCTTCGTCTCGTAGTTGAACGCAGAAGTCGAGGACAACTCGTTGCCTACGACCGCGAACGCCCCGTTGTCTTGCCCTCCCGTACCTGCGACTAGCTCGTACGTGAACGTATCGCCGTCGTCCGGATCGACTGCGCTGAATTGGCCGATAATCGAACCGATAGCGATATTCTCCGCGAAACTCTCGTTAGAGAGCACGAGATTCGTAGGCGCATCGTCGATAGGCAAGACCGTAATCGACACGGTCGCGTAATCGGAATACGCTTGACCGTCGGACACCTTGTACAGGAAGCTGTCCGCTCCGACATAGTTGGCATTAGGCATGTATTCGAAGCTGCCGTCGGACTCGATTGTCACCGTTCCGAACGAAGGCGGTTGCCAGACGTAAGCAAGCGTCGCGTTCGCGTCCGGGTCGCCGACATAAGGAGCCAAGGATCCCGACAACGGCTCGTCCTCGCTGACGGTCAGTCCCGCAACCTCGATCGCGGTCGGCGGTTCGTTCACGTTCCAGGCTTCAATCTGCAACGCCTTCTCGAACGATGCTCCCTGGCTGTCCGTCGCCCTCAGGCGAATGCTGTATATCGGTTGAGTCTCGTAGTCGATTCTAGCGTTAACGGCCAGCCGATAGACGCCGTAATCGTTGTCGAACGCGATAGAAAACGAGCCGTTATCGTCATCCCCTACGCCGGATACGAGCTCATAGACGAACGGAGGACCGCTGTCCGGATCGGCCGCGGAGATGCCCGAGAAGAACGTACCTACCGGAGACTCTTCCGTTACGATCGGACTAGTCAACACGATGTCCGTCGGCGGCATGTTCACCGGAGGCGGAACGGCCGCGCGGCGAGCCGCGATCGTATACGTCTTCTTGTTCGCGCCGTTCTCCGCGGTCACGACGACCGCAATGAACGTGTCAAGGCCAGGCGCCTTTAGGCTTACGTTGCGAGCAGCTCCGCTGGAGACCGAATGACCGGCGACCGTGACGGTCGCGCCGGCGGCCGCGAACGGAGAGATTGACAGCGAATACGTTTCCGCCGATACAGGCAAGAGATAATCCGTCTCGCCGGCCGAGAAGCCTGCTATCGTCGTCCCATTGACCCGAAGATCGCTAAGCGTCGCGTCATCCGAAGGCACCGGCGGTGTTGACGGCGGCGGTGTTGACGGCGTAGACGGCGTAGACGGCGGCGGCGCGCTCGCCCCCGAAAGCTCCGCTTCCCGACGCTTCTTCTCCTGCTCGAACGCGAGCTTCTCCGCTTCCGTCAACCGGCTCTCGTAAGCTTCCAGCGCCTTCTTCTTCCGATCTTCCCCTGCTTTTCTATTCGCTTCCGCCTGCCGTTTCTTTTCCTCTTCGAGCTGCTTCGCCAGTGCTTCGCCGGCTAGGCGACGCTCCTGCTCCTGCCTGCGAAGCTCCTCCGCCCGCTGCTTGCGCTCTTCTTCAAGTCGGAGCTGATCCTCTTGCGTCCGCTTCTCCTCGGAGGTAACCTCAAGCGTTTTCTTCGTCAAATCCAGCGTCAGTCCGGACTGTTGCTTCACTTCCTCGACGATTTGTTCCAGCCGCGCTTGAGTCAACAATCCGTCCTTCACCGCTTGGTCGGCAATAGCGCCCAACAAATGCTCCGTGTTCGCCTTGAAGCGCGCCAAATCCGCAGCCGAGTCGCCGAGCTGCTCAGGCAACCCTTCTTCCTCGTATCGCTCCGCGTAATCCGCGTTCTCGTCGACGATATCCGCGGCGCTGCCGAGTATCGCCGACACGATGTTCGCGTCGCTCTGGCTCATGAGCAGCGACAGATCGACCGGGGCGATGTAGATGTCTCCTTGCCGCTCCTCTTCATCCCCCGTAATAATCGCTCGCTGGGTCGGATAAACGTCCTCTTCCCGACCGCCGCCGGAGACCTTCGTCTCCGTGCGGACGACGCCGGCCGCTACGGTCAACCGCGTATCCCCCGTCGCCGGATCGACGCTGACGAGCAGATGCGTGCCGCGGACGCCCATGACCGCCGTCGGGGTCTCTAACGTGAACTCGTCGTTCGACGTGGAGATCGACCGAACGTCGACCCATACGGAGCCTTGGTACATGCTCACCTTCGTCGTCGTGCCGCGTTTATCCGACAACTTCGAGAATGTTAGCTTCGTATTCGACGACACCGTCATCTTGTCGTCTTCCTTCGTGCCGTTGGCGAACTGAAGCACGACGGTCGCTCCCTCCCCCGTCGCCAACACGTCCCCTTCGTTCAGGCTCATTTTCGCGAATGCGGTGAATTCCTTGGAGCCTCCCGCCTTCTTCACCTTGACGGCGCCCTTCAATTCCTTAATGACGGCCACCCGCGACGTTGCCGCGGAGGCTTCCTCCGCGCCGATGCAGGCGATTACGGTAACCCATAAGAGAACGAACGCCAGCAGCGTCCGATTCGCGCGTCGAATAGACAACAATTCCGATCACTCCCGTACTTTGCAAATGACAGAGGAATCCCGCCTTCGCGATTGCGAATGAAGGGCATCTGTCCTACCTAGTATTATCGGAGATTCTGTCGAATGTTGCCACATTTTTCTCTAACTTTTGGTAATTTCGAACCCAAGAGCGTCATGATCCCGTCATATACCGGCAGCATGGCGAGGCTATATCGTGCTACTGGCCAATTTCAGCGCGGCGGAGCTCAGTAGCACGGTTTTACCGTGTTACAGCGCGAGTTTCCGCTTGGCGGAGCTCAATAGCACGGTTTTACCGTGTTACAGCGCGAGTTTCAGCCCGCCGGTGCTCAGTAGCGCGGTTTTATCGTGTTACAGCGCGAGTTTCGGCCCGGCGGAGCTCAGTAGCGCGGTTTTACCGTGTTACAGCCCAAGTTTCGGCCCGGCGGAGCTCAGTAGCGCGGTTTTTACCGTGTTACAGCCCAAGTTTCGGCCCGGCGGCGCTCAGTAGCGCGGTTTTATCGTGTTACTGCGCGAAAATCGGCTCGGCGACATCGATATCACGATTCCATCGCACTGCTGCATCTACGCCCGCCGCATTACCAGCCCTACTCCTCCAGCCCCTCGACCGGAACCAACAGCCCCCGCTCGAGACACGTCGAGATCGACAGCGAGCGTTCGCCGTCCGGGAACCGGATGCGCAACTGCTCGCGGTCCAGCTTCGCGATCTTGCCCATGCCGAATACGCGATGGGAGACGGCGAGGCCGACGGACAAGCCGGCGCGGCGGACGATCGCGTTCGGCGGTATGTCGTCGGCGACGAACGCGGCGGACGTCCCGCCGGCGCTCGGCTTGCCCCCCTTGGGTACGGCGCGTACTTCGCCGTACACGCGATCCTTCGCCGGATTCATAATATCCCTGACCGCCGACACGAACCGCGATTCCGTTACCTTCGCGCCGTCCCGCTCCTGGTACGTGATCAGCTCCAGCCGCTCCTTCGCGCGGGTCATGCCGACGTAGAACAGCCGGGTCGCCTCTTCGATGTTGCCGCCCATGCCCTTCGAGCCGCCGGCCGCTCCGGTCTTGATCTCCTCGGATGCCGGGATGACGCCCTCGACCAGGTCGACCATGAACACTTGCTTGAACTCGAGCCCCTTCGAGCTGTGCAGCGTGGACAGCGTAACCGCGTTCTGCCCCCGCCTCGCCTTCGCCTGCTTCAGCGCCTTCTCCAGCTCCTTCAGCCTGGCGGCGAACGCCTCCATCGTCTCCAAAGGCTCCGCGATCTCCTCCAACGTATTAAGGATTCCGATTAAATACTCCTTACGGAAGCCGAGCTTATCGCACATCTTCTCGATCGCCTTCTCGTAGCCGAGTCGCTCCCGGATGACGCCGATCGCCGCTTGCGGCGGCATTCCCCGCATCTCCGAGAACGTCTCCTTCGCTTGCTTGATCAGCTCGACCTGATAGCCTTGCAATGGCACGTGCTCGAGCAGGTTATCGAATACCGATTCCCCGTTCTGTATCGTCATTAGCTGCGCCACCTGTTGCTTCGTCACGTAGCCGCTCAGCTTCGTGTGAATCTTCTCTAGCAGCTCGGGCCTCCGGTCGGTGAACGTCATGCGCATGAAATTGAGCACGTCCAAGACGACCCAATGCGAGAAGAAGCGGTTGTCCGCGTCCTTCATGTAGAACGGAACGCCCGCGCGGTCGAGCGCGTTCATGAGCGCGATCGACGACGAATTGTTGCGGTAGAGCACCGCCGTCTCGGCCAGATCCGCCGATTTGCGCACTTCCTGGACGATATACTTCGTCTGCTTCGGATACGCCGAGAAGCTCTTGATCGCGATCGGGACGAGCAGCGGATTGTCGGTCGTCATGTGCTTCTCGTACCGGTATTTATTGCGCTTAATGAATTGGTTAGCGACGTTAACGATGTCCGCGGACGAACGATAGTTGCGCGCCATGAACAACGTAACCGCATTCGGGTACGCATCCTTGAAGTTCAATAGATATTCGGGCTCCGCCCCGCGCCAGCCGTAGATCGACTGGTCGTCGTCGGCCACGACGCACAGATTGCCGTGCGGCCGCACGAGCTTCTCGACGATCCGGTGCTGCACGAGCGACGTATCCTGGCTCTCGTCCGTCAGCACGTAGTCATAACGCTCCTGGTACCGCCGAAGCAGCGCCGGGCGCCCCTCGAACGCCTGCTCGCACATCGTCAGCAAGTCGTCGTAATCGAGCAGCAAGCGTTCCGGGTCTTCCCGCTTCAGCGCCTCGTAGGCGCGCACGATCCGCTCCGCTTCCGGCACGTCGGTCTTATAGAGCGGCCATTCGGACTCCGGAATCATTTTATTCTTAAGATAGCTAATATAGGTCGTCAGCTCGTCCAACTGGTCGTCGGTCATGTTGTCGCCGTTGATCGATCGGAACAGCTCGCGAAGCATCATGCGCTTATGCGGCTTAGGCACGCCGGGGGACGCATCCTCCCGGTCCCCGTCTCCTTCGATCATCTCGAACGTCTTCCCCGCTCCGCGAAAATAATGCCGGACGACCTCGAACGCCAAGCTATGTATGGTAGAAAAATCGACGGTCGGCACGCCCGGGAAAAACCGCGCGAACCGATCCTTCATCTCCGCCGCCGACGCCCGGCTGAACGTGACCGCCTTAATGCGCGAAGGGTTGACGCCCTTCTCCTCGATCAAGTAACCGATGCGCATCATGAGCGTCGTCGTCTTCCCCGAGCCCGGCGTCGCCAGCAGCAGCAACGGGCCCTCCGTATGTAGCACCGCCCGGCGCTGCTCGTCGTTCAGGACGATGCCAAGCTCTATCGTTTTGCGTTCGAAGAACGCCTCCGTATGGGATTGCATGTTGCGTCTTGCTCCTTCTATTCCGTCGCCGATTCTAGCACCCGTTCGATAGGTTCATGCTAGTATACCATGCGGCGGACATGCAAAACCCGCCCCAGGATATGGATCGGGGCGGGCCGTTACATGATGTTTCTATGATTCGTTCCTATTGTCCCAAGTACGATGCACTCCGGATAACACCGCCGCTACGCTCGACGAGCCTTCCCGAACCGTCAACGCGTTCGCGTAACCGGAGGAAGCGATGCCCTCGTATAGCCGATCGGCGAAGTCGACGTCCGATCCTGCGCCGGCCGGCGGGAACTCGGCTTGCAGAACGGCTCGCGCCGTCCCTTCTTCGCGAACGATACCGAAGCTTGCCGTTCTGACCCGCTGCGCACGCTCGCCGTCTACCGACAGCGCGAGCTGGTCGAGCAACAGCGCTTCGAACAGCTCGCGAATGGCGTCGAACTCGTAATCGTCCATCGTGCCGTTCAGATCGAGATCGCCGCCGCTCAGCTCGATCGCGGACTTCTCGTCGATCGAGAAGGTCAGCATCGTGCGAGAATCGGATAGCTCCAGCACCGTGGAGCTCGCGTTCGAGGCATGCGCGTAACCGGTGCGCAGCAGAGGGAAGACGGCGATCGTCGCCATCATCGCTATTAATATCGCGGCGCGAACCGCGTTCGTATACGTCTTGGACATCTGGCGTACCTCCTAAGTAGAGTGCGATTACCTCCACTATAGCGAAGCCCCGCCGTACCTGTAAATCGCTCTCCCGCCGCTAGGGGAGCGGGATTCGGGCGACCGAAGCAGCGATTTTACATCCGTCTAACGCGCGGTTTACGATACTGATTTTCGCCGAACATTCCGTTAACGCCGCGTTCATCTTCCGCCGTTCCGAGCTTCGTTCCGAGGCTTGATCGAGAGTTTTGTTAAATTTTATTCAGGACGCCTTCACTCCCGATAACGGCTTCGATATTGGCCCGGGGGCATCTGCTTCTCCCTCGCGAACGAGCGCGTGAAATAATGCACCGAACCGAATCCGACCTTCTCGGCGATTTCCTTAATCGGAAGCTCGCTCGTCGCGAGCCATTTTGCGGCCTGCCGCACCCGCTCCGCTCGGACGTACTGCGTGAAGCTCTCCTTGATCCCGTCGTTGAACAAGCGGGACAAGTGGCGCTCGGACACGTTCAAATAGCCGGCGACTGCGGACAGCGTAAGCGGGCTGGCGATATTGTCGCCGATGAACAGCTTCGCTTGCCGGAGCAGACTCGACGCCCGGCGTCCGGCGGCGCGATTGCTCGAGGCCGGGCCGAACAGCGCGGGGAACGAGTGGAGCAAGGCGCAGATCGCAAGCTGCAGCGACGGTTCCTGCAGCGCTCCGCCCGGCGAATCATGCAGCAGCAGCGACTGCCACAGCAAGGCGGTCGGACCCGGTACCGGTTCGCGAACCCAGGGGACGCCGTGAACGGACATTTCGTCGAACTGGCTTATCGCCTCCGGCACCGTTCGCGAAAGATCAAGTTCGAAGGCGACGTACAGCAGGAACAAGCCTTCGTCCGTTCGGATTTGATGGGTGACGCCCGGCCGGGAACAGAAGTGATCTCCCGGAGCCAGAGGGTACAGGTTGCCGTCGTCCATGTATTCCCCCTCGCCCCCCATCACGTAGCAAATCTCGAAGAAGGAATGCCGGTGCACCGGGTTCGTCGGAAGCTTGGCGACCGCGCCCCAGTAATGGATTTTGAACGCAGCGCGATCGGAATCGATCGCAACGGCGTATTCGTTCAGCCGGGAATGGCTTTCCTGAATGGCATGCACGGCGTTCGCCTCCTGAACCGATGTCCGTTTTGTACAACAACGCGTCTTCCCGAGCCAAAGACGACATCTACTCCTTCTTGCTATCATCCTAGCTAGAGAAGGAACGACACAATATGACGATGGAGGCCGGTAACGATGATTGCGATTTCGGAGAAAGACGTGGATTTCTACAAAGAGCAAGGCTACCTGTTGGTTAAAGGGGTGTTCGGCCCCGAAGAAGTGGAACGGATGCGCGAAGCGGTCGACAAAATCATTAAGCGCGCCGCGGCCGCGAAGGCCGATCGCAATGACGCTTGGCAAGGAGACTTCATGCCTCCCGAAGAAATGAAGAAGCTCGTGTTGAAAGGCTTCCATGACGTGCATTATCATGACGCGTCATTCACGCGCGCTGCGACGCATCCGAACATGGTTGCCGTGTTGTCGCGGATTATCGGTCCCAACGTGCAGTTGCATCACTCGAAAATGCTCGTGAAACCGCCGGAAGTCGGAGCCGCGTTCCCGATGCACCAGGATAAGCCTTATTTTCCACACTTGAACGATACGATGTTGGCCGCGAGCGTCCATCTCGACTACGCGGACGAGCGGAACGGCTGTCTTCGGGTAATCCCCGGCTCCCACCTCGGCGGCGACCTCCCGCACGTCGGATCCCATTACTTGAATCACAAGCAATATCCGATTACGGACGGTACGCCCTGTCCGGCCGACGCGGGAGACGTGCTCTTCTTCAACTACATGACGATTCACGGCTCGGAGAGCAACCGGAGCGAGAGAACGCGGCGCAACGTGCTCTTCCAATACCGCGACGCGAGCGATGTTCCGACGAAGAACGTTCATATCGATTGGGGCATGGGACTGATGGTATGCGGGGAAAATCCCGATTTCGCAAGAGCGGCTCCCAAATACCAAATTCTAGAATAGCATGCCGATAGAAAAAAAGCCCGAAACGAACGAAGCGTTCGTTCCGGACTTCGCGAAGTCTAGCAACATATCAATATCCGCGATTCTTCTGCGATAATGGCACATACCGAATCTCTCGCACTCGAATAGCTTGTACATGTAGGAGGTGATGAAGCATGGCAAGATTCGAGAACGAGTATACGGTATCCGATCTGAGCCGCGAGGTGAACGAATTCGACGAGTTCTGGACGCGTACGGTGAACGCCACTCAAGTCGTCTATACCGCTACGGCGGACGATGCCAAGATCACGATCTATTCGATTTCGGACGACGGCGATTACGACAGGCAAGTCAGGTTGTACTTCGCCTTGGGCAGCGTAGTCGTCATCATCGGCTCGGCGGTCCACTACCCGCCTCACACGGGCAGAGCTTAACGAAAGAATAACCGCGATCGGCTTCGGCCGGATCGAGCACACGGGAAGCGCCGCGACCCCGCCAGGCTAGTCTCGCTTCGCTTGCAAATACTTCTCCGTCAATATAGAGAGCACTTGGATGCCGACTTCGTTCTGCCCGCCTTCGGGTATGATGAGGTCGGCATATTTCTTGGACGGCTCGATGAACGCTTCGTGCATCGGCTTCACCGTCTTCAAGTACTGGTCGTGAATCGATTGAATCGAACGACCGCGCTCTTCGATGTCCCGCAGTACCCTACGCAGGATGCGCACGTCGGGATCGGTGTCGACGAACACTTTGATGTCGAGCATCGCGCGCAGATTCTCGTCGGACAGCACGTGCAACCCTTCAATGATGACGATGTTGCAGGCGCGCAGCTCGACCGTCTTGTCCTTGAAGCGCGAATGGGTCGGAAAATCGTACACGGGCGCTTGCGCGGCACGCCCTTCCTTCAGCATCTTCAAATGCTCGATCATGAGGTCGTTGTCGAAGACGAGCGGGTGATCGTAGTTGATCTTCTCGCGCTCCTCCATCGAGAGGTGCGGATGGTCTTTATAGTAATTGTCCTGCGAAATGAACGTCACCTTGTCCGCTCCGAGGCGTTCGATGACGGAACGGGCTACCGTTGTTTTGCCGGATCCGGTGCCCCCCGCGATTCCGATAATAAGCATGTCCTGACCGTGCGCCTCCCTCGTCTGCTACAGACTCAATTCCCGTATTGTAGCATAGCGGAAGGTCAATTCAAACGAGCGGCTTACCGCTCGCCCTTCGCGTGTTCGTCCAGCTTGCGGAACAGATCGCGGAAGATGGCATCCCGGTCCAACATATAGGCGTTGCGGATGAAATGACGACCCGGGTGGAAGCTCCACGTCTTCTGCTCCGACAACAGCGGACTATGCATAAGATCGGTGTGAACGAAAGATGGATTCACGAGGTAGGCGATGGCGGACAAGTCCCAGATGACGCGCGAATAACCGAAATGGTCGCCGCTGCATTCTTCGTAACGTTCGGCCAGGAAGTCCCCGATCTCCCCTTTGCCCCGCACGTAGTGCTCGATCTCCGGTAGCGTCGTAATCAGATGCGAAGCGACGCCCATGCACGGGATGAGGACGAACGGCACGCCGCTGTCCAGCACGACCCGCGTCGCGTGCAGGTCCTGCTGCAGGTTGAACTCGTTCGTATCCCGCCAGCTCAGCTGATGTCCGCCCAACCAGACGACGACGATCTTCCGGACGATGGAAGGCTCCAGCAGGATCGCGGACGCGACGTTCGTGATCGCCCCGATCGCCGCGACGTAGAGGGGCTCGTCGTCCGGCATCGCCAGCGCCTTGGCGACGAGGTCGCGCGCGGCCGGGCTGTCGACCGGCGTCTTCGCGTCCGGCAAGTAGCTTTCGGAGCCCGCGAAGACGACGCCTTCCGAACGAAGACCGAATCGTTCGTAGATGCGGAGGATCTCTTGGTGGCTCTTCTCCATGCCGTCCTTGGGGCCGGTCGATAGATCGTTGAAGAAAGGAGCGGCGTATACGGCATCCAGCGTCACGCGCTCCGGCGACAGGATCGCGTAAGCCAACGCGAATTGATCGTCGATCTCGTTGAATGTGTCCGTGTCCAGCACCATGCGCAAGGGACCGCTCGGCGGCGTCAGCCGTTCGATGCGCCATTGTTCGGTAAGCTTCGGATATTCCATGGTTGGTTGAACCTCCGTCGGTTATACGATTTGAATTTTCTCGACATGCACGATTAGCGGCAGTACATAGGAATATCTTAAGCGAACGGCGAATATATCGGTTTAACGATCTGGCTATGTTATTTCATGATCTGGCTACATGATGCAACCTACTCGAACGCTTCGGAGGTACCTCGCGATGATCGCCCGCACGGACTTCATCTTCCAAGCCCTGCATGCCGCGAATAGCTACGTTTCCATGCACCGGCATCGCTGTTACGAAATCGTCTATTACCGTCAAGGCCATGGCACGACCCGGATCGGCAGAGCCGAGTATCGATACGCCCCGCATGCGTACGCGATCATTCGTCCGGAAACCGTTCACGACGAAACCCGGATCGAAGCCACCGAAGTGCTGTGCGCCGGATTTCGGATTCAGGACTCGCGGCTGCCGCAGCCGGACGAGGGCATATTCTACGACGACGAGGAGCGAACGATGGAACGGCTGCTGCTCTCGATGCGAGTGGAGATGACCGATAAGCCCGATTATTATGGGATGAAGCTCGATCTGAGCATGGGCGAGATCCTGATCGGGCATTGCCGCAGGAACAGCCGCCCGGTGCCGGAGCAGCCGGAAGAACATATCCGGTTCGCGCGCAATTATATCGACGAGCACTATAACGAGAATATCGGGCTGGAGCGGCTCGCCGCGATGTCCGGCTATAGCTACCATCGGTTCAGGCATCTATTCAAGCTGCGGTACGGCCAGTCTCCGATGAAGTACATGCTAAGCAAGCGACTGGACCAAGCTCGCATGCTGCTCGCGCAGACCGACTTGCCGGCATCGGCGGTCGCGCGGCGATGCGGCTTCGCGACCGCCGCGCAATTCAGCACTCTGTTCAAGCGAGAGCTCGGGGAGACGCCGGCGGGCTATCGGAGCCGGCAATGAAGAAGACCGCCAGGGCATCTATGCCTGGCGGTCTCGTTATGAAGCAGGATCAGTTCCCCAGCAATCTACGTATGCTCTCGTCCGCGAACAGCTCGCTGACCTTGAACGACACGCAGGATAGCTTCTCCGATGCGACGACGTCGTCTTCCTCGAACAGGTTGCTCGCCTCATACTTGCCGCCTGCCAGCGTTAACTGCTCCAACGTCCGTGCGGATGGGTCGACGATCCAATACTCCGGCACGCCATGCTTCGCGTAGATCGGCAGCTTGCGGACGCGGTCCCGCTTGCGGGAGCCCGGCGACAGCACCTCGACGACGAGATCCGGCGCCCCCTCGATCCCGCGCATCGTCAGGATCTCCATACGGCTGCGATGAACCATGACGATGTCCGGCTGCAGCACGTTCATGCGGCTCAAGATGACGTCCAGCGGCGCGGTCAAGATGACGTAGTCGGATTTACAGCTTCGGCTCAGCAATAACGATAACTCCATGCCAATCCCTTGATGCACGGTCGACGGCCCCGGCGACATCATCTCCAGCACCCCGTCGAAGATTTCATACCGGTGCCCGTCCTCCGGCATCGCCGCGTATACGTCGTACGTCACGAGCTGCTCCTTGACGCGATCGTCCTCTTTTTTCCCGCTCACGTTTCTTCCTCCCCATGATGCGAAAAACACCCCGACAAAGCAACACGTCCCGTGTCCGGCTTTGGCGAGGTGCTCCCCCGATCGATTACCATATGACTCTATTATGTACAAGCTGCTAGAAATTGTCAATCTCGCGCGACGATTGATACAAGTTAGAGCCGTTAACGACATATTCATGGATAACGGGCTTTCATGCCAAGCAAGAGGGGGAGATCGGATGAATCGGTTGTTGAAGCTGTTCGGGCTGATCTCCGGCATCGCCCTCCTCGATATCGTCGTGCTGTCTCCGGGATTGTTCGGCGTGAGCATCGGCGGCGATAACGCGCTCGAGTCCGCCTTCGGCGTTACCTTCGTCTTCATGAGCGTGCTCGCGCTGCTATACGGAACGTACGCGTTGCTGCTTCGTCCGCCCGACAAGACGTCCGTTCGCGAACTGCAGACGAGCGACGATTACATAGAAGCGCTTCGCCGCCATAAGCACGTGAAGGCGCTGAAGGCCGATATCGGGATGGCGTTGGAGCAGATCGATCGCATGAACAAGAAGCACGACGCGCTGCTCTCCGTCCTCGGCCAGCGGTTCGACCCGAGCGAGCTGAGCTACAAGCGGTTCGGCTCCGTCATTCGCGACGTCCATTCCCTCTTCTACCTGAACATCCGCGGCATCGTGAACAAGCTGACGGTGTTCGACGCCGCCGAGTACGACAAGTTCGCGGGCGAACCAAGACCCGCGCACCTGTCCGACAAGCTCGTTCGGGAACGGAGCGAGCTGTACCGGCAATATACGGCCTACGTATCCGGCGCCGTGGGGGCGAACGAAGAAATTCTGCTCAAGCTGGATAAGCTTCTGCTCGAAGTGTCCCGGCTGGACAGCACGGATTACGAGACGATCGAAGCGATGCCGGGCATGATCGAGATCGACGAGTTGATCCGCCAGACGAAATTCTATAGATCATAGAGGGGGATGGTTGGTCATGGCGAAGGGCAGAACGCTCGCGATCTTCGTCGCCATCGCGGCGATCGCGTTCGCGCTCGTGTATTACGGCATCCGGCTGACGTCGGACTGGGGCAAGAGCGATTCCGAGACGACGGCGGAGGATTCGGCGAAGCGGCTCGACAAGTTGTACGGGCGCATATCCGTAACGACCGCCGCGCCGATCAAGGGACAGATCGACCTGGATCCCGTCTCCGTAGGCGATTCGCTTCCGGACATCGACAAGTATCCGGTATCGGTAGACAACGCGACGCCCGATTACATCGAGATTTTCTCCTCCACGGAGAAGTCCGGAACCGGCAACGACGGCTGGCTGAACGAAGTCGCGACCGCGTTCAACGGAGCCGGCATCGAGGTAGACGGCAAGCCCGTGTCGGTCAAGATACGCAATATCGCGTCGGGCACGGCCGCGGATTACATCCGTTCAGGGAAGCACGTCCCGGATGCGTATACGCCCTCCAACGAGCTGTGGGGCGAGATGGTCAAGGCGCAAGGCACCAAGATCGAACTCGTCGCGAAGCGACTCGTCGGCAACGTAGCCGGCATCGTGACATCGCAGGCCAAGTACGACGAGCTCGTCGACAAGTACGGCTCCGTGAACGTGAAGACGATTACCGACGCGATCGCCGCCGGCGAACTGGCGATGGGTTATACCGATCCGTTCGCCAGCTCGACGGGGCTGAACTTCCTCGTCACCGCGCTGACGACGTTCGGAGGCGCCGACCTGCTCGGGGAACAGGCGGTGCAAGGCTTCGAGCGATTCCAAGCGAACGTGCCGTTCCTTGCGTCGACGACGCTGCAGATGCGCGAGGCGGCGAAGTCCGGCATGCTGGACGCCTTCGTCTTCGAGTATCAGCAATACGCGAACGCCGACGACCTGAAGGACGGCTACGTGTTCACGCCGTTCGGCGTCCGGCATGACAGTCCGCTATACGCGCTCGGGGATCTTCCGCCGGAGAAGCTCGACATCGTGAAGAAGTTCGCGGATTTCGCGGGGCAAGCTCAGTACCAGGAACTGGCGAACAACCGGGGATTCAACGGGCTTGAGGATTACGCTTCGGAGTTGGCGCCGGTCGACGGCAGCCTCCTCGCTTCCGCCCAGAAGCTGTGGAAGGAGAAGAAGAACGGCAACAAGCCGATATCCGCCGTCTTCGTCGCCGACGTATCCGGCAGCATGGAGGGCGATCCGCTGAAGCGACTGAAGGAGTCGTTGTTGAACGGGCAGAAGTACTTGGGCCGCGACAACCGGATCGGCTTCGTCTCCTACTCCGATACGGTCACGATCGACGTGCCGATCGGCAAGTACGACGCGAACCATCAGTCGCTGCTCGTCGGCGCGATCGACAATCTGCAAGCCGGCGGGGGCACCGCGACGTTCGACGGCATCGTGGTCGCGATCAAGCTGCTGCAAGACGAGTTGGCCGCGAACCCCGGCGCGAAGCCGCTCATCTTCGTGCTTAGCGACGGAGAGACGAACCAGGGCCATTCGCTCGAAGATATCCGCGGGCTCATCGAGAGCTATAAGATTCCGATCTACACGATCGGCTACAACGCGAACATTCAGGCGCTTCAGAGCATCTCCGGCATTAACGAGGCCGCGAGCATCAATGCGGATACCGACGACGTCGTGTACAAAATCGGCAATCTGCTCAACGTGCAAATGTAAGTCCGTACCTGCTAATAAGGAGGAGTCCGCATGTCGTTCACGATGGAAGTCGTTAATCCCGAGACGCTGAAAACCGCGATCGAGGAGCAAGTGAAGCCGGTGCCGGAGGAGGTCGCCCAGCTGCAGGAGCTGGCCAAGAACAACGTCTCTTCGATCCTGGCGCTCGACCTTGAATCGGCGGAGAAGCGTCAAAGCATCCTTCAGTCGATCGACAGCTTCGGCATGAACTCGATGAAGTCGTCCTCCGAGAAGAACGCCCTCTTGCGGGTGTCCGTCGGCACGTTATCCAAGACGGGCGACGAAGGCGGCCAAGTGGCCAGAGGGCTGACCGCGCTGCAGCACCAGCTGAAGGACCTTGACCCGAGCGCCGTCGACTTCGCGAAGACCGGCATCCTCGGCAAGTTTTTCAACCCGCTCCGCGCTTATTTCGCCAAGTATCAGAAGGCCGACTCGGTCATCTCCGACATCATCGTCTCGCTCGACAAGGGCAAGATCGTGCTCAAGAACGACAATACGACGCTCCTGTTCGAGCAGCAGACGCTGCGGGAACTGACGAAGAAGCTGCAGAAGGAGATCCAGCTCGGCACGCTCATGGATACGGAGATCGAGATGCAGATCGATGCGGCGAAGGCGCGCGGCGAGTCGGAGGATAAGATCCGGTTCATCACCGAGGAGGTGCTGTTCCCGCTGCGCCAGCGCGTGATGGATCTGCAGCAGATGCTCGTCGTCAACCAGCAAGGCATTATGGCGATCGAGGTCGTCATGCGCAACAACAAGGAGCTGATCCGCGGCGTCGACCGCGCCCGCAACGTGACGGTGTCCGCCTTGAAAATCTCGGTAACCGTAGCCAGCGCGCTGTATAACCAGCGGATCGTCCTGAAGAAAATCGAGCTGCTGAACCAGACGACCGACGCGCTCATCAGCGGCACGTCGAGAATGCTGAAGGAGCAAGGCGCTGCGATTCACAAGCAATCGCTGGAATCGAGCATTTCCGTGGAGACGCTCAAGCAGGCGTTCACCGACGTGCTGTCCGCGCTCGATTCGATCAGCACCTACAAGCAGGAAGCGTTGCCGCGCATGCGCGAGACAATCGGCCAGTTCCGGGAGCTGGCGAACGCCGGGGAGCTGCAGATCCAGCGGCTGGAGCGCGGGCAGAAGCTGGGGTTGTGAGGGGACGTGGTGGCATCGGCGGATGTGGTGGGCGGATGCCGGTGCGGGTGCTGATAGGATGCGTATGCGGTAGAGGAGCGATTTCGAAATTGTGTTTGAAAAATCGAATATATAGCGCACTGAATGGCCGGTTTCGGGGAAAATAGTTGAAAAATCACGTTTATTACGCGTCCGGTGGCCGAAACTCCGAAATAGGACTGAAATACCGAATACATTGCGAAACGGATGACCCCCATCCGAAAATAGGACTGAATTACCGCGTACATTGGCAGCGCGAATCATGGTACTACTAGGACAATCGACAAAGACTACGAAACGGCTTGCGGCCGAATCGTAGTCTACTTCGCGTGCTATTCGAACAGCTCATCCATCAGGTCTTGAATGTCCCGCTTCCGGGCAGCCGTCGTCTCCGGATCAAGGGACAGCTTGCCGTCATCGCTCAAGATGACCGCGTCACCCGCGACTGCATCAGCCGGCAACGCCTCTCGCCGATACTCCCGGATCCGCGTGCCTCCGCTGAACTCGATGACCGCGATGTCTCCCTCGAACCGATCGATGATGCCTCGTTCTATCATTTTACCGTTCCGAATGTCAGTTTCGTCCCGTCCGATACGGCCGTCACCGTGCCTTTCATATCCGTCCGGTACACCGTCGCCTTCGCGCCGGTCAACCGGTCGATAATCGTCTTCTTCGGATGTCCGTAGCTATTGTCTGCCCCGGCGCTGATGACCGCATACTTCGGCGCGACGGCTTTCAGGAACGCGGCGGTCGTCGACGTATCCGAGCCGTGATGGCCGACCTTCAGCACGTCCGCCTTCAGCGTCTCCTTCGCGGCGATCATGTCCGTCTCGGCTTGCGCTTCCGCGTCTCCCGTGAACAGGAACGACGTTGTCCCGTAGACCAAGCGCAGAACGGCGCTCCAATCGTTCAGATCGTCCCCGTACGCCTTCCCGGGACCCGCGAACTTGGCGGTTACGCCTTGGAGAGGGATGGAGACGCCCGCCTTCGCTTCCTTGATTGTTAACCCTTCGCTCTTCACGGCGAGGAGGAAGTCCTTGTACGTCTGCGTCGTATGAGCGACCTTCGGCGCATATACGCTCTTCACGGCGAACTGCTTCAGCACCGTGTCCAGTCCCCCGACGTGATCCTCGTCCGGATGCGTCGAGACCATGACCTCGATGTCCTTCACGCCGAGCTGCTTCAAGTAATCGACGACGACGGTTCCGGCTTCGTTCTTGCCTCCGTCGATCAGAATGTCGTCTCCGTTCGCCGTATGAATATACGTCGCGTCGCCTTGCCCGACGTTCAAGAAGTAGACGGACAGCTTGCCCTTGGAGGGCGCCTTGAGCTTATCGGCCTTCAACGCGGTGCTTGGCTCCTGCGTTGCGGCGCCCGTCTTCGGCGGCGTCTTGGACGGCGTTCCGTCTGCATGGTGATAGTGATACTCTCCGTCCTTCAATCCCCACTTCGCGCAATTGGTACGGCAAGTATGACCGCCTTTCGCGTCCGTCCTGCCCGGATGGGCGTCCGCTTGTTGGACGCGGAATGCGCCGAATGCGCTTGATGCCAATACGATCGTTACGATGAATGCGGTGAAGTGCTTCTTCACGTATTCGCCCCCTATGATGTCTGACCATCATCAGTATAGCACGGGAGTTCGAGAGAGTACTTCCTAACGGACGGGTTCGTCAAAATGATTCGGCGCGAACCGCTTTTTCGCCGGCCGCTCGTTCGACAACACCCGCGCTAAGCATTCGGTACAATGGGTAGCGAGTGATTCATTATGTATCGCGAGGAGTTGATGCCAATGGGAAGACTGGCACGGCGAGTAGGTTTGTTGCTCGTCTGCGGCATCGCGGCTCTCGCGTTGACCGGCTTCGCCGCGCCGCAGCGCGCATACGAGGAAGCGAGCCGCTCTTGGGCCGCCGCCACGTTGAAGGAATGGCTGGACCGCGGGTGGCTGCAAGGTTACGCCGACGGGACCATTCAGGCGGACGAGCCTGTCACGCGAGCGGAATTGGCGACGCTGATCAACCGTGCGTTCGGGTTAACCGAGAAGGCGGAAGCACTGTCGTACCCGGATGTAAGAACGGAGAAATGGGAGTACGACGAAGTCGCGAAGGGGGTACGCGCAGGATATGCCGCGGGATACGCGGACGGTGAATTCAAACCCGGACAAGCAGCGTCTAGGCAGGAAGCGGCGCAATGGCTCGCGAACGTCCTCGGCCTGGATCCGTCGCGGGACGACTTGTTCGGCTTCGCCGACGCAGCCGACGTAGATGATGCGAGCCGAGGCGCCGTCGCCGTACTCGCCGCGTACGGCATCGTAAGAGGCTTCCCCGACGGCACGTTCCGTCCGGCTTCGCCGCTGTCGCGAGCGAGCGCCATCGTCATGGTTGACGCCGCGCGAAGGGCGGACGCCGATTATCTGCTGCGGGAACTGGCCCACTGACGGTAAGTCGACCGTGCTCTCCGCTCCTAGACAAAGCTCTTTGTCCGGGCAACCGTACAAGCCGACGGCGTGCTTCCGAGCATACACTATAGCACCTCACTCAATTCAAAGGAGCACGCCATGAACGAGCAGATGAATCGGAAGATCGAACAGGCCAGGCGCTTGGCCGGCCAACCCGTTTGCGTCGTGCTGAACGACGGCAGCTACTATATCGGAACGATCAAGGGCATGCGGAACGGCCAGTTGTTGCTCGCCGGCAAGAAAGGCGAAGGCCGGTACCGGCCGCCGGTCCGCTCCCGCTCCAAAGGCAAAGCCCAAGTATCCGGCTTGTTCTCCATGCTCGGCGGAGGGGCCGCAGGCGCCGGAGCCGGCGCGGCTGCAGGTGCGGCAGGCGGCGGCTTCCTCAGCGGCCTCGGCGGACTCGGCGGCATCATGGGCTTCATGAAGCAAGCATGGCCCATCTTGCAAATGGGCATGGGCGTGGTCAAGCAGATCATGCCGCTGATGAACATGTTCAAGCCGAAATAACGGAGAAACCTCCCGCGAGGCCGGCGTTCCGTCGCCTGCTTCGCGGGAGGTTTTGTTATTGCGCTGTCTTATAACGTTACTGCGGCGGAATCTCAACAGATGACGATTTAGCGCTGTCTCATAACGTTACTGCGGCGAAATCCCAACAGATGACGATTTAACGCTGTCTCATAACGTTACTGCGGCGGAATCCCAACAGATGACGATTTAACGCTGTCTCATAACGTTACTGATATCCCCGCCCCTACGACTCCATCCTCACCCACACGCTCATCTCGCCGCCGCCCCGATTGCCCCACAGGAAGTACGGGACCGCGCGCAACCGAACGCTCTCGAACGTCTCGCCGGCTCCGATCGGCGCATAAGCCGTCCCTCCGCTCCAGCCGTCCGACGTCCGGCGCAGCCCTTCCGTCTCGATCGCGACGACGCCGCCGAGCAAGTCCGGATCGAACGCCGCGCGCAACGGCGCATCCCGGCGAGCCGAGAACGAAGCGAGCGGCTTGCCGTTGTCCGCTTCCTCCAGGCAATAGACGAGCGGGCCGTATTGGATGGCCGCCTTACCTGCGTTAGCCCGCATCTCCGGATGCGCGACGATCCAATCCGCGCGCATCGGCAGCTGCCATTCGACCTTATCGCCGTCCGCCCATTCGCGGTCGATGTAGGCGTAGCCGTCGACGACATCGGACGCATATTCCATGATCGCGCCGTTGATCGTGAGGCAAGGCTGTTCCGCGCACCAGGACGGCACGCGCAGCGCCAGCTTGAACCGCGCCGGTCCTTCCAGCGATACCTCGAACTTCACGTCTCCTTGCCACGGAAGCGCGGTGCGCTGGCTCAGCGCGATCCGCCGCCCGCCCAAAGTCGCCTTGTAATCGCTGCCGATGAACAGGTGCGCATAGATCGTGTCCGTCTCTTCGTTAGCCGTGTATACGTAGTCGCCGAGCGACGAGATCAACCGGGCGACGTTAGGCGGACAGCACGCGCAACCGTACCATTTCGGACGGAGCGGCTTCACGTGGCGCTTGCCCGGATTGCCCGCGCTCGCTTCGGGCCATACTTCGAGCGGATTAACGTAGAAGTAATGGCGGCCGTCCTGCGCCATGCCCGCAAGCACGAGATTGAACAGCGCCCGTTCCATCACGTCCGCGTAATGGCTCTTCGCCTCCAGCTCCAACATCCGATTCGCGAAGAAGATCAGACCTATGGACGCGCACGTCTCCGCGTACACCGTATCGTTCGGCAAGTCGTAATCGAACGTGAACGCTTCCCCGTGATGCGTCGACCCGATGCCTCCCGTAATGTACATCTGCTTGTTCGTCGTGTTGTCCCACAGCGTACGGCATGCGGCGAGCAGCGATCGATCGCCGTTCAACCGGGCGAGGTCCGCCATCGCCGCGTACATATACATCGCCCGCACGGAATGGCCGAGAGCCACCGTCTGCTCCCGTACCGGCAGATGAGCCTGATGATACGCGTTATCCGGCTTGTCGGACTTCCCTTCCGGCGTCCACGGCGAGAACAGATCGCCTCTCTCGTACTCCCGGTCGAAGAAGTACGGCTGCTGCCCCCGTTCGTCGATGAAAAACTCGCTCAGCTTCAAATAACGCTCCTCGCCCGTCGCCCGATGCAGCTTCACGAGCGCCAGCTCGATCTCCTGGTGGCCGTCGTAACCGCGCAGCTTGCCTTCCTCGGGACCGAACGTCGAATCGATATGATCGGCGAACCGGCACATCGCGTCCAGCAGCTTCCGCTTGCCGGTCGCGTCATAGTAAGCGACAGCGGCCTCTATCATATGGCCGGCACAATACAGCTCGTGACAATGGGTCAAGCTGCGCCAGCGCAGATCGGGCCGCTTGATCGTGAAGAACGTGTTCAAGTAGCCGTCCGGCTGCTGGGCGGCGATGACGAGGTCGATCGCTTCGTCCGCGACCCGCTCGAGCTCCGGATTCGGGTGCGACGCCAAGGAATGGCCGACGGCCTCGAGCCACTTGGCCAAGTCGCTGTCTTGGAAGACGAAGCCGGCGAACTCGCCCTCTTCCAGCCCCGCGGCGATACGGAAGTTGCGGATCGCATGGCTAGGCTCCGCGTCGGGGACGCGGTCATTCAACGTCTCCCATTGATAAGGGATTACGGTGTCTCGCACGAGGCTCTCGTAAGACGACCAGAATGGATCTGCGATGGTTGCTCGATTCGTCGGCATGTTGGTCCTCCAGTTGAAATGTCATTATTTTACCCTCATGCGATCTATTGTAGATCATATGATTATTGTAAAATAGAACTTATAACAACCTCATAATTATAAAATCTCACACTAAAGGGGCGAACGAAAATGACCGAAGAACCGCTCATCGTATCCTTGGATTCGCCGCCCTTCCCTTATTTTCTGGAGAGCGGGACGATGGTGTACGAGCCGGGGGAGATGCATCTGAACCGCTCTAATATCGGCGTGTTCGACCTTCTGTTCATCGCCGAGGGAGCGCTTCATATCGGGGAGGACGGGCGGGAATGGACGCTGCACGCGGGGCATGCGCTGCTGTTGCTGCCGAACGGCCATCATTATCCGACGAAGCCGTGCGGCGAGCGGACGGTGATGCATTGGCTGCATTTTCGAAGCGGGTCGGAATGGAGGCAGACGGCGGACTTGCCGGAGCCGGAAGCGATCGCGCTGCCCAAACGCTGGATCGCGCCGGACGTCGGCTATACGGCGCGGTTAATGCTGCGGATCGAAGAGCTGGCCTTCGTCGCCCGCTCGGTCGCGAGATGGGAGCAGCAGAGCGCGTTCTGGGAGCTGCTCCGCCAGATGGAAGAAGGGAGAAAGGCCGCCGGCCCTTCTCCCTCCGAGTCGATCGCGGACCGGACGTCCGCCTATATACGCCAGCATTACGGCTCCGAGCTGACGAACGAGTCGATCGCCGAAGCGCTGCACTTCCACCCCAATTACGTCGCACGCTGCATGAAGGAGGTCCACCGGTGCACGCCGATGGAGTACGCCTTCCGGTACCGGATGGAGCAAGCTCGACTGCTGCTGCTCAAGACCGACTGGCCCGTCGCGCGCATCGCCGAGCAGGTAGGCTACCGCTACGCGCCGTATTTCTCGAATTGCTTCAAAGAGCACTTCGGCGAATCGCCGCTGCGGTTCCGCAAGCGGTTCACATCCCCCGCCGGATCGCCGAAGGCGCCTGGTTCCGCACCTTCTTGAACACGCGACCGAAGTAGGTCATGTCGGAGAAGCCGACGCGGTCCGCGATGTCCGAGATCGGGTAATCGGTGTCGCGCAACAGCCGCTCCGCCTCCTGTACCCTTAGCGTGTGGATGTAATCGACGAACGTCTTGCCGGTAACCTGTTTGAAAATTTTGCAGAAGTGGTTCGGACTCAAGCTGACCATCCGAGCGGCTTCTCCTACGCTGACCGTCTCGTTGTACCGTTCCCGCAGCGTCTGCAGCAGGCTCGAGAAGTCGTACGGCTTCTGCGCCGCTCGCGTCAGCGGCTGGGACGAGCTGCTCTCCGCGTAGCGGAAGTACAGGCCGAAGATGCGCAGCAGCTCGGCTTTGACGAGCAGCTCGTAGCCGGGTTGTTTGCGGTCGAATTCGACCAGCAACCGCGTGAACGCCGCGTTCATCTCCCCGATGTCCGGCGCGTCCGCGCGCATCCAGTTCGGCCATAGCTGCTGCCGCTGCAAGTACGGCACGAAGTAATGATGCTCCGTGATGTCCAGCCCGCTGCCCCGCACGAGCGCCTCGTTGAACACGATGCAGACGAGCTCCGTCCCCGGCGCCGACACGACCGCGCTATGCAGTTGCTTCGAATTGACGAAGGCGAGCTCTCCCCTGGCGAGCGTCTCGAACGAGCCGTCGATCTGGATTCTCGCCTGCCCTTCCTTCACGTATACCCATTCGATATGGTCGTGCCAATGCTGGTAAATGTCGCCGACCCGGAACACGTTGATCGGGAACGTCCGATCCGGCAGCACCGTATTTTCCTTCAGCGGATTAACCGTCATGCGAGCACCTCCTCGTCAAAAGTACGATTTTACGACATTCCGATCTCATTGCGCGTATCTATTGGCCGATTCTGTGAAATAAACGTAAGATCGTGCGAATTGTTCGCGATATCGTTGCTAGTCTCCCCGGTTATCATAACGTACGATGGTGGAAGTGTATACGAGCAAACGACAGCGAGGAGCGCGAGCATGAATTCGATACGGATCGGCACGTTAGTAGGCGGCGGCAACGCCGCGAAAGTCATTCCCCAAATCATCCCCCACGGCTTCGAGTCGTTCGGTCTTACGTTCTGGCAATCGACGAACGGCGCGGATCTGCACGAGATCGCCAAGCGGGTGCGCGAGCAAGTCGAACCGCACGGCGTCGTCATCTCTTCCATCGGCGTCTTCGGCAATCCGCTTACCGGAACGGGCGACAACGCGGACACGCTCGCGAGCTGGGAGAGACTCATCGACGCGGCGGAAGCGTTCGGCACGAACCTGGTCACCGGCTTCACCGGGCGGCTGCCCGGGCGGATCGACGAGTCGATGGCGCGCTTCGGCGAAGTGTTCGGAGAGCTGGCCAGACGCGCGGAATCGCGCGGCGTCAAGCTGGCGTTCGAGAACTGCGACATGGGCGGCACGTGGGATAACGGCGACTGGAACATCGCGCACAATCCGACCGCGTGGGAGATGATGTTCAACGCCATGCCGATGGACAACGTCGGCCTTCAATGGGAACCGTGCCACCAGATGGTCAGCTTGATCGATCCGATCCCGCAGCTTCGCAAGTGGGTCGGCAAGATCTTCAACGTCCACGGCAAGGACGCGACGATCGCCTGGGACGTCGTGAAGGAATACGGCATCCACGGCCCGCGCGAATTCGTCTGGCACCGGACGCCGGGCTTCGGCGATTCGAACTGGACCGATATCATTACGATTCTGCGCCAAGCCGGCTATACGGGCAGCATCGATATCGAAGGCTGGCACGATCCGGTGTACCGGGGGGAGCTGGAGATGACGGGTCAAGTCCACGGTCTGAATTATTTGAAAAGATGCCGCGGCGGCGACTTCGTCCCGAATCCGATCGAATAAACGAGGTTAACGATTAAGGAGATGAACCAATCATGACGCAACAACATCGAATCGTCGTCGCAGGCTGCGGCGGCATGTCCAACACGTGGCTCGATTACGCGGCGCAGCGCCCGAACGCGACCGTCGTCGGCCTCGTCGATATTTTCGAGGACAGCGCCAAGGCAATGGCGAAGAAGCGCAACTTGGATGTGCCCACGTTCACGGATCTCGGCGCGGCGCTGGCGGCGACGGACGCGAACCTCGTGTTCGACGTCACGATTCCGGCCAGCCACAAGCAGATCGTCACGACGGCGATGCGCGCGGGCTGCAACGTTTTCGGCGAGAAGCCGATGGCCGAGTCTTACGAGGATGCGCTGGAGATCGTCAAGGTTAGCGGGGAGACGGGCAAGCGGTATGCCGTCATGCAGAACCGCCGATATTTGAAGCAGATTCGCGCCCTTCGCGACCTCGTGCGCGGCGGCTCGATCGGCACGGTCGGTTCGCTGAACGCCGATTTCTACATCGGCGCGCATTTCGGCGGCTTCCGCGACGCGATGGACAGCCCGCTCATCGTCGACATGGCGATCCATACGTTCGATCAGGCGCGGTTCATTAGCGGCGCGGACCCGGTGTCCGTCTACTGCCACGAGTTCAACCCTCCGGGATCGTGGTACCAGGGCAACGCGTCGGCGGTGTGCATCTACGAGATGAGCGACGGCTCCGTGTTCACCTACCGCGGCTCTTGGTGCTCGGAAGGACTGAACACTTCGTGGGAATCGGATTGGCGAGTCATCGGCAGCGCGGGCAGCGTCCGCTGGGACGGCCATTCGATGCCGTACGGCGAGCGGGCGAACCCGGACAAGCCGGAAGGTTTCATCCGCGAGCAACTCCGCATCGAGAGCAAGGACATCTATTTCGGGCAAGAAGGCCACTGGGGCTGCTTGGACGAGATGTTCTCCTCGCTCGAGGACGGCCGGCTCGCCGAGACGGACAGCACGGACAACATCAAGAGCATGGCAATGGTGTTCGGCGCCATCGAGAGCGCGCGGACGGGACAGAAGGTTAAGTTGTAAAGATGGTACGATGAATAGAGGCTATCCATGGGCGGCGTTGATTGCCGACTCAGGGATAGCCTCTATTCGTTGGCGCGCGGCGGGGCGCTGCGCAATCGAGTGACGCTTCGGCGAATCGGCGGATGCTTGCGATGGATGTGTACCGCGTGGTATTGCTTGTAGGTGTTCGGTTGCGTGTCGGGGTTCGGTTGCGTGTCGGGGTTCGGTTGCGTGTCGGGGTTCGGTTGCGTGTCGGGGTTCGGTTGCGTGTCGGGGTTCGGTTTCATGTCGGGGTTTCGATTATATTCGGTTTTTCGAATATATTATTGTTGGTTATCCGGCTTGAAAGTAATGTGTTTGGTTTTTCGAGTACAATTTTCATTTTTTGGTAGCGCACTCCGAATAAACTCGAAAAATCATATCTAATAACCCGGATGTTCCATTCCGCGCCAATTATATATGAAAATTCGAACACATTTCCCATCTATGTCAATCTCCCGCACACCAACATACACCCGATATAGACGAACACACACGAGAAATCACGAACAGGCACCGTATTTACGCGAACAACGCTCCCGAGACACACCACGCTACCGAAACACGCGAACAACAGCAACCCCCTGTTCCGCCGGAACAGGGGGTTGTTCGTCTACTCCTTAGCCGATCGAAGACAGCGTGAACGCGAACGTCATGTCGCGGTCCGCGCGGATCCGGTACTCCTCGTGCACCGGCGCGCCCCAGCTATCGTCGCCGCCGACGCCCATCTGCTTGCCTGCGACCGTGACGACGGTATAGTGCACGGCCGGCAGCTCCCAGCTGTGCGCCGCGTTCTCGAGCTCGAACGCCGTATACGGCGACAGGTTGCATTCGACCGGCGCGCCCGGATCCGCTTGGATCCGGATGCCGACGCCGGTCTTGTTCGTCAGGCCGACTCTGCGCACGCCGGTGCGGTTGCCCGATTCCTGCGGCACCAAATACTTCGATGGAAGCTCGGCGACGGACTTGCGGAACGTCGTCAGGCGCGCGCCGCGGGAGCGGTCCGAATAGTTCTCTTCCGGCCCCCGCGCGTACCATTCCGACTGATCGTAGTCAGCGGACGTCTTGAACGTCAGCGCGACGATCGGAACGTCCGGCAGCCCGGCCGCGCCCCGGTAGTCGGTACGAACGCGGATGCTGCCGTCCGCCGTCACGGTATAGGCGACCGTTACGCCGACGCCCGGCACCGCGCCGAACGCGTACTCGAACGATACGGACACGCTGCCCTGCTCCTCGCGCATCTCGGTCTTCAAGCAACGGCGGCCCACGCTGGCCGCTAACCATACGCCTGCCGTATTCACGTGGTTATAGCCTTTGTCGTTGTCCGTCTGCGCCCGCCAGAAGTTCGGCATCGGCGGAACCGCGATCATCTCGCGGCTTCCGTAACGGAGCGACGTCAACGAACCGACCTGCTTGGAGAATTGAACCGCGAAGCCGTCTCCCGTCACGCCGATGTTCACGTCGCCGACGACGACCGTCAATCGGCCTCCCGGCGCATCGGCGACGGCATCGCAGACGCTTCCCGCCCGCGCTTCCTCCAAGTACACCGCTTCGCCGAATGCGACCTCGTGGCCTTCCTCCGCCCACAGCGTCGCTTCCTTCAACGTCAACGACGCCTGAACGCAATATTCGCCCGCGACGCCGTCCGTATCCGGCAGCCGGATCTGAACCGCCGTCTCGCCGCCCGGAGCGACGTCGACGTCCGTGACGCCTGCGTATACTTCGGTGCCATCTTTCAACAACCGATACGCCAGCCGCAGCCCGTCCGTCCCCTCGAACAGATTCCCGTTCCGCACGGCGATCGCCTCGCGGGAAGGCGTCAGCTCGAAGTTCTGGTATAGGAACTTCACTTCCTGCATCTTCGGCGTCTCGCGCCGGTCCGCGAAGACGATGCCGTTGCCGCAGAAGCTGTAGTCCGTCGGCCGGTCCTCGTAGTCCCCGCCGTAGGCGAGATACTCCTTGCCGTAACGGTCTTCCTTGATCAGAGACTGATCGATGTAGTCCCAGATGAAGCCGCCCTGGTACTGGTCGTATTTATTTTCCAACTCGGTATACTTGTGCAAGCCGCCGACGGAGTTGCCCATCGCGTGCATATATTCGCAGCTGATGTACGGCTTGTCCGGATTCGCCCGCAAATACGCTTCGATATCGGCCGGCTTGGCGTACATCCGGCTCTCCATGTCGCTCGCCCTGTCGAACTCGCGGTTGTGGAACACGCCCTCGTAGTGGACGAGCCTGCTCGGGTCCGTCTCGCGGAAGTAATTCGAGACGTTCAGAATAACCTCTCCCGCGTACGATTCGTTGCCGCACGACCAGATAAGAATCGACGCATGGTTCTTGTCCCGCTCCAGCATCGAACGCGCGCGATCCATGACGATGTCCTGCCACTCCGGCTTGTCTCCGGGAACGTTCCAGGACGGCTCGACCGCCCCCATTTTCTGCCACGAACCGTGCGATTCCAAGTTCATCTCGTCGATGACGTAGACGCCGTATTCGTCGCACAGCTCGTACCACAACGTCTGATTCGGATAGTGGGAGGTCCGCACGGCGTTGATGTTGTTCCGCTTCAGCGTCTTGATATCCCACAGCATGTCCTCGCGGGTGATGTTGCGTCCGCTCCGGCAATTGAACTCGTGGCGGTTGACGCCCTTGAAGACGATGCGCTCGCCGTTGAGCCGCATGAGCTTGTCCTTCAGCTCGAACCGGCGGAAGCCGGTCTTCTGGACGATCGCCTCTACGACGCGCCTTTCAGCGCTCAAGATCGAGATACGGACCGAATACAGGTACGGACTTTCCGCGCTCCACAAAATCACCTTACCGGCTTCGGAGACAACGCTAAGCACGCCGCCGACGAACGAACCGGTCTCGGACAGGACGATCCGCCCTTGGGCGTCGGCCAGTTCGATTCGTGCGGTCGCGCCTTCGGCCGCGGACGATTCCGACAGCTTCAGATCGACCTTGAGCGTCCCCTGCGCATACGAATCGTCGAGCTCCGCGCGCACGCGTAAGTCCTGCACGTGGCATTCCGGTACGGTATACAGGTACACGTCGCGGAAAATACCCGAGAACCGCCAGAAGTCCTGATCTTCGAGCCAGCTGCCCGTGCTGCGTTGATACACTTCAACGGACAGCTTGTTCTCGCCATCGCCGATATAAGGCGTCAGATCGAATTCGGACGGCGTGAAGCTATCTTCGCTATAGCCGACGAACTCGCCGTTCAGCCAGACGAAGAACGCGGATTCCACGCCTTGGAACGAGAGGAACACCGGCTTGTCCTTCATGTTCGCGGGAACCCGGAACGACTTCACGTAGCTGCCTACCGCATTGTCACGCTGGGGAATGTTAGGCGGTCGCACGCCGTCCAGCCCGTCCCACGGATACATCGTATTGACGTATTGCGGCTTGCCCCAGCCTTGCAATTGGATATGGCCGGGAACGCGAATGTCCGCCCACCCGCTGCAATCGAATTCCTTCTTATAGAACGTCTCGCAACGGCTGGCGACGTTCGCCGCGTAACTGAACTTCCAATCGCCGTTCAGCGAATGCCGAAGCGGCATGTCCCCGCCCGCCAAGGCTTCCTCCATCGTCTCGTAATACTTATGATCGGAATGCGCGTCCAACCGGTTCACCCGGAATACGCTCACGTCGCTTAACCATTCGATGCTCGGCTGTCTATTCGTCATGATTCATCGATCTCCCGTCTATGCTGTCTCTCGGCTCCAAGCATCGATCGACGTCGCGACCGGCTTGCCGTTCCTGAATTCCACTTTACCGATACGCGTGTCCCGAAGCAACCCGTTATCCGACGAACGTATGCAGTAGATTCTCGCTCATTCGCGATCTTTCGCGAACGGAATGTCGAGCAACGTTCTACCGTCCATCGCTACGCGCAACCGATCGCCCGCGATCGTTACCGACGGAGCGTTCGTCCGCTCGTCCATGCCTCCCGCCGGCTGCCCGTATACGCCGGTCGCGAGCCAATGGACGCCGGGAGCGAAGCTCGCCGTCGCCGTCGGAATGATCGTCCGGGCGTGCAGCACGTTCGTATTCGCGTTCGGACGAACGAGCCCCGCCCGCCCCGGACCGTACAGCACCTTGATTCCGCTCTCTCCCCATGAAGAGGCTGCCAGCGCTTCATTCGCCTCATCGGATCGCTGCTCCCGCAAGCTTCGCTTGCCGTCCCCGTCCTCGATGCCTAGCGCGAAGCCGCCGTCGGCGACGTCGAGCGCCCTCTTCGTGTCGATGCGATGCACCCTCGCGTGCCAAGGCGAACCTGCGACGATCCACGTTCGCACCTCGACGTCCGCCCATGGCTTCCATCGCATGAAGAGGACGTTATCCTCGATCCGCGATTGCTCGGACGTCCGCTTCACCCGGTACAGGTTATCCCCCTCGCTCAGGGCGAGCATGGAATCGTAAGCGCCCTGGTCGAGCCCCCACTCCGCGCGCGGAACGCTGAAGCCGAACTTGTTCGAATAGACGAACTTCTCGTACTTCGCCGACGCGTGCGTATGCCCGTTCGTTCCGGGATACCCGGCGTTGAAGGCTAGCACATGGTCGTTGTCCGCCTGTCTCAACAGCACGAGATGAGGCTCGCGTTGAACGGAACGGTCGGCTAAGTCCGGCAGAGGCAATTCCTCCGCCTGCCAGAACGGGTGGCTGTCCGGCAGCGCCAACGGAAGGAACGTCTTGAACGCCCAATACGGCGATCCGGGGGCATTGTAATTTTCCGCCATGACCAGATTCGGATACGCGTACCCGATCGACAGTGTGCCGTCCGTTCCGAAGATCGGCTGTCGGAACCACCACCGCAAATGTCTCAGCACGATGCCCTTCATGATCCCGTACGGCACCGCCTCCGCGCCGGCGTACGCCAACGCGCTCCAGAACGCCGCCTGCGAGAATCGGTACGCCATGCTTCTGCCGTAGGGCAGCGCCGAGCCGTCGCCGGCGAACCAATAGATGAAGTCGTTCGCGAATGCCTTGGCCCGCTCGATATACCGCGCTGCGCGCTCCGGATCGTCGTCCCGCATCCATGTCGCGTACACGAGCCCGTAATAATGGTAGCCGAACGGCACATAGTAGTCGCTATGACCGCCGATGCCGTCCGAATACCAACCGCCGGACAAGTAGTGCCCGTCGAGCTTGTCCAAGTGCCCGTTCATTCGCTCCGCGTCGTAAGGCAGGCCCAGCTTCTTGAACCCGAGATTGACCATCACTTGAAAAAAGAGCCAGTTGCAGTCGTATAGCTCCCGTTCGTTGATCTGGTTCAGCCACGCGTACAACCGTTGACGCTCCGCTTCCGCCAGCGGCGTCCACACCTTGTCGTGCGCGAGCCCAAGCGCCAGCCCGAACGCGGCCATCTCCACGAGCTTTTGGTCGTAATCGCCCGCGGAGCCCCAATATTCCTCGTGCTCTGGATTCGTGCCGTTGCGAATGCCTTCGCGAACGGTCTCCCATAGCTCCTCGCCGATATCGCCTCCGCCCGCGGCAAGCGGCGCGAGTCCCCATAGCACGCGGGAGAAGCCTTCCATCCGGGCCGTCTCTTCCGTACAGCCCGAGCCGGTCTCCCCGAGCTTCAAATGAGCCCCGCCCGGACTATACCGGCTCGTCGGCGGCTCGCACAGTTGCCATACCGCCTCCTGAACGTCCTGTCTCGTCTTCAGCCGATTGCTTCGAATCGGGATCGCCGCGTTCGTCATCTTCTTCTCTCCTCCCCGATTTACCAGAATAGCTCCTCGCGGCCGGCCAGTTGGGCGATTCCTTCCGCGAAGAAGTAGTCGCCGTAGATGAGCGGCACGTCGACGTTGCGTCCTTCCGGATAATGGCTCGTTCCGTGCAGGATGAGCCCCTCCTCGTCGTCCCGGTCCCAAGCGCCGTAGTTCGCGTAGAGCGAATGAAGCATGCTTGCGGCCGTATCGCGATAGAGCGGCTTCTCGCCGTCCGGGACGAGACGCGACAGCAAGAGAAGTCCCGAGGCGGCGCAAGCGCCGGCGGAGCTATCTCGATGCCGGGGCACGTCCGGAGGAATGCGGAAATCCCAATGCGGCACGCGGTCTTCCGGCAAGTTGGCGATGAAGAAGTGCGCGACGTTCTTCGCGGCCTGCAAGTAACGCTCCTGCCCCGTATTCCGGTAAGCCAACGCCAAGCCGTACAGCGCCCAGGCGGTGCCGCGGGACCATGCCGAATCCGGCGCGTAACCTTGTCCGCCGAGCGCTTCCGTCCGATCGCCGGTGTCCGGATCGAAGACGACGATATGGTTGACGGAGCCATCCGGGCGTACGAAGTGATTCAGTACCGTGTCCGCATGGGCGACCGCCGCATGCTTGTAGCGCGGATCGCCGGATATTCGCGTCGCCCAATGCAGCAGCGGCAAATTCATCATGCAATCGATAATGGCCCATCCGGCGTTGTCGTCGCCTGGCTTCCACGGGTTCCATGCCCGGATGAAGCCTCCGCGCGAATTGAAGCGCCCCATTAACAAGTTCGCGGCCAGCATGCCTCGGCGCTTGGCCGATTCGCTGCCGAGCAGCTTATATCTGGCGACGCTGGTAAGCGTCCACATGAAGCCGATATCGTGGTCGAGACGGTCGTAATCCAAGATGACCCGATCGAGCTGAATCTCGCACGATTCGGCGAGCAGCTTCAGCCTCTCCTCTCCGGTTTCCCGGTAGACGAGCCACAGCAGACCGGGCCAGAAGCCCGCCGTCCACCAGGAAGCCGGCTCCAAGCGATATTGTCCGTCTATGCTCGCATGCGGAAACCGATCCCCGATTCTGTCGCTCGTTCGCGACACCTTCCGGATAATGCGCTCCCGCGCTTCCTCAACCCACAGTCGTCCGTCATCGATCATGCCGAAGCCTCCCGTTCGTCTCTGCTTATTCATCATCGGACATGAACTAAGTGTAAAATTCCGGATCAAGGATGACTATAGTACTCTCGTGCACTCACTGAACGAAACGAACATGAGGGGATGAATTATGGTGCGGTTCGTTGCGTAAAGCCGCTCCCGGCGCGCCCCGGCGGCAAACCGCAAAATCGTTCACCCCTGTTCGATTTGTTCATAGTCCTTCATCTCGTTAGTTCATAAAGTGGGAATCCAAACACTGTGACGGTCCGATATGTGCAGGTATAATGAAGCAGAAGTCCATTCCTATGAACAATACGCATCGCTATTCTTGGGGGGAACAATCTTGCGGTTAAACAAAATCAGACGCAACGGCAAGCTGTACGTCCGGTTATTGCTCGGCATTACCCTCAGCATCGTGTTGCTCCTGGTCGTTAGTTCCTCCGTCTATTACTTCATCTTCTCCCGGGTGCTTCAAGAAGAAGCGTTCGACAGCGATCTCGGGAATTTACGGCAGACCGGCAGCACCGTCGCCAACACGACGCAGAGCGCCCAGACGGTCGCCTTCCAAATCTATCGCAATCCGACCATTAATCGCATGCTCTACTATAGCCAGCCCGACGCCTTCGATATCCAAGGCTCGATACTCAGCCTTCGAAGCTATCTGTCCACGATGCCGTTCATCGACTCGATCTACATCTATAACGAGAGTTCGGGCCAATATATCATCGCCGGACAGACGGGGCAGGAAGGCGTCTTCGCCGAGAGCGAGATCAAGGACGAGGAAATCGTCGGCATTCTGGACAACTATCAAGTCTACAAACCGTTCGCGCCCGTTCCGAGATTCATTACGTCGACGTCGGCCGATGCGACGGACCGAGGCGTCTACACGTTCCTGTGCTACGACGCGATCGGCTTCGAGCGGAAGATCAACTCCGCCGTCATCGTGAACATCTCGGCTTCCTGGATTAACCGGGAGCTCGGCAGCGTCATCTCGGCCGGCAGCGACCGCACGTTCCTCGTCGACGACCGCAACGCCATTCTGACCGTGAACAACTTGACGAACGTCGATCTGGAGGAGAAGGACGCCGAGCTGATCAAGCTTCTCGGCCGCAGCGAAGAAGCCGGCTTCAAGATCGCGGACTTCGACGGCGTCAAATCGCTGATTACGTATACGGCTCCTACTCCCTACGACTGGCATTACGTTCGCGTGACTCCTTATTCGGAAGTAACGGCGAAGTCGCTGGAAATTCGGACGACGACGCTTCAGATCGCATCCGTGATTCTCGCCGTCGGCTTGCTGCTGGCCTGGATCATGTCCCGTTACCTATACGTTCCGATCCACCGCATCGAGAACCGGATGATCGACCTCGAATCCGAACGGCGGAACAGCACCTATACGCTTCGGCAGAACACGCTGCGCAAGCTCATTCAGATCCAGGAGTTCGACTCGAAGATTCAGCTGGAGAAGCTGAGGAATACCGGCATTACGTTCGACTTCACGATGCCGTACCGGTTGGCTTACTTGAGAATAGACCGGTTCGACCGGATCCGGGACGAGAGCCACAAGGACATGCTGACGTTCAAGTTCGCCATCATGAATATCGCGACGGAGATCTGCTCCAAGCAGTACAACGTCGAATCGGTAGACTTGGAAGACGACGGCATACTGATGCTGTTCAACACGTTCGAGGACGATCATGCGGCGCCGGAATCGCTGCAACCGATGCTTCGGGATATTCAGACCGCCTGCATGGAATATATCCGGATCGGAATGACCGTCACGCTGACTCCGATGTCGAAGAGCCCGCACGAGCTGCACGCTATGTTCAAGCTGGCCAAAGAAACGTCGAACCAGCGCTTTTTCCAAGGCAGGGGCGCACTGATCGAGGCTTCCGCCGCGCTGCGCGACGACAAGCATTCGTTCTCCGTCGTCAAGGAGCGGAAGATGCTGGACGCGCTCGTCTCGGGCAAGACGGACGAAGCGACCGCGTTGTTCCGGGAGATCATGGAGGAGACGGCCGAGCATCCGTTCCGCGTCACCCACTCCGCCGCGAATCACGTCACCGTCTCGCTTAGCAACATGCTCGCCGAGATCGAACGCAACGGCTTGCGGCTCCATATCGGCACCGAGCTGATCATCCCCGGCATCGAGCACCACGAGACGCTGGACGAATTGACGACGGCCATGCAGGCGTTCTTCGAGACGCTGAAGACGAAGGCGTTCGAGAAGCGGAGCAACAAGCAGGAAGACTTGATCCGCAAGATCAACGAAATTATCACGACCCGCTTCCACGATCCGAATCTGAGCCTGAACTACGTGTCCGACGAGCTCAAGATGTCTTCCTACCATATCAGCCGCGTGTACCGCCAGCACACGCTCACGAACATCGTCGACATGATCAATACGATTCGGATCGAGAAGGCGAAGGAGTTCCTCGTTCGGACGGACGAACCGGTATCCGAGATCGCCGAAAGGACCGGTTACACGAACAGCTCTTACTTCCACCGGATGTTCAAGAAGACGACAGGCGTCACGCCGGCGGAGTTCCGCAAGGCGAATCACTGAGGCGCGTAACAGAAAAAAGCGTTCGTCCCGATCGATAGACATCGGAACGAACGCTTTTACTTATTCGTAATCGCCGCCGCGGTAGAGCGGAATCGCGGCCAACATCGCCGCGCCGATCGCCAAGCAGCCTTCGTCGAGCGTATACTTCGGATGATGGAGACCGTAAGCCTGCTCCGCATTATCCTGCGGTCCAGCGCCAAGCCAGAAGAAGCAGCCCGGCACCTGTTCGAGATAGACGGAGAAGTCTTCCCCGGCCAGGACGGGCATCGCTTCGCCGACTTGATCGTCGCCGAGCAGCAACGACGCAACGCGGTTCACGGTCCGGGCGTTGTCCTCGCGGTTGACGAGCACCGGCACCATCCGCTTGTAGCGAACGTCCGCCGTGCAGCGATGCGCTTCGGCGACGCGCTCGACGATTCTCGCGATCGCGTCAGGCAACTGCTCTCCGACGCGGGCGGAGAACGCGCGCGCTGTCCCGCCGAGCTCGACCCGGTCCGGAATGACGTTGTACGCGTTGCCTCCGTGGATGCTTCCGACGGTAACGACGGCCGGATCGAACGGGGACAGCTCGCGGCTGACCGCCGTCTGGAGCGACAGGACGATCGCCGACGCGGCGACGACCGGGTCGACGCACTGCTCAGGCATCGCCCCGTGACCGCCCTTGCCTTGGATCTCCACGGAGAAATGATCGACGGAGCCCATCATGCTCCCGGCCCGCGTCGCGATCTTCCCTGCCGGCATCGTCGGAGCGTTATGCAGGCCGTAGATCTCGTCGACGCCGTCCAGCCCGCCCGCCGCCACGATCGCCTTCGCTCCCTCGTTCACTTCTTCCGCCGCTTGGAAAATAAACCGCACCGTTCCCGCCAGCTCGCCCTTCCTTGCCGCCAGCAGCTTCGCCGCGCCGTACAGCATCGCCGTGTGCGCGTCATGGCCGCAGGCGTGCATCTTGCCGGGAATCTTCGAGGCGAACGGCAATCCGCTCTCTTCCTGAATCGGCAGCGCGTCCATGTCCGCGCGCAGCGCGACGACCGGCCCCGGCTTGGCGCCGCGCAGCTCGGCAATGACGCCGTATCCGCCTACGCCCCTGCGCACCGAAAGTCCGAGCTCCTCGAGCAACGCGCCGATTACGGCGGACGTCTCGGCTTCCTCCAAGCTCAGCTCCGGATATTGATGGAGCCGCCTGCGCAAGCCGACGATCTCGCCTTCCAGCTCGCGCGCCGCCGGCAACAACTCACGTATGCTCTCCGCGTTCATCGCCATCGCCTCCCTTCCCTGACGGCTCGCCCCGTTCCCGGGCCAGCTGCCGCGTAATTTCCTTGCCGGTCGGCGTCATCGCGAGACCGCCGCGCGCCGTCTCGCGATGGATGTCCGGCATGGCGTTGCCGACGTCCTTCATGACTTGAATGACTTCGTCCGACGGAATCGCGCTGCGAACGCCCGCGAGCGCCATATCGGCGGCGGCCAGAGCGTTCACCGCCCCGAAGCCGTTGCGGACGACGCAAGGCACTTCGACCAGTCCGGCTACCGGGTCGCAGATCAAGCCGAGCGTGTTCTTCAGCGCCAATCCGACCGCATGCACCGCTTGATGCGGATCGCCGCCCATCATCTCGACCAATGCGCCCGCCGCCATGCCGATCGCCGATCCGATCTCCGCCTGGCAGCCGCCCTCGGCGCCGGAGATGAACGATCGATTGGCGATGACGTACCCGATAGCGCCCGCGCTGAACAAACCTTCTATTAAGATTCGGTCATCCCACCCGAATCTCTCCTGGCTGCTGACGAATACGCCGGGAATGACGCCGCAAGAGCCGGCCGTCGGCGTCGCGACGATTCGCCCCATGGATGCGTTCACTTCCGATACGGCCAGCGCGTAAGCCATCGCCGTGCCCGCATGCGTCCCGAGCGACGCGTCTTCGCGACCCGAGCGCGCATGGACGCGCTTGGCATCGCCGCCTACCAATCCGCCTCGGGACGTTCGGTCGGATACGACGCCTTTGCGCACCGCTTCCTTCATAATGGCGTAATACGAGGCCATGTGCTTCCACTCTTCTTCGACGCTTCGGCCGGATTCGTTCGCCTGCTCCTCGAGCATGAGCCGGGCGATCGTCTTGCCCTCGGCCGCGCATAGATCGGCCAGCTCGCGCAACGTGCGGAACCTCATGCTCCCTCACCGCCGTTCAAGTCCATGTAGCCCGTTCCTCTGACGTCCGGCAGCGCGCGGATGCGGCGCCGCAAGCCCGTCGCGATCGCCGCGTCCGATTCGATGACCGTCGCCGCTTCGCCTCGCCGCCCTTTGCGGTCGAGGTCCATGTGCCCGATGTTGATTCCCGCCTCGCCGAGTAAGCCCGTCAGCTCCGCCAGCATGCCCGGCCGATCGCCGTGATAGACGACGAGCGTCGGATAATTGCCGGTGAACTTCAGATCGAAGCCGTTCACTTCCACGATCTCGATATTGCCGCCGCCGATCGAACAGCCGGTCATGCTGAGCCGCTTACGACCCGCGCTGAGAGCCAGCGACAGCGTGTTCGGGTGCGTCGCCGCGCCGCTCCCCGTACGGATGACGTAGTCCAGCTTCGCTTCCTCGGCTAGCCGCATCGCGTCCGCGATCCGCTCGTCGTCCGTGTCCATGTCGAGCAGCCCAGCCGCGACGGCGACGTCGGTGCCGTGTCCCCGGTACGTGTCCGCGAACGAACCGAAGAACGTCGCTTCCGCCTTCCGCGGCTGGCTGCCGAACAGCTGGCGCGCCGCCCGGCCCAGTCGAACGGCTCCCGCGGTATGAGAGCTCGACGGCCCGATCATGCTCGGCCCGATAATGGAGAAGACGTCCTTAAACCGCATCGGAGAGCCATTCTTCCAACCGACTCGCCACGAATTCGTCGTCGTTCAGATGCGGGTAATCGCGATAAATCCGCTCGATCTCCTCTTGCTGCACCGGCGATAGCTGCTCGTGGGGGTTCAGACACCACGTGCCCTCCAGCAAGCCTTGTCTCCGCAGCACCTCGTGAATGCCCGGTATGCAGCCCGCGAACTTGTTCGCCGAGTCGAAGAAGGCGGCGTTCGCGTCGGTCGTCTCGATGTTCCGCGTCAGCCATTCCTTATCGATCGCGCCGCCTTCGCGGACGCGCTTCACTTCGTCCAACAGCTCTACCGCCTTGCGCGTCCATACCGCCCAATGGCCGAGCAGGCCGCCGACGATCGCTTTCTCCACCGGACGTCCGTCGACTTGGAACCGGTACGTCGTCAGCAGATCGGCGATGATATTGTCGTCGTTGCCCGTGTACAAGGCGATCTCGTCCCGGCGATCGGAGGCGCATACCGCGCGAACGACGTCGATCGTCTGGTACCGGTTGAACGGCGCCATCTTGATCGCGACGACGCCCGGAATGTCCGCGAACGCCCGCCAGAACGCGTAGCTGAACGTTCTGCCGCCGACCGACGGCTGCAAGTAGAAGCCGATGACGGGAATAACCGCCGCGACCTGCTCCGTTCTCTTCAGAATGTCCGATTCCGACCAGCCGTCCAGCCCGCCCATGCTGAGCAGTCCGGCGTCGTAGCCGAGTCCCGCGGCGAGCTCCGCTTCCGCCAACGCTTGCGCCGTCGGTCCGCAGATGCCCGCGACTTGAATGAACGGACGGTCCAAACGCGCCCGGCGAACTTCTTCCGCCGCGAGCCGCAGCACGATCTCGTACAGTCCATGCTCCGGATCGCGAATCTCGAATTGCGTCGAGTGCACGCCGACGGCCACGCCGCCCGCCCCGGAAGCGATATAATAGCGCGTCAATGCCCTTTGGCGCTTCTCGTCCAGTCGCCGGTCCGCATCCAGCGCGAGCGGGTGCGCCGGAATGACCAAGCCCTCATGCAGCGCCCGGCGTTGCTCCGCGGACAATGCCCGATAGATTTCCATCGCTTAGAACTTCCCCTTTCTCTCTTGGAAGTGCGTCGGCTTGTTCAACGTCGCGCCGCCCGCTTCGACCCATTCCGCCGTCCAGTCGATCAACTGCAGCAACGATACGCGCGGGTAACCGAAGCGCTGATGGCTCTTCGACGCGTTGTTCAGCAGCGCCGTCTCGGATTCCGTCCCCTCGAATACCGGCGCGATGCCGAATCTGCGGCCGAACTGCTCGGCGGCCCAACGGATCGACATCGTCTCGGGACCGGTGACGTTCAAGTATTCGACCGGCGTGCCGCAAGCGAGCAGCGACCGGATCGCGATCTCGTTCGCGTCCCCTTGCCAGATGACGTTCGCGTGTCCCATCGTAATATCGATCGGCTTGCCGGCTTTGACCGATTTGGCGATTTCGAGCAACACGCCGTAGCGCATGTCGATCGCATAGTTCAGTCGGTAGACGAGCATCGGAATGCTATGTTTTTTCGCGAAATGCTCGAAGATCCGCTCGCGTCCCAGACACGATTGCGCGTATTCGCCGATCGGAGAAGGCGCGACCGACTCGTCCGCCCCGCCGCCGCCGATGCCGGTGAACGGGTACACGTTGCCGGAAGAGAACACGACGATGTTCGAATCGCGGTACTTCTCCGCCACCCGGCCCGGCAAGTAAGCGTTCATCGCCCACGTGAACGATTCGTTGCCGGTCGTTCCGAACTTGTTGCCCGCCATATAGATGACGTTGCGGGCGTCCGGCAGCGCCTGAAGCTTCTCGTCGTCGAGCAGGTCGCACGCGATCGTGACGATGCCTTCCGCCTCCAGCCTCTCCCGCAGACCGCCCTCGGAAAATCTCGATACCCCATACACCTTCTTGCTCACGCCCGCTTGCTTAATGGCGTTCATGAGCAGCGACGCCAGGCTCGGTCCCATTTTGCCCCCGACGCCCAGCAGCACGATGTCGCCTTCGATGTTCTTCATGTCTTGGATCAACGCGTCCGACGGTTCCGCCAGCTTGCGCTCCAGCTCTTCGATCGTTCTCACAGTACCGCTCTCCCCTCGGTCTTCAATGCCTTGCCGGCTTGAGATCCTACCCCCATCTTAAGGGACGCTTCGAATAAAAGACAAATCCATTTCTCGTCTTTAAATGACTCCAAACGTCGTCTATAGACGCCATCGCCCCCAATCCGCTGATCGGTCAACAATCTTAATAAATAATAGGCGCGACGAGCCTTCGAACAGATAGATCTGCCGACAATCCGAAGATCGGACGATATAACGCGCCTGCTCGGATTGATACAATTTGTATGGCACAAGCGCTTGACCGCGGGAAGCTTCCAAGGACAGCGCGCTTGCGCGGCGGAGAGCGGCCCCAGACGAGGGAAGGAGGCGGTGAACGGCAACGCGGCACGCCGTCGAGAGACGGCTTCAACCAGAATCCGGCAGCTATGCGGCATTACCTTGTCCGACTACGATATGGGAGGTAATTTATGAAAACGAAAGTTTTCCTGCTTGCCCTGCTTCTCGTCGTGCTTACCGGTTCCATCTCCGCCTACGCCGCTCCCAAGGTCAACACGTTCGAACGACCGGCCAGAGGCAGCGCCTACACGCTCTCGCAATGGGCGACAGACGGCTGGAGCGCTCCATGGGAGCTCGGCATGAGCAACCGCTCTTGGATCGACGGCTACAACTTCAATCATTCCGGCGGCCAGTCGCTACGCATTTTCTATCCGAAAGGACAGATCGATCCGCAGAACTCCGGCGCCCAAGCTCCGTTCACGTTAACGCCGAGCAGAGAGTATTATCTCTCCTACTGGGTTCGCTTCAGCAGCGACTTCAGCTGGGGAACGACGCAATTCGCCGGCAAGCTCGGACTCGGTCTCGCGGGCGGCGCCGCCTGCTCCGGCGGTCAGACGTGCACGGGATACAACGGCTTCAGCTCGCGCATGATCTGGCGAAGCGGCGGTCAAGCCGCCATCTATTACTACCACATGGGCAACGCGGGCGTGTACGGCGATTACGCGGTGCTGAAGAACAACGGCGCCGACATCTATTATCCGAAGGGCACGTGGATCAACATCGTGCAGCGGCTGAAGGTGAACACGGTGACGAACGGCAACGCGAATCCGGACGGCGAGATCGAAATCTACTACAACGGCGCGTCCGCGGCCAAGATTACCGGCCTTCGTCTCGTCCGGAACGGGGACCTCGTCGACAAAGCGTACTTCTCCTCGTTCTTCGGCGGCGCGGAAGCCGCCTTCGCGCCGGCCAACGATTCGTATATCTGGTACGACGACCTGAAGGTATCGACCAACAGGGCGGAAATCTGCGAGCTGAGCGCCGGCGGTTGCTATAACCGGTTGTTCCAGGCCGAGAGCTATACCGCGATGAGCGGCGTCATCTCGGCTACGACTCCGGACACGGGCGGAGGCCAACACGTCGGCAGCATCGACACGCAGGATTGGGTCGCCTTCGGCAACGTCAACATCCCGACCGCCGGCACCTATATCGTCGAGTACCGGATCGCGACGAACACCGCCAATTCGAAGATCTCGCTCGACATCAACGAAGGCGACACCTTGCTCGGACAGCTGACGCTGCCGAACACCGGCGGCTTGACCACCTACCGCACCGTGTCCCATCAGGTCCAGATACCGGCCGGCACGCATCAATTCGGCATCTACGCGGCAACCGGCGGGTTTAACTTGAACTGGTGGAAAATGACGAAGCTGTACTAGGTAGATTGAACGTTTATTGCTCGGAAAAGACCCCCGCGATTCGTTCGCGGGGGTTTGTCGTCTGACATAAGACAGCGCCGTTCGCGAATATACTCCATCAAGGAGTGGATTCGACATGAGATTCACCTTGCAGTACGTGCCCTTGAGTAAAATCAAGCCCGACGATACCCAGAGCCGTTCGAAGCGCTGGCGCCAGCTCAAGACATGGATGAGCGACTGCGTGCACCTGCTCGTGGTCAGACGGAACAAGAAGGACGGCACCTACTCGCTGCTCGGCGGACGCGACCGGTACGATTTCCTCGTGCGACATACGAAGAAGCAGCTCGTTCCTTGCATCGTGGACCGTGGCGGCCCGGCATCGGACTTCCGAGGGTGGCTCGCACGATTTCGCAACCGGAAGCTGCTGGAGCAGTTCCCCCAATTCAAGACCGAGAAGCTCGAGCCTTCCGGTTCGCGGATCATCCGCGCCTTCCTGCGGCAGGAGCCCCGCTTCGCGCGGTTGTCGCCAGCCCAGAAGGTTCGCGTGTTGATGCGAGGCGTTCGCTACAAGCGGACGGTCATCGACGCGATGAAGGCGCAAGTGGACGAGTTGCTGTCGGAGCGGCGGTGAGTTGTTTAACGACGCAGGGATCGCTCCCTCGCGCCACTTTATTGGCACCCGCACCCGCACCCGCACCCGCACCCGCACCCGCACCCGCACCCGCACCCGCACCCGCACCCGCACCCGCACCCGCACCCGCACCCGCACTAAGTGTATTTCGTACAACTAATTTCGTCGATTACTTCGTTTTGTGGAACGTTAGTTGTATTTCGTACATCTAATTTAGCGCTCTTCCAGCTTTTGGGCTAATTATCCAATTAATAATTGTACAAAATGCAACTAAGCCTCCGTCCAACCCCGGAATATCGGTTATTAAATGTACAAAGTGCAACTATGTTGACTTGATGGAAGTACGGTGTGGGAGGAGATGCTGCGAGGAGATATGCGCCACGCTAATCCTCCCGCGATAACAAAAAGCGGCGCGGGGATCGCTCCCTCGCGCCGCTTCGTCTATGCGTACTACGCTCTATGTTCTACTAATCGCACGATAACCGTAATTGCCTCTGCCCGCGTGACCGTGTCCAGCGGCGCGAAGGTGCCATCGACGCGGCCCATCATGAGACCACCGATCGCCTGCAGCTTCGCCGCGGCGGCCAGCGCCCAATCCGGAATCGCCAATGCGTCCTTGAAGCTTGCGGCTCCGCTTACGGCAGGCGCGTCGCCGGCCAGTCCGGCGATCAGCGTCGCGAGTTCCGCCCGCGTCAGACGGTTGCCCGGACGGAAGCTGCCGTCCTCATAACCTCGCACGATGCCTTCCGAGACGGCCCACGCGACGGACGCCTTCGCCCAATCGCCGATCTTATCGCCGTCAGCGAACGCCGTCGTCGCAGGCTTGCCTTCCGCCTTCAGCGCGTTCGCCAGCATGACGACGAATTCTTGCCGCGTCACCGGCGCATCAGGCTTGAACGTGCCGTCCGGATAGCCGCTCGCGAAGCCAGCCTTCCGTGCCGCTTTGATCTCCTTCGCCGCCCAATGGCGGGCGGTGTCCGCGAATCCGGCTTGCGCTTCCGGTTGCGCCTCGACCGCGAGCACGGCGAACTTGGTCAGGTGGTTAGACGTTACTTCAATCGTGTCGCCGTTAACCGTGCCGCCCATCTTCACCCATACGCGCTTCAGCTCGTCGAAGTAATGGACAACCGGTACTTGTCCCGGCTTCAGCTTCGACGCGTCGAACTTGAACCGCAGCGTGATCGGCACCTGGAACAGTCCCGGCACGTCCTTGAGCACCTCGTACACTTCGCTCAAGGCGGCGTCTGCCCCTCTGCCCTCTCCGAACAGACCGCTCGCGTTCGCGAGTCTCTCGATCTCGTATTTCACCGACCCGCTCGTTGCTCCGGCAGGGACGACTAGCGCGAACGCGTCGCCAAGCTCAAGCTGTGCCGATGCGTTCGGCTGTACTTGCTGCTCCTTGCGGCTTGGCTCGATGACCGGCGCGTTGCCGTTGCCATTACCATTACCATTACCATTACCATTACCATTACCGTTACCATTACCGTTACCATTCCCGTTACCATTCCCGTTACCCGGGTCCGGATCCGGCGTCTTGCTTACGCTCGCCATCACGAAGCCGTTGTCCGACGTAAACGGAACCTCTTCGCCGTTCCAAGTAACCTTGGTCGCACCCGGCGCATACAGCACCGCCGTCGCGGTCGCCCAACCTCTCGGCTCGTTGAACGCGATGCTCGCCTCGCCGCCTTCCAGCGCGACCGTGAACGCCGCTTCCTCCGCGTCGAAGTCTTCGCCGCTGACGAAGCCGTATTGCAGCTGCCCCGCCGTCTCCGTCCCGCCATTGAACTGGAATGCCTCCGTGCGGCCGTCCTTCAGCTTCACTTCGACGCGGTCGTCGCCTACCCGGCGAACGGCCGACACCTTGCTCTCGCCCTTGAACGGCTCGAGCACGCTTACGAACCGGGCGCTATTGCCCACGACGCGGTTGACAACGGTCGGCGTATACGCCGTCGTGTCGTTGCCAGGTCCCGGAGATTCGCCGACGATCATCGTGGACGGATTCTCTGCCGACGACGTCAAGCTGAACAGCTTCAACCCGTTGCCGTTCGGCGTTCGCCAAGCGCCTTCCCAAGCGCCGGTCAACGCGGCCTGCTCCCCGTTCCGGAAGAACGAATACGCGTCCTTGTCGCCGAGCGGTCCGGCGAACGGAGACAGCTCGGTGCCGGACGTGAACTCGCCGATGCCGTGCATGATCCAATCGTATTGGCGCGATGCCGACGAAGCGACCGAGAACAAGTCGATCGCGTAATCCGGCGTCACCGCCACCGTTCTCTCGTAACGGTCCATGTTCGCGTACGCCTTAACCGACGCATTCGTCATGATGCCGATTGAATCCGACTGCAAGAACAGCTTCGTCGGCTCGTAGCTCTCCGCGCCGCTCGTCGTCGGTATCGCCTGCGTATCCCCGTCGACGGCGACCGTGTTATGCGAGAACGTCTTCTTATAGTAGGACGTATACATCGAATTGCTGTAAGGCGGAATGCCGAGATCCGGAGCCAACCGTTCCCCTTTCCCGAAAATCTCCAGATGCATCTTGTCCGGATGTCCGTGGTACCCGCCGTGCAAGCCGTAATCGACGAGCGCGTATAGCTGATTCGCGCCTTCGCCCGCACGGATTACGGAATGCCCGAGTCCCGTGAAGTTATGGCTCTCCGACGGCAGCGCCCCCGACGTCGGCACGTTCGACGCGCCGTAGAACACCGCCTGCTCGCCCGCGATGCCCGACGACGCGTTGCCCGGCACGACGAACCCGCCGCGAACCCGCTCCTTCACGTTGTACAGCTGATTCAACAGCGCGCCGTAGACCGGATCCGCGTACTGCGCGTACACCGCCTCGTAATCCATCGGCACGACGCGGCCCGGCGCGCCGAGGTTCGTCGGATACTTGCCGGAGTCGTTGCTGTTGATGATGCCAAGATCCGGGAACGCGTATTGCAGCGTCGCGTCGAACGTCTTCTTGAAGTTCGGGTTGGCGAACAGGTCGTACCCCATGTTCTTGAGCGACTGAGCATGGAAGAACAGCGCCGATTGCGCGTAGAAGTGGTAGCCGATCGCGCCTTCGTACCAGAAGCCGTCGGACAGTACGCTGTTGTTCATCTGGTACGTAAAGCCGCTGCGGCCCGACACCGAGAATTCCATCAGCGTCCGGTCTTCCAACGCGGCGCCGATCGCGCCGATCGCCGCGTTATGCCACGTCTGCCAGTTCGACTTGCCGACGTCGTAGCCTTGCAGCGTCTTCGCCGACGCGGCGAACAGGTTCTGCTCGACGCTATGCTTCTCCGCCGCGCTCAGCAGTCCACTCGGCTCGATCAGATCGTAAGCCTGCACGAGCTGAATCATCTGAACCGCCTCGTCGAGCGTCTGATAGAACAGCTTGCCGTACTGCGCCTGAATCGGATAGCTTGGGTACAATTCCGCGTATCGAACGAGAATTTCCTTCGCCTTCCGCGCGTACTTCTCTTCGCCGGTCAGCGCGTACACGATCGCGAGATTGCGGGCCGCTTCCGTATTGAGCGTATGCGTCGTGAATCGCCAGCCGGCGTCCACCTGGTCGCCCGTGACGTACGAGCCGTCGGTCGGGCACAAATGCCGGTTCGGACTGTCGTAATCGTAGACGAGCGGCACGTCTCCGCAGACGAACCACGTCGTCTGTCCCGCCGGCTTCGTCGGATAATAAATCGTCTTGTCCGCCCATTGGTCGGCCTTGAGCTTGATCGCGTCGAGATAGTCCGCCGCCCAATCGTACGACTCGATCTTGGCTTTCGCTTCGTCCAGCCCGGACGAAGTCGTCATGATATACGGATGGGACTTCGTCGCCGGCCTAGGCGTCCCGATCTCCAGGTTAAACGTCATGATGAGTTCTTTGCCTCCTTGAAGCGGTCTGACGATATACGTCGCTTGTTTCTTCTCCCCTGCTTGCGCCGAGGCGGGAACCTGTACTTGGATGTCGACGTCGGTCGATGCGCCGTACGCCACGACGGGCGTCGTAGCCGCGTACGTGACGTCATATCCCGCTCCTAACGTCGTCTTCGGCACGATCTCGTATGCCGTGTCGACGCCGCCGATATTCTTCAGCGAGAACGCGTAGTGCTCCGTGCTGCCGGGCAGCGCGCTCTTCGAAATCTCCTTGATCGACGGCTCGATCGCGTTCTTCGCAAGCGCCATTCCGTCGAAGATTAGCTTATCGGTCGGGCTCGACGCCGGGTCGGAGTCGTACCACTTCGGATGAATGATCAGCTGGTGGAAGTTCGCGAAGTTCGCCAATCCCGTGCTGTTCAGGAACTTGTTGAACGGCAGCTCGATCTTCTTCCAGCCCGTCCAATCGACGAAGAACGAGGTCATGAAGTAGTCGAAGCCCGGATCCGGGATGTTGCACTCGAGGATAAAATACACCTTCTTGTTCGACGCCCGGTCCGAGTACAGCCAGAATTCGATCTGGTCGTAGTTCGTCCACGGCGCGGAGAACCCCGTCGCGTTAATCGGAGCCGACGGATCCGTCCACTGCCCGGACTTCTGCCCAAGGACGACCGGAGCCGAGACGGCCGTCGTGTTCGTCCAGCCCGCGAAGTTCTCCATGTCGCCGATCGGTAAGCTGCCGCTGCCCGACAGGTCGATCTCGTAGGCATACGACTTCACTTCGCTCGTCTTGCCCTCGAACTCGGCCTTCGTCGTGATCGTCTGCGAATGTCCGACCGGAATCGCCCCGGTATACGGCTTGAAGTCCGCGTCGACGCCCTCGACTTTATAAGAGATCGAAGCGCCCTCGGTCGCCGAAGTCAGCGTCACCGTTCGCGGCTCCGCGTAAATGCCCGCCGGCGGACTCGCGACCGCGTCCTCGACGAAGTCGGCGTACACGATCGTGTACGCATAGCTGCTCTCCTCGCTATCGACGCCGTTCACCGAAGCTTTCGTCTTTAATAGCGTGTCTTCCGTCAGCGTGAGCGGAGCGGCATACAACTGATAACCGGCGTCCACGCCCTCTCTCTGATAGTAGACGCTCGTCAGCGCGGATGGCTTGGACAGCGTCGACAACGAGACGACGACTTTGTTCGTATATTGACCCGACGGCTTGTTCGCGACGGCCGGATGCGCCTCCGCCGTCGACGTTAATCGCCAGTCGTCCAGATACACGATCTCGCCTTGGTCGAACCCCGGGCTGCCCGTCGGAGCCGGGTCGAACCAGATCTGGTTCAGCGCCTTGAATTCCGGCGGCGCGCCGACCTTCTGCGTCTTGACGACGTCCAGAGGAACGACGATCTCCTTCCAACCTGTCCAATCGAGCGGAAGACGGTAGTAATAATAGTTGGACGTATCGGCGCCCACGTAGAACCGAATGCCGATCGGCTCGGCGGTCGCTCTTGCTTTCATGCTGTAGGCCCAGATTTTCATCGTCGTATATTGGCTCATGTCGATGCCCGGGGACAGCTTCGGGAACAACAGCGCGCGTCCCCGGACGTCCGCGCCGTTGTTGAACGCGAGCAACCACTTCTTGGAGCCGGTACCTTCCTTGATGTACAGCATGTCCGGGTCCTGCGCGGTCGTGTTCGCGACGACGGCGAGCCCCGCCGTGCCGGTAACGTCCCCCGTCGTATTCGTCGCCGAATCCATGTTGTTCAGCTGCGTCGAGATGTCGAACGTAGGAACGGAGGCGTTGGCGACGCTTACATAATCGGCGGGAACGAACCATTGGAAGCCGCTTGCGAGCAAGAGAAAGGCCATAAGGACGGAAATCCGCTTGCGAATCGATATACCGAGCACGATCATACTCCCTTTCTTCCGATGGGATAGAACAAGCCCCGTGCATGCGGGATGACGGGGCTTGTCGTTAATAACGATTACTTGGTTGCCGCGATCGCGCGGTCATGCGCCGCCTTGAAGATCGCAACGATTTCTTCATAGCCGAGTTTCTTCTGCTCTTCGATGAAGCTGTTCCATTCGTCGAAGCTGCGCGTGCCCATAATGAACTTGGACAGGTTTTCATCCCGATTGGCGTTCAGGGCGTCGCCCTTCGTGCTAAGCGTTTGTTGTTCTTCCGGCGTGAACGCCAGGATGATTTTCTTGTCGCTGTCGTAGTTCGGCGCTTGCTCGTAAGCGGCTTTCAGCTCCGGCGAAGATACGGAGATGTGAGCGTCGAAGTCGAACCACGTGTACGTACCGTCCGTCGACAGACCCGTTTGCTTGCGAAGGTCCGCGATGTCCGCGTATTTCGTCGTGAACGCGCCGTTGCTGTACGTCTCGCCTTCTTTCCCCCAGCTGACCGTGTTTTTGCCGTCTTCCGAGTAGAAGAAGTCCATGAATTTCATGATTTCATTGATTTTGGACGAAGTAGAAGCGACCATGAAGCCTTCTTCCGTGATTTGCGTGTATGCGTTCTTGCGCGGACCGCCTGCCCATCCGGCTGGAGGAGCCATGAAGTTCATCGTGAACTCCGGGTTGTCTTTACGCATTGCCGTGTTATAGAAGTCGATGCGTCCGATGTAATCGAGCGTAATGAACGCGCGGTTCGTCGAGATGATGTCCTGCCACATTTTCGTATCGATCGTCAGGAAGTCTTTCGGCATCAAGCCTTCTTTATAGAATTTGTTGAAGTACCCGAGCATGGTTTTGTACTCTTCTTGAATCGGCGCGTATTTCCATGTGCTAGAAGCGCTATCGTACATCACGCTTGCTTTACTCGCTTCGACATCCGCCGACACGTTGAACCCTGCGCCGAAGTCCAAGAAGTAACGAAGACCGTTACGGACCGTCAGCGGATAGCTATCCGGATATTCCGCTTTCAATTGTTTCAACGTTTCATAGAGCTCGTCCCACGTTTCCGGCGTCTTCAGATTATGCTTCTTGAATACGTCTTCGCGGTACATCCACGTGCGACGGTTCGATTCTCCCAATCCGGCGTTCGGGAACGTATACATTTTGCCGTCGGAGGACAGCACGTTGTTCGTCTCCGTCGGATACTTCTCCATCCAAGCTTTGAGGTTAGGCATTTGATCCACGTAGTCGAGAATGTTGACGAGCGCGCCTTGTTGACCGAACTTGTCCGCTGTCGCTTTCACTTGATTCCACATGATATCCGGCAAGTCGCCCGACGCGATCGTCAAGCTTAGCGCGTCTTCCAACAGGTTGCCCGCCGGCAATTGAATGTCCAGCGTAACGCCTGTTTTTTCCTTGATATATTGCCATACTTTCCAGTTGACGTCGTAAGGCCAGCTCGCGTTGCTATAATTCAAGAACGTAAACGTTTGCTCTTGTAAAGGTTCCGCCGAAGGAGACGCGCTTGCTTCCGCGCTCGGAGATCCGCTTGCCGAAGGCGAGGAGCTCGCCCCGTTATCGTTATTGCCGCTCGAACACGCGCCAAGCACCAAGCTCATACCCATGACTGCCGTTAGTAGTACCGTAGATTTTTTCTTCATCGTTACCCCACTCTCCAGATCTCGTCGAATTTGGCTTGCCATTTGCTCGTCTTCCCGTTGCCCGTGATTCCTCATTCATCTATGTTAACCTTTGACCGACCCGATAAGTGCGCCTTTCGCGAAATACTTCTGCACAAATGGGTAGACCAAGAGGATCGGCACCGTCGTGATGATGATCGTCGCGTATTTCAATGCTTCGTCGACGATCAAGCTATCGCCGCCGACGCTGCCTGCGCCGTTGGCGCTGCTCTGCCCTTGCAGCACCATGTTCCGGACGATGATCTGAAGCGGATACAGATCGGAATCTCTCAGATACAATAGCGCCGAGAAGAAGTTGTTCCAGATGGCGACGCCGTAGAACAAACCGATCGTCGCGAGAATCGCTTTGGATAACGGCAGCACGAGCCGGAAGAAAATACCGAAATCGGTAAGCCCGTCGATCTTGCCGGACTCTTCGACTTCTTGCGGCATGCCCATGAAGAACGTCCTCATGACGATCAGGTTCCAGGAGCTTACCGCCGTCGGAATGATCATTGCCCAGATCGTATCCATCAGATCGTAGCTCTTGACGACGAGGAACGTCGGGATCAAGCCGCCGCTGAAAAACAGCGTGATGATGATCATGATCATGAATCCTCGCTGGAACAGCATGTATTTCTTGGATAGCGCGTAAGCACCGGCTGCGGTTACGAGGAGCGAGATCGACGTGCCAAGTACCGTATAGAGGAGCGTGTTGAGGTATGCGCGTCCGATCGACGGATTATCGAATACCGCTCCGTAAGTATTCCAGTTGAATTCCTTGGGCCACAGGAATACTTCGCCTTTCAATACGGGAACCGTTCCGCTCAAGGAAACCGCGGACATATAGATGAACGGATATAGCGCGGATATGACGACGCCTAGCAGGATCAGATACAGGAACGCGTCAAAGATGCCGAATTTGGGTCTAATCGTAATCCTCCCCTTTCCTACAATAGGCTCGTATCGCTCGCTCTGCGGCTAATCCAGTTGGCGGCGAGCAAGAACATGAGGTTAATGGCGCTGGTGAACAGATCGATCGCCGTACCGTAGCTATAGTTGCCCGCTTGGAATCCGGTACGGAACACGTACGTCCCCAACACGTCGGCCGTGGAATAGATAGAAGGATTCAACATCAAGAGCACTTTCTCGAAGCCGATGTCCAGCACGTGTCCGATGTTCAGAATGAACAGGATGATGATCGCCGAACTGATGCCCGGTATCGTTATGCGGCGTAACTGCTGCCATCGGTTGGCGCCGTCCACCCTCGCCGCTTCGTAGAGCTGCGGGTCGATCGCGCTAAGCGCGGCCAGATAGATGATCGTCTCCCAGCCGATATGCTGCCAGATTTCCGATAAGATGTAGATCGTGCGGAAATAACTGTCGGTCTGCATGAAGTTGATCGCGTCGTAGCCGAGCCATTCGATGATGTTGTTGATCGGTCCGCCCGACGGGGACAGGAACAGGAACAACATGCTGACGACGACGACGTTCGAGATGAAGTGCGGCAAGTAGCTGACCGTCTGAACGAACCTCTTGACGATCGCCCGGCGCACTTCGTTAAGCAAGAGTGCAAGCACGATCGGAGCCGGGAACGCGAAGACGATTTTATAGACGCCGAGCAATATCGTGTTTTTGATAAGCTTCAAGGAATCCGGACTGTCGAAAAACATCCTGTAATATTTCAGTCCGACCCATTCGCTTGCCCATACGCCTTTGAAGGAGTTGTAATCTTTGAATGAAATCAGGATGCCGAACATCGGAACGTACTTGAACATGATGTAGTAGGCAAACGCCGGGATGAAGAGAACGAGTAAGTATTTGCTTCGGTTCCATTTGCTCATGAAATGCGCCATCCGTTATCCTCCAGTCGCTGGTGTAGTCGTATTCGGGCGTGCTTAAAGCGCGGCGTGGGACAGGCGAACTGTTCTCCCCTCGCGCAAGCTCTCGTTCGCCGCTTCGAGGAAGCGGACGATCGCGAGCGTCTCCCGCGGATCGATGCCGCCTTCGCCTCGGAAGAACGCGAGAGCCGCCTCCGTCAAGCTGGCCAAGAACGGCTTGTCCGTCTCGGCGACCTGCATCCCGGTCGTCCCCTTCGTCCGGTGCAGCGCGCCGCCGAACGTCTCGTTGCCCGTTCGGTTGCCCCGGATCGTGCCGATCCGTCCGTCGTTCCAGACGCCGACGACGACGTCGTGATCGTCGGTGCGGAGCGCCCGCACGCTGTCGCAATCCGGGCCGAGCGCGCGGAACAGCATCTCCGCCGCATGGATGCCGTACCAGAAGTACTCCTCCTGCGTCGGCTCCAGCAACAACGGTCCATAGAAGTCGGCGCCCGAGATCTCGTCTCCCTCGCTTAAGGCGCGCGTTAAGGCGTCGGCGTACCGGAGCGCGGAGCAGCTCATGAAGCTCGTCCCGAGCGCCTTCGCTTGGCGGATCATCGACGCAGCCGCGACCGTGCTCAAGGCGAACGGCTTGTCGATGAAGATCGGCTTCCGGTACGGCAGCATGCGCGCGAACAAAGTCTCCCGGACGCGGCCGTCCACCGCTTCGAGCATCCAGGCGTCGCATTGCCCGGCGACCGCGTCGATCGATTCCTCGATCGCGACGCCGTACCGGTCGCGTAGCGTCGCCGTATACCCGCCGATGCGCCCGACGCTCATCGGGAAATCCGGCGACGGCTCGCCCGGCCAAGCGGCGACTAGCCTCGCGCCCGGAACGTGCCACGGATCGCTCTCGTCGTTCATATACTTGGCGAAATGCACGATTCTCGAATTGTCCGTGCCGATCATGCCGATTCGCAGCGGCTTAACGGTCATTTCCCTCCGCCTCGCTCTCGACCTGAATCTCCCGTCCGAGCTCGTGCGAGCGATACAATCCCTGCACCGCGGCGACGACGCTCCGGGAGTAAGCCATGGAGCAGGCCGGCTCGGCGTCGTCTTCGATCGCGCGGAGCAGGTCCTCGAATTGCAAGAGGAAGGGATCCCTCAGCGGCGGTACCGCCTGCTCCATGTATTCGCCTCCCTCGCTTACCCACAAGCCGACGCCGGTCTGCAGCCGAATGCTTCCTCTCGTGAACAGAAGCTCCGTCTCGTCGACGACGGCGCCGGGATATCCCGACAGGCACATCGTCGCCGGAATGCCGGCGTCCGTATCGAAGAACGCGATGCCCGAGCCTTCGACGTCTCCCCTGCCGAGCGCGTAATCGACGGACGCCTTCACCTTCGTCACCGTCCCGTCGATCAACCATTGAATCTTATCGATCGTGTGCGAGCCGAGGTTCGTCAGTATGCCTCCGCCCGCCTTCGCCTTCTCGAAGAACCAATCCGGCCGGCTCGGCTTGTCGTACGGCAGGTGACGGCGGTCGTTGATCATGACCAGGCGACCGAGCCTCCCGCTGGCGATCCATTCCTTCGCCAGCGCGTTCGTATCCGAATAATGCTGCGTATGCCCGACCATCAGCTTGACCCGATTGGCGCGGACCGCGGCGACGATGGCGTCGCATTCGTCCGCGTCGATGGCCATCGGCTTCTCGAGCATGACGTGGCAGCCAAGCTGCGCCGCGTACACGGCCGCTTCCTTATGAAGGTAATGAGGAAGCGTGACGACCGCGATGTCCGGCCGCTCCCGCGCCAGCATGTCTTGATAATCGGAATAGCTGGCGATGCCGAACCGTTCGCCGAGCCGCTTCGCGCGGTCCGTCGCGATGTCGGCGACCGCGACCGCCGTCAAGCGCTCCGATCGATCGATCGCCTCCAGGTGCGCTTCGGCGATCCCTCCGCCTCCGACGACCGCAACCCGGTAGTGTACGTTGCTCATGCTGCGACAGCTCCCTCGTATTCGTCTGGTGCCCATACTATCAGGGCCATCGGCGGGAGCCTATCAGGATATCTTTCGATTGTTCGCATTTCTCGCTTTCTCGCTTGATTTTCGCAAGGATCGTAAGAAGTGATAAGTTTAGTAACGTCGGACAATTGAGTCCGGCCGGTTGCCGCGTGGTATACTCGATAATATTCGAAGAGCGGCGGAAGGGCGGTGGAACGATGGGATGGCTAGCGAGGCTTACGTACCGGATCAAAAATCAGATGACGTTGTTCTACACGCTGCTCTGCAGCTTCATGATCATCATCGTGCTACTCGTGTCGATCAACGCGATCTCGATTTCTTTTTTTCGTAAAAATATCAAAAACGAAATTATCGAGAACAGCGGCCTGAACCTCAACACGACGGTCGCGAATTACGAGAAGCACATCAAGCTCATCCGCAATTTCATGCTCGGCTACCTGTTCGACAACGACACCCAGATGCTGAATAGCGGCGATCCGCTTGCACGCTACGACATCGTCATCCAGACGCAGAAGGAGCTACAGCACGAGCTCAACAATTCCTACCTCTATATAGACAACATGATCTACTTCTTCAAGGACACCGGACTGATCATCGACAAGGACGGTACGCGCGACGCGAAGACGATGTTCTCGAAGTTCTATGCGACTCCCGATTATACGGTCGACTTCTGGAACGCACAGCTGGAGAGCACCGAGAGCATCAAGGTATACCCTTCACGCTTGTTCTCGTTGAACACCGCCTTCGAACGAAAGCCGCTGGGCGAGTTGATGCCGATTCTGATCAAGAGCTCGTACGATCATCGATTCGGAATCGTCGTGCTGTTGAGAAGCTCCTCCATCTACGATGCGTTCCATCAACCGGAGCCCGGAAGCGACCTGGTCATTCTCGACAAGGACGGCAGCGTCCTGTTCTCCTCGGCCGGACAAACCGCGGCTCCGCCCGCGTTCCGAGCTGGCTCCTCGAGCGGCTACGAGAAGGTCGGCAACACGTACTACTTCTACCGCGTCGGCGCGGAGACCGGCTTCACGTACGTCGACATCGTCTCCGACAAAGGGCTCAAGGAACAGATCAACCGGTTGAACGTCATCATGGTAGCGCTGCTGGCCGTATCGCTGCTCATCAGCCTCGCGGTATCGTACGTAATCGCGCGGCGCTTCCACAGCCCGCTCGCCAATATGCTGAAGTCCGTCCAGTCCGCGCACTCCGGTCGCGAGCGCAAAGGCGCGGGCAGCCGTATCAAGGAATTCAACGTGCTGTCCCATGCACTTAGCGATCTGTCCCGATCGAACCAGGAGTTCCATCGGGATCTGCAAGCGAAGAACTCGCTGCTCCAGCAATTCGCTTACATGACGCGCCTGAAGAAGCTCGACAATACGGGATTGAACTTGCCGCCGGCGGCCGACGAGGACAAGCCGTTCCAGCTGGTCTTGTTCGACTTCGCGTTCAAGAGCCGCTTCTATACGGAAATCTCGAACGACCACCGGCGCGCGTTCAACATGTACAAGGCGCTCATCGAGTCGTTCTTCGCGGACGGCGGAGACGAAGCGTTGACGCTTCAGCTGGAAAAGGACCAGTTGCTGTCGATCGTGTTCCCGGAAGGGAAGCACCGCGCGTTCGACTCGGATCGCCTGGCGCGATTGGTGCGGATACTGGAGAACGACTCGTCCTACTGCAATATCACGATCGCGGCAAGTCCCGTGCGCCGGCACTCCACGGATTTCGCGGAAGCGTACCAGGACGCGCTCGATCTGATCGGGCAGCGCGGGCTGGGCGAGGACGTCCAGGTCGTCGCGGAATGGAAGCCCCATCCGACGTTCATGATTCCGACGCCGTCCGAGGACAACGAGCTGATGGCCAACCTGAGCTCGGGCTCGGACACGGTCGCGATCGCGATCGCGGACAAGCTGCTCGACCGGCTGCATAAGTCGGGCGCGACGGCGCGTCAATTCCAGGACTTGACCCGGGACATCGTGAACCGCACGGTCAAGGTCATGTACGCCCACAACATTCCGTTCAGCGCCGCCGAGGTCGGCGGTTCTCCGTACGACCAGCCGGCCGCCTGCCACACGCTCGAGCAGCACAAGGCATTCCTTCGCGAGCTCTTGACCCGCTCCGCGGCTGCGATCCGGGATAAGAAGTCCGAGACCGACGTCATGACGCGGTTCGTCATGGAGTACGTCGAGGCGAACTACGGCCAAGACTTGTCGCTCGACGCGATCGCGCATAAGCTCGGCATCACGGGGCCGTACCTGTCCACTTACTTCAAGGAGAAGACGGGGCAGAACATCAGCGACTACATCTATCACACGCGGATGAACAAAGCGACGGAGATGCTGCGCGAGACCGACCTGAAGATCCAGGAGATCGCTTCTCTCGTCGGCTATTACACGGTCGCCTCCTTCAACCGCGTGTTCAAGAAGCATACCGGCATTACGCCGAGCGAATTCCGGCGGCTCAACAACAAGTGGGAGGAATAGCGAGGGGAAGATGCTAGCTTGCGATACTGCCGGCGGCGGACTCGACGTTGAAATGCCGGTCCCGGCGGATCGGCGGCGGTGCGCATAACAAAACCGTCAGGGACGTCGATCCCTGACGGTTTTGTTATGCGTCTTTTTGGATATCCTGCCCCGCAGTGAATGATATAACTGAAAAACCAAATATATCTTGAATCAGGTGATCCATATTCGAGAATGTATATGAATAACCAAACACATTTCTCGCCGAATGACCAATCTCCGATAATGTAACTGAAAAACCGAATACATCGCGCACCAACTGACTCATTTCCGAAATTGTAAATGAAAATCCACATACATTCCGCTCGCTCGGCGAGTTGCGGTCACCGGTTGCTGCCAACGATCAGCCGCTAACTTGCATCTTCGCCCTTACTGCAGCTTCTCGTACTTCGCGTAACGCCGCCACGTCTCGTACCCGAGCTTGCCGTAGAAGTCGACGAACGGCGTCGTGTCGATGACCATGCGGCGGACGCCTCGGCCGTGCAGCGTCGCGATCGCCGCCTGCACGATCGAGATGCCGTAGCGGTGACCGCGCTGCTCCTCGTCGATGCCGAGCGGGCCGATGCCGCCCAGCCGTTCCTCGAACAGCGGCGCCCAGTACACGTTCTGCGCAAGCAGCGGGGATTCGTCATCGTTGATTCTGCAGAAGCCGACGATGTCCCCTTGCTTCTCCAGCACGACGTACTCCCTGCCCGTACCGCCCCGCTCCCAGTAGTCCGCATGCTGATACGCCCACGTACCGGGGAAGCAACGCTCCATGAACGCCGTCAACGCCTCCCGGTCTTGCGGCGTCGCAAGCCGGAACGAAGCGTCCGTTACGATCGGCACGGCAACAGCTTCGTCGTCGGCGTACCGGCGAATCAAGTCGTACGCATGCTCCCGGAACACATAGCCTTTGTGCTCGAACCAGCCGGCCGTCTCCGCGAGCTCGCCTGGAACGCCCGGGAACAGCCGCCGGTGCAGGTCGTTACCGAGCATAACCCGCGTTGCCCCGGCTTCGCGGAGCGCCGCCTCCGCCCGACCGAGCAGCTCGCCGCCGATTCCTTCGTCTCGCGCGTCCGAATCGACGAGCAACGCATGGATCCAGCCTGCGCCAGCAGGCAATCCGAACGCCTCGACTTCCTCCCGTCCGATCTTCGCGACGACGAAGCCGATGACGGTTCCGGTCGTCGACTCCGTCGCCACCCAAGAACCTTCCCGTAGCCAATTGCGGTCCTCCATGATGTTCTGCCGCAGCAGCCTGTCCCGCATCGGATACGCGTCCGACAGCTCCTTATTCCATAACGCCAGTATGCCGCCCAAGTGCCGCTCCTCCAACCTCGCGATGTCCATAGGCTCCTCCTCGTCTCGTCCGCCTCTACCGTTACTGTAAGGGATGCCGGCGATTCGGCATATAAGCAAATCTTACGATTGTTCGTATCTCATAAGAACCATGCAAAAAGACCACCCGAAGGTGGTCTTTCACCGAACCGAACTGAAGTGAACGAACCTTATTGAATGCCTTGCTCGGTCAGATACGTTTGCCATTGTTGCGTGTAAGCCGCTTGAATCTTCTCGAGGCCCGCTTTCTTCGCGTTGTCCATGAACGTCGCGAGCGCTGCTTCGACGTCTTTCACTTGACCGGCCATGATCGGGAACAGGTATTGCTTCTCGACCTGCTCGAGAGCCGATCTTTCCGCTTGATAGTCCGTATAGTCCTCCGCGAAGCCCGTGAATTTGTCCGGTTTCGCGACTTTGTCGAGTTGGTCGAAGATCGCTTTGACGCCGTCGTAGCTTGGCTCGAACAGCATGAACTCGGGGTTCCGCCATGCCCAGCCTTGCATGCCTTCGCGAAGGAAGCCGTTCGTGTTCGCGTCTCCTACCATTTTGTAGTAGCCGTTGTCCACCGTGTAGTTCGTGCCTTCGATGCCGTACTGCGTCAGTTGGTTATAGCGTTTGTCCGTAATCATCTTCTCGAAGAACGCCAATGCGCGTTCCGCGTTCTTGCTGTTGACCGGAATCGCGAAGCCGTTGTGGATCGGGTGAACCGGCGTCGCGTAGCCCGTCGACGTCGCGTACGGCGTATAGCCGAGCTCCCAATCCGGGTGCAGCGACTTCATGTTGCCCATCGTCTGGTTGTAGCGGGTCGGGTTGTCGCCCAGCATCGCCGCGGCGACGCCGTTGACGATCTTCGTCTGGCTCGTTTCCTTCTCGTTCAGCTCGTTCTTGGAGATATAGCCGTTGTCCGCCCAGCTCTTGAAGCGCTTCAGGTCTTCGAGGTGCTCCGCGGAGCCCCAATACGAGGTCACTTGACCCGGCGTGTCATAACCCGCGAACGTGCCGTAGGCCAGCGGACCGACTTTCTTGCGGTAGACGTCCAGGAACGCGTCGTTAAGCGCGCCCTTGAAGTCGGAGCCGATCGCGAGCGGTTGCATGCTCGGTTCGTTCTTCTTGATGCCGTCGAGGTATTGCTCGAACGTCGGAATGTCCACAGGCGTCGGCAGGTTGTACTTCTTGCGCAAGTCTTCGCGCCATACGAAGCCGTTCGTGACGTACTCCTTGTACGTCGCCGGAACCGTGAAGATCTTGCCGTCGATCCGAACGGCGTCCCACATGTCTTGCGGCACGAATTCGTTCAGCTTAGGCGCCGCCTTAGGCAGCAGTTCGTCGAGCGGTTGGAACGCGCCCTTCTTCGCGTATTGCTGGTATTGCGTCCAGTCCGCCGTGAAGATGAGGTCGACGTCTTGGCCCGTCGAGAGCAACAGCTTGTACTTCTGATCCCAGTCGGTCCACGTCGTGAAGTTGAACGTCACGGTCGCGTTCAGATCTTCGAGCGCCATCTTGTTGATCTCGTCTTGGATCTTCGGCAGATCCTTCGGCGCGTTGCCGAGCATATAGAATTGCAGGTTCACTTTCTTGGACGTATCGATTCCGGCAGGCGCTTCGGAAGAAGCCGGTGCCGACGCGGATTCGGAAGCCGAAGGCTTAGCCGACGGAGATGCCGCGTTCGAGCTGCTTGCGTTGTCGTTGTTGTTGCTGCTGCAAGCCGCGAAGAGCGAAGCGGTCAATGCGAGCGATAGCGCTACCCCTGCTGTTTTTCTCTTTGATCTGAGCATGTGAATCCTCCCTAGATAGATAATTATAATCTATGTTAGCCGGACATGTGCACTTGCCCGGTACTAACCTTTGACGGCTCCGATCGTCAGCCCTTTGACGAAATAGCGCTGAACGAACGGATAGAGGAACAGGATCGGTCCGGTGACGACGATCGCCATGGACATCTTCATCGTCTCGGAAGGCACGCCTTCCGACAATACGACGCCGGCGCCGGCTCCGATGCTCGTCAGGAACGACGAGGTGTTGATGATGTTGTACAAGTAGAATTGCAGCTGGTATTTCGCGCTATCGTTAATGTACATCGCGGACGAGAACCAGTCGTTCCAATAGTGAAGCGCCAGGAACAGGCCGATCGTCGCGAGTCCGGGAATCGCCAGAGGCAACACGATCCGGTAATAGATGAGGAAATCGTTCGCGCCGTCGATTTTCGAAGACTCGATGATCTCGTCCGGTACCGAAGAGTTGATAAAGCTGCGCATCAGGATGATCAGGAACGGCGTCATGAGCGAAGGCCAGATGAGCGCCTTGTAGCTGTTCGCGAAGTCGAGGTAGTTCGTGATGAGCATATAGTAAGGAACGAGTCCGCCGCCGAACAGCGTCGTGAAGTAGATGAAGAACGAGAACACGTTCCGGTACTTGAAGTCTTTGCGTTGCAGGACGTAGCCGGCCATCGTCATGAGGAACAGGCCGAGAACGGTGCCGACGATCGTGACGAGCGTCGTTACCCCGTACGCCCGCAGCACTTCGTCGGGCACGCGGAAGATCAGATCGTAGCCTTCGAGCGAGAACTCCTTCGGAATGATGTTATAGCCCTCTTGAACGATCGAAGCATTACTGGAGAACGACGCCGACAAGATGAGCAGGAACGGCAGCAGGCAGAGGACGCTGCCGACGATTACGATGACGTAGGCGATGGCTTGGAACCATTTGGACGAGCGGTCTTCTTTGATCTTCATCGGTGTACCCCCTTAGAACAGCGCGTAGTCTTTGTTTACTCTGCGGATGATGGTGTTAACGACCATGATGAGCGTGAAGCCGAAGATCGATTGATAGACGCCGGCTGCGGTCGCCATGCCCATGTCGAACGTCACCTTCAGCGAGCGGTAGACGTACGTATCGATAATGTCGGTCGTGCTGTACAGCAGGCCGTTGTTGCCGACCATCTGATAGAACAGGTCGAATTGGCCCTTCATGATGCTGCCGAGCGAGAACAGGAGCAGAATGACGAACGTGTTCTTCAGCATCGGCACCGTAATGTGCCACGCCCGCTGGAAACTGTTCGCGCCGTCTATCTTGGCCGCCTCGTAATATTCCTCGCTGATGCCTGTAATCGAGGCCAGATAGATGACCATGCTATAACCGAAGTTCTTCCATAGATAGAAGATGACGATGAGGACGATCCAGAGCTTCGGTTGGCTGTACACGTCCACCGGCTCGGCGCCGAGCTGCTTCAGCACCGTGTTGAGCACGCCTTGCTCGTAGTTGAACATATTGAACACGATAACGCTCAGAATAACGAAGGATACGAAGTACGGAAGGAACAACACCGACTGTGACACTTTCTTGAACCATTTGCTCTTGATCTCGCTGACGAGAATCGCCACCGTGATCGCCATGACGTTGCCGAGCCCGATGAAGGCCAGGTTGTAACCGATCGTATTGTACGTCAGCTCCGTCAGCTTGCCGGACTTCCATAGGAACTCGAAGTTTTTGAGTCCCACGAAGTCCATCTGGAAGAGCGAGCTGGTGAAGTCGAACTGCACGAAGGCGTAATAGACGCCGATCATCGGTAAGTAGTTATTAATGAAGAAGTATGCGAGCACCGGCAGCAGCATCAGGAACAAAATGCGGTTTTTGACGAGCTCGTGAATGATGCCTTTTCTCTGGGTCATAGCGTGGATAGCCCCTCCTTATTCTCTTCGTCTTCGATGTTCAATCCCGTATATTGGCTCGTTAGCGGGCTGATTCCAACTATAGGGGATAGGCCCCGAGTGAAGTAGTGTAAATACAGTTCACTCGTGAAGATTCCAGCGTTTTCGAAAGTGAATCTTCGATCGCGGGTGAACTTTTCAGCTTTGTTCACAGTGAACTAAGGTGACTTTTATGGACTTGGAGCCGATTTCGGGCATGAAGAGTACTTGAATAAAATAAAAAAACCGGCTCCTATGATAGGAACCGGAATGTTCTGAGTTTATGCAAATACCATTGCAGCGGCGGATTCTTCACTAAAATGTCCTTGCCTCTGATGAACATATTGAGCAAGTACCATCTCGGCAAGTTCATATGGGGACAATGAGCCACCTTGAGGCATATCCAGAATAGATTTCAAATGACTTGTACTAGCCCCGATGATTTCATTCGCCAACGCCTGCGACCGATCCACGCTTTGTCCCAAATTCGCCAACAATTGCACGAGTTCTATTCTCACCAATTCCGCCGTTTTCTGAACTTCCAGCCGATTGTGCTTTCTCATTACATTCACCTCTTTACCAACATTATACACATATGATATCCATAATTAAACAAAACTCAGATACTTTATAGCTTTATCTCCGAATACAACTTGCTTATAATCCGGAAACCATTTCGCCTTCGTAATCTCATCATAGAACGCCTCTATGCTCATTTCCCCACGATAAACATCCTCTGCATATGCCGAGATTGCGTGACCGTCCGCCACAGGGCCGATCATTATGTCCGGATGACCGTTGCAAACCTCGTTCGTACAATTCACTTTATCTTTCAATACGCGATGATGAACAATGAATCTCGCCCATTCCAAACCGTACGTGCTTATATCGCCTTTGAAAAAACGCATTGTAGCGTAGAATCGTGGTTGATATCCGGATTTACTCGTATACGTATGACACGGGGCGATGCCGTTGGCAGCCCTGCTGCCCTAGTCGCGGCTAGAGACGTTACTTGCTGTAGTCCGGTTTTCGTTAGATATGAGGTATAAAAACCCTCGCCGAAATCCAATGAAGTCGGGGGTCTCTGTTTTCCGAACAAATTGAATCCCCTTGTCTGAATACCATGTTCCGCAATTTGCATCAACCCGATATTAGTGGTTCCATGAAGAAGGATTTCTGGGACATGCAATTTATGATCCGTAGTCGGATATGAGAATAACACGGCGACTAACCATCCTCACAGAGATTTAGGAAATAATTTACATCCCTTTCCTAATCTAATTCGTCACCATTCGAGAATATCCTCCAATCTCATTTATCTCAGTTGCAATCCAATAAAATACCCTGATCGCAATGATCAGGGCTCGCCTTCTATTATCGACGATTCACCGTCAACCACATCAGATCTACCGTGCCTGCCCCCGCGCACACTTGAATGCGATGTCCGCCGGCGGGCAACGCGACAGGGTCGCAGGCGCCTACCGTCGTCCATTCCGAAGACTCGCCGACCGCGAGCTCGCAGGAATGGCCGTCGATCCGGACGACGAGGCTTGCGCTGCCATCCGGCGCGCGTAGCCGCAGCTCCGCCAAGACGAGATTCGTGCTCGCGTTCTCGAAGTCGTACGCCAACCACTCGCCTTGCTCCAGACGGACATACATCCAGTCTTCGTCCTTCCAAGGCTCTCCGCCTCCGTGCTGGAAGTTCGGCTTGGCGTCTTCCCGTTCCAGCGCGAACCGAATGTCCGTGCCGTCCCCGTCGCGGAAGCCGATCGCCTTCGTCTCCCGCCGGTCGCCGACTGCGCCGTTACGGCCATAGCCGTCCCCTTCTCCGCGGTACCCGTAGAAAATCGCGGGAATGCGCGCGTTCGGGCGACGGAACAATGCGTCTACAACGTCTGCATGATAATCGCATGCCTCGATCGGAAGCCCATCCAAGTAGTCCCGCAGCACGCGCTCCGCCGTCTCGGGCGAAGGCTTCTCGCCGCCTTCGAGGTAACGGACGAGCAGCTCCCAGCCTTCCGGCTTGCGAATCGAGCAAGGCGAATTGTCCGTGTCCATCTTCTTCCACGTCCAGAAGTTCCACGCGATATCGTGATCCTCGTACAGCCGGAACGCGCCGGCGTACCAATCCTTGTTGTTCTCGCCGCCTTCGCCCATGTAGATCGGGACGTCCCACTCGTCCCGCTTGTCCAGAAACTTGCGGATGCTCTCGGTATCCGGTTCGTTCCAATACTTGTGGAATTGCAGCATCAGGTTGCCGTCCGGCTTGTCGCCGGAGAAGATCGTCCAGTCCGTCGCCCAGTGCGCGCCCTCCAAGATGATCATATGACGCGAATCCTCCGAGCGGATCGCCGCGATGATGTCCCGGTACAGCGGCATGACGAGCGGATTATACCGGGCGAACCAATCCGGCAGCGGTTCGTTCAGCAGGTCGTAGCCGGCGACGATCCACTCGTCCTTGTACCGCTTCGCCAGCTCGCGCCAGAGCGCGATCGTCAGCCTGCGATTCCGCTCTTCCGCGAACAGCTCGGGAAGATCCCGCTCCGAGTCGTCGATGTTCGTGCCGGTCTGCCCGCCCGGCGCGCCGTGCAGGTCGATCACGACGTACAAGCGGTGCTCGCGGCACCATGCGACGACTTGTTCGAGCAGCTTCCAGCCGGCTTCCTTCCAAGTCGCCGGCTCCGTCTCCTCCATCAGCACCCGCCAATGAAGCGGCAGCCGAACCGAGTTGAAGCCTTCTTGCGCGATGCGCGCGATGTCGGCTTCCGCGATGTAGCGTTCGTAATACAGCTCCCAGAACGCCGCGGCCTTCTCCGCGCCGATCAGCTCGCGGATCATCGCCTCGATGCGGCGCGGCCGATCGCCCCCGTTCGGGAGTCTCCACATGTAGCCTTCCGGCAGCATCCAGCTGCCGAAGCCGACGCCGCGAAGCAGCACCTCTTGCCCCGCTTCGTTCAGGACCTTGCGTCCTTCGGCCTTCAAGAACCCCCGTACTTCCGCGCTCATCCTTTAACCGCTCCTTCCGCGATGCCGTTCAGAATATATTTTTGCAAGAGCAAGTAGAAGAGAATGACCGGCAGCATGGCCAGCACGAGCGATGCCAGAATCGCCGACCAGTCGTTGTTGCCGTACTGCCCGAACAGCATGTTCGTCGAGAGCAGCAGCGTGTAATCGTCGATCCGCGTAATCATCAACAGCGGCAGCAAGAAATCGTTCCACATCCACAGCAGGTTCAAGATCGCCACCGTAGCCGTAATCGGCAACAGCAACGGGAAGATGACGGACGCATATAGCCGCACCTCTCCGCAGCCGTCGATGACCGCCGCTTCGTCCAGCTCCCTAGGAATGTTCTTGACGAAGCCGTGGTACAGGAAAATCGCCATCGGCACGCCGAGTCCGACGTAGATGAGCCCGAGCCCGACCGTAGAGCCCTGGACGTGCAGGCGGTCCGCGATAATCGTCAGCGAGATCATAATCGAGTGGAATGGGATGAGCATCGAGAGGACGAACGCCCCGAACAGCAGCGCGCTGAGCTTCCCCGGCGTCCGGGACAGCTTGTAACCGGCGAGCGACGCGCATACGATGATGCCGAACAAGCCGACCCCCGCCACCGTCAGCGTGTTGCCGAGACTGCGCATGAACGCGATTTTATCGTACGCGTCCGCATAGTTGGCGAATTCCAGCTTCGACGGGATCGATAGAATATCGTTCATCATGTCGCCTTCGGTCTTCAGCGAGTTCAGCACGCCCATCCCGATCGGGAACAGCGTGAACGCGGCGCCGAGCGCGAGCAATACGAGAACGAGAATGGATCGGAGCCTCATGCCTCCATCTCCCTTCTCTTCATGACCGTCAACTGCACCACGGTGATCAGGAACACGATCGCGAACAGAATCATCGCCTTGGCGCTCGCGTACCCGAACCGGTTGCTGAAGGAGAACGCTTCCTCGTAGATGTTCATGGAGATGACTTGGGTCGCTCTGCCCGGTCCTCCGCCGGTCAAGGCGAAGACGGCTTCGAACACTTTGAACGAGCTGTTCAGCGTCAGGAACAGTCCGATCGTCAGCGCGGGATATATCATCGGAAGCGTCACGTTGCGGAACACTTGGGAAGCGTTCGCTCCGTCGATCGCCGCCGCTTCTTTCAACGATTGCGGCACGTTCTGCAAGGCGGCGATGTAGATGACCATCAGGTAGCCGACCCCGCCCCACAACGAGAGCACGAGAATCGAGACGAAGCTGAACTTCGGATCCCCGATCCAAGATTGGTCCAAGAAGAGCAGCCCGGTCTTGACCGCGATCGCCGGCAGCACCTTGGTGAAGATGAACATCCACATGAAGCCGCCGATGATCAGGCTGATCATGTTCGGCATGAAGAAGATCGTACGGAACAGCGCCTTGCTTCTGCCTCGTGACTCGACGAACGCAGCCAGCGCGAGAGACAGAACGTTCTGCAGCACGACCATGAACACGACGTACTTCAGCGTAAACCAGATAGAATCAATGAAAAAAGGGTCTTCCGTAAAAGCCTCCGCGTAATTGGAGAATCCCACCATCCGATAGGCGGGATTCAGTCCGTTCCAGTCTGTTAAGCTGTACCACGCGCCCCCGACGGCGGGGGCGAGCGTGAATACGGCGTAGAACAACAGCGCAGGGAATACGAAGGCGATTAGCGTGACCGACCGCTTCATGCGTCTAGACGTCGTCACAGTCCTCACTCCCCGTAATCCGCTATTTTATTGCCCCGCGACTTTGACCGCCTTGGCCCATGTCGCGTCCATCGTCTTGATGAAGTCTTCCTTCGATACGTCCTTGGAGTAATAGCTCTGCAGCAGCTTCGCTTGCTCGTCGGTAACGCCCGGCGGCATTTGAAGATCCAAGTACGCTTTGCCTTGCGAGACGTAGGAAGTCGCTTCCTGAATCCAAGGGAACGTCTCGTAGCTATGAACGGTGGCGATCGGGTTGAACTTCAATTGCTCGAACAGCGCCGAAGACTCTTGGTCGTCGAGAATGAAGTTGACCAGATCCTTCGCGACTTCCGGGTTGCTGCTCGAAGACGATACCGCCAGCGACGTGGACGTCGCGAGATTGATCATCGTGCCGGCCGGATCGTTGCTGACCGGGAGCGGAGCGACGCCGAATTCGAAGTCCGGGTTCGCCTTCAGAATCGATTCGGCCATCCAAGGGCCTTGAATCCACATCGCGGCTTTGCCGTTCGCGAAGTCCGTGGAGCCTTGGCCGCTGCCGACCTCGAACGGCTTGGCGCTGCCGTTGGCGTTGATGATGTCGATGATATCGAAGATACCGGCGATGTCCGCGTACGAAGCCTCGCCCTTGTTCATCTTCGCGATCCAATCGGGATGCGCGGAAGAGACTGTTCCGCCTATGGACAATGCGGTCATGAGCTGCGGCACCCACGATTCCTGGTACGCGAGCAGGAACGGCGCCACCTTCGCGGCGTTCAGTTTCTCGACGGCCGCCTTCATTTCGTCCAACGTCTGCGGCGGCGCGATGCCGTTGTCCGCGAATATTTTCTTGTTATACAGGTAGCCCCAAGACAAGCTTTCCATCGGTACCGCGAGCACTTTGCCGTCGTGCGTGACCGTTTCCTTCACGCCGTCGAACAGTTTGCCTACGAACGGCTGATCGGACAAGTCGGTCAAGTATCCGGCCTTGTAGTAGGTCGGAATGTCTTGCGTCGCGTGCAGGTCGAATACGTCCGGCGCGTCTCCGGAAGCGAGGCGCGCTTTGAGCACGTCCTTCGCTTGCTCCGGCGCGGGCATCTCGAGATTGATCGTGACGTCGACGTTCTTCTCCGCCAGTTCCTTCGCCTTGAACTTCTCGAAGTACTTGTCGAACTGGTCCTTGAAGCGCGGCGCGCCGATGAACACGTTCAGCTCGACTTCCGTCGGCTCGGCGGCTTGGGAAGCCGGCGCGCTAGCGGACGGGCTTGCGGCTGCGGAGCTCGCCGGCGCGCCGCTCGAAGCTTCGTTGTTCTCGTTGCCGCTGCTGCAGGCGGCCAATACCGCCGTCGTCATGAGAAGTGCGACACTCAGGTTAAGCGCTTTCTTCATGTTTCGTTCCCCCTGGTTATGATGATTGCGTCATCGCTTCTTCATTGTAGGAGAAGGAACCGCTCTCATCATTCGAGGATATTGTCTTCCGCGATTGTACGATTTTGATCCGCCGCTCTCTTCTTGACGAGCTCTCCCGGCGTCGCGCCGACGTGCTTCTTGAACACCCGGTAGAAGTACGCGACGTCCGCGTACCCGATCGCTTCCGCGGCTTGCTTGATCGGCAATCCCTCTTCGATGAGCCGCCGCGCCTCGTCCATCCTCAGCCGCGCGATGTAATCCGTCATGTTGCTGCCCGTATGCGCCTTGAACGCCCTGCTCAAGTGTTCCTTCGTCACGTGAAAATAACCGGCGGCCGTCTCGAGCGTTACGTTGTCCCGGTAGTGTAGCCCGAGGAAAGCGACGACGTCCGCCAAGTCGAGCCGGTTGCGGTTGCGGCGCAGCGCGATCGCGTCGCTCAGCACTTCTCCGTATATATAAGCGAGGGAATCGGCCGTTCCGTCGAACGAACGTCCGCCGCGTTCCCATACGTCCTTCAATCCGATGCCGTTCTCCGCCGCGAACTGTTCTACGATCAGGATCAGCTCTTGGCCGGTCTTCGCGAGCATCTCGTCGTCGAGCTTGCGCAAGCTGTCGTTCACGCCGTCGACGTCCAGCGCCAATAAGCTTTCCCGCAGTCGCTCGCGAACGCGAAGATACGTCGCTCGCCGCGCCGGTTCGTCGAAGACGGCGTATTCGACGCGCTCGCGAAGCAGACTGTACCGCTTATCCAGCTCTTCGCCGCACTTCGCCAGCGCCGCGTTCAACTCTTCCGGATCGATCGGCTTGAGCAAATAATCGGTCGCCCTCGACGTCACCGCCTGCTTCAAGTAGACGAAGTCGTCGTACCCGCTGACGACGATGATCTTCACCTCGGGAAACCGCTCGTTCATCGCCTTCAACAATAAGGCGCCGTCCAGGCCGGGCATCCTCATGTCGGTAATGACGACGTCCGGACGCAGCGCCTCGATCCGGGCCAAGCCGGAATTGCCGTCCTCCGCCTCTCCCGCGATCTCGAAGCCCAACGCTTCCCACCGGCCCAACGCCTTGACCACTTCGCGCGACCAGGGCTCGTCGTCAATGATCAGCACTCGGTACATGTTCGTTCTCCCCTCCCCATTCGAGCGGCAGCGCGATCGCGATCAGCGTCCCGACGCCTTCCCGGCTGAATATACGCACGCGATAGCGGTCGCCGTACCTTAGACGCAGGCGCGAATCGACGTTCTTGAGCCCGATGCCTTGGCGCCGCTTCGGTCCGTCGTTCTCGGCCGGAGGCGGCGGACCGTCGGATCGGCCGAGCACGTCGAGCCGAATTTGCGCCAGCCGTTCCGGCGTCATCCCGACTCCCTCGTCACGGATCAAGAACAGAACGCGGGAGCCCGCTCTCGTAATTCGGATCGCGAGATCCCAGTTGCCTTCCTTGCGCTGCAAGCCGTGTTCGAACGCGTTCTCGACGAGCGGCTGCAGCGTAAACCTGGGCAATCGGATCGCCCGTCCTTCGTAACGATTCTCCAAGCTCACCCGGCTTCTGCCCGCGAACCGTTGCTGCTGGATATATAAGTAATTGTTCATATGCTTAAGTTCGTCGTCCAAGGAGACGAGCTCGTCGCCTTCGGAGATCGAGTAACGGAGCAAGTCCCCGATGACTTTGGTCACCTGATAGATTTCGGGGGCCTGCTTGGCCAGCGCCATGCCGCCGATCATATGCAGCGTGTTGTTCAGGAAGTGCGGATTGATCTGCGCCTGAAGGGCGGCGAGCTGCGCGTTCTTGACGTCGATCTCCCGCTGGTATTCGTGCTCGATCAGAACTTTGACCCGCTGGACGAGCGAGTTGTACCCGCGTTCGAGAAGACCGATCTCGTCTCCCGTATTGACCGCCGTATAGGCGAGCTGATTCGGGTCCGCCATCCGCATTTTCTTGGCGAGATGTACGATCGGGCGGCTGATGCGCAGCGAGACGAGCACGGACAGCAGGAGGGACGCGACCGCGAACAGCAACCCGGTGACGATGCCCGCGCGAATCGTAGAGTCGGCGCTCTGCTGCACGGCGGCGATCGGGATCGCCTTCACGATCGCGAGCTCGCCGTCGTCGACTTTCTTGACGAAGTAGAAGAAGTCGTCCGTACGGACGAACCGCGGTTGCGACTCGAACGCGCGCAGCCGGTTCGCCATCTCGCCCGCTTCGGCAGGCAAGCCGCCCGATGCCCCCGACAACGTCAACAGCTCCGATCGGTCGTTGACCAGGTACACCGAACTCTCGTTCTCGGACATGAGAATGCCCGTCGCTTCCTTCCACACTTCGCCGTCGATGCGCACCGATAACCCGCCGACCATGCGCCGGTCCTCGAAGCGATTGAGACTATGATACGCGTATATGCCGTCGTCGGACGGCTCGAAGTAGAGATGGATCGGGCCTTCGTTCATTCGGCTCCAGTTCCCCTCCGCGATAGACATCGGGTAGAGAACGCCGCTGCCGGAGAAGTCGACCGAATAAGCCGACTGCTTCGCGTGCGAATAGAGCGTGAGCTGCTCGAACCTGCGCGAATTCGAATAGAGCACCGAAGTCAGCGCCGTACGGATCGCGTTCTGGCTGCGGGACTGCAGGTTCGGATCGTCGCTGCCCGCCTCCTCCATGCTCTGCAGGAGACTCTCGTCGATCTGCAATCCGGTGAACACGGATTCGGCCTGGGCGATCATCTCTCCCAAGTATTGCTCGGCCCATAGCAGGCGGGACATGTTCGCGTTCACGATCTCCGTCTCCACCGAGTGCCGGGTATTGAGCGTCGCGATCCAAGTGACCGTCAGCACGGGCAGCGTCGTTAAGCAGATCATGAGGATCATTAACCGATGGCGTATGCTTAGGCGCTTCATGCCGACCTCTCCTCGATCGAATAATCACAAGCCTGTCCAAGGGAATTCGAGACGATACGCCCGATTCCTCCGCTCGATCATTGCAACTTATTGATGTCCTCCATTGGACGATATTGATCATCCTCCGTCGGCCCTCGTCCCTTCGCGTCCTCGCGGTATTGCTTCGGCGTCATCCCCGTCGCTTTCTTGAACGCCTTCGTGAAATGGCTCTGGTCATGGAAGCATAATCGCGTCGCGATCTCCGTGAACGACAGCGGCGCGTATCGGATCAGCCTGCGCGCTTCCTCGATTCTACGGGCGAGCAAGTAACCGCGGAAGGACATGCCCGTCTCCTTCTTGAACCGCTGGGAGACGTAATTGCCGTTCAAGCCGGTGAGGCGCGCGAGATCCTCCAACGCGATCTCTTCGAACAGATGGTTATAAATATAGTTCTGGCAAGCGGCGACCGCCTTGGATACCCGCCGTTCGCGAATAAGCCGAACGCGTTCCGCGAAGTCCGCCACCACTTGCTGACGGGCGATCTCGACCTGGCGAATCTCGCGCAAGTCCTCGATCTGCTGAATGTGAAGATCGCTTAACGTATAGGCGAGCTCCCAGAACATGCCGGCGTCCATCGCGGCCCGCGTCGTGAGCGTGACGGTGACGATGGCGAGGTTCTTGAGGTTGCGCAGATGGCTGCTTCGGGATAAGATCCCGATCGATTCCTCGGGGAACGCGGCCAGCATCCGCAGCGCTCCCGCCTGATCGCCGTTGCGAACGCAATCGTACAAGCGCTCTTCCATATAAGGATCGTGATGAAGGGTCGCGTCCTCGCGGCGCGCCAGCAGCTGGCTCTCGAGCTGCTCCGATCGGACGAGCGGGCGTTCCAGCTCCAATGCCCGGCTCAGCACGTCATGCGGTTCCAGCTGTACGCCATGCACCAACCGATACAGCAGGATGCCGATATGGACGAGCTGCGCGCGGGTTACGACGGGCAGCTCGCGATAATAATCGGCCCAGCGGTCGCGCTCCTCGCGCGGAATGCCGTTATCGTCCATCAGCGCCTGAATCCGCTCGGGAGCGGGCGCTTCGTAGAGGACGGGTCCGATCGCGTACAGGCAAGGCTCGCCGTCCGCGCCCGTCGCCGCAAGCGCTATCGTATATTCGAGGAAGTTCGTTCCTTGAACGACGGGGAGCGTCGCTATCGCGTCGCCTCGCGTCATTCGGAGCAACAAGTCGGCCGCGGAGCTTAGGTTCGGGTACGTGCGGGAATCAGTGCCCCACGCATGCGCGATCGCATGCCGACCGCAATCGATTAGGACGACGGGCAGGCGCAACGTTTCGTGCATGAGCTTGCCGATGGCGGCAAGGCGATTCCGATCTTCTCGGTTCATCTATCGGTTCTTCCTTCGTTATTCGATAAATACAATTTCGCTATGAATATTACCATAATATCGCGTAATGATGCAGTATGATGAAGCAAAACTCGCTCGGGAGGAGATTCGCGTGCTGTTGCGCCAAGGACAATCGATCGTTCTGTTATCGCTTACGAGGAACTCTGCGGACGCTTCCTCGGAGGACGACTGGGCGAACATCGTAAAGCACTTGCTTCTTACGGCATATCCGGAGCTTGGTCTGCGAATCGAAATACGCGAATGCGGCGCCTTCCACGGCGAATGGACGGAAGGCGGATGGTTGGAAGCCGTATGGATGATTCGGCCGGACTGGCTTGTCGTGCCTTCGTTCGCGGGCGGCGAACGTTCGGAAATCGCGATGACGCCGGAGCGATTCCGTACGCGTCTCCATCGTCTGCTTGCCGACACGAGCGCTCACGCGAAACGCTCGGTGCTGTTCTCCCCGATCGAAGCGGACGAAGCGGACGCGGACGCGGACGTCCATGCGCAATATGCGGAGATCGTCCATGACGCGGCCATGAAGCCCGGCTGCTTGTACGTCGACGCGAAACCCGCGATCGGCCGCGCGAGAGACCGGCACGCGCACCTCGGCAGCGGACCGGAGACCGCGGAAGCACGGCGGGCGGACATCGAGACATCGCTCGCTTACGCGTTCCTGGAGTGCATCGGCTTCCGATGGGTACGGTATTAAAAAGGCGAAAACGCCCAACCATGGAAGGTTGGGCGCCTCGCGACCTTTTATGCTTCGGAAACCATCGTATTCGTAATCGCACCCAGCTTCTCGATCTCGATCGTTACGACGTCTCCCGGCTGCAAGTACGTTTGTTGCTCGACCGGTTTCCCTAGGACGACGCCTTCCGGCGTTCCCGTCAGTATCATGTCTCCCGGCACGAGCGTCATGTTCTGCGACACGTAGCTGACGATTTGGGCGCACGTGAAGATCATATCGGACGTATTCGACAGCTGGCGGACTTCTCCGTTCACGGTGCACTTCACGGACAGTTTGTTCGGGTCGCCGACTTCGTCCGCCGTGACGAGATAAGGGCCGAGCGGAGAAAATTTGTCGCAGGACTTGCCCGTCAACCATTGGTTCGTCCGCAACTGCAAATCGCGCGCGGACAAGTCGTTCGCGTTGCAATAGCCGAGAACGTAGGATAACGCGTCCTCTTCGCTTACGTACTTGGCCTTCTTCCCGATGACGACGACGAGTTCGGCTTCGTAGTCGACTTTCGAGGTCACTCGCGGCAACGGTACTTCTTCCAAGTGCCCCGCCAGCGTGTTATTGAACTTATTGAACAGAATCGGATACTCCGGCAGCGCCGCGTTCGTCTCCTCCGCGTGCTTCCGGTAATTCAAGCCGATGCAAATGATTTTGTTCGGATGCGTGACGCAGGGCCCGAGCGTAAGCTCGGATTGTTCGAGCAGGTAAGACGCGAATCGAAGGGATCGCTTCGCGCGTTCGACGAATGCCCTCAATGCTTCCATAGCCGGTTCTCCGCCATCGATCGCTTCCTGGATCGTAACGGGTACGTTATCGGCTCCCTCCTCGCGCGCTGCCGTTCCGATGTCCAGCACGCCTTCTTCCAAGAGAACCCCGAGACGGTAACGACCTTCTTCGATGAACGTGAGCAATTTCATGGCTTTCAAGTCTCCTCAATTAAGCATTTTTACCGAACACGACGCCGCCGTCGATATAGAGCGGCGATCCCATCATGAATTTCGATTCGTCCGACGCGAGGAACAGCGCGGCTTGCGCGACGTCTTCCGGCCTGCCCATCTCTCCGCTCAATTGCCGTTGTTTGAGCGACTCGACCGCCGCTTCCGGATCCGCGTACGAGGTTCTTAAGTAGTTCTCGACGAACGGCGTCATAATCGTTCCGGGAAGCAAGGCGTTCACCCGGATTCCGTACGAAGCGTAATCCACCTGCATCGCCTTCGTCAAGGCAAGCACCGCGCCTTTGGTCGCCGCGTAGGAGGCGCGTCGGGCCAGTCCGATCTCCGCCACGCACGACGACATGTTAATGATGACGCCCGAGCGGCGCGACATCATCGAAGGGAGGACGAATTTGCTCGCCAAGAAGACGCCGCGGACGTTCACGTTCATGATTCGGTCCCAGGCATCGGGCTCGATTTCGTGCAAGGCCCCCACGCCGCTGATCCCGGCATTATTGAATAACACGTCGATCTTCCCGTACTTCTCCAGCGCCGATTCCGTCATCGCTCTCGCCGATTCCGCATCGGTGACGTCCGCATGAAGGAAGCATGCCCGGCCTCCCGATTCCACGATCTCGGTTGCCGTTGCTTGTCCGTTAACCGCATCGATGTCGTTCACGATGACCGTCGCGCCTTCCCGCGCGAACAATTGCGCCGAGCATTTGCCTATCCCGGAACCCGAGCCCGTGATCAGCACGACTTTACCTTCGATTCTCATGACGTATTCTCCTTTCGCGTGATCGGCGGCAGTCTACGTTCCTTGCCGTAACTTGTAGAACCTCAATGCATTCGTCCCCATGATCAACGCTTGATCGTCCTGGTTGTATTTCCGCAACCGGTCTTCTACGATGTCCGCGACCTGGGAGTAGTCGGCCGCCAGTAGGCACACGGGCCAATCGCTTCCGAACATGACCCGCCTCGTACCGAATACCGCCAGCACATGATCGATATAGCCGGCGAAATCCTCGGCTTGCCAATTCGCGTGATCGGCTTCGGTTACCATGCCGGACAGCTTGCAATAGATATTCGGGTTCGCCGCGATCCTCTCCATCCCGGAAGCCCACTCGCTCCAAGAACGAGCGGCGATATTCGGCTTGCCGATATGATCGACGACGCAGCGCAGATGCGGAATCCTCTCGACCAGCTCGGCGATGGCGGGAAGCTGACGCTCCTTCACGAGCAAGTCTACGGGAAAGTCGCGATCCGCGAGCAGCCTGAGCCGCTCCAAGATCGGCGCACGCAGCGCGTAACGGGAATCCGCCAGGTCCTGCAGCATGATTCGAACGCCGACGAGCTTCGGGTGCCGGGCGATCGCCTCGAATTGCTCCGCGAACGAATCGCTCTCGAAGTCCGCCCAGCCGACGACGCCGGCGATCGAGTCCGACCGATCGGCCAATTCGAGCAGGAACTTCGTTTCTTCGAGAGTCGGCGCCGCTTGGACGACGATCGTCTTGCGGATTCCCGCCTCCCGCAGAAGAGGCTCCAGATCCGCGGGCAAGAAGTCCCTGAATATCGTCCCGAGCTCCGGCGTCAGCCACCCGTAATCGCCGCGGTCTAATCGCCAATAATGTTGATGCGCGTCGATTCTCATTATCTCACGCGATATTCCTTGAACATCTCGGGAATAATCTCCGTCGAAGCCCCCGGCATCTCCGGCAGAACGTACAGACCGTTCTTGACGGTTGCGGGCTCGACGAAGATATGCCTGATCCAAGGAATATATTCCAGCATGATCGCGCCTTGAGTAGCCGCGACGAGGTGCTGATGAATCTGGCCCATGTCTCCGACGTGCGGACAGATCGGCACGTCGTAGGACTCCGCGAGTCCGGCGACCTGAAGCCATTCCGTAATGCCACCGACGCGGGTGACGTCGACCTGGCAGTATTCGACCGCGCCGTTGTGGATATAATCTCTGAATGCATACTTATTGTAGACGTGCTCGCCGAGCGCGATCGGAACGTTCAGCTCGTCTGCCAGCTTCTTGTGTCCCATGATGTCGTCCGGATTCAGCGGCTCTTCGAGCCAGAAAAGATCGAACTCCTCGAGCTTCTTGCCCCATGTCATCGCCGTGTTGATGTTCCATTGCTGATTCACGTCGATCATGAAGATGACGTCGTCGCCGATCGCTTGGCGAACCGCCTTGCAGCGATCGTAATCCTCGCGCGGGTCTTGCTTGCCGACCTTGATTTTGACGCCGGTGAAGCCCTGTTCGACGATTTCGGCGACGTCCTTAAGCAAGCGCTCCTTGCTCCAGTTGAGCCAGCCGCCATTCGTATTGTAAGCCTTGATCCCCTTCGACTTCGCCCCGCCGAGATATTGCCAGAGCGGTTTGTTCGAAGCCTTCGACATGATGTCCCATAGCGCGATATCGACGGCGGCCAGCGCCATATGCGTAACGCCGGATCTGCCGATCCAGTGCATCTTGCCGAAGCGCATGTCGTTCCATAGCTCTCTGACCATGAACGGATCTTTGCCGATTAATAACGGCGCGTAATACTTCTCGATCGTATCGACGATCATGTCGTCGCCTTCCGCGCAAGTGCCCGTATAGCCGTAGCCGACGAAGCCTTCGTCCGTATAGATCCGGACGCCCGCCAAGCCCCAGTGGGTGGCGACGTTGATGGCATCGGTAATCGGAGGCGTGATCGGGACGTGCAGGACGAACGTTTCGACTTTCGTAATCTTCATCTGTTCCAGCTCCCTATGTCGTATGATTAATACCCTAGCATGGCGCCGCCGTCGACGGGCAGCGCGACGCCGGTAACGAAACCGGATCGAGAACTTGCCAAGAACAGCGTCGCTTCCGCGATTTCTTCGGAAGTCGCCGGCCTGCCGAGCGCGTGCATGTCGTTCAATGCATGCACCGTCGCGGCCGGATCCTCTTGCTGCTCGATCCACTTCTGAAGCAACGGAGTCGTTACGCCGGCCGGGCAGATGCAGTTCACGCGAACGCCGTACGGCGCGTAATCCAGCGCCAGCGATTTGGTCAGCGCGTTCATGCCGCCTTTGGTCGCCGCGTAGACGGGATTCATCTTCTGCCCGGTCAGACCGTTCAAGGACGACATGTTCACGATAGAGCCCTTCGTCTTCTTCAGCTCCGAGATCGAGTGCTTGATCATGAAGAACACGCTCTTCAGGTTCACGTTGAAGATCCGATCCCATTCTTCCTCTTCGAAGTCCTCGAGATACTTGGGCATGATCGCCGCCGCATTGTTGACGACGATATCGATGCCCCCGAACCGCCTAACCGTTTCTTCGACGAGCCTCTTTACATCCGTCTCCTTAGATACGTCCGTTTGGATAGCCGCGACGTTCGCGCCGGACGCCGATAATTCCCGTTCCAACCGCTCCGCGTCGTCCTTGCTTCGGTTCGCGATGACCACGTTGGCCCCTTCCGACGCGAACAACCGAACGATAGCCTCGCCGATTCCCGATGCGCCGCCCGTGACGATGGCCGTTTTGCCGACAATACTCATCCGCAACCCCTCCTCATCGTATATCGTGTATGATTTATAGCAAAAAAAATTAGATAAAGTAGGTTCTGGTTCTCGCATGCGAGCGTTCCAAGTGGCTCTTCAACGCTTGTTCTGCGGCAATCGTATCGCCGGCGATAAGTTCGCGTATGACCCGCATATGTTCTTCCCATTCTTCATGAACGAGCGCCTGCTCCACGTGCTGTCGGGACAAGGACAAGTATCTTTGGATTTTCTCGATGTACGAACGAATCAAGCTCTGAAGCAAGCTGTTCCCGCACCACTCCAAAAGAAGTCCGTGCAGCCCTTCGTTCATTTCGGCGATGCGTCGAATGGAATCGTCGCCTTCCGCGAATTCGGCTTTTTGCCAATCCAGCATATCCGACTCCAGCTTGGTTAGCTTCGTTTGCGGGATTTTGCCGGCGGAACTTCGAATAGCCAACGCTTCCAGCTCCATGCGGATTTCGAATATCTCATCCAGCTCCCGCAGAGACATCTTGGCCACGTACATTCCTTTGAACGGGACCGTCTCGACCAGCCCTTCCGCGGACAATCGGGACAACGATTCGCGAATCGGGATGTTGCTGACCTCCAGATCGCGACCGAGCTGATCGATGTTGATCTTCTCGCCGGGAGCGATTTCGTGAGTTAGTATCATGTTCTTAAGCACGGCGTAGATTTCATCCGCCAACACGTAGCGACTTAACCCTTTTTTCATGCAGCTACCGCCTTCAATCGATATTAATATATCGTACACGATTTATTGTAAAAGCAAAGTCTTGTTTTGACAAGACTCATTCTAACGGAACCCCGAGACGCGTCTAACTACATACCCGTCGAAGCCTTAAACCGCAGCACGGTCAGCAGCTTGTCCTCCGTAACCCTGCGCGCGTCGGACAGATAAATCTCCCGATGCGTCTTCTCGGCCCGCTTCCAACCGTTCGCCTCGGCGTACGACTCCATGCGCGAGAACGTCTCCGGCTCGCTATCGTAGCTGCCCTTGTGCAAGCATTGCACGCAGAAGCCTTCTTCTTCCCGGACGTAGAGAAGCCTGCCCGCGCTCTCGGTCCCCAGCTTGGCCGCGACCGCGTCCTTGACCCGTTCGAAGATCTCCTCCGTGACGAAATCCGGCTGCCTGATCATCAGCGTATAGACGAGCCGATCCTTGTCCAACCGCTCCAGCTTCCTGCCCTCTTCGTCCAAGTCCCACACGCCTTCGAGCGGGTAAACCGTATATTCGTAATAGCCTTCGGGAGTGTATCCCTTCTTGGGCATCATTCTCGCCGAATAGGCGGCCGCGTACAGGATTTCGACGACTTCCATGAACGCCTCTCCGTTCGGGTTCCCCGCCCCCTCGACCGCGAAGAAAGTAAACGCGGGAATCTCAATCGCGCTCGGATTAGCGCCCGGCGAATAATAAGACTTCTCCAGCTTTCTCCACTCGTGTTTCATGACATCGCCCCCGGCGTACTTTTTCAGTTGCATCATACCACTTCTATTAGAAGAAATGAAACAAACCATAGCCTCGCCGCGTCTAACCATTACCAACACAGCCCATGGAAAGAGGTGCCTATCATGAAGAGAACTTCCTGCCTGCTTATCGCCCCCGCCTTGATGCTGCTGTCGCTGATGCTGTACGACGCGAATCCTGTCCACGCCGAACCGCTTCCGGATCCCGCGCCGACCGTCTATCTGGACGGACTCCCGTTGAAGTTCCAAGTTCCGCCCGTCATCGAGGACGGATATAGCCTCGTACCGCTTCGCCCGATATTCGAAGCGCAAGGCGCCAAGGTGAACTGGGATCCCGATTCGCGAACGGTTACGGCCGTGAAGGAAGGAACGACCCTTACATACCGGATCGGGGCGACGGACGCCTATAAGAATAACGATCGGCTGGATCTGCCCGTACCCGGGCAGATCGTCGACGGCTTCACGATGGTGCCGTTGCGATTCGTCAGCGAAGCGCTCGGCAATCTCGTGAAATGGCACGACTATTCCCGCTCCATCACGATCTCTTCCGCCCGCGGCTACGAGACCGGCGTCGAATACGGCGTCAACCTGCGCGTTGCCCCCGGCAAGACCGACGAAGCGACCGTCGTCCGCATGCTTCCGAAGGGCGAGCGGATTCACGTCATCCGAGAGATGGACGCCGATTGGCTGGAAGTGCAAACCCAAGATCTCTCCATCGGCTTCATCTCGGCCAAGCCGCTCTATACCGATTACGCGAGCCCTACGTTGGCTCGGTTGCAAGCGGACGCCTTGATTGCCTACGGCGCCCGATATCTGGGAACGCCTTACGATTTCGGCGCTTCTCCCGAGCAGACCGATACGTTCGATTGCTCTTCCTTCGTCAAGCGCGTGTTCAAGGACACGCTGAACATCGAGCTGCCGCGCGTCTCCTACGACCAAGCCAAGGAAGGGACGGAGGTCGCGGTCGATGAGCTGCGCGAAGGGGACTTGATGTTCTTCGAAGCGCGCGGACTCGATATCGGACACGTAGGCATCTATGCCGGCGACAATCGCATTCTGCATACGTACTCGGAGAAGCTCGGCGTTCATTTCGCACAATTCGAGGGCCAGTGGAAGGAGCGCTTCGTGACGGCGAGACGATTGTTCTGATCGGACGCCTCCGTCGCCGCCGCAGTGAACAATTCCACGGTTTATGAACGATTCGAAGAACGGCGATCGACCGCCGCATAGTTCACGAATGCCCGTTATTTGATCTATCGGAGGCCAGTCATCCGCGCTACCTTAGAGAGGAAGTTCAAACTAAGGAGGAGATGGATAATGTCTGGCAACTCCCGCGCCTTGGAAAGACGCTTCGCGAAGCAAGCTTTACTGATCTGCCTGTCTCTCGTATTCGTATTGTCGCTTCTTAACGCCCAGCTTCGCACCGCGCACGCCGCGAACGTAACGATCACGAACGGCCCCGTCTGGTACGACACGACCGGCGGCACCATTCAAGCGCACGGCGGCTCGATCATCAAGGTCGGTTCCACGTACTACTGGATCGGCGAAGACAAGCTTCATAATTCCGCTTCGTTCCGCAACGTCGTCTGCTATTCGTCCTCGGACCTGAAGAACTGGCAATGGGTCAGCTATCCGCTGAAGCCGAGCTCGCACGCCGAGCTGCAGAACAGCAAAGTCGAACGGCCCAAAGTCATCTACAATTCGACGACCGGCAAGTACGTCATGTGGATGCATTACGAGAACGCGACCGACTATTCGCTAGGCCGGGTCGCCGTCGCTTCGAGCAGCAACGTGTGCGGCGCGTACACGTATCACGGCAGCTTCCGTCCGCTCAACTACGAGTCGAGAGACATGACCGTGTTCAAAGACGACGACGGCAGCGCCTACCTGCTCAGCGCCTCCAACTCCGGCGGCGGGGCGAACGACTCGCTCGCTTCGTTCAAGCTGACGAGCGATTACTTGAACGTCAGCACGTTCCAAGGCTGGGTCGCGCAGAACGGGCACCGCGAAGCGCCGGCGGTCGCCAAGCAGAACGGCCGATACTTCCTTATTACTTCGGGCGCGTCCGGCTGGTATCCGAACCAGGCCAAGTACATGACGGCTACTTCGATGGCCGGACCGTGGACCGCGCCCGTGAACCTGGGGAACAATTCGGCTTTCTACTCGCAATCTGCGTTTATTTTCCCGGTTCAGGGGACGAGCGCGACAACGTACATGTACATGGGGGATCGATGGAACTCCAGCGCTCTCGGGGACTCGCGCTACATCTGGCTCCCGCTCACGTTGAACGGAAGCGCGGGCACCGCCTCGCTCGAATGGCAGAGCAATTGGACGATCGATGCCGCGACGGGAGTCTCGAGCGTGCCGACCGGCTTCTCGAACTTGTCCCAAGGGAAGACGGCGACCGCAAGCTCTTCGGCATCGGGCTTCGCGGCAAGCCGGGCGAACGACGGCAACTACGCGAATGAATGGAAGGCGTCGGCCGTCACTTGGCCTTCCTGGTGGCGGGTCGACCTCGGCTCGACGAGGAACGTGCGGGAGATCGACATCTCGTGGTACTTGCATAACGGCTCGGAAGGATACCATCAGTACAAGATCGAATACAGCACGAACGGCACGAGCTGGACGACGATCGATCGCACGAGCAACAAGACGTACGGCTTCACGACGGACACCGTCAACTTCAACGCCCGATACGTCCGGATCGCCCTCGTCAACGCGGTGCTCTGGAACAACCCGAACAACTGGTACACCCCGACATTGTACGAGGTGAAGGTGCTGGGCACGTAAATTACAAGCGTATGACACGACAAAGCCTGCTCTCCTAAAACGGAGGGCAGGCTTTGCTTCAGTCGATGAACCGCCGGATTTCCTCCAGCGCCTTAAGCCGCTCTTGCGATAGCACGCCGTGTCCCGCCCTGGGGTACGTGACTAATCGCGAGTTGAATATACGCTTATGCAGCATCTCGGCATGCTTCGGACGGAACACCCAATCGTCCTCTCCATGAATGATGAGCGTCGGCGCCTCGATCCGCCCTAGCCGATCGAAGCTGTCGAAGCTTGCGCTCGCTTGTTTGTGCATCGCCATCGTCGCCGCGCCGGGAGGAGAGCCGCTCATCCGTTCGACCAAGTCGGCGATTTCTTCCGGATTGTCCCGAATATAAGCGTCGGAGAACAACATGGCCAGCGCGGCGCGCGAATCGAATTCGGCGGGCTTGCGCGCCAGCCATCTGATCATCCGGAACGTCGGCAACGCTCTCCGGACGCCGCATGTCGTGCTGCACAAGATGAGCTTCTCCACCCGCTCGGGGTGCTCGATCGCGATTTCCTGCGCGATCATGCCGCCCATCGACTGGCCAAGCAGATGCGCCTTGTCGATGCCAAGCACGTTAAACAGACCGACGACGTCCTTGGCCATATCCGCGATTCCATAGGGCTCCGCGGGACGGTCGCTGCCGCCCGTCCCTCGATTGTCCAGCATAATGAGGCGATTGCCCGCGCTTAACGCGGACTTGATCGCGGGATGCCACCAGTCCATGCTGCCGTCCTTGCCCGTAATCGCGACAATCGGAAATCCTTCGCCCTCCGATTCATATCGAAGGTGAATGCCGTTAACGAACGCTCTTCCCAACGTTGCTCCACTCCCCGCCTCTTCTCGTCCCTTGCTCGAACGAACGCTATACGTCGTTACTGTATTCATCGACTCGCTCATCGGACACGCTGTTAGCCTCTTTCACGACAGAAAAAAACCTGCCGGAAAGTCCGGCAGGCAGGCAACTAACTGCAACTTTCGTTCTAAACCCGGCTCATCCGCTCCTCGACCTTCGCGGCCATTTCCAATAAGATGATGCCGCAAATTTGCGTTCCTAGCTCCACGATACCGCCCGGCGCCCGATTCCAGACCGGCCCGAACAACGCAGCTTCTTCCGCGCGGCCTTCGTCCCATGCGATCGAAGCGTTGCGAAGCAGCAGTCCGCCCAATGCCGCGAACCGGGCAGGCTCTTCCACAACCAAGTTCGCCGCGTATCGGACGAAGATTCCCTTGAATAAGCCCCCGTCTCCGTTGCCTTCTCCCGGCAGCATCGCCGTCGACGGATCGGTCAGCCGTGCGATCGCGGCATTCGCCGTTCTCTCCGCGTCCAGCAGATAACCTTCGTCCTTCGTCGCACGGTACAATTCGTGCGCCGCGCCGATGAAGACGCCCTGGCAATAAGTGAACGCCCAATCCTTGTCGATGCTCCCGTCGCCCGTTCGGTTGACGCCGTCCCAGACGAACCCACTGTCCGGATCGACGAGCGTCCTCTTCTGCCAGTCGTAGATCTTCATCGCCCACGCCAAGTCGTCCGCCCGTCCGAAAACCCGATGAAGCCGGGTCGCCAGAATGACCGCCGGCGCGTTCGCGGGCGTGTTCTTGTAATCGAGCTGGCTCTTCTGCCAGGCGATTCCCCCGCCCATATGGTCGTTCCAGCCCGTCTTGATGTCTTCCCACAGCACGAGCGCCGCTTGCTTGTACCGGTCTTCCTTCGTCGCTTCGAACGCCCTTAGCCAGGCGATCGCCATCCATTCCATGTCGTCGTACAGCGCGTTCGGCCAAGCTCCTCCGTTCCGTCGAAGCAGGCCGTCGAACAGCTGCGACAACGCTTCGCGATAGACGTCGTCCCCCGTCCGTTCGAGTCCGTCGACCAGCGCCTCGGCGGCGTGCGCCATCCACCAATAATGGAAGATCGTGTTGCATGCCCCTCCCGGACACGGCGTCTCGATATTGTACATCCCCAGCTCCGGATTCCAGTAATAGTCCCGCAGCGCGGCTTGCGCCTGATCGGCCCGAGCGTGTCCCGTCGTCGTCATGTTCATGTTCCGTCGCTCGCTTTCGTTAGGATTTCGTCTCGGCTTGAATGCCCGTTCGTTCCAGCGCGGCAACCTGTTCGTACAGCATCGTTCCGCTGATCTGGGCGCTTAACGGCACGACCGCTTCCGGCGGTTGCGCCCAAGACGGCCCTATTAAGCCGCCGTCTTCGCTCTGTACGTAATCTCTTACGCTAGCCGCGTTCGAGTAGAGGAACGCCGCGTATCGGCCCCCTTCCGCCGAATCGATCGCGGCCAGGCCGGCGAGATATCTGGCGAAGACGCCTTTGAACAAAGCCCCGTCGCCATCGCCCTCGTTCGGGAGCAGCCCCGTTGCCGGGCTGGCGATCGCCGCGATCGCGTTGTCCGCCGTCCTTCGCGCTTCCGCTAAGTACCGGTCGTCCCCGGAGATCTTGTAGAGCTCGACCCCCGCTCCGATGAATACGCCTTGCCCGTAAGTGAACTTCCAATCGTAGTCGATCTTGCCGTCGCCCGTCCGGTTAATGCCGTCCCATACGAGCCCCGTCTCGGGATCGACCAAGACGCTTCGTTGCCATTCGTAGATTCGCTTCGCCCAGGCGAGATCCGCTTCGTTGCCGAATCGCTCGTATAGGCGCGCCGCCAGGATGACCGCGGGAGCGTTCGCCGGCGTATTTTTGTAATCCGGCTGCCCCTTGCGCCACGCGATACCTCCGCCGTACTCCTCGTTCCACCCGGTCTGAATGTCCGCCCAGAGAGCGAGAGCCGCCGTCTTGTACTTCTCTTCTCCGAGCAGATCGTAAGCCCGCAGCCACGCGAGCCCCATCCACTCCATGTCGTCGTAATAATCGTTCGGCCAGAACCCGGCGTTGCGGTTCAGAATGCCGTCGAACAGCTCCCCGACCCGGCGGGAGACATCCTCGGACTTCGTGCGCTCGTACGCGTCGAGCAGCGCATCCGCCGCGTGCGCTTGCCACCAATAGTTGAACGGGTCGGTGCATAGCTGCAGCATGCAGGGCGAAGCGTTGTTGAACATGCCCCTCTTGTCGTCCCAGAACGATTGCGTCAGCGCGATCGAAGCGGCTTCCGCTTCCTCGGCCCATTCCCCCGACGCTTCTCCGCCGCTCGGCCCGAAGCGGGAGCCGAAGCCCCAGACGGACGCGGCCGCGCCGACGACGATCGCAACGCCGATGCTTAACGCCCATATCGATCGCGAACCACGTATGCGAATCATAAGCTAGCCCTTCACGCCGCTGAACGCGATCCCTTGAATGAAGTACTTCTGCAGCAGGACGAACAGGATCAGAATCGGCAGGATCGCGACGAGAGCGCCGGCCATCATCGGTCCGTAATCGGTCTGATAATTGAAGGAGAACGCCTGAAGCCCCATCTGGATCGTATGCTTCTGCGGATCGTTCAGCACGATCATCGGCCATAGGAACGAGTTCCAGCCGGCCTGGAACGTGAAGATGCCGAGCGTGGCCAGAGCGGGCTTCGTCAATGGCAAGTAGATGCGCCAGAAGATATGGAATTCTCCCGCCCCTTCGATCCGCGCCATCTCCATCATGTCGCTCGGCAGCGTCAGGAAAAACTGGCGCATGAAGAAGACGGCGAACGTGCCGGACGCACCCGGAAGAATGATCGCGGAGAACGAGTTGATCAGCCCGTGTCCGCCGCCTCCCGTCCAATCGTTCCCGCCGAAGAACGGAAAGTGCATCAAGACGTAGAAGCTCGGAATCATCGTGACGACGCCCGGAATCATCATCGCCGCGAGCAGCACGCGGAAGATCGGCTTATTGAACCGGAAAGGCAGCTTCGCGAACGCGTAGCCGGCCAGGGAGCCGAAGAACAGGTTCGTCAGCACGCCCATGACGGCCAGGAAGAAGGAGTTGGCGAAATACCTGCCGAACGGAACGGTTCTGAACGCGTCCGCATAGTGCTCGAACGTAACGCGGGATGGCAGCCACTGCAGCGGATACGCGAAGATTTCGTCATCCGGCTTCAGCGACGTAAGCACGCTCCAGAGGAACGGAAGGAACATGACCATCGATACGAGGACGGCTACGGCATAGAACACGGCGCCGCGGAGCGTTCGGACATGGCCTGCATGCAAAGTAACGTTGGATCTCACAGCCGATCACCGCTTTCTATACGATAGACTCTTCCGCTTTGGACACCTTCATATTGACGAGTGAGAAGACGAGAATCGCGACCGCCAAGACGAACGCCTGCGCGGAGGCGTAACCCATATTCAGCTGGTTGAAGCCTTGCTGGTAGATGAGATAGACCGGGGTTTTGGTCGCGTTGGCCGGTCCGCCTTGCGTGAGCACGAACGCTTGATCGAACAACTGCAGCGCCCCGATGATCGACATCGTGCTGACGAGGAACGTCGTCGGCCGCAGCTGCGGCCACGTGATGAAGCGGAACCGCTGGGTCGCGTTCGCCCCGTCCAGCTTGGCGGACTCGTACAGATAGTCGGGAACGCCTTGCAAGCCGGCAAGGTAAATGACCATGTTCGAACCGATCGACTGCCATAGCGTAAGCATGATGACGGAAGCCATCGCCGTGTCCGTCTTCGAAGTCCAAGCGGGTCCGGTGATGCCGAAGTAGCCGAGAATGCCGTTCAGCAAGCCGTAGTCGGGATGCAGAATCCATAGCCACACGGTCGCCGCGGCAACGGCGGACGTAAGCGTGGGCAAGTAGTTCAGCGTACGGAACAGCTTGACGCCTATCCTCGCTTTGTTCAGAAGCAACGCCACGAGAAGCGAGATCAAGATATTGAGAGGAACGAAGACGATCGTGTAGAGAAGCACGTTGCGGAACGTCTGCCAGAGCAGACTATCCGATAGGAGCTTGCGGTAATTATCCAAGCCGATCCAATCCATGCGGCTCAGCACGTCGTAATTCGTGAAGCTGAGATAGAACGCCATGAATACCGGTATGACCGTGAACACGGCGAACAGAAGCAACGTCGGCGTGATGAACAGATACGCCATTCTCGCCTGGTGACCTTGAAGCTTACGGGATCGAAGCATGCCTCTTGCCCCTCCTTTCGTTAACCGCTCATCTCGCGACCCGAATGCCGCAAGCATCGAGCGCCAGCTCGCAGTACATCATGTTCGCCCACGAGAACCATTCCCTCGTATAGCGGCTCGAGTCGTCCGCGTGGAAGCCTTCGTGCATCATTCCCTTGCCCGCTTCCGTCCGCTCGAGCAAGTCTAGCAAGCGGAGCTTCTCCTCCGGATCGTCCGAGGTTAACCCTTGCATGGCCAGCGAGATATGCCAGATATATCGCTCCGGCGTATGAGGGCTGCCGATGCCGGACGCTTCCGTTCCTTCGTAATAATAAGGATTACCCCTGCTTAGCACGAGTGCTCTCGTATTGCGGTAGATCGGATCGTCGCTCGGCGCGTAGCCCAAATACGGGATGGACAACAGGCTCGGCACGTTGGCGTCGTCCATCAGGAGACGGTTGCCTAACCCGTCCGCCTCGTAGGCGTAGACCGTGCCGTGTTCGGGATGCTCCAAGGTGCCGAACTCGCGGATGCCTTGATCGATGTCGCGCGCTAATGCCTCGGCCTTGCGCTTCAATTCGAGATCGTTCAGCACGACGTCGGCAATCTCGCTCACGTACCCGAGCACGACGACGGCGAACATGTTCGAAGGGATCAGATACCCATAGTCGCATGCGTCGTCGCTTGGCCGGAAGCCCGACCACGTCATGCCCGTTCTGCCCGTCGGCGCCCCTCTTCCATTCCGTCCAAGCGTATCGGTAATCGGACAGTTTCCGCGTTCGAAACGGTATTCCGAGTCGGTTTCATGATTCTGTTCTTTCGTCCATACGTCGAGGATGACCCCGACCGCATCCGTGAAAGTATCGGTAAAATGCGTCGTCGACCCCGTGTTCTTCCATAACAGATAAGCGAGCTGCAGCGGGTAACACAGAGAATCGATCTCGTACTTCCTCTCCCAGATCCAAGGCGTCATCGGGGTATCGTCCTCTTGATGCCCGTTGCCGTTCGGAGCTTCGTTGAACGCGTTGGCGTACGGGTCGTGCAGGACGAATCTCAGTTGTCTCTCCACGATGCCTTGCAGCAAGCGATGAATTTCCTCATCCTCCGCCGCCAGCAATAGATACGGCCTCGCTTGGGCCGCGGAGTCCCGGAGCCACATCGCCGGGATATCTCCCGTAATGACGAAAGCGGTGCCGTCGGGAAGGTGGCGAAAAGTCGTATCGATCGTATTGCGGATACAACGGGCGAACATCTCGTGCGTCTTGGGACGGTCCGGGAGCCGTTCGCGCACCTTGGCGATCATACCGTTCAGCGATTCAAGCGACTTCGCTAGCTGTGCCATCGTTCTCTCCCCTTCTTCCCTTCTCGGATTCGGACGGAATGAGAAAAGGGAGGGTCGGCCTCCCTTTTCGTCTCCCGTCGCGATGCGCGATCCGCTTATTTCACGTCCGCGTTGTCTTTCAACAGCCGGTCGCCCTGCTCTTGGGCTTTCTTAAGCGTCGAAGCCGCGTCCTGCTTGCCTTCCAGGAACAGCTGCAGGTTCGGAACGAGTCCGTCGCCTTCCATGACCGAGTAGCCCGGATGCTGCGGTCTGATCTTGGCGAACTCGAGCGTGTCGAGGAACGGCTTCCAAGCCGGATCGTCCTTGAAGAACGGATCGTCGAGCGCCGGTTTGTATCCCGGAATGTTCAAGCTCATTTTGGACCACATCAAGTAGTTGTCTTTGTTGGCGAGCCACCATTTCTCGAATTCCCAAGCTTCTTCCTTGTGCTTGGAACCTTCGGCGATGACGAGGCCGAAACCGCCCATGACGCTTCCCTTGTCGCCGTTCGGACCCGCCGGGGGAGGAACGACCCCGAAGTCGAGATCTTGGCCGTACTTCTTATACGTGCTGAGCATCCAAGGTCCCGTATAATTCATCGCGAGCTTGCCGGTTACGAACGCGTCCGTGCCTTCGCCTAGCCCTTGCTCGAACCCGATTTTGTACACTTTGTCTTGATTGAGCAAGCGGTCCCACAGGTTAAGTACGGATAGGCCCTTCTGGTTGTTGAAGTCGGTCGCGTCGTTGGCCGCGTTCAGCATCGAGCCGCCCGCTTGCTGCAGATACATGTTATACAGTCCGGCGTCGCCCAGCGAGAAGCCCGCGACTTCGAGCTTGTCGCCGTTCCACTTCGTGAGCTTCTTCGCCGCGGCCGCCAGCTCTTCCCACGTGGTAGGCGGCTGCAGATTCGCCTCGGCGAACAGCTTCTTGTTGTAGAACAGGGCGCGGGCGTCGACCGTGAGCGGCAGTCCGTACAGCTTGCCGTCGTGGCTAAGCTCCTTCAGCGCTTCGTCGTAATAGTCGGATTTACTGATGCCGTCCCGCTCCAAGTATTCGTCGATCGGGTGCAGCACGTTTTTGGGCGCGTACAGGTTCGTCCGCCAGCGGTCCCAGAACATGATATCCGGCGAACCGCCCGAAGTCGCGGCCGTCAAGAACTTCGTGATCATGTCTTGCTGAAGCACGTATTTGACGCGAATCTTATCCTGCGACTTGTTGAACGCGTCGACCATCGTCTCGAATTGTTTCTGGCCTTCTCCGCCCCAGTCGCCCCAGAACGTGATTTCGACCGGGTTGCCGCCTTCGGATTTGGAAGAAGAATTGCCGGGCGAAGCCGATTTATTGTCATTATCGTTGCTGCATGCTGCCAATAGCGATGTTGCCATGATGCAAGCCGATGCTACGCCTAACCATTTTTTCATTTGCGAAGCCCCCTAAACGAATTATTAAGCGCTTACAAATAGTATAATAGGAGATCATAGTTAATATGTCAACATAAATATTTTCTAAACTTGATATATCATTTTGTAACCATTTGTAGATTGGAAAAATAAAAGCCCGAATCTTATTCGGGCTAATGGGGACTAATCGGTGGAGTCGCCTTTGACGATCGCGTACGGAATCGTGTTGTTGAACGGAATGTCCTTGGCGTCCCATTGCGACTGAAGCAGGTCGACGGCGCGTTGGCCCATGGCGAATTCGTCTTGGCTCACATGGGTGAACAAGTACTTGTTGAACGGGCTGCGAGGAGAATCGAAGCATACGATGCTGCAGTCGCCGGGAATGCTCTTGCCCATGGAGAGCAGCACTTCCCTCAGAATCAACGCGATATTGTACTCTACCGCCACGAACGCCGTCAGATCCGGGTTAAGCTCGACGAACCGTCTGACGTTCTCGAAGTCGATCTGCACGTTGCGTTCCTCGAAGGAACGCGGCACGGAGCTGAACATATTCGTCATGAGGTGTTCCGGATTCAGCCTCTGGCCGTGCCTGATCAGCGCGTCCGTATAGCCCTGTATCCGATCCTCGATCGTCGAAGTGTTCTCGACCGGTAGAGAGATGAATCCGACCTGCGTATGACCACGGTCGAGCAAGTATTTCGTGATGTCGTAGGCCGCGGCGCGGTTGTCCGTGTACACCGAGCATGCGGCAAGCCCCTTCAGATACCGGTCGACGAACACGAGAGGATGCTTGTCCAGCACGAGACGCAGCAGCTCGGAGTTGTAGTGCTCCCCGTGTACCGGGAAAATAATGAAGCCGTCGACGCCCAGCTGCAAGTACGATCGGATCGCGGCTTCCTCTTCGTCCCGCTTGTCGTACGTAATCTTCATCAGCATGCGGCCGCCGATCTCCGAGCATCTCTCTTCGACGCCATGGATGAGCCTTAGCCCGTACGATTCCGCGAAGTCGGGCAGAATCAAGCCGATCAGCTTCCAATTCTGAGGGTTGTCGGCTTGCTCGTGAAGCGTCTCGATCAGCTCGGGCAGCTTCTCCGCGACGAAGGAGCCCTTCCCTTGCACCCGTTCGATCAGACGGTTGGCCGACAGCATCTCCAACGCCTTCTTGGAAGTGATGCGGCTCACGTTGAAGAGGTCGGCGAGCTCCTTCTCCGACGGAACCCTGCTTCCGCTCGCCAGCTCGCCGCTCTTGATTCTCTCGAACAAGTAATTATAGATTTGCTCGTATAATGGGCCGTCCATCTTATCATCCCTTGATGTATCATGATATATCAACTATACTCAAAAACATTCATCCTATCAAGACCAAAAGAAGCCTGCCGATTGCCGGCAGGCTTCTTATTATGCGAACTCGTCCAGCAGTTCCGGCGTCCAGTTCTTCACGCCGTTGTCCTCGATGATGCCGAGAACGACGTCCGTAATATCCGGGTCGGCGATCAACCGGTCCTGCACCCTGAACTTGATATCGTCGGCATCCGCCAGCGACAAGCCCGGACGCAGCTCGATCAGCGCGTCGACGTGATAATAACGCCCTTCCTGCGTAATGCGAATCTTGTTAATGTCCGTGACGTCCTTGTCGGACAGGATGATCATCGCCACCTTCTCCGCGACGTCGCGCGGAGCGGCTACGCCGATCAAGCCGACCATGTTGTCGTAGCCTACGCGGAACGCTACCGCGACCATCAACAGGCCGATCAGAATCGTCGCGACGCCGTCAAGCGCCCCGTAAGCGGTCAAGGAGGTAATCAATACCGTGACCATCGCGAGCAACGCGCCCGTCACCGCTACGATATCCTCGTAGAACACCAATCGGGTAGGCGGAGCGGAACGGCCGACGTGCTTGAAGGATAACGGGATGAACCGAAGCCCCTTCGCCTCGACTCTCGCTTCTTTCAGGATTTCCTTCATGACCTTAAGCAAAATGGCGCCATCGACGACGAGGTTTAAGACTAACACCGAGATGTTAAGCCACAGTCCGGAGCTCGTCTCCGCCGGATGTTGAACCAAGTGCCAGCCTTCGCGCACCGTCTCGTAAGCCATGATGGATACGACGATGACCGCGATCATGCAGAAGATGTTGATGACTCGTCCGAAGCCCGTCGGGAATTGACGGGTCGGCTTCTTCTCGGCGAGAATGCTGCCGACGAACACGAAGCCCTGGTTGATGCTGTCCGCCAAGGAGTGCATCGCGGACGCGAACATCGCGCCGCTGCCGCTTACCGCGGCGCCTACGCCTTTGGCGATGGCGATTACCGCGTTGCCTAACATCGCGATCGCGGACGACTTGTTGCCTTTCTTCACTAGCTCGATTAACTTCTCTCGTTCGGGTTCGGGGTCCATTGTTCCTCCTGAATGATATAAGATTCTATACTAATACGGACAATTGTATCAACGGTTTCAGATAGAATCAATATAACCAACAGGGCTTACGCATAATCAAACGATTCGCCGAATGAATAGTTTATAGCCTTAAATCCATCGGCATAGGGCGTGTTCGAGATGAAATACACCGATCCGAAATACGGGTTCAGCCTGCGGCTTCCCGATTGGTGGACGAAGTACATCGTCGTCGAACGGTTGAACCGGTTCGGCGAAGCCTTGTACGGCGTTCAATTTCTATTCAAGTACGAGGGCAAGGTTTATACGGACGTATTGACGCTTAGCGTGTACCGGATGACCCGCAAGCAGTGGCGCGACCGAGGCTACGACGATACGCCGCTCAACTTCCTCGCCGAGCGCAACGGACGAATCTTCGTTTACTCGGTTCCGGGAGAGCCGCCGGAGGAATTTTACGACGAGAATTCCGAGGACGGCTACGATCCCAAGTACGCAATCCCGCTCGACCTGTTACGGCGGATGATCAACGACGACGTTCCCCGGCTCGTCAAGACGTTCAAGCTAGCCGTCCGCCAGCCGGTCAAACGGCGCCCTCCGTCAGCCGGAAGCCGGTAAGCCGCAGCTCGGCGCCTGCCGCGAAGACGGCCATCCGGCCTGTCAGCCATGGGGACGAATCCGCTCCGGCTTCGTGCAGCTTCATTCCGTTCACCCGGATCTCGCTGCCGCCGGGCGCCCTGCGCACGAGAATCGATAGCGCGCGCGGCAGGTTCGCTGGCGGCAGAGCGGCCTTCGCCAGCTCGCTGCCCGAATTCGCGTCGCGAAGCGCGAGCCTTGCTTCCCCGCCAGCATCCCACTCCAGCAGCAGTTCGCCCGTCGCGCCTCCGTCCGCATGCTCCCATCGTAAGCCCGCCTTCCCGCCCGCTGCTTGCAGCAGCAGCTCGAAGTCCCATTGCGCCGTATAGGTCTCCGGGCAAGCCGTCCGATAACCCAGCGACGTCTCGCCGTCCTTCCGCGCGCGAATGTCCGCCCCTTCCGGTCCGACGACGATCGCCCCCGTCGCTTCGAAGCGGCCGTTCAGCTCCGCCAGACCGCGGAATCGCGTCTCGTAATGCGCAGAAACCGCGATGCCGCCGAACGCGGCTCTCGATCGCAGCGTCGCGAGCCCGAGCGTGCACGCATCGAACGCGATGATCGCATGCTCGAACAGCTTGGAGCCGTCCAGCGAGACGGTCAGCGCCGATCCGAATTTGTCGACGCCAATTCGATGCCAAGCGTACGGATCGAATCCGGACGGCAGACCGATCCGCGCCAGCTCGGCTTCGAGATGGCCCTGTATCCCGATAACGACAAGCTCCTTGCGTCCCGCGTCCACGACGATGCGCACGGAAGAGGGAGCATCCCCGAACGAATCCCGCAGCCCCTCCAGCCATACGCCGCATACGCACCCGGTCATTTCCGGCAGGCAGCGCTGCCATGCTTCGAAGCGGAAGTCCGTCCATTCCCGCCGCATCCGGATAAGGCCCGCGCCTTGCGCGCTAACGCTCGTCAACTCGCCGTCTTGGACACGCCAGTCGCCGGCTTCGACATCCCAGAGTACCGGATCCGGAGCGCCTTCCGGACCGTCGCCCAGCTCTCGGAATGCCGGCATGCCGGGCGCGTCCTGCCGAAGCCACGTCGGGCCCGGTATCCACATGCGATCGCCCGCCCAATGCAGCGGATCCATGCGCAGCTCGCGCCGTTCTTCGCTCGAAGCTTCGTCCCGAACGTCGCGGCCATGATACATGACCCAATGATCGACGAGATTCGGCGCGATCGCGACGGAATGATGGCCCGTGCCTTCGACCTTGCCGTTCTTCCGCAGCAGCGGCGCGTACGTCCGAGCGTTCGGAACCTTCGCGAACGCGCACTCGCCTATCGTCTTCGCCGCCGCGTCCGTCGCCGTTCCGACGAAGTAATCGTCCCGCTCGAAGCTGTTGCCGCTGTACATCAAGTAGTGCCGTCCATCGCGCTTCAGATAGAAGCCGCCCTCCAGCGTGTGCCAATCTCGTCCGTCGCCGAACCGGTCGGGACCGGAGATCTCCTCGTCGAGAGTGGCGCTAACGACGAGACGAGGCTTGCCTTCGGGCGTGAGCGGATCGAGCAGCCGATCCATCAGGATGACGGTGCCCGGACGATTCGGGTCCGTTCCCGCATAATTGTCCACGGAATAGAACAGATAGAGCGCGCCGTCGTCGTCCTTCACGACGTGGGCGTCGATGGAGAAGAAGTCGAACAGCGTCCGGCGATATTCGAAAGGACCGAGCGGAGAGTCCGACACAGCGACCTTCAACCATTGAAAGTGCTCCGCGGTGTCCCCGGAGGAGTAATACATATAGAACAGGCCGTTATGGTAGAACACGCATGGCGCCCAGTAGCTCTTCTCGGAGCTTAACAGCGCGTGCCCGCGACTCGTCCAGCGGGCCAGATCCCGCGAATGAAGCACCGTTACGCCGCGATGCGCGGTCGAATAGCAGTAATATTCGCCTTTGAACGACAGGACGTAAGGATCGGGATGCGTTCTCGGTACGTCGTTCCCGGCTTCGTCGTCGGCCTCGTAATCGACCGGTAGCGGATTGGCGTACGTGCGATCGGACAACGTCCGAAGGTAAGTCATCTCAGACATGCGGCTGCCTCCCTATGTATGGCCGGACTCCGCGGAGTCCGTATCCCTATTGTGCGGGAAGCAGCAGCCGCGCGTTACTGTCGAATTGCGCGATCGCTATGAATATTGCGGATTACCCGGCATGCCGAAGACTGAGCCTGTTCTTCATGAGCACCCAGCTCAGGATCGGAGAGCTTCCGACCGCGAGGAGCAGGCAGTTGATGACCAGAGGCGCTTCGCTGATGCTGATCGTCAGCATGAAGACGATCATCCCCGCGATCCTTCCGGCGTTCAGACCGAGCTCGCGCATGACGACGTACTCGACGCGCCGGCTCACGCTGTCGTCGTCCTGGCCGATCAAGTCGAATACCGCGGACGTCATCGGAATCATATAGAGCGGGAAGAACAGCCCGACGACGATACCGAATACGAGCAACGTAACGTAATTGACCCCGAAGAAGAACGCGACGACGACGGCGGTAATGGCGACCGTGCCGATTAACATCCCCTGCTTGCGCCACCTTGGCTTCAGCCATTTGCCCGTCGCGTAGAAACTCACGAACGCGACCGCCGAGGTGAGAAGCACGAAGTTGCCGAGCTTCAGCTCGCTGCCCGTATGGATGAACACGAGCAAGCCGATCATGATGCCGAATACGCTCTCCCGCAGCCCTTGCGCGGCCAGCGCGCCGAATACCGGCCGCCAGGGCGTTCCCGACCGCTTCAGCACGCGCAGCGGCATCGTCCACTCGTACACGCCGTCCGTCTTGCGGTGGCGGAGCAAGAAGCTGAACAGCACGCCCGCCACGAAGATGCCGAGGGAGATCATGAAGATCGTCCGATAGCCCGCATCTCCCTTCATATGAGACAGCAGATAGCCGGAGCACCAGGGCACCGCGATGCCGACGAGCGAGCCCATCACGCCGGCCAACCCGTTGAAACGGTCGCGGGTGGCGGCGTCGGTGGCTTCGAAGTAGACGACGTTATAGGCAAGCCAAAATAAGCCGATCGAGATCCCGTTAACGAGACCGAGCAGCCAAATGTACGAGAACGCGCTCTTGCCGAGCAGCAGCACGGTACCGTAGAAAGCGGCGGAGGCGGCGATCCCGAGCCGAAGGCACGCCATCTTGTTGCCTTCCTTCACCCAGTTGCCGGCCACCCAGAACGTCGCCGCCATGACGATATGGGATAGAAGCGTGAACCAGCCGAGCGGCATGAAGTCGTGGCTGGCCTTCCATATGTATACGCCTAGAAAGGTCCCGGACAGCGCGTTCGCGGTAATGAACAGGCCGTTGACGACGAGCAGCAGCCGCGTTTGACGGTCGAACCGGCCGCTCTTCGCCACGTCTCCGGTCGTTTCGCGTTGATTCATGGGCATCTCCTCTCGATGTCGCGATGGACGGACACCGACTTACGTTGCCCCAGATGCTCACGAAACGATACGCTTCCGCTACCGCTTCCTCGTCCGAATTAACGCGAACTGCTCCGCGAGATACTTCGGCGTATACGGCATGTCCTTGCGCAACCACGAGACGATCGTTCCGATGAGCGCGGAAGAGCTATACCAGATCGCGATCTCCTGTTGGATGCCCAGCCTGGAGAGCTCGGCGCTCGCCTTGCTCTCGATTCCTTCCGTAACCATCCTCGTCAGCAGCGTCAGCATTCGGTCCGTGAAGATCGGCGTCTTGCGCGAGGCGAGAACGACTTTGTACCATTTGGCGTTATCCGCGATATGCTCGAGCAAGCGGACCATATACAGCTTCGCGTCTTCCGGAGATACCGATCCGTCCTTCGGCTTACCCAACGCCTTCTCGATGCCATCGATCATCTCGTCCGCCAGCTTGTCCATCATATCCGGGATGTCCCGGTAATGGAGGTAGAAGGTCACCCGGTTGATCGTCGCCCGTTCGGCGATGCGGTTGACCGATATTTTCTCCACGTCCATCTCTTGAAGCAAATCGACGAACGCATCCCGGATCAATTGACGCGTCCGTACGATGCGCGGATCTGTATGCGTTTTCTTCGATTCGTTCATCGGCGTCGCGCTCCCCTCGTCCACTTCGGCTACAGTAATCCATAATGTGTCGTATATGTCGAACTTGATTTACACTTGCCTGCGAGATGCTTACTAATCGACGAATCGTTCGATACCGTCGCTTGTAAACCCGCCGCATCGGTATATAATCGAATTCATGCAATGTTTATTATGCGACACATTGTAAATTTAGTCTAGCACGAATCGAAAGGGTGAAGCAGGGTGAATATTACGAATAATATTAAAAAAGGCCCTATATTGTTCATCATGATCCTTGGCGCGTTCCTCGCGATCTTGAACCAAACGATTATGACCGTCGCGGGCCCGGAGCTCATGGTAGATCTCGACATCTCCGCGGCTACCGTCCAATGGCTGACGACGGGCTACATGCTCGTGAACGGCGTCTTGATCCCGATCACGGCTTATCTCATGCAGCGGTTCTCGACGCGCCAGCTGTTCCAGGCATCCATGATCATCTTCTTGGCGGGCACGATCGTATCCGCGGTAGCGTCGGACTTCCCCGTCCTGCTGGTCGGTCGCCTCATTCAGGCGGCCGGCGCCGGCATTATTATGCCGCTCCTGATGACCGTCATTCTGACGATCTTCCCGCCGGAGAAGCGCGGCGGCGCCATGGGCATGGTCGGCCTCGCGATCATCTTCGCGCCGGCGGTCGGCCCTACGCTGGCCGGCCTCATTATGGAGAACTATCCTTGGGAGACGATGTTCTACGGCATGATTCCGCTCGTCCTCGTCGTCATCGCTCTCGGCTTCGTCTATCTCCGGAACGTATCGGAACCGGCTCCTACGAAGCTCGATATGATCAGCGTCGTCTACTCGACGGCCGGCTTCGGCGCATTGCTGTACGGCTTCAGCCGCGCCAGCAAAGCCGGGTGGGGAAGCGCGGAAGTATTGGCGACGATTACGGTAGGCATCATCGCTCTCGCCTTGTTCGTATGGCGGCAGCTTTCGTCCAAGAACCCGCTGCTCGATCTGAGAGCGTTCAAGTACGGCATGTTCTCGCTTACGACGGTCATCGGCGTCTTGATTACGGTGGTCATGTTCGCGGATATGATGCTGCTCCCGCTCTACCTGCAGACCGCGCGCGGCTATACCGCGGTAGAATCCGGCCTGCTCATGCTGCCCGGAGCGCTCATCATGGGTCTCCTCATGCCCATAGCCGGCAAGCTGTTCGACAAGTTCGGCGCGAAGTGGCTCGCGATCATCGGTATCCTGATCACGACGGTGACGACGGTCGGCTTCATCGACTTGTCCGACTCGACCAGCTACACGTACTTGCTCTTGATGTCGACCGGTCGCCGGATCGGGATGGCGCTCTTGCTCATGCCGATTCAAACCGCCGGCTTGAACCAGTTGCCAGCGAGGCTGAACGCGCACGGAACGGCAATCTCCAATACCGTGCGTCAAGTGGCCGGCGCCGTCGGCACGTCGCTGCTCGTGACGATCATGACGAGCCGCAGCGAGACGCACGCGATGGACATGGTCGCGTCCGGCGCGGCGCAAGGGCTAACGCAAGCGCAATTGGGAATCAAGGCGATGATCGAAGGCATCAACGACGCTTACGTCGTCATCATCGGCTTCGGCGTCCTCGCCCTCGCGTTCGCCTTCTTCATTAAGCGCACGTCGCCGGCCGTGGAAGCGGAAGATACGGCGAAGGTCGAGAAAGTCGCCGTATAAGGCATAGCGGATTCAATCGGATAACGACACAGGAGACGGTCGGCCTTCCCCGAGAAGGCCGACCGTCTTGTTATTCCGGCTAGTTTGCCCCATCGTGCCCCGTCATGCGCGCCTCGTGTCGCATTTCGTCCAATCTCGTCTTCTCGCTACTCGCTCCTTCGTCTCCTCGTGCGGATTCCATTCCGATCCTCCCCAACGCGCCCCATCTTCGGCAAGTTTTGCTCATTGTTCGTGAACGCGCGTTTATGGTAACATGGACGAGGTCTGTTTACTTGTAGAACGTTTCTGGACTACAGAACTTTTCCGGCCATTTAATGCTGTCTGATAACGTTAAAAGAAGCCGGGGCGCTGGCGCGGAGATTTAACGCTGTTTGATAACGTTACGGTTTAGCGCCGATTACCTTTTAACGCACACAGATCGAAGAGGTGTATGCATTGTTAGACAATCGCAATCGCGAGCTGAAGCTGGTCGGCCTCACCTGGCCGATCATGCTGGAGAGCTTGCTGTTCATGTTAATGAGCTCCGCCGACACGCTCATGCTCAGCGGCGTGTCCGATGCCGCCGTATCGGCCGTCGGCGTCGCTTCCCAGTTCGTCTTCATCGCCATCCTGATCATCGGCGTCATCAACAACGGCGCGGACGTCGTCATCTCGCAATATCTCGGCGCCGGCAGCCGGATGGAAGCGTCCAAGATCGCCGCGCTGACCGTCACGCTCAACCTGCTGACCGGACTTGCGCTCAGCGTCGTCTTCTTCGCGTTCGCCGAGCCGCTCATGACGATGATGAACTTGAAGGGCGAGACGCTCGACATGGCGGTCTCCTATCTTCGGATCGTCGGCGGCTGGATCTTCTTCCAAGCGATCATTAACGCGTTCTCCGGCATCATCCGCACGTACGGCTACGCGAAGGAAGCGATGTACGTCGCGCTAGGGATGAACGTCGTCCACGTCGTTCTGAACTACCTGCTCATCTTCGGCAACGCCGGCATGCCCGAGCTCGGAACGGACGGGGCCGCGATCTCGACGGTCATCAGCCGCGGACTGGCCGTCGTCGTCTTCTTCTGGATGATGAGACGGGTCGTCGATTATCGCATCGCGTTCAAGGATTACGTGACGTTCAGCAAGACGTATCTGGACAAGATCCTCAAGATCGGCGTCCCGACGGCGCTCGAGTCCGTCCTCTACCACGTATGCCAGTCCGTCTTCCTGTATTACGCGACGGTGCTCGGCGAGGCGGCGCTCGCTTCCCGCCAGTACGCGATGAACTTGTCCATGTACGTGTTCCTGTTCAGCTCCGCCATCGGCATGGGGACGGCGATCATCGTCGGCCGATTCGTCGGCGGCAACCGCCCGGAGGACGCCTACAAGCGCGTGTGGGCGAGCGCGCGATGGAGCATCCTCATTACGGTCGCGATCGATCTGATCGCCATCGCGTTCCGCCATCCGATCATCGGCCTGTTCACCGACGATCCGGACATCGTGAAGATCGCGACGCAGATGGTGCTGCTCAGCCTCGTGCTCGAGACCGGACGCTCGCTCAACCTCGTGCTCGTGCCTGCGCTGCGCGCTGCGGGCGACGCGAAGTACACCGTCTATTGGGGTATCGTCTCCATGGTGTTCATGAGCTTGCCGCTCGGTTACTTCCTCGTGTTCGTGCTGGATATGGGTCTTGCGGGCGTATGGCTTGCGATCGCGGCCGACGAATGGGCTCGCGGCATCATCATGCTGTTCCGCTGGCGCAGCCAAGCGTGGAGAGGCAAGGGCCTCGTTACGACTGCGCGCGCTCCAGCCGGCAAAGCCGTAGAAGCTTAATAACCGCGCGATGCGCGAAAAAACAATGCAAGCCCGCGAGCTCATCATAAGCCGCGGGCTTGTTTGCTTGCTTGCTTGTTACGATCGCGCTTCGTTCATCCGAAGCTTCCGACTCGCTTCCCTTCCGGGAGCCATGCAGATTAACGTCACGACCAAGGCTGCGGCAACGAATAGGACGGAGCCGAGCATCGTATCGGAAATCGCGTGGGCGAATGCCGAATGCGACGGCGGAGCGGCAGATCCGGAGCCGTTGAAGACGGTGACGAGCACGGCCAGGCCTAACGAGGCGCCGCTCTGGTGCGCGACGTTGACTAGACCCGATGCCGCCCCGCTGTCTTGCGGCGCCACGCCGGCAAGACCCATCGCGGTCAGCGGTTGGAAGGCCATCCCGGCGCCTATTCCCATGAACGCCATCAGGACGAACATATCCGGGAAGAAAGGCGCTTGGACCGCCACAATACGGCTAAGCCAGAACGTGCCCGCGATGGCGAGCAGCAGGCCGGCGCCGAGCACGCGGGCATTGCCGTAGCGACGCAGCAGCCCGGGAATCGCGTACATCATCCCGAATTGAGCGACCGTGAACGGCAAGAAGGCCAATCCCGCTTCGAAGGAGCTGAAGCCGAGCGCCTGCTGCAAATATTGCGGGATGAAGAAGAAGAGCGAGAAGTTACCGCCGACGAGCAGGAACCTCCCCGCATAAGCGCCGGCCCTTCGGCGGTCCGCGAACAACCGGAGAGGAATCATCGGCTCCGCGACGCGCGCTTCGATCAGGACGAACGCGGCCATCGACGCCGCGCCGAGCGCGAGCGGAATCCAAGCTGCCAGGTTGCCCCAGCCGTCATCCGCGGCTTGGACAAACCCGTACGCCAACGCGGTCATGCCGATGACGGACGTAATCGCTCCCCACGGATCGAATCGTCCGGGGCGCGTTTCCGAATTCGGGACGTGCTTATGAATGAGAAGAAGCAAAATCGCGCCGATGGGCACATTAATGAACATACCGAGCCGCCAAGAGACGAAATCGGTGAACCAGCCGCCGAGAAGGAGACCGATGCTGCCGCCGCCCGCCGACACGGCGCTGTAGAGCGCAATGGCTTTGGTGCGTTCTCGGGCTTCCACGTAAGTCGCGGACAACAAAGCCAACGCGGCGGGCGTCGCCAGTGCGGCGGACAAGCCTTGAAGCGCGCGGGCCGCCAATAGCAGCTCCGCGTTCGGCGCGATGCCGGCGAGCAAGGACGTCAGAGAGAACAACCCGATGCCCGCGGCCAATATACGCCTGCGTCCGAGCAGGTCGCCCGCCCGGGCGCCAAGCAGCAAAAATCCGCCTAACGCCAATACGTAACTGTTTTGCACCCAAGTCAAGCTCGTCGTCGACATCCGAAGGGAACGGCCGATTTCGGGAATCGCGGTGACCATGATCGAAGAGTCCAGGACGACGACGAGTTGGCAGGCGATCACGATCGCGAGAATGATCCATTTGGATCGATGCATCTATTCCAAATCCTTTCCGTGGTTGAAGTTTCGTTGCTTAACCTCATTATCCACGTCTAGCTTGATCGGAAGTAGAGCGATCCCGTCAGATTATTGCCTAAAACTGCAGAGCGGCTATTCCATTCTTTGCAGACGTCCGAGAGGGTGTTACAATGGGGGCACGACGAGGAGGCGATCGAATTGATAGACCAGCTCATTGATGGAACGCAACGAATTACGGTAACCGAGGGACGGACGCCAACGATCGCCCCTTTTCTGTCCATCGTCAGGCGAAACGGAGATACGGCGCGCAACCCGGGAGTTCTGACGCCTTCTTTTTGTCTGATCCTGCAAGGAGATAAACGACTCTATCTTGGCGAGCGAATATTCCAATACGGAACGGGCGATTACTTGGCGTCCCTGCTCGATATTCCCGCGTCAGCCCAAGTCGTCGGAGCGTCCCCCGACAAGCCGTACATCGGCCTGCGCGTCGATTTTACGACGCAGGAGATCGCTTCCGTCGTCATGGAAGCGGACATTCGCAAGCCATCCCCCGCCAGTCCGACCGCCGCCGCGTTCGTCGGCAAGGCGGACGCCGATTTGCTCGATATTTTCCACCGTTTGCTGCAACGGGTCGTTCAGGGCCGCGATGACGCCTTCCGATTGGAGTTGCTCAAGAAAGAGATGCTCTACAACCTGCTGTCCGGCGACTACGGCCATCTGTTCCTGCAGAGGGGGCTGTTCGATCAGCGGGCGGACGGCGTCGCCAAGGCGATTCAATGGATAACCCGCAACTACGCCCGTTCCTTCACCGTCGAGGAGCTGGCCAAGTCCTGCAACATGAGCGTCTCCGGGCTGCACCACAAGTTCAAAGCGATCACGACGATGGGACCGCTGCAGTATCAGAAGCAGTTGCGATTGCAGGAAGCCCGGCGGCTCTTGCTGAGCGGGCCGATCGGGGCGACTTCGGCGGCGATGGCCGTCGGGTATGATAGTCCGACCCAATTCAACCGGGAATACCGGAGGCTATTCGGCCAACCGCCTCTGCAGGACGCCAAAGCGATGCGACTTGCATCCGGCGTGGCGAGCTTCGCGGATAGTTGACAACGACCAAAAGACGCTGAGCGATCAGCGTCTTTAACGATTCTTTCTGAACGCTCGCCGTTCAGTCCACCTTTGCGCCATAAGAGCGCAGGAAGTCGACGGCTTGAGCGACATCCATTCGTGCTCCCTTGACTTCGAACGACTTAAAGTCGACGCCGTTCAAATTCGCCCCGCGCAAATCCGCTCCCTGCAGCTTCGATTTCGCTAGATTCGCTCGCGTGAAGTCGCAATCCCTGAGATCGGATTTTTCCAAGTTAGCTTCGTACAGATCCGCCTCGAAAAAACGGACATTCCTTAAATCCTGTTTCATCAGCCTCGTTTGCCGGAGATTCGTATACGACCAATCGCCTTTCGCGATCGTAATGCCGTCCAACTTCGCCTGCGAAAAATCGGAACCCATCATCTTGCAATCGTTGAACCGGGCTACGAACAGATTCGCCTCGACGAACGTGCAGTTTTCGAATGCCGAACCCGTATGGGTAGAAGCGTTCATCATCGCTCCGCGAAAGTCGCACTGCGTAAACCTGCAATTGTCGGTTTGAATTTCCTCCATCGAGCTATGCGCAAAGTTGCAACGGGCGAACGTACAGCGCGAGAATTCGCCTTCCCTTAAATCCCGCCCGCGAAAATCAACGCCTTCAAAATATTCGTCGACATATCGCACGATCATCTTCCTCCTCCAACCTATTTCGTAATTAAGCCCAGCAGGCCGACGAACGAAGAAGCATGATGACGCGAAATGATACATCCGTTCAAATCTTCGATTTCAACGATCAATCCGCCGTATTCGCAATCGCTAAGATCGATTCCCTCCAGCTTGCAGCCGGTAAAAACCGCTTGGTCGATTCGGCATTCGGAGAACGCGATCTTTTGAAACGCGGACTGATAAAAATCGGCGTTCTCCAAGAAACTTTTTTCAAACGCGGCCTGCTTGAAATGCGCCAACCGAAACGCGGAAAAATGGCCCACGCAATTAACAAAACGAACGTTCTGGAATCTGCTCCTCGTAAAGTCCGTCCCGACCAGCTTGCAAGATCTGAACTCCGTCCGATGGAAGAACGAATCGGTTAGGCAAACGTTCGAAAGATCGCATCTGTCAAAGACGACATCCGACATTTCGATACCGATAAGGGAGGATTCCGTAACGGTTACGTTCCTGAATACGAATTTATCGAACGAGACCTTCTTCGCATCCTGACCCTCGATAGCGATATCGCTTGCTATACCGAGACGAAATTCGTCTTTGTCGCGAAGCGAATGCAATTCGTTCGTTATCGGTGCTAGATCGTCCGGAATGATTGGTACCTCAAGCTTTTTTCTCATATCTACGGCCTCCGATCGCGTTCCCCTTCCTTGTCTATCCTTCATTATAATGGACGAGTTTGAAGAGTCTAGCGGATTAGCTCAGGAACAATCGTTCCATTCCGCGTTATGCCGCATCTCTCTTCAATCAAGGCCCAGCCTCGGAGCGCTCTCGATGCATCTTGGGTTTGCCAGCGACATACGAATTTTCCGCGCCATGGCCCATGCGGTTTGGTAGCTGATTTCGAGCTGGTTCGCGATTTCGGCCGTGGATATCCGATGATCTTGATCGACCATATATATCGCAGCGAACCAGACGGTAATATCCGTATGCGTCTTCTCGAAAATCGTCCCGACCGTAAGGCTCGATTGGTTGCCGCACTTCCTGCATTCGTATAGCGGGTGGTTGCGGGTCACGATGACATAGTAAGCAGGATTTCCACACTTGGAACAACGATAGCCGGCAGGCCACTTCATGTCGAATAAATATTGATTGCACGACTTCTCCGTTAGAAAATGCTCCCGATATTGCCGATAGGTAATCATAGGCCGACCGTTCAAGCTCGCCACCTCCGCGAACATACATTCGCCTTGAGTATACCAGACACGCGAACACCAACGCAAAGAAGCCGTCCCGCGGGACGGCCTAGGAGATCCTATTCGGTTTATACCCCGGAGTAAGCCATGAAGCCGCCGTCCACCGGTACCGTCACGCCGGTAACGAAGCCCGACGCCGCATCGTCGACGAGCCACATCAGCGTGCCGAGCAAGTCTTCGGGCTTGCCGAAGCGCCGCATCGGCGTGTGCGCGATGATCTTATGCGAGCGCTCCGTCAGGGAGCCGTCCTCGTTCGTCAGCAGCCGGCGGTTCTGCTCGGTCAGGAAGAAGCCCGGCGCGATCGCGTTGACGCGAATGCCCGCATCCGCCATATGCACGGCCAGCCACTGCGTGAAGTTGTCGATCGCCGCCTTCGCCGCGCTGTACGCCGGAACCTTCGTCATCGGGCTCGGCGCGCTCATCGAGGAGACGTTGATGACGACCGCTCCCGGCCGCTGCGCCATGTGCCGCGCGAAGATCTGCGTCGGGATGAGCGTGCCGAGGAAGTTCAGATCAAAGACGTGGGAGAAGCCGGCGACGGTCAGATCGAAGAACGTCTTCACCTCGGGGTTGGCGACATCCTCCGGCTGGAATGTTTCCTTCGTCGTTATGCCGTCCGGATGGTTGCCTCCCGCCCCGTTGATGAGAATATCACAAGATCCGAGCTCGCGGGTCACTTGCGCTTCCGCCCGGCGTACGCTGTCGGCGTCGAGCACGTCGCAGGCGACGGCAAGCGCGATGCCGCCGGCTTGGCGGATCTCCTCCGCGACCGCCTCGCCCTTCTCCGCGGTGCGGTTCAGGATCGCGACCTTCACCCCGTGACGCCCGAGCTCGCGCGCCATCGCCGAGCACAGCACGCCGCTGCCGCCGGTAATGACGGCGACGCGGCCCTTCAAATGTTCTTTGCCGCTCAAGCTCATGCGTTAACGCCTCCTCTTACCCGCTTCGCCCGTTCCGCCGCGTCCCATACGCCCCATAAGTACATGATGCCGAGGGCCCGGTCGTACAGCCCGTAGCCCGGACGGCATTGCTCGTCCCAGATATGCCGGCCGTGGTCCGGCCGCGCGTAGCCGTCGAAGCCGGTGTCGCTGTATGCCTGCACGACGCCGGCGATGTCGACCGTGCCGTCCTGCGTCCGGTGCGACGTCTCGATGAAGTCGCCGTTGTCGTATACCCGCACGTTGCGGATGTGCGCGAACGGAATGCGGCCCGCGAACTCGAGCACCATCGCGACGATGTCGTTGTCCGGATTCGCGCCGAGCGAGCCGCTGCACAGCGTGACGCCGTTGCTCGGGCTGTCGACGAAGTCGAGAATGCGCCGAATGTCGTCCCGATTCTTCACGATGCGCGGCAAGCCGAAGATCGGATACGGCGGATCGTCCGGATGGATCGCCATCCGGATGCCGTGCTCCTCGGCGACGGGAACGACTTGCTCGAGGAAGTAGCGGAGGTTGTCCCGCAGCTTGTCCTCGGTCACGTCCTTGTACGCTTCGAATAACTCGGTCAATCGCCCCAGCCGCTCGGGCTCCCAGCCCGGCATCGTCAACTCGGGATTGCCCGCGATCCGCCGCACGAGCTCCATCGGGTCCATGTTCTCGATCTTCGCCTTCTCCATGAACAGCGCGGACGAGCCGTCCTCGAGCTCCTTGTACAAGTCTGTCCGAGCCCAATCGAACACCGGCATGAAGTTATAGCAGATCGTCTTGACGCCGACCGTCGCCAGCTTCGCGATCGTCTTCTTGTAATTGTCGATATAGAGATCCCGGCTAGGCAAGCCGATCTTGATGTCGTCGTGCACGTTGACGCTCTCGACGACCTCCAAATGCAAGCCCGATTCGTCGGACAGCTTCTTGTAAGCGAGAATCTTATCCAGCGGCCATTCCTCGCCCGCGGGCACGTCGTGCAGCGCCCAGACGAGGCCTTCCACGCCGGGAATTTGCTTGATCTGCTTCAGCGTAACCGTATCGTTGCCCTCGCCGTACCAACGGAACACCATCTTCATGCTTGAATCCTCCCTTAGGCTGTAGCACTCCATCCTCTATTATAGTCAAACCGCATGCGCGCACCTATTGAATAAATCTTCGGATAAACTTTGCAAATTAAAGCTTCTGCGCGCTGACGAAGAAAGCCGGATCGACCGGCGCCCCTGCGTTGTTCTAGCGGCGGAATAACCATGATATTTCGAGCATAATTTCCTCAAAATAAACGAAACCGGCAATTGTACGCGATTATTCAGTTATATTCCAAGCAGTGGCCGTCTGGAGTCAGTAGTGTATATGAAATATCAAGTCTATTAGACGGCAAAGGTCGTAAACGCGAAAATAGATTCGAAAAATCGAGCTTAATCAGACGAGAAGGTAGATATCGCTGGTATTCCATCATAGGAAAGTGAAAAGAGCCATCCTCACGGATGGCTCTTTACGCTTGCGTTGCTTATGGCGCGGAGAAGCGCTTGGATCGATGGCTACCTTACGTTACTCCGTCGGATAAATGATCTTCGCGTCGCCCCAGTCGGCGTGATCCCAGTCGCCGCTCGGGCCGCCTAACGCGACGAGCTTCAGCTCGTTGACGCCAGAGATGTCCAGATCGATGAACGGAGTGACCGATGTCGCCGTCAAGAGGCCGCTGTCATAGGCTTTGACGCCGTCCAGCCATACTTCGAAGATGACGTCCCCGTTGCCGTACGTCTCGTCGTCCACGCCGACGTACGATTGGAACTTGGCATACTCGCCGCCGAGCGTGTATACGATCGTCGACGCCGCATGCGTGCCGAGTCCTTTCGGATAGACGACGTCGTTCAGCGTGATCGGCCGGCCGTCGGACGACTTATCGCGTTGAATGTTCCCCCAGCCTGCCGTGCCCGAATCCCAGTTGTAGTCGCTCAGGTAGACGGTCGGCGAAGCCGGCGGAGACAAGACGGCGATCGCTTCGTTGCTCGCCGCGGAGCGGTTGCCCGCCGCGTCCTTCGCCTTGACCGTGAACGTGCTGGCCGTTCCGGGGATCAATCCGCTAGCCGTGTAAGAAGTCGATCCGGCTCCGGAAGTCGTGCCGATGAGCACGCCGCCCCGGAACACTTCGTAGCCCGTTACCGCCTTGTTGTCGGTCGACGCCGACCACGTCAAGCTGGCGCTCGTGCCCGTGACGGAACCGATCGTAAGGGACCCCGGCACCGTCGGCGCCGTCGCATCCGGAAGCTCCGTCGTAACGGATAGTGCCGCGCTTGCGTCGGAGACGTTGCCGTCCGCGTCTCTCGCCTTCAACGTAATGCTGTAAGTCGTTGCCGCGCTTAGCCCGCTCACGACGTAGGCGAGTTCGCCCGGCGCCGTCGTGCCGACGAGCGCGCCGTTCACGAAGACGTCGTAGCCGACGACGCCGATGTTATCGGAAGCCGCGCTCCACGTCAGATCGATCGTCTCGTCGGTCTGCGACGGCGAAGCCAGGTTCGTCGGCACCGTCGGCTTCTTGTTATCGCGCAGCGTCGGCGCGACGATGATGACCTTCTCCTTCAGGTCGGCCCTGCCTTCATTATCCCACACGACGAGCGTCACGCGGTAGACGCCCGCCTTGCCGTACACGTACGTCGGCTGCGCGGACGCGCTCGGCAAGCCTGCGCCGAAGTCCCACAAGTACGCCCCGATCGAGCCGTTGTCCGTCGACGTGCTGACGAACGTCACGGGCTCTCCCTCGCGAATGACGAGCGGATTCGAGAAGTTCGCCTTCGGCTTCGGATTCGAGAAGCCCCGCGACGTCGGCTGCGCGTTGTTGCCGTTCTTGTAGACGAGGTTGCCCGACCATTCCAAGTCTTGGGCGGCAGCCGGGTAAGGATCGCTCGCCACGTCTTTGTTGCCATAGATCAAGTTGTTCGTGAAGCTAAGCTTGTCGACGCCGGGCGCGCCCGTGATCTCGATGCCCTTGCGGCCGTTGTTCGCGATCAGGTTGCTATCGAACGTCAAGTATTGGGAATCGCCGTGAATGCGGACGCCGTTCCCTTCGTAGCCCGGATACGCCGCCTTCGGGTTGCCGAGCTGCGTATTGACGAAGCTGTTTCTATAGAAGTATTGATACCGCTCGATCTCGCCCGATCCGGCGCCTTGCAGTTGCATGCCCCACATGACGAGGTTCTTGATGTTGTTGTAGCTCCACAGTTGACGGCCCGTTCCCGGGGATTGCTGGATGCCTACTTGCTGGCCGCCGTCGACGACATTGTCCGACGTTACCGCGTTGTCGGCCATGATCTCGAGCCCGATCGCCCCGACCGTTCCGTCGGTCGCCTTCACGACGTTGCGGCGAACCGCGATCGTCTTGGAACGGACCGCGCTGATCCAGTGGTCGACTTCGTTGTCCTCGATGATCGCGTTGTCCGTGTTCGTATGAAGCTCGATCGCGAGACCGTGTTCTTTTTTGCCCGAACCCGTGACCTTGTTGAAGCGGACGACCGCCCCCGGGCTGTTGTCGTTGAGGAAAATCCCGCCGCGCCCCGTATCCGCGATGACGTTCCGCTCGATGACGGCGTTCTTGGAGCCCCAGCCGACCCGAACCGCCGCGCCCCAAATCGAGTTGACCCCGATGTTCGTCACGATGTTGTCCGTCACCTTGAGGCCGCTCGTGGCGTTGCCGAACAACGCGTGCGGACCGAAGCCTTCGGAAGCCGCGAAGTCCTTGACGCGCAAGCCGCTCATCTCGTTGTTGCTGCCATACTCGGACGCGGCCGCGGACATGGCGACCGTGCTGTTGTTGCCGTCGAGCGTCATGTTCTTGATGGATGCGTTCGAGACGTTCAGGAAGTAGAACATGAACGTGTCCGAACTGTCCACGTACTTCACGATCGTGCCGCTCTGGGATTGTCCCTTGATCGCGACACCCGACTTCCCCCTTACCGTGCCTGCCAGATAATACGTGCCGTTCGGAATCAGCACGGTGTCGCCGGCGTTCGCCGCGTCGACCGCCGCTTGGATGGCGGCCTTGTCGTCGAGGGCGTCCGTTCCGTTCGCCCCGAAGTCCAGGACCGACAGCGTCGCGCCCGGCGTACCCGGGCCTGCGGCGAACCCGGTAACCGGGCCCGCCGTTACGGCCATGACCAACGATAATGCGAAGCTGATTGCCGCCTTGCGGTGTGACTTGATCTTCATTCGTCACTTTCACTCCTCATGCAAGAAGGGCTCGGCTCCGTTGGAGCCTGCCCTTCTATTGTCCATGAGGAAGCCTGCGCGCGTTACTGTCCGAATTGAGATTTCATCGTCTTCGGGGCTATCGAATTCGACGATCGCTATGATAATTGCGACATCCTCGCCCGAATAGGGATAAGTCCCTGCGGGCGGATTAATGCGCAGGGGGTAATGCCTATTGCATGCGGAATTTATCTCTATCGCAGCCGCGACATCAACGCTTTTACGCCTTCCCGATACGCCAATGTTTCCTTTAAATCCGGCGATCGAAGCAGCATTCGCCCGTAGTATTCGAGCGCCTTGCCCAGCGCCTCCGCTGCCTGTCGCGGCTGTTGCAGCTCGATGAGCCACCTCCCCCATCTCTCCCATGTTTTGCCCATCGTGTTATAGACATAGACATATTCCGGAGAGATCTCGAGCATCTCGTCGCTAACGGACAACGATCGGCGAATGCTCGCATCCGCTTCTTCGAAGCGCCCTGTCTTCCATTGCAGAGTAGCCAATTCCCGGTAAGCCGACGCGATACGATTGCGAGAGCTTGCTTGCCTCGGCGATAACTCCAGCGCCTTGCCGAATGCATCGATCGCCTGCTTGAACAGCTCCTCGGCCTCCGTATACAGGCCAAGATCCGTCTGCACGATCATAAAACATACCGCCGCATGTCCCTTCTTTTCCAGCGCGTCGATGAAGTTCGGCGCTTGCGTCAGCACATCTTCGTAGACGGACAACGACTGGCGGAAGTTTATCGATTTATCCGCCGACTCTGTCTTCGTAGAATAAGATTCTGCTAGACGCTTGTAAGCAAGACCGAGATTCGTCAACGTACGCACGTAACCGATATCTTGCTTGCGCGAGAGCGCCTGCTCGTAGGTCCGGATAGACATGAGGCAACATTCCCGCTGCGCCTCGGGGTTCGAGCCGTCGTAAAATTCTCCTAACTTCTCGTAGGCGAGCGCCTTGCGTTCCCATATGACGGGAGGTACGTCCGCCATCGCTTCGGCCGCTTCGCAAGCCGCGATCGCGGCTTTGTAATTGCTCTCCGTGTCGGAATACCGGGAGAACCGGATATTCAGCTTGCCGAGCCGAACGAGCAGCAGCGCGTATTCCCCGTAATATTCACCGTTCCGAACGCCGCCATAGCTTTCGTATAGCGACGCCGCCTCGGCCAAATAAGCATACGCGCCGTCGTAATCCGCAGTCTGTATCATGATTTCGGCAAGATCGATGCCGCATGCCCCGATTGCCCGTTTCGGGTCGTTTCCGCTTCCCGCCGTGCCGTACTCCCGGAATGCGTTCATGGCTTGCTTATAGTATTCGGCCGACTTTGCGTAATCTCCGGTTAATAAATAGATGCCTGCATAATAACGATATACGCTAGCGACGCCCTCCGGATTTTCCGACTGCGCCAAGTAGCTCATGCATTCGTCGTGGAAAGAATGTACGAATTGAAACTGTCCGCCCGCCTGCAGCAATCTTCCGCGCTTAAGGAACCATTCGACCATGTCGCCCGGCGTTCGGCAGAGCGTGCCATGATAGAAACTCTCGCGGAATGCGTCCTGCTCCTCGGCGCCCATTCGGTCAGGCATGGCTTGCTCCAATTGCCTATCGTAATGTCTGAATAACGCCGCATGCGCTTCGGCGAATAGGGCGCGATCTTCCGATCGAGTCTGCTCTTGCAGACTTTGGCGCATCACCGCATGCATCGTCCATTCGCCCACTTCCGTGCGGCTGACGAATGAGAACCTGCCCAACTGCTCGTGCGCCGTGCCGGGATACCCCGTATTGAAATCGTTAACCAGCTTGCGGAACAACGGCGCGTCCCACCTGCGCGGGAAGGACAGCATCTTCAACGTCTCTCGTTCGTTAATCCTCATATAGCTTAGAAAACGTTCGAGCACTTCCTCGGGCGTCTTCGAGAAGTCGGCCGGGCTCGGGATATCTCCCCTGCGCAGGAGCAACTGGTAAGTATCGACCATAAGGTCGAGGTAATAAGGCAAACCCGCGCTGCCGTCGGTAATCTTACTCCGAATATCTTCATCCTCGATGCCGCAGGATTGCAAGAACATCTCGCAATCCTTCTCGGACAAGCCGCCCATAATATGCTGCTCGACATAGTCGTCCCAGTCATCCGGCCAACGTAGCTTCTCTCTCCCGCCGATTACCCACAACGCTTCGGGCAAACATTCGGCGAGCTTCCACACCCACTTTCCGTTATTGGACGACGGATTGGCCGGATCGGACGATTCCCCTAGCGCTTCGAACGTATCCAGGAAAACGACGATAGGCTGATGACCGTGATATTGCAGATGACGAGTCACGTCGGCCGCCCAATACCCGGATAGCAAATCCTCGATTTCCATCGGTTGCATATCCTTTAGTTTCTCGAGCAACCTCTTGCCTTCGCCATGCCAAGAATACGAGCTGTCCTTGTAACTCATCAGCCCGCCCAATAGCTTGATCGTCTTCGGAATCCATTCGAACAGGGGCACGTTGCCGAGCATGCCGACGAGTTCCCCTACGTAGTTGCCCTCCTCCATGAACGGCAAATCGATTGCTTCCCGCTTCATGGACTGTTCCGGATTGACTTTGGACCAATGAACGGCATTAGCCAAATCGAAGGACATGAACTTGACGCCGTACTTCTTCCTGAACGTCTCTCTAAGCCGGATTAACGTATGGACCGAATGACGGAGCTTTACTTCGCGGAAATCGACGAATGCCTGCATGCTGTCCGGGTGTTCATTCTCCAGCTTCCTTTGCAACTCCGCGAGCAAACGCGATTTACCGATGCCGCCGACCCCGTAGTAGACAAGAATCTGATATTCGTCCGGCGTCTTGCGATTGAGCGCTTGCCGGAACGACTTCGTCGGTTCCTCCCGATCGGTAAATTGTCTCGAAGCCGGAACTACCTCGTCCGACATCATGGGGAGCGCGTGCTTGGGACGCACGGGCATGGGAATCATCTCCAATAATAGATAAACTATGAATGGTAACATTCTCTCACGGTTGCACGCTGCCGTCTACCTGTTGCAAGACGAACACCGAGCGGACACCATGGCCTTTATTCAGAATCTCATACACGCTATTCGTTTTGGAGCGGACTCAGGAGACCTTATTGAACGTCAATAGGGACTAAAAAGGCGTATGAGGTACTGATAAGGTGTCTGGTGTCCACTACTTCGGCGATTCAGTTATCTCTGCCCTCAATAGCGGCCGCTGTGTTCGTTACGACGAGCCTGGGTACGATAACTAAAAAAAACGCGCGCCCTTGAACGCGACGCGCGCTTCTATCGACTTGCCTGTTACTCTTCCATCTTCGTCTCCACGGGCAGCACATCGATTCCGAACTTCTTGCGCGCCTCGTTCTCTTCCTCCACCGTCGGGAACTTGCCCGTAATCATCGCCCGCCGCGACAAGTACATCTCGGCCTTCTGCTTCGCGTCGACGCCGACCGTCGTCTCGTCTTCGCCGCTCGCGTACGTGACGGAGTCCATGTTCGAAACCATCGTATCGAACGAGTCGTTCGCCGCGAGTCCTTCGTCGGTCGTCGTCAGCTTCGACTTGTTGTCGTCGAACGCATAACCGAGCTGGTTCAGTTGCACCGCGCTGCTGACGTCGCCGTCCTCGACGAGGCTTCGCTGGGCGGAGCGGTAACCTTCGGAGTTGAACCCCGAAGCGTCCGCGTCGTTCTGCGTGCCGGTGCCGATATGGTCGCGGTGCAGTTGCTTCACCTCTTGGTAGGCGGGCGCGATGTTCTCGAGCCGCCGGGCGGTCGCGTTCTCGCCGCGTTTGTTGCCCGACGTCTGGTTGAGCGGCTCGAAGCCGATCGTGTGCTCCGACTCGTGCGAATCGCCCGTCACCTCGATGCCGTAAGCCTCCGACAGCCGCGCCTGTTCCTTCTTCTTATAGCCGTGCATGCCCGGCGTGAACTTGCCCCGCTTCTCCGCGAGCGTCGCTTCCCGGTTTTTGGCGCTTATCTTCTTCGCGGATTCCATCCGTTTGGCGGTTCCGGCCTTCGGATCGGGCTTGGACATCGCCTTCGCGCCTTTGTGCTGCGGGTTTCCCTTATCTTCGCTCTCCGCGTCCAGCATCGCCAGCATCCCCTGGTTGCCGAGCGCCTGGTGCATCGCGAGCGGATTGCCCGACGTCGTCGTGCTGGCGCCCTTCTTCCCTGTCGGCGTCGTCTTCCCGGACTGCTTGTTCGTTTTCGGCGTTAAGGGCACGGATTACCTCTCCTCGTCATGCTCATGAGCTAAGCATAACCGAGAGATACTATCCAGTAAATGGTCGTATCCTCCGTCATAACCGTTGTCACAAAATTGCCCATTATGCAAACTTGCACTTTGTGCAACCAAAGTGCTACCGTATACGTAACGAATAGTCGGAAGCGGAGGCGAATCGAACGATGATCAAACCGAGCTTGCGTGACTTGAAAAAGGAAGCGACCGCCCACGCCTTGGCGGAAGCGGCGTTCGAGCTGGCGCTGGAGCGCGGCATGAACGGCTTCGTCGTCGAGGACGTCGTGCAGCGCGCGGGTTACTCCCGCCGAACGTTCGCGAACTATTTTTCCTGCAAGGAAGAAGCGGTCGCGATGGTGGCCGAGCCGTTCCACGGCGTCGACGAGGCGATCGATTGCCTGGAACGGATGACCGGAACGACGAACCCGCTGGACGCGTTGCACGGGTTCATGATGCTGCAGCTGACGGGAGAATACTTCCGCAAGATGCGCACGCTCGTCGGCCTCGCCAAGTCGCACCAGACGCTTCTGCCCTATATCCTAAGCGTGCATTACAAAATGCAGGAAGCGGCGCGGCAAGTGCTGGACCATCTGTTCCCGGACCGGTCGCCGACGTATACTCGGTTGCTCACCTGCGCGCTCACCGGCGCCATCCTGCCGATGTTCGACGGAAGCATGAACGTGCTGTTGCCTGGACAACCTTCGGAGGAAGGAATTGGCGCGGTTTCGTTCGACGCCTACATGGATACGGTTTTCGGGCATCTGCGCAACGGGTTCTAGAGAGAGTTAGACAAGGATTGGAGCAAGAGAGAGGAGCCATTTATTTATGTCCAAGTTATTGTACCGCATCGGCCGCACCGCCTACGACAACCCTTGGCGCTTCATCGTAAGCTGGGTCGTCATCCTGGGCATCTTCCTGACCATTCTCGCCGTCAACGGCATACACACGAGCTCCGAGATGAGAATAGCGGGCACGGAATCCCAGAAAGTGCTCGACAAGCTGGCCAAGGAATTGCCGGCCGCTTCCGGCGGACAAGGCAGCGTCGTATTCTCGGCGCCCGCTGGCGAGCGATTGGATACGCCGGAACGGATAGCCGCGATCAGCGGCGCCGTGAACGAAGTATACGGGCTCGACCTGGTCGTTAATCCGGCCGACTATGCGGCGGAAGCCGGCACGGCCTCAGGCGCAGACGCCGCCCAAGCCGGCGGAGATGCTGCGGCGCAGCAAGACGCCGCGTCCCAGGCCGCCGTTCCGCCATACGGCCCGCTCATGATCGACGGCGTTCCGTTGACCGGCGTGCTCATCGCCTCCGACGGCAGCGCGGCGCTGTTCCAATTCCAATTCGAGGTGCAGCAGACGGCCGTGCCGGACGACTTGAAGACTTCCGTCGTCGATGCCGTCAAAGGCGCCGAGGAAGGCACCGGCATCGTCGCTCTGCCGGGCGATACGCTGACTCCGATGCCGGCGACCGGCGCGACGGAAGCGATCGGCATCGCCGTCGCCGCGATCGTGCTGTTCATCACGCTCGGCTCCGTCGTCGCCGCCGGCCTGCCGTTGCTCGTTGCGATCGTCGGCGTTGGCGTTGGCGTCGTTGCGGCTTACGGCATCTCCAAGTTCATTACGATGACGAGCATTACCCCGGTTCTAGCGCTTATGATCGGGCTCGCGGTCGGCATCGACTACTCTTTGTTCATCATTAACCGGCAACGCCGGATCATGCTCGACCAAGGCCTCAGCGCGCGCGAAGCCGCAAGCCGGGCGGTCGGTACCGCCGGCAGCGCCGTATTCTTCGCAGGCCTGACGGTCATTATCGCCCTGGCCGGCATGCTCGTCATCGGCATCGAATTCTTGTCCACGATGGCGCTCGTCGCGGCCGGAACCGTCTTCGTCAGCGTGCTCGTCGCGCTGACCCTCCTGCCGGCGATGCTCGGCCTGGTCGGCGAACGTATCTGTTCGGCGAAGCTGCGCGAGAAGAGCAAAGCTCAAGCCACTGCCAAGCAGCAACAGCATAAAGTGTCCGCCGCTTGGGTCAAGGGCGTCGTCAAAGGCCGCTGGGCGATCATTATCGGCGTCGTCGCGGTGCTCGGGGTCGCGGCAATTCCCGTCGCGCAGATGGAGCTCGGCATCCCTTCGGGCGCCACGGCGAACTTGGACACGACGACGCGCCAGAGCTACGACGCGATCGCCGGCGGATTCGGCGAAGGCTTCAACGGCCCGCTGCTGCTCGTCGCCGAGCCGAAGGACGCTTCCGGAGCGGTCACTCTCGAGACGTTGGGCGGACTCGAGCAAGCGCTCCAGCAATTGGACGACGTCGCGCTCGTGACGCCGATGGGCGTCAACGAGACCGGCAAGATGGCCATTCTGAACTTGATTCCGCAATCGGGACCGACCGACAAGGAGACGCAGGATCTCGTAAGAGCGATTCGCGATCCCGATTCGGCCTTCGCCCAGCAATACGGAGTTACGCTAGGGGTAACCGGGTTCACCGCGATCAACATCGATATGTCGGCGAAGTTAGCGGAGGCGTTCCCGACCTATATCGTCGTCATCGTCGTCCTGTCGATCATCATCCTGCTGCTCGTATTCCGTTCCGTCATCGTTCCGATCAAAGCGACCGTCGGCTTCCTGCTCAGCGTTCTGGCCACGTTCGGCCTTACGACCGCCGTGTTCCAATGGGGCAATCTCCACGGCATGTTCGGATTCGATACCGGCGGACCGTTGCTCAGCTTCATGCCGATTCTCGTGACCGGCATTCTGTACGGCCTGGCGATGGACTACCAAGTGTTCCTCGTCAGCTCGATGCGCGAATCGTACGTCCACGGGCACCGCGGCACGGACAGCGTTATCGACGGCTACAAGCAATCGAGCCTCGTCGTCGTCGCCGCAGCGATCATCATGGTATCCGTCTTCGCCGGCTTCATCTTCGGCCACGACATCATGATCAAGCAGATCGGCTTCGCGCTTGCGATCGGCATTCTGATCGACTCGTTCCTCGTCCGGATGACGCTCGTCCCGGCCGTCATGGCGATCTTCGGCGACAAAGCCTGGTGGCTGCCGAAGTGGCTGGACCGCCTGCTGCCGAATCTCGACGTCGAAGGCGACAAGCTGCTCGCCGAGCTGAAGTCCCGCGAGAATAGCGCGGCATAATTTCATGGCATGAACAAAAGCGCCGTTACACGCTCCTCGGAGCATGTAACGGCGCTTTTCGTAATACTAGTTAGGCTTCAGACAATCTCGCGCCTCCGCCGAAGGACGACGTACAGCAAGGCGCAGCAGATCGCGCACGCGATCGCCAACGCGCCGATGAACGCGTAACCGGCTTGCATTCCGAGCAATTCGCTTTCGGCCGATCCCCTGCCGGAGAACAAGCTCTGCACGCCTTCGATCAAGTAGCCGATCGTCAGGTTGCAGATGACGCTCGCGACGCCCATGAGCGTGACGACGAACGTGATCGCCGTGTCCGTCCCTCTCGGATAGCGCTTCGCGATCATCGCCATGACGGTCGGGTAAATCGGCGCGATGCCGATGCCCGCGAGGGCGAGCAGAATCGCCCCGGGCTCTCCGAGGAGGACGCCGATCAGGCTGCACAAGCCGGACAGCGCCGCGAAGACGAGCACGGACACCGTATAGCCGATCCGGTCCGTGATCGGACCGAGGACGAGCCGCGCCAGCATGAAGAAGAGGAAGAACAGCGACAGCATGCCGGAGGCGTCATTAACCTCCCAGTCGTACGCCTTCTGAAGGAAGTTGACGAGCCAGCTTCCGATGGCGAGCTCCGACGCGACGCCGAAGGACAGGATGAGGACGATAAGCCAAGCGACCGGATCGCGCATGAGCGAGCGGTAAGAGGCGCTTTCCCCCTCTTCCGCATGCGTCTCCTCCGGAAACTTGCCGAGCAGCGCCGGAATGATCGGCAGCAGGGACAGCGCCAGGACGACCGCATACATGCCACGCCAGTCGAGGTCGCCTCCGCCGAACGGAGACGGCCAGCCCATCATCGAAGCGGCGAGTATCGGCGCGACCGTCGAGCTGAGTCCGTAGAAGAAGTGGGCGATGTTCATCATCGTTCCTGTGTTCTTCGTGAAGATGCGGGCCGCCATGATCGCGAGACCGATCTCCAATATTCCGTTGCCGATATAGAGCAGGAAGTAGGATGCCGTCAAGGAAACGTACCCGGACGACAGGTAGATGAGGAAGCCCGCGATCGTCATCGAAGCGAAAGCCGTGATGCCGGTCCAGCGGATGCCGATGCGCCGGGCGAGCGCGGACGTGAACGTGCAGGCGACCAGATAGCCGAGCGAGTTCAGCGCGAGCAATTGACCGAGCTGACCCTCGTCGAGCCCGAGTTCGAGCTGCATGCGGGGAATCGCGGGTCCCTTGATATTTTCCGATAGGCCGAAGACGAGAAAACCGCCGAAGACGACGAAGAGAAGCAAATACAGATTCATGCGGGAACGAACGATACGAGACAACCGGGGTACCTCCTAGAGTCGCTACTGGGATGATATCGTCATTATAGCCCACTTGTGCGGCCGCGTCTTGCTCTCGCTCCGCGTTGCGGCGGCATCCACATGTGGATAACCTTCGCTGTGGATATGTGGATGCCAACGATGGAATAGATGCTTAATCGCGTTAATCGTGTCGTTAATATGTGCATAAGCATGTGAATAAGTGGATGGACGCACGAACGCGCACCCGATGATCGGATGCGCGCGGCGTGGATAACCTTGGTAGCTCATGATGCGATTGGTGCGGGTGGTGCGGGTGGTGCGGTTGGTACGGTTCGTGCGATTGGTGGTTCGTGCGGACACACGGAACGCTATTCGACGGTTGGAGCGGCCATCCCCCCTTCGAGCGGACCAAGGAGACGTTATTGCGCCGATAGTCGGCAGGTAAGCGGGTTTTCGAACGAATAACGTCTCCGGTGTCCGCTAGGGTCAGCCAACAGGCGGTTTGAGTCGCAATAAGGTCTTCTCTGTCCGCAGCGCTCGTCGCCCGTCACTCGAACCGCAAGGTGACCACTTCGAACGGCTTCAAGCTCAGCCTGACCGCGCAGCAGATGATCGGCGCGCGCGGGTTGCTTCAGGTCATATCCATCTTGTCGTCGTTGTTATTGTTCTTGTCGTTGTTATTGTTCTTGTCGTCCTTCTTCTTCTCCTCGTACGGGTCGAGGCCGTACATCTTGCGGATCGCGTTCTCCTCGTCGACCGTCGGGAACTTCCCCGTCTCGACGACTTGACGGGACAAGTGCATCTCCGCCCGCTGCTTGGCGTCGACGGGCACATGCTTCTTCTCGCTGCCGCTCGCGTACTCGACGTCCTTCATGCCGGACACCATCTTGTTGAACGAGTCCGTGGACGCCTTGCCCTCGGTTGTCGTGGTCAGCTTCGACTTGTTTGGATCGAACGCGTAACCGAGCTGGTTCAACTGCACGGCGCTGCTGATGTCTCCGGCTTCGACGAGGCTTCTCTGGCTGTCCCGATAGCTCTGGGCATTGAAGCCCGAATCGTCCTTGTAGCCCCGGTTCCCCGTGCCGATATGCTGGCTATGCAATTCCTTCAGCTCTTGGTAGGCATGGGCCCGGTTCTCGAACTGGCGCACCCCGGTATCCGAACCGCGCTTGTCTCCCGACGTCTGGTTGAGCGGCTCGAAGCCGATGACGTGCTCGGATTCGTGCGATTCGCCCGTTACGCTGATATCGTACTTGTTCGACAGCCGCGTCTGTTCCCGCTTCTTGGCGCCGTGCATGCCCAGCTCGTACTTCGCTCTCGTCGCCGCGACTTTGTTCTGCCGACGCGGCGTCTTCTTCTTCTCGATTCTGCCGGTGTCTTGCTTCTTGCGGCGCTTTTTCTTCTTGGTGTCGGACCCGTCGTCGTTGTCGAGCGCCTTGATCGTCCCTTGGTTGCCGAGCGACTTCTGCAGCTTCGTAACGACGTTGTCGTTCGTCTGCATCCTCGACCTCGTGCGGCTGCTTATGGTGCTGCCGACCGTCTGCTTCAGCTTCTGATCCCGCGTCACCTGTTTCGGCAAGCGAATGCCTCCCCTGCGTACCCCAGCATACTCTACGAAACTAGCATAACCTAGCAGAATTGTCTCGTAAATGGGCCGTTCAGCGGAAGCGGCAAGCTTACGCGGACGAGATTAGCCCGCGGCATCCCCGACGGCGATGACGCCCGGCGACATCGGGCCGAGCGTGACGCGGAATTCGGCGGCCTCGGCATCGCTCCAATCGGCGAGGGCGCCGACGACTGGCAGCGCGACTTCGTCCGCGCCAAGCAGGGCGCGCGGCACGCGGAAGACCAATTCCCGCTCCTCGTCCTCCAGATTGAACGCGTTAATGACGCCTCCGGCCGCGCCTTCGAGCGTATGCAGGTGAATGCGCTCGGAAATGCCATGGAACGTGCCCCGGACGAAGTACGGCTTCAGACTGCGATAGAGAGACATCTGATTCCGGTAGGCGTCGTATCTTCGCTCCTTGTCGTACGTCGGCAGCTCTCCGGCGATCTCTACGCTCGGGTGGCTGGTCTTGCCGCCGATGCCCAGATGCCGGACCGTGGACGCCGCCCACCAGAAGAAGACGCACGCGTCGTTGTCCGCCGCCATCGTCAGGTGCAAGTATAGCGGAACGCCGCAGCCGAGGTTGTAATAATAGAGCGCCAGCGCCTTGCCGCTTCTGAGATCCTCGATACAGTTCCACATGTACTCGAAGCCCCAGTTCTCGTCGTAGCAGCCGACGCCTTCCGGGCCTTGCCGGAAGTAGGTCGGCGCGTATCGCGAGATCGTCCACGGCGATACCGGATCGTGCACCTCGAGCAGCGCGCCCGGGCACGAGCGCCGGACATCGCCCGCGAGACGGCATACGGCAAGGACGTGATCGAGCGGCGTCGAGGGCACGGCATGACCGTGGTTCGGATCATGGCACGGTCCGCGCCAGTCCATCTCGTCGAGCATGACGAAGCGCATGCCTTGCCGCGCGATCGCGAGAATACGCCGCAGCTTCTCGGCGTAATAGACCGGATCGCATAGGCATGGCTCCCAGAAGCGGTAGCCCCATGTCGCCTCGAGCCGTTCCGGGCGGGTCGGCTCGCCGCTCGCCGTCTTCACCTGGCACGCTTCGTCCCAATGCGGCTTATAGGCGCGCAGGATCGTGCGGAAGCCGAGATCGAGACCGTAACCGTCCTTCAGCTCGCGAACGAGATCGGACACCGTGCCCATGCGAGACTCGTCCCATAACGTCAGTCCTTCGGCCGCTTCCCAGCCCGGATCGAGATAGAGCAGCTCGCAACCGCACGCCTTCGCCTTGGCGGCCTCCTCGAGCATCGCCGCCTTATGGTAGCTCTCGCGCAGCTTCTCCTCGTCGGAATGATGCCACCCGACGTCGTACAGGACGTTCCAATGGACCGGCGGATCGTAATCGGCCGGATACCCGTGCCCTCGCTCCTCCAGGAACGAGCGATAGATCGCGAACGCCGACTCGCTGCCGCCCGCGTAAGGCACATAGTACGTGCTGCCGAACGCGAACGATTCGCCAGGCGCCAGCCGCTGCGCGCCGCTCGGCTCCCCGTACCAGGCGAAGCCCGCGCCGCCGAAGACGAGCTCGGGTTCCCCGTTCGCCGTCGAGGCCTCGGCCATCGCATACTCGATCCGTTCGTTGTTGTATTTGATGACGGCGATGCCCTGCGCCCCATCTCCCCACGCCCACGCCTCCGAACGCAAGCCCCGTTCCCGCAGCGGCGGATTGTCTCGGGAGCGGTCCGTATAGATCGGGTTCGCGCCTTCTCCCGCGATAAGCCGCTCGGCCGTATAGTCGTGAACGCTCCCGTCCAGCTGCACGCGGAACGGAACGGCGCACAGACGCCAGCCTGCGCGTTCCCGCAAACCCGCGGCGAAGCCGAAGTCGATCCGATCGAGCGTCACGGGCACGGCTCCGGGGTTGCTCAGCTCGATCGTCTCGCGCCAGCCTTCGCCTTCGCGCCGGAACGTCTGCCGGAACGTCACGCCGGAAGCGGCGAACGCGCCCGTCGCGACGATCGAGCCGGCTTGCTCCGACGCGCCCGCGACGCAGGCGGTCTCCTCGAACGCGGTCCCTCCGGCTTCGCCGGCGATCGCGTACCGGTAAGGCCGATCGGCGCAGACGAGCTCCCCCGCCGGCGAGACGACCGTTAACGTGCCTAATCCTTGCGTCAGCGATAGCTTCAGTCTCATGCCTCCGTCACGCTCCATTCGCGGGTTCCGACTCGCAATTGCAGTACGTTCATTTATGGCCGAAACACCGCCCGAATCGCTTCGAAGTAGAGCCGATGACCGTAATCGTTCGGGTGATTGATGTTGTTAAGCAGCAAACTCTCCGGCGTCTTGCCCGCGGCAAGCTCCCGCCTCCATGCCGCGTTGGCGTCGGCGACGGGAATGCCGAGCTCCCCGCCGATGCGCCGAAGCGCGTCCGCGTAATCGCCGATCTCGCCGCTCGTATGTTGCCATAGCGGATTCGGCTCGCAAGGGGTGACGAGCACGATCGCGGCGTCTCCGGATTGCCGGATGTCGGCGATCATCTGCCGAATGTAGCGCTCGTAGTCGCCGAGCGCGACGCCGTTGCCGTCCTCGAACAGATTCTGGTCGTTCATGCCGTAGCCGATCGTGACGAGATCGGGTCCGAGCGAAGCGACGTCGTCGCGGACGCGGCCGGCTCCGCCTTCGCTCGTCTCGCCTCCGATCGAACGGTTGACGATGCGCACACGCGCGGCGGGATACCGTTCTTCCAGCCATGCGGCCAGTCGCCCATAGAAGGCTAGGCTATCGTCGCTCGCGTCTCCGCCGGCGCTGATGCTGTCTCCGAGCACCGCGTAGACGATCTCTCCGCCGGCGGCCAGCTTCCCGACTAACCCGGTTAACGCCGCGGTGCTTGCCTGATCTCCCTCGTCTACGGCAACATTTTCCGCGGAAATCTCGTACTCGTAACTCGCATATACCGTATAGTCGCGATTGCTATAATCAGGATATTCCTCGTGATCGAACGGTCGAACGCCGTACAGCGGGTGCGCCGTCCAATCCGGAATTCGGCTATTCGCCGTCCGCAGTAGATAACCGCCCTCGTAATCGACCTCGAAGTCCACGCCTTCCAAGAACGTCTCGCCGCCCGCGTGCGCCCGCATCGCGACGCCGCCCGAAGCCGATGGCGCATATCGCGTCTTCTGCCTCTCAAGTCTGACGAAGACGAACGATTCGCCCTCTTGTACCCGCTTCATTTAACCGCCCCCGCCACTAGCCCCTCGTTGATTCGGCTCTGGAATATCGCGTACAGAATAACGATCGGAATCGTCGAGATGAATAAGCCCGCGAACAGAGGCCCCCATTCCGTCCGGTATTGCATCTCCCCCTGCATGACGGCCAGTCCGACCGGCAGCGTATATTGACCGGGATCGTTCATCAGAATGAGCGCGAGCGGATATTCGTTCCAGAAGGTGAGCGCGTTCACGATGCTGACCGTAATGAGTCCCGGCATCGCCAGCGGCAGCATGATCCGGAAGAATACGCCGTAATGCGAAGCGCCGTCCATCGTCGCCGATTCGTCAAGCTCCCGCGGCAACGACTTGAAGAAGCCGATGATGACGAAGATGCCGAACGGCAGCGCGCCGATCCCGTAGAGCAGAATCAAGCCGAGGAACGAGTTCGTCAAATGCAGCGTGTTGAACAGGAAGAACAGCGGTATGAGGCTCAGAATCGCCGGAATCATGAGCGATGAGATATAGAAGTAATAGAGCAGCCCGCTCCCCTTGAACGCGAACCGGGCCAGCACGTAGCCGGTCGTCGCCGAGAGCGCGAGCGCAAGCGCCATGCTTCCGCCCGTGACGATGATGGAGTTCGCGAAATAGCGGCCGAAATGATACGTTTCCCACGTGTAGGAGAAGTTCGACCATAGCCAGGGCAGCTTCGGAAGCTCCCACGCCTTGCCGGTGAAAAACTGCTGATTATCCTTGAGCGCGCCGAAAATCGACCATACCATCGGGTAGACGGCGACAAACGCCCAGATCAGAAGGATCGTCCCCGTGGCCCATCTTACGGGACGCTTCCTCGTCGTCGTTCGCATGCTCGACTCCCCCTTAGGATAGCTCGACGGATTCCCGCTTCATGATGCGTTGCAACGCGACCGTCGTGACGAGAGACAACGCCAGGATGACGATGCCGATCGCCGACGCGTATCCCATGTGATATTGCCTGAAGCCCATCTGATACAAGTAATAGCCGAGCACTTGCGTCGCGTTGTCCGGCCCGCCCTCGGTCATGATGCTGACGATGGCGAACGACCCGTTCAACGACGTCAGCATGATCAGCACGACCGACACCTTGATCTGCTCCCAGACGAGCGGCAGCGTAATGCGGCTGAACTGCGTCCATTGCTTCGCGCCGTCCATCGCGGCCGATTCGTAGAGCGATTCCGGAATGCCCTTAATGCCCGCGATCAGCAGGATCATGAAGAACCCGACGCCGGCCCAGACGGCCGGAGGCAACAGCGCCCACATCGCGTACGTCGAATCGCCGAGCCACGGCGTCTCTACCGTCTTGCCTTGCGCGGACGACAGCAGTCCGTTCAGCAGGCCGAGCTTCGGATTGTAGATGAACCGCCAGAGCACGCCGATGACGACGACCGAGATGACGTTCGGCAGGAAGAACGCGAAGCGATAGAACTTCGAGCCTCGCACCTTGAACCTGGACAAGGATACGGCGAAGAAGATCGCGAGGGCCATAATGCCGACGATCTTCCAGAACACGAGGAAGTAATCGTTGGCGATCGCTTGGCCGACGATCGGATCGTCGACCAGGTCCCGGAAGTTGCGCGCGCCGATGTAATCCATCGTCCCCGCGGTACCGGACCAATCGAAGGCGGAGTAATACATCCCCCGCAGGACCGGATACACGGTGAACACGAGGAACAGGATCAACGTCGGCCAGATGAACGAAGCGATGAACAGCCGTCGCTTCCATGCTGCCGTCATACCCCCACCTCCTAGAGAAACTCGGGACGGGATAAGGGCGTATGCCCTTATCCCGCTCCCTGTGTCGTATATTCGCTATTTGTTCGCGCGAACCTTCTCCGCGATCGCTTCCATGCGGTCCGCCCACTCAGCCGCCTGCAGCTTGTTGTCGGTAAGGGCGAGCGTCGCGTTCTCCAGCTCCTTGGTGACGTCGGCATGAATCGGTACCGGCGGCGCGACGACGAGGTTGTCGCTGCTGTAGAACTTGATCGCGCCCTTGGATACCTCGCTCGCCTTCGTGCCGTCGAGGTCGACCTTCAGGTTCATGAGCGCGCCCGTCATCTCGGCCCATTCGACCGCGGCCGACTTCGTATAGATCAACTGGAGGAACGCCTTGGCCGCTTCGGGGTTCTTCGCCTTCGTCGCGATCGCCATCGGGCTCGTGTACGGGTTGGCGACGTACTTGCCGCCCGGCGCTTGGGTAACCGACGGAATATAGCCGAATTCGAAGCCCGCCGGCGTATCCTTGGCCATCTCGTTCGGCAGCCAGAGGCCGTTCGGGATGAAGGCGTCCTTATGCTGCAGGAACTGCATCTGCGAATCGGTATGGTTCAACGCGACCGCGGCCTTGTCGATGAGGCCCTTGTCGCGCATCGTGACGAGCTGCCCGACCGCCTTCGTAACGGCGTCGCTCTTGAACACGCCCGGCTTCAGGTCCGATATGTCCTGCAGGATGGACGGGTCGTCGCCGTTCGCCGATACGATTGCCGGGAACAAGAAGCCTCCGGTCAGATAGCCCGTGTAGATGCCGGGATGAATATATGGCGCGATGCCCGCTGCCTTGATCTTCTCGCCGACGGCCAGGAAGCTGTCGAAGTCGGTCGGCGCTTCCCACCCGTTCTTCGCGAACAGCGCTTTGTCGTAGAACGTGCCCCACGAACCGAAGACGAGCGGAATCGCGTACGTCTTGCCTTCGATCGGCGTCGGCTGCGTAATGACGATGTCGGTCAGCTTCTCGCCGTCTATGTTCTCCGCGTTCTTGAACCATTCGGTCAGATCCATCAGTTGACCGTCCTTAACCGCCTGGCCGACGTCGAGCCCGCCCGCGCCGTCGATATAGACCAGGTCCGGCGGATCGTTCTGGATCCAGCGCGGCTTCATCTGATCGTTGATCTTCGGTCCGGCCGATTCGATCACGTTCACGTCCGGATACTTCTCCTTGAACTTGGCGATCATCGACTTCCACCACGCGTCGCCGTAACCGCCGACGAAGTATTGAATCTCGAAATCTCCCTTGACCTCTCCCGCCGGCCCCGCCGACTCCGATGCCTTCCCGTCGTTATCGTTGCCGCCGCAGCCCGCCAGCGCCGCCGATATCAGCAACGCGCCCGCCAACCCTGCCCATCTCGTTCTCCTAAAGGCCATTCGAACGACTCCCCCTCGTATTGAACTGGACTCCCGTTCTGCCTTCACTCGATGCACTGCCGAAGACGATACCCCCGATCCACCTCCCCGTAAGACTCCCGCTACTCCTTACCCGTCCAGCCTGTATGCCGGGTCGAATCCGAACGCTTCTTTCGCCCTGGCCGAAGAGATCAAGGCGCCTCTTCCTTCGATCGGTGCGGCCAACGCATTCAAGTAATCCGGACGGAACCGCTCCAGCAGCTCCATCGTCGGTTCGGGCCGCGACGTGTCCGCCGCGTTCATCGTGTAAGCCCCGTAACCCGGCAGCTCCGGCGCTTCAAGCGCTTGTCGGATCCCTCTCGCGATATCCCGGACGTGAACCCACGTATAGAGATCGTCGGTCCACGCCTCCGTCGGCGTAAGTCCGTTCTCCAACGCCTTGTCGTACACCTCGTCGCTCCATACGCCTCCGAACCGGAGCGCCGCCGTCTTCATGCCGTAAGCGCGATGGTAAGCTTCGCAAGTCAGCTCGTTGACCAGCTTGCTCAAGCTGTACGGATCTTGGGGCTCGGGCCGGTAATCTTCGGTAAGCGGCAAGCGCGTATACCGGATTGCCGCCTCTCGTATGCGCCAGTAGAACGTACCGAACGCGTTGATGCTCGACGCGGCGACAAACCGGGGCACTTCGGCCAATCGGGAAGCATCGAGCAGCGAGTATGTACCGCAAGCGTTATAGTAGAACGCTTCTCGTCCGTCCTCGGGCAAGCCCGACGGCACGGCGGCCAAGTGCATGACCGCGTCTGCTCCCGCGACGATGCGTTCCATCGCTTCCGCATCCATGATATCGGCCTGGTAGAAAGGCCAATCCGTCTTGAACGGCATGCTGACCCGCGCGCCGGGCACGAAGATCGTCGCTTCCTCCGGCCGTTGCCGGTCGACGAGATGAAGCTCGTGTCCCCGGGTCTCGAGCTCCTCGATGACTTTCCTCCCTATGAATCCGCATGCTCCCGTTAGTACGATTCTCATTGACCGGCGCTCCAATCGATTAGAATTCCGAGATAAGGTTCCGTGTTGTCCAGCAGCATTCGATACATATCCGGCGCCTCTTCCGCCGTCCCCCGATGGGTGACGAGCGGCGCCAAGCTTATGGCCCCTTGTTCCATTAGCGCGATCGTCGCTTCGAGACGCTCGCGCGTCCAGTTCGAGACGTAGTGGCAGGTCAGCCCCTCGACCTGCAGCAGCGACATATCCGCCCAAGCCGTGCTGAGCGTATGGCCGCAGTAGACGATCTGCCCCTCGTCCCGCCGCAGCATCGGGACGTATTCCAACTGTACCGACTCTTGCTGCAGCGTATCGAGCACCGCGGTTACGCGATCGCCCCCGGTAATCTTCATCACTTGTCTTAGCGGATCGCCGGCGCGAACGTCGACCGCATAGTCCGCGCTATGCGCCGCGCCGATCGCCAACCTCTCGGGCCGCCTGCCGACGAGGATCGTTCGCGCCCCTCTGGCGCGAGCCGCTTGCGAGGCGCATTGCCCGATCAACCCGTCTCCGTAGACGACGACCCAATCGCCCTCGTCCATGGTCACTCTGGAGGCGGCGTTGTAGCCGACTTGCGCGACGACGACGCCGGCGGCATCCGCGTTGCCGACGTTGCCGGACACGCGGTAAATTTCGCCGCGCGCGGTGTTCGCCGTCGCCAGATGAGCGCCCCAATACGGTACCGGATCCTCGCTCCAGCTCCCGCTCGTCGCGATGACCCTCTCGCCGATGCGGACGTCCTCGATGTCCGCTCCGACCTTCGTCACGACGCCGACGCGCTGGTAACCCGGAACGCAAGGATACGGCGTGCCCGAAGGGGAGAAGCGGTCCGTCAGAATCCATCGTTCCGTGCCCGTGCTTATGAAGGAGGCGATCGTGCGGACTTGGACTTCGTCCGGCTTCGGGTCGCCGATATCGACTTCTCCCAACCTTACGTCATTCGGTCCGCTGAACAGAAGCGCGGATGTTTTCTTAGCCGTTCCGCTCGACCTCCCTGTAAGAATCTGTTATCTGAATTGATTTAAGTGTACAATAGAAAGCGCATACAGTCTTTGCACCGGCTGTTGCACTTGCGATTCGGGAAGATGCGATTTACGAGCGATGCATAGCAGAACGGCTCGTTATTCATTGCACTTTATCTACTTTTTCGCGAAAGCGGGGGCATGCGGTGAACATTCGGGTATGCAAGGCATTGACCGTGAGCCGAACGGCGCAGAAGCCGTCCGGGGGCATCCATGCCGACCGGTTCGAAATCTTGTTCATTGCCAAGGGGCGAGTACGGTTCTCGTGGGCCGGTCACGCATGCGAATCGGAAGCGCCGCTGATCTTCCTCGTCGCGCCTTCCACTCCGCATGCCCTCGAAAGCCTCGACCCGGAGATCGGCTGCTACTTCCTCGAGTTGAGCGAAGTCGACGATCCGATGCTGACCGCGGCGAACATCGATCGTTGGAACTTGAATCAACCCCGTTGGATCGACGATCCTTACGCCCCGTTCTGGTCCGAGATCGAGCACGCCCTCCTGTTCGTTCATCGTCTCCAGCTCCTGCGCGAAACCGGGCATCACGAAGCGCTCGAGCAAGCGTGCCTGCTCGAGATCGGCAAAGTGTTCAAGCTCGTCGCCCATATCCTGTCGTCCACCGGCGACGACAACCGGCTTCTCTCCGGCAAGAAGCACAGATGGAGCGCCCGGGAAGCCGTCGACATCGTCATCAACTTCATGGAATGGCGTTACGGCGAGGAGATTACGCTGAAGATGCTGTCCGACTTGGTGCATCTGAATCCTTCCTACCTCGTCCGCGTCTTCAAAGCCCATACGAATTACACGCCGTTCGAATACTTGCAGACGCTGCGGCTGAAGGCGGCCGTCAGCTACTTAACCCGAAGCTCGCTGCCGCTGCGGGTCATCGTCGAGAAGACCGGCTTCAACAGCATCCACTACTTCTGCCGGCTGTTCCGCAAGACGTACGGAGACAGCCCGATTCGATGGCGGGACCGGCAGGCGCCCGAGCCGCGTTGACAACGAACCGGCCGGATACTAAGCTGATAGCGACCCGTAATCAGGAGGCACGCATGAACAACTTGCTCGTCGTCGGCTACCGCGCGAACGAACTGAATATTTTCAACCAGAAGCACAAGGGAATTCCGTACATTAAGATGGCGATCGAATCGCGGCTTGCGCCGCTTGCCGAGGAAGGCTTGGAATGGGTGCTCACGGCCGGGCAATACGGCTTCGACCTGTGGGCTTGCGAGGTGGCGAACGCGATGAAGTCGCGCTATCCGCAGCTCAAGACGTCGATATTGGCGGCCTACAGCAATCCGGAGGACAAATGGAGCGAGGAGAAGCAGACGTACTTCCGGGACGTCGCGAAAGCGGTCGATTATTACGGCACGGTAAGCAAGCAGCCGTACGACGGACCTTGGCAGCTTCGCGCCCGAGACGACCTGCTGCTGCGCAAGTCGGATGGCATGTTGCTGTTCTATGACGAGGACGCGGGAGACGCTAGTCCGAAGCATATGAAGCGGCGAGCTCTCGAACGGCAGCAAGAGGACGGGTACCCGATCTATACGATAACCGCGGAAGACGTGCAACTGATGGCGGACGAACAAAGCCGGGACATGATGGAATAGCACATGAAGCGCACCTGAACAATGAAAAGCTCGCACCCCCGAAGTCGCGGGCGCGAGCCATGATTAGCGAAACCTCTTCACGCGAGGTTCCCGTCAGAAGGAACATAGGGGCCGACGACGCGGAACGAATGCTCGGTCTCCTCCATCCGGTACACGCGGCAGCGCGACTCCGGCATCTTGAAAGGCCGATGGAGAATCAGCAGCCAGTCTCCCTCGAACGTCCGGAACAGCATCCCGTGCCCGCTGTCTCCGCCGACGAGCGGCTCCAGCTGTTCCCACGGTCCTTCCAGCCTTCCCGACGCCGAACGTGCGATCGTCTGCACGTACTTCCCCTTGTCGTAGCTCGACCACAGCATAACGAGCCGATCGCCCTTCGTCCGGTACAATTGACAGCCGTCGGTCACATGGATCTTCCCCTCGTACCCGTCCGTTCGCTCGCCGGTATCCCAAGTCGCTTCCGACGCCTTGAACAGATGAATCGGTTCGCCGGCGGCTCCCGACAGATCGTCCTTCAGCGGAATCGCCTCGATCGTGCCGTCCACGGTCTGAATCCACTCGTGGCAATACACCATCCACGGCTTGCCTGCCTCGTCCACGTAGAGCGTGCCGTCCAGCGTCATGAGAGCCGACGGCGTGACGGGCATGTCCGGGCCGATCAGCTCGAAAGGCCCTAACGGCGAATCGCTCGCCGCGATCGCGGTACCCCGCCAATGCTTCGGCAACGGAATCGCATTCGTATCGGGAAGCGAGCGCCCCTCGTTGTGCAGCGTCACGAATAGATAGTATCGACCGTTATACAGGTGCACCTCCGGCGCCCAGGCTCCGTGCATCGGATGCGCCCAGCCGTCGTCCGGCACCGCGAATACGACGTACGGCCCCTCCCACAGCTCCAGATCCGTGCTCGTATACGTCAAGACGCCCCATCCGTCCGTCCCCGTCAGCCGCGGTACCGCGCTGGTGTACAGATAATAGACGCCTTCGCGGGCATCCGGCAGCACGAACGGATCGTGCGCGGGAATATCGGCCAATCGGTGGCCCTTGCTCGGATTCGCAACGTCCGACGCTGCATTGAATACGGACATCTTCTCTCTCCTCTCGTTATTCCCCTATCGTAGGAGCGGACTTCCTCCCGCACCTCGATTGTAGTCGCTCCCGCCCGTACCGGCTAGCATACGATCGCGGCATCTGTGCACTATTCGAAACTAGAATGGCAAAAATCCCTTATCTCCGGCGGAGAAAGGGATTGTCGCGAGTTAACGTCATCTATCGGTCGCAGCCTCTGTCCTCTTATGACCGCGCCTTCCAAGCATCGGGCGTCATGCCGTAGTGGTTCTTGAACAGCTTGATGAAATATTGCGGCTTCTGATAGCCGACTTCCAATGCGATCTGACTCACTTTGGAATCTTTATTCTTAAGCAGCTCGACCGCCTTATCCATGCGCAATCGCAGCACGTAGGCGGAGAAGTTCTCCCCGCTCTCCTGCTTGAACAGGTTGGAGACGTACACCGGGTGCAGATGGACGTGATCGGCGACCGATTGCAGCGTCACTTCGCTTAACCGTTCCGCCACGCAACGATAGATCCGGTCCATCAAGTCCGATCGCAGGTTGTCCGACCGGTTGTCGCTATAAGCCTTCAGCATCTTGAACCGCACGAGCGCCCATTCCCGGAGCGGCGCCGGACTCCAGCTGGCGTCCGCCCGCAGGATCATGTCGATGTCCCTGCCGAATACCTCGAAGAACCGTTTGCCCTTCTTGTGCACGTAGTAGGTGAACGCTTGAAGCAGAGCGGTGTAAATCTCGAATCCGTATTCGTTCTTATTGCTCGCCTGGTGGTCCAGCTCGTCGAAGATCGTCGTCAGCTTGTTCTCGAAGGAGCCCCACTGCTCGACGTCGATGAGCTGCATCAGCGTCGGCGTCGCATAGAGGGAAGACAGCGGGCGCAGCTCGGCCGCGGCCTGGTCTTGGGCGACGCTAAGGAAGCTCTCCGTCTGGTAGCCGATGAAGTCCGTATAGGTCGATAACGCCGACTGGTACATTCGGTCCAAGTCCCGGGGCAACGTCCCGCTATGGCCGACGACGACCGACACCTTCATCTTCAAGTACAGCTTCGTCTGGTGCTGCATATGCCTCGCGAGATCCTCGAGCTTGGCTTCCGCCCCGCCCTTGTCCCCGCCGGCCGCGGCTTCGCGCGGTTGAACGAGCATGATCAAGTAATCGTACGGATCCTTGCACAGCCATACCCGATAATGCTCGGAGAACACTTCCTCGGCGATGTTGCGCAGCGCGTACTCGAGCAGCGAGACGTTATACAGATCGAGGTTCGCGAAATCCTCTTCGACTCGGATGCACAGAAGCGTCGCGGCTTCGTCCAGCGCGAAGTTCAAGGCGTACAGCCGGATTTTCTCCTCTACGGAAGCCTTCGGAATCCGCCGTCCGTTCAGCAAGTCGAGCAGCAGCGATTCCCGCAGCCTCGGCAAGCTGTCGCGGAACAGATCCGCGATCTTCCGTTGGTCGACGAGCTGCTTCCCTTCTTCCTCGATCTCGGCGATCAGCCTGCGCAGCGTCAGCTCCAGCTCGTCGTTGGGCACCGGCTTCAGCAAGTAGTCGGATACGCGTTGCTGGAGCGCCTCCTTGGCGTACTGGAACTCGTCGTGTCCCGTCAGAATGACGGTTTTCACGTTGCGGTGCTTTTCGTTGATGCAGGAGATGAGCTCCAACCCGCTCATCCCGTTCATCTGGATATCGGTCACGATAATATCGATCGAATGGTACGCCAGCAGCTCCAGCGCTTCCTCGCCCGAATAGGCTTTGTGCACCGCGGAGATGCCCAACTCGTCCCACGGGAGCGCGATCGCCAGACTATCGACGAGATGCGTATGGTCGTCCACGAGCAGAATTTCGTACATCGCCGTTCCCTCCTTCCGCGGTTACTCTTGCTCCGCGTATTTCCATGCCAGCTCCGCCAGGACGCCGCCGAGCGGAGATCTGCGGATCGTCAATCCCGAGCCTTCCCCGAACAACAGCTTCATCCTCTGGTGCACGTTCTGCAAGCCCGACTCGATCTCCTCGTTCTTGGCCGCGCGGATGCGAACGTTCATCGTCTCCATCGCCGACGGCTCGATCCCGGTCCCGCTGTCTTCGACCGCCAGACGCGCGAACGCGCCCTCCGTCGTTCCGACGATGCGGATCGTTCCGTATTCGCTATGGTTCTTGAAGCCGTGAAGAATGACGTTCTCCACGAGCGGTTGAACGACGAGACGCGGAATCTCCATATCCAACATGGTCGGCTCGACTTCGATCTCGTATTCGTAGCCGTCCATGAGCGAGCTGTTGATCTCCAAGTAATGGGACACCATCTCCAGCTCTTCCCGGAGCGTCGCCAGCTTCTTCCCGGTCTTCGTCGTGTAGCGGTAGTACTTGCTCAGGTTCATCGTCATCGCGATCGCCGCTTCCTTCTCGCCCAGCTCGATCATGCTCTTGATATAAGCGAGCGTGTTGTACAGGAAGTGCGGATTGATCTGGGATTGCAGCTGCTTCAGCGTCGCTTCCTTAGACCGCAGCTGCTCCTTGAACACGTCCTCGATCAGCTCCTCGATTCGCGATGCCATCGCGTTGAAGCGGTCGTACAAGTAGCGGAACTCGCCCTTCGGCTTGTCTTTCATCCGGCTCGAGTAGAAGCCCTTCTCGATGAGATTCATGCTCTGCGTCAGCTTGCGGAACGGAATCTGCACGTTCCTGTACAGGATGAACGCCATGAACACCGCCATGAACAGCATCATCGAGCTGATCGCGTAGAACATCGTCTGGTTGCGTTCGATCGGCGCCATGATCTGCGAGATCGGCACGTAATCGACGATGTACCAGCCGAGCGAGTCGACTTTCTCGTAATGGATCTGATAGCTCGAGCTTCCGGCCTCGCTCAGGAAGTAGCCTTCGTCCGTGGATAGCTCCAGGCCTGAGAGCAGCTCGCCGATCAGCTCCCGGTCGGACGTGTAATTGTAGATCGGCGCGCCGCCCGGCTTATACAGGAACGGATCTCCCGACCCCTTCGCCTTGAAATCGGTCAGGGCGCCGTTGATCTCCGCCACGTCCATCTTCACGACGACGCGCATGTCGGCGACCTCCCGCGCGCCGGAGCTGCGCGGATAAGACAACACTTCCATGAAATACGCCCCGGCGGGATCGTCGAAGTACTGCCATAGCGTGTCCTCGTCTGGCAATCTCGAAGGCAAGGCGTTCAAGCTCGCGTTGCTCTTGATCACGTCGCCGTTCTTCGGATAGGAGACGGCGATGACCGCCTTCCAATCCCCGTATCCCGCAAGACGGTTGATCTCCTCGGATACGGTTCGCACCGTCTTGTACTTCTGCAGAATATCGCCGAGAAGGTCCGGATAGGCCAGGTTGCGGACGTCCGTGCTCTCGTACAGCATCTTCTGGTACGTATCGAGCTGCAGCAACGTCTGATCCAGCTGGCTCGCGAACGTCTCGATCTGGTTCTGCTTCACCTTCATGATCTCGTCCGACAGCAGCCCGACGCTCGTGCGGTTCGAGTAGGCGTACAAGATCAGAATCGGCGTGAGTAAAATAAACAGCGTCGACATGACTTTCGCGAATATCCCGAATTTAAACATGCGCTTCCCTCATTCGTCCCTCGTCGTAGGCGTTCGTCTACCGCGCGGTGCTCTGATACGCTTGGAACTGGCTGCGGGCTTCCTCGAACACCTTGTCGAGGCCCGCCTTCTTCAAGGATTGAATCGCGTCCGCATACCCCGCGTCATAACCGACGAGCCCGAAGTTGATCGGCTCGAACTTCTCCTTGTACACCGTCAGCACCTTCGCCAGCTCGTTCTTGACGGGCTCCTCGTTGAAGTGGAAGCCGAACAGCTTGGACACTCTCGCGTTGTCGTCGTTGCTCAGCATGTCTTCGATCACTTCGTCTTCGACGTTCGTCGGGGCGATGAAGTACTTCGTATTCCGCCACATCCATTCGTACATAAGCTGGTCGTTCGTCAGCAGCCTGATCTTGCCGTCGTCGAGCTCGTAGTCTTTGCCTTCCACGCCGTAGATGATGAACATGTAGTTCTCTTTGCTCTTCAGAATCCAATTCATGAACATCATCGCGCGCTCGGGGTTGGCCGCGGCGGCGGGGATCATGTACGCTTCGTTGCTCGGCGCCGTAATGTACTTCGGCTTCCCGGGGGCGAGGTAGTACTCGCGAAGCCTTGCCTGCGGGTCGGCTTTCCGCGCTGTTTGCAAGTTCTCCATCGCGCGGGAGACGGCGCCGACGCGGAACAGCAGCTTCCCGGCGTTCTCCTGGTCGATCTTCGCCGCCGGGTTGCCGACGAGATCCTTGTCGATCATGCCCGAGGCGACCCAAGATTCGCGAAGCTTCACGGTTTTCTCGTATAGCTCGGACTCGACGTAATTGATCAGCTCTCCGGTATCCTCGTCCACGGCGAACAACTGGCGTTCGTCGAGCATCGTGTAGTTGCCGTCGGATATTTCGCGCCAGAGGACGTCGTGGCCGCGATCCGTCTCCAAGTAGCCGTAATAGCTCTTATCCTTCGCATGCATTTTACCGTAAAAGGCATCGAGATCCGCTATCGACGAGATGGCGGTCATGCCGACGGATTCCAGCAAATCCTGACGGACCATGACCGAAGTGAACTTGCCCGCCGAATTGAACGCCTGGGAAGGAATCGCCCATTGCTTGTCGTTAATCTGGTGCAGCTTGAAATTGTCCGCCGGAATGTTCGCGACGAGATCAGAGCCGAAACGGGCGAGCAGGTCGTCCAACGGCTGAATATAGCCCATCGTCATATAGCCGGATACGAAGGGCGTGCCATACCAGAACAGATCGTATTTCTCTCCCGTGGACAAGGCCAACTCTAGCTTCTGCTGATAGTTCGCCCACGGAATATAAGTCAAATCGAGCTCCATATTCAAATCTTGCTTCAGCCGCGCGTTCAGCTCGTTGTCCACGAACTCCCTCATGCGCGGGGATTCGTCCCCCGGCATGATCATCTTCAGAGTGACGAACGGTTCGATTCCGCTTCCGGAAGACGACGTCGAGCTCCCTTCGTCGCCTTGGCCGAAGCAGGCGCTGAAGAGAACGCTGAATAAGGCGAGGGCAATGACGGCTAGCGGCTTGCGTCCGGGCATGGAACCGAACCTCCGATCGATGTCGTTAACAGCCTAATAGTACTAGGTTACATGAACCGCGATCGATCGCATAGACCCGCAATTCAAGAATCGATGCCCCGATTTTAAGAATGAGCAAGACGTCCCGTTTCATGCGCTTTGCACGAACGGAATCGCAGGTTAATGAAAAACTCCCTCGCGCAAAGTGCGCGCCAGGGAGTTTCTCCATGCGTTTCCGTATTTACATCATCCGTTTTATGAATGTTTTCCATACGCCTCAAGAAGTCGAGTACACTCCGCGGCGGTAATCGGAAGAACGCCGCCGTGGCGTTTCTTGGTTACCCCCAGATCGTATTCCCCTTCCGGCACCACTCTGAATTCCCCGCTTGCCAAGTCGGAAGTCAGCAGAGGGAGGTATCCCTTTCTTTCCGCGAAGCGGTCCACGATTAAGCACCATTCGTCGCGGTCGTTGAGTTTGAAGATTTGAGGACCTTCCAAGCCGTCAATCGCTTCCAAGTTAGGGGCGCTCAAGTCGGCGAACGCGTTCTTGTCCAGCGAAGAACCCTTCTCTACCCTGATGTTCTTCGTCGTTTCATCCTTGGAATACCGGTAATAGGCTCCGTCGTGAGCAATGATCGTCGTGTCGATCACGTGGTTTGCCCGTTCGATGTATATTTCCGGCGCCGAGAAGCCGCGGAAATCCTTCGTACGAGAGCAATAGATTCTGTGCTTCCTCTCTCGTTCCGACGGCCCCTTCGTCGCGGACGCCCAGAACACCAGAAATTCATCCGTCGCTTCGTCATAGATCGCTTCGGGCGCCCACGCGCATCCTGCTTCCGGTACGCCGATCGTAACCGCCCAGGGGGAAGACCAATGCGCCAGGTCATCGGATTCCCACACGATCATGTCCCTGCTGCCTTCGTTAACGGCAACCTCCCACCCCTTGCCGCTTGCGATCCGAAGGTCGGTGGCCATTAAATAGAACTTGTTCTCCTTGTTCGAGCGAACGATGAACGGATCGCGTACGCCTTGCTCTCCGATCTCCGAACGCAGCACCGGCAAGCCCCCGTTCAAGTCGTTCCAATGCAGTCCGTCTTCGCTGCAGGAGAAATACACTTGTTCCTCGTCCGGCTCTTCTCCGATAAAATGCACCAATAAGTACCCTGCGTATCTTTCATGATGAACGGTCATCGTTAATACGCTCCCTTCCTATTGTTCCGAATCCAGAATGAAGCGGTTCCACTTGCGCTGCCAAGCCGCGTCCTGCCAGAACGGGTGATGCGGCGCGCAGTTAGAGCACAGCACCATCCCCCAGAAGCCGAGCGACATCCCTTTGCGGATCGCGTATTCGGCGATATGCTTGCCGACCGGCCCTTCCTCGAAGCCGGCCTCGAGCGGCGTATAGCCGACATAGCCTTCGCCGATCGCCACCGGAAGCCGCTGGCGCGCCGCCCATTCCGCGAGCTCGTCGAATCGGAAGTCCAGCTTCTGCAGCATCGCGAGCTTATGCTCGCCGTAAAGTTCGTACAAATAGTAGTCCCAGCGAACCGGATCGACCCAGTCGTGCAAGTAGAGCAGCTTCATCCCGACGGGATTGCCCTCCATTCGCCATTCCTGACCCGGCGGCAGCTTGCAGCTCTCGAACGGAGGCGCGTCCTCGCGGAGCATCGACCGTACGAGCGCGTTCGGGAACTCGCCGGAGGCATTCTCGATGCCTGTCCGATCCATGAGTTCCTGCAACGCTCCCTTGATGTACATATGGAAGTGCGCCACCTGCATCCCGTCGGCCACGTATGCCTTCGGATACGCTTCGTTCAGCGTATAGCTCGCGGTCATCAACACGTCCGGATGACGTGCCTTCAGGTAGTCTACTGCTTCTTCAATGTAAGGCTTCATGATACGGACGACAACCGGCGTATCCGAATCGGCGTAGCCTTGATCGGTCGCTACCTTCGTCAGTTGACCGAACTCGACTTCATTGTGCAGCTCGACATAGGCGATCCGGTCACCGTAGCCCGCCTCGCTTACGTAGTCGATCTGCCGATCGAGCGAGCGCGCCAGCGCCATGAAGCGCTCGGCGGCGGGGATGCCCGCGAGTTCGTCGCGAAGCTCCGGCGTCGCCAGGAAGCTCGGGCTCTGCTGGTATTCCCATGAAGACAGGATGATATAGCAGCCGTGCGCCTTGGCTTGGCGGAACAGCTCGAGCAGTTGCGCGTGGCCGTCCAGCTCTGCGCCGCCGGCGCAATTGTACCATCTCGTCCGCCGGCCGACCGTACCGAGGTTGCCGAGGCGAAGCGGACCCGGCCGTACGCCATCCGCCGTGAACAGCAGATACGGCATCGCGCAGATGCGGATCGTATTGTAGCCGCGCTCGACCGCTTCCGCGAAGCGGTTCGCCAGTTCTCCGTACTCATAGGGCTCTCCCGGCTGCGTCATCGTATACCAGGAGAAGTCCCACATCGTAATCGTCAGCTTCCGGGGCAGCCTGTCCATGAGTCGGCCGACGTCCGGACGAATGCCTGCTATTCCTTCGCTCATCTCTCTTTCCACCTCTATTCCTTATGTGGAGCCGTCACGACGATCTCGTATACCGGAACCGCGCTGATCGACGCGATGTCCGCGATGAGCTCCTTCGCAGATTCGTTCCAACCCGCCATCGTCGTATTGCTGTTCACGAACGTGCCTTTGCGAATCGGGGAGATATAGATGTACATTCCCTTATCCAGAAGTCGCTCCTCGAAGCGCTTCAAGCCGATCTCCCACGTCGTTCCGTTGCTGAAGTTGTCGTTGATCATGTCGCCGTCGATGAAGGCGTAGCCGATGTCGCCCGTATAGTCGATGCGCAGCAGCGCTTCCTTCACGCCGTCCAGCGCATTCGGCGCGAACGATAGCACCGCGCGTTCCTGCTTCACGCACTCATATTCGAACGAAACTTCCCGATTCGGCGCTTGCAACGAGTAAACGCGGAACAAGCCTTTTTGCTCGTTGGCCAAGAGCTCCCCGCCCGAGACGTTCCCGAGAGAATCCTCGAAGTCCGGGAATACGCTTAGCGTCACATTCGTCTGATCGGTAGATTCCAGCTTGATCGTATCCCCGTCTACGAGCAGATTCGCGTTCGTGAAGATCGCCCGCTCGCGTCCTCTGACGTTCGCCTTCCAGAAGTTCAGGCTTTCGCTGTCCGTCATGGCGTAGATGGCCAGCTTCCTTCCGTCCGCGGACGCCAAGCGGATCAAGCCGGACTGTCCGTCTTGCACGCGAACGATCGTCAAGCCTTCATCCGTGCCGCCGACCGTCGCGCCTTCTGCCTCCACGTTCGCCAAGTCGGCCGAGCGCAAGGCGAATTCGCCCTTCATCCCGTCCGGAATCGCGAAGAAATAATAGGTCATTCCGTCGACTTCCAGGTCTGTAACGAGCTGAGCCGTGGCGTACTTCAGCAGAATGCCGCCCAGATCGAAGTTGAACGGCAGCATCGCGAAGCTTTCCTTGCCCAGCGTCAGCTCCCCTTCGCTCGGAACCGTGATCGTCTCGTTCGGGAGATCGATGCTCACGTTGAAGTCGCTGAGCGGATGCGTCTCGACATGATCCTGGAAGTTATTCAGGAACAAGTAGCCCGATCCATGATGCGAACGTACCGCATAGCGAAGCGTTTCGACCTCGTAGGGGTCCATCGCAGACGTATCGCCCGGCAGAATCGTCTTCGTCAGCGCGAACGACTTCTGATACGAGGAGAAGAAGTAGTGCTGCAGCTTCGTCCGCTTGTACGATTCCCGCACCTGGCCGAATTCCCCGATCAAGGCGTTGAAGTCGTACGACAGCTTCGGCGTAGCGAGGTCGTTCGTGTACGCGTTGACCTTGCCCTTCGGATTCGTTCCGCCGTGATACATATAATAGCCGAGAAGGTTGCAGCCTTCCGCGACCTTCATGACGGTCATCGCCGGCACGCTCTTGTACGGGAATTCGAAGCGGTACTTATAGAACGGCGTCATGCCGCCGCCCATCTCGCAGCACGCGTACGGGTAGTCCTCCGGCTCATAGAACGGCTCGAAGTTGTAGCTCTTCGGAATCGCGTTGTTGTGTTTATCCCGGAAAATATACTCCGGCGTCGCGGGATGCTCCTTCACCTCCGCGAAGCGGTGCTCCTCATAGTAGATCCACGGCCAGAACGCATAGCCGCCCCATAGCGGGAGCATGTCCGGCACCGGCGTCGTCGCGCCGCCCCAGCCCGTGCACGTGTAGAGCGGCGTATCGATGCCTGCTTCGAGCGCCATCTCCTTCAGCTTCATCATATGCTCGTTGCCGCCCGTGCCGCCGTTCAGCCACATGTTGTTGATGCCGACCGTCAAGCCCCATTGCGCGGACGAATGGTTGTGCTCGTTCTCGATCTGGGTGCCGATGACGGGTCCGCCGTCCTTGTACAGCAGTCCCTGCACTTGCTTGCCGATCTCGCCGTACAAGCGGCGAGCATAGGCCAGGTAGCCTTCGTCGTTGGAGCGCACCTCGAACGGGCGGCCGAACAGCCAATCCGGAATGCCTCCGTTGCGGATCTCGCCGTGGTCGAACGGTCCGATCCGCACGATGACGTATAGGCCATGCTTGCCGCACAGCTCGATGAAGCGGCGCAGATCCTTGTTCCCGCCCCACTCGAACGCGCCCTCTACTTCCTCGTGCAGGTTCCAGAAGATATACGTCGCCATAATATTGACGCCGCCCATCTTCATCTTGATGATCTCGTCTTCCCAGCAGCGTTCGTCGTAACGGGTATAGTGGAATTCGCCGCAGATGCCGATGAACGGCTCTCCGTCCAGCTCCATGTAGTAGTTCGTGAAGCTGATCCGCTGACCGGCCGGATTCGCGCCCCCCATCTTGATGTGATCGGAGTAGATCCGTTTGGAGTCGTTGCGGACTTCGATGCGATAGTTGTTCATTCGGTTGTTGTTCCTCCTCTATTGAATCGGGGCGGCAGATGCAGGGCGAAGCCAAGATGACGGACGTCAGGTTGAAGCGCGCCTACGATGAGAATAACGGCGCAGGGTTGCCCCTGCGCCGCCGCTATCCCTTTGCTTATTGACCTTTGTTCGCCAAGAACGCGGATGCTTGGGCTTCGACTTCCGTCTTCACCTTCTCGACGCCGGCGGACTTCATCTTGTCGAAGAGCGTGTTGAACGCGCCTTCGACGTCTTTAACCGCGCCGACCGTGATCGGCAGGAAGTACTGCGCCGCCACGCTCTTCAGGTTCGCGGTTTCGGCCTTCACGTTCTCGGAATTGAACGAGAAGCCGATGTAGGTGTCAGGCACCAAGTAGTCTTTGACCTTGTTGTTCAGTTCGATATACTCGTTCGTCCAAGTGACGCTTGGCTTAGTGAAATCCTTGTCGACGAACCAGAAGCCCGAGGAATCCGCCGGGAACGTATTCGTCTCTTGCGTAACGCCTTCCGGCAGCCCCAGCTTGCCGTCGGCGGTAAGCGTATAGTTCTTGCCTTCGATTCCGTAATAGACGAGCATCGCGTATTCTTCGTTCTCCATCAGCCGGTCGAGAACTTGCAGCGCGCGCTCCGGATTCTTGGAATTCGCCGCGATGGCGACGCCGTTATTCAGCCAGCTGTTCGCCGAGGAATGTCCGGACGGCGTCAACGTCGGTATGATGTACGTCTCGACGCCTTTGTTCGCGCACGTCGCGAGCGTAGGCTGAATGTCCAGCGAGTTGCCGAATGCCACGCCCGTCTGTCCTTCGCAGAAGTTGTCCTTGGAGCGGACTTTGTTAGAGAACGGATTCTTGTTCACGTAACCGGCATCGTACCAGCCCTTCATCGTATTGGCCGCGGACTTCATCGCGCTAGCCGCCGGCTCATCCCAGAAATGAAGGATCTTGCCCGTCGGGTCCTCGATGTCGGTAGTGACGCCTACGGAAGAGGGATCTCCGGAGTCGAACGGAGCGGCGCCGTAAGCATATTGCTCGCGAACCAAGTTAATGAACGGCGTCGGCAAGTCGTATTGGGAGTCCAGATTCAGCGGAATCATGTCCGGATAGTCTTTCTTGATCGTTGCAAAATACGGCTCCAGCTCGGAAATCTTCGTCGGGTTCGTCAGTCCGGCTTTCTCCATCACATCTTTGCGAAGAACCATTACGTTGACCTTGCGGTCAGGCGTCGTCGTCGGGATCATGTACTGCGTGCCGTTGACTTCGGCAGCCTTGTACGCCGCAGGGTCCTGCTTCGCGTAATAGTTCGGCATGTAAGTCTTGAACATCTCTTCGTTCAGCGGCATGAATGCGCCCTTGTTCGCTTCGGAGATGTAGTAATTCCAATCCGCCGTGAAGATGAAGTCGACGTCTTCGCCGGAAGCGAGCACGAGCGGATACTTCGAGGCGATATCTCCCCATCCGATATAGTTAAGCTCCAGCGTCGCGTTAACGTCCTGCTTCAGCTTCGCGTTCACGGCTTCGAGAACTTCCGGCATTCCCTTCGGAGCTTCGCCGAGCAAGTAGCCGACAAGCTTCACTTCCTTGGAATTGTCGATCTGGGCTGCGGCGGACGCAGTCGAGCTGGCAGAGCCGCCGGCTGTAGCCGGGGCGCTGGAAGCCGCGTTATTCGCGTTGTTGTTGCCGCACGCGGCAGCTAACAAGGACGATAGGACGAGCGTGGATAGTACGGCTGTCTTTTTTCTGTTCGAACCTTTCAAGACAATACCTCCCTTGTGTTTATCATGCACAATCATCTATATAAATTCCGACCGGTACGGAATCTATATCAGCCTTTGACGGAGCCGATCGTAATGCCGCTGACGAAGTACTTCTGCGCGAATGGGAACAGCAGCACGATCGGCCCGGTAGCGACGACCGTCATCGCGAGCTTGAACGTCTCCTTCGGCGCGTCCAGACTCGTCACGTGCTGAGCCATCGCCGCGGATAAGTTGATGGAAGCCAGCATTTTGTACAATAAGTACTGCAACGGGATGAGATCGTCCTTGTTCGTGAACATCATCGCCGTCCACCAGTCGTTCCAGTAAGCCAGCACGGTGAATACGCCGATCGACGCCAACGCGGGCTTGGACAAGGGTAGGATCATCGTGACGAAAATCCGGAAGTGTCCCGCGCCGTCGATCTTCGCCGACTCGATGAGCGGCTCGGGAACGGAGCCGCGAATGAAGCTCCGCAGAATCAGCACGTACATGACGTTGAACATCGGACCGAGGATGAGAACGGCATACGTATTGGACAGATCCAGGTAACGGCTAATCCAGATGTAGAACGGCGCAAGTCCGCCGCTGAACAGCGTCGTGAAGAACAGGAAGAACGAGAAGACGTTGCGAGCCTTCAGTTCCTTACGGCTGATAACGTAAGCCGCCATCGACGAGATGAATAGCGACAGCGTCGTGCCGATGACGGTGATCAGAATCGACACGCGATAGCCGGACAAGATATCGGCCGGATATCTGAAAATGTAGGAGAAGGCTTCCAACGAGAAATCCCGCGGCCAGAACCAATACCCCTCCTTCATAACCGAGGATTCGGACGTCAGCGAGCCTGCCACCAAGACGATGAACGGGATGAGACAGAAGATCGCGATCAAGGTCACAATCGAATAGGAGAGGAAAGTGAAAGCCGGAGCCTTGCCGAGCGAGCTTCCGGAAGCGTTCGTATTCATGTCTGTCACCTGCTTATCGTAAGATTAGAACAATGCTTGATCTTTGTCGTATCGGCGCACGAGCCAGTTCGCCGTCAAGATAATGACGAGCGTGAGCACCGATTGGTAGAAGCCTACGGAGGAAGCCATGCCGAAGTCCGCCGTACCCATCAACGATCGGAAAGCAAGCGTATCGATAATATCCGTAGCGTCCATCAGCATGCCGTTATTGCCGATCAATTGATAGAACATATCGAATTCGCCGCGCATGATTCTCCCGAGACCGAGGAGGAGCAGAATGACCATCGTCGGCTTCAATAGCGGAAGCGTGATCTTCATAATCTTCTGCCTGCGAGAGGCGCCGTCGATCGTCGCCGCTTCGTAGATTTCCTGATCGATGCCGACGATCGCCGCCAAGTAGAGAACGCTGCCGTAACCGACCCACTTCCACACGTATAGCAGCGGCAGAAGCAAGTACCAGTAACCGGCCGTCGAATAGATGTCGATCGCTTCGAGATGTAGCGACTCCAGGATACGATTGACGATGCCGTATTCGTAATTGAGGAAGTTATAGACGAACGCCGATACCGTTACCCAAGAGATGAAGTACGGCAGGAACATCAAGGTCTGAGATAAGGACTTGAACCACTTCTTCTGAATCTCCGAGATGAATACGGCCGCCAAGATCGAGAAGAACGTATAGCAGCCTAAGAATACGACGTTGTAAGCAATCGTGTTGCGCGTGACAATCCACGCCTTGCCGGAATTGAAGAAGTACTCGAAGTTCTCCCAACCGACCCACGGACTCGAGAATAAGCCTCCTCGAATCGTGAACGACTGGAACGCCATCACGATGCCACCCATCGGCACATAGGCGTAGATGATGAAGTAAACCGCGATCGGAACGAACATCAGATATAGAACCCAGTTGGAACGAATATCTCTCATGCGACTACCTCCAAGCGTGCTGCTGTGCAGGAACTCCTCTGCCTATGTACCATCGTAAGGGAATTGCCGACTGCCTCATACCCGACAAATCTACGATTACCTTCGATAACTTAAGCTTGCCTTAGAAATAACAAGCCTGAACAGAGAAGAGCCTCTGTTCAGGCTTCGAATCAAGCGATATACGCATTCCGGCGACTATTCGATTCTGCGCTCAGGCAGTCGCAATACGACGCTCGTGCCCTCGCCCTCGCTACTCGCGAACTTCAATCCGTACATCGGGCCGTACGAGAGCCGCAATCGCTCTTCGATATTGTGCACGCCGTATCCGCCGGTTTGCGCTTGCGCCGGTTGACCGGAGACGACCGACGCCAACCGATCCGCGGTCATTCCGACGCCGTTATCCGCGACTTCGATGCAGACGTCGCCCCGATCCAGCCATGCGGAGATGCGAATCGTCCCCTCTTCGCTCTCCGTCTCCATAATTCCATGCAGAATCGCGTTCTCCACGAGCGGCTGCAGGATAATCTTCGGCAGCTCGCAATCGTACAGCTCCCGCGGCACCTCCACCTCCAACCGGATACCGTCCGAGAACCGCATATTCTGAATGCGCACGTAAGCTTCGATATGCTGAAGCTCGCTCTCGAGCGTCACGAATTCGCGTCCGTTAGAGAGACTGAGCTTATAGAACACGGCCAGCTCGTCCACGACGCGCTTAATGTCGCGCGAACCCGATTCGATCGCCATGACGTTGATCAGATCCAGCGTATTGTAGAGGAAGTGCGGATTGATCTGCGCTTGAAGCGCCTTCAGCTCCTTGTTCTTCACTTCCCGCCCGAGCGAATAAGTCTCGTCGATCAGCCCGGACATATTCTGCACCATGACGTTGAAGTTGTGCGTGAGCTCCCCGATCTCGTCCTCGCCGGCCTTCAGCGGGGCGAGATTGAAGTTGCCGTGCTTGACTTTGCGCACATGGACGATGAGCCCGCGGATTCGTCTCGTGGCGGAAGCCGCTACGAAGAACGACAGAGGCAGCATGAGCGGGACGACGAGCAGGAAGATCGAGACGATCTGATTGCGCGCCTTCACGCTGGATTGCAGAATATCCGAATACGGAACGATGAGCGCGAATCTCAATTCCGTATGCGGGATCGCAAGGACGCCGAGCAGATGCCGGCGTCCATCGATCGTATATTGATCGTTATCATACTGATCGCCGGACGTGCTCCGCTCGTACAGCCGGTTAATATCCCCGACCAAGTCCTGATGCGAGGACGGAAGCGAATCCGAGTGACTGAGCACGGCTCCCTGCTCGTTCATCAAGATCGCTACCGTATTCGGCGTCAGAACGGCATGATTCAGAACGGACTTCATCGCGGACGGCTTGATTCGTCCGCTGACGATGCCGTCGAATTGCTGGATATTGTGCTCGTTCGGCACTTTGCGCAGCACGGTAATCTCTCCGTCCTCGGCATCGGTCCCGACTTCCGAAGCCGGCAGCCACACGAAGGCTGCTTTGGACGACGAGAACGAACCGTACCACGGTTTGGTCGCCAGCTTGCCGATGCTCACGAAGTCGACGTTCTCCGTCGCGCCGGCCAGACCATGCTTCATATAGAGCTGAATCATTCCGATATCGTCGTTGTATCGGAACAGATTCACGAGCCTCGACAGCTCCAAGGCGTCCATATGCCACAGATTGATATCCTCGTATTGCTTCGAATCGGCGCTGACGCCGGCCTTCACGAGATCGTTCAAGGCGATGAAGTTGAGCACTTCCATGATCGCCTGCGACTTGTACTCCAGGTAAGATTTCGTCTCGTTCAGCATCTTGTGCGAGGAGTACACGGCCGCTTCCTTGTTCTCGTTCTGGGTGAAGTTGATATGCAGGAAGAGAAGCAGCAGGAACGGAATAAGGATGACCAATACATAGGTGGCGAACAACTTATACCGGATGCTCAGCTTGAAGAACTTCCGCCAATTGCCATAGCGATTCATCGTACGTTACGCTCCCTGTATTCGCTCGGCGTCATGCCGCTGTTCCGCTTGAAGAACGTCGTGAAATAGTTGGCATCGGCGAACCCGACCCGCACCGCGACTTCGAACAGCTTCAGATGGACGTCGCGAAGCAACTCCTTGGCCGCGTTCATTCTCGTCTCGGTAATGAACTCCTTGATCGTCTGTCCTCTCTGCTTCTTGAAGTAAGCGCATAGATACGTCTCGCTCAATTGCACGTGATCGGCGATGTCGCGGATCGCGAAGCCTTTCTCCTGATAATGCCCGTGAACGTAACGTACGATGTCACGCATCTTCCCGGCCCCCGCGCTGACTTCTTCGTCCCCCTTGTCCATGCACGCGTCGAGCAGCGCCAGCACGTATTGCTCCAGCGCGTCCAGACTAGGCACGCGGTCGATCTCCTTCCACATGTAACGCCGTTCGGTGTCCTCGGATAGCTCGGTCATGCCATTGTGTACCGCCGTATCCATAATCGCGAGGAGATATTGGAAGTAAGTATCCTTCAGCCGCAGGATATCCAGATCGAGCTTCCTGCGACAATGCTGCGTCCACTTCCTGAGAATAAGCTTGGCCTCTTCGAGATTCCCTTGACGGAGCTGTTCGCGAAGCATGCGGACCTCCTCCCAGTCCGTCTCGACGGGCTCGTGACGATTAAGCGCTTCGGCGAACTGCAGCCTTCCTCCGTCGGAATAATATTGCAGCGCGCTCGCCAACGAAGCACGGCGATAGGCTTCCGGGATGTCCGAGAGCGTCTTCGCCGGCTCTCCGATGCCCAACCTCAGGTCGATCGCCTCCCCGGCAATGCCGCGCAACGCGGCATCCACCTGCTCGATCTTCTCTCTCCCCTCCCGATAAGCGCTGCCGAATGCGCCCGGAAGCAGGACGACGAGCCGATTGCTCGAATCGAAGCCCGATAGGAGCAGCATCTCGAGCAGCTTCGAATCGCCGTTGATGCCTTCCAGTATCGACGCTTGCGTCGATGCCGGATCCTCGGGCAGATCCGAAGGATCCCAATACAGATTCGCCACGGCTACCGTATAGGGACCTTCCGGCGGCAAGAGGAACGTCTCCCGACTGCGAAGCGCAGGCAGCACGTGCGCAGACGAAGGATGGTTGATGAGCTTGCGCACCATCTCTTGACGGAGTACCGGCAAGCTACGATCTACGTCGGCTTGATATTGCCGTTCCTGCTCTTGCCGGTCGATCGCTTCCCTGCGCAAGGCGATCGCGGCTTCGACCGCGGAACGCACTTCCGTTAGAATCACTGGCTTTTCCAAATATGTTAACGCTTTCAAATGTATCGCCGATTTCAAATATTCCTTGTCCGAGAAGCCGCTTAAGAAGAGAATCTGGCAATTCGGGTCCGTCTCCCGGTATTGCCGCGCGAATTCGATTCCGCCCAGCTTCGGCATACGAACGTCGCACACGATAATATCCGGCTTCCACTCCAGCGACAACTCGAGCGCGACCAACCCGTTCTTGGCCGTATTCACCTCCATAATACCGAGCTCTTCCCAAGGGATATAGTTGCGAAGCAGCTCTCGTGTCCGTATCTCGTCGTCTACGATTAATAGTTTCATGAGCGCCCCTCCGTTGCAATGCGGATATATCCTTTCATTATAAATCCGGAGGGGTAGCGTGCCTACTTGGAAAATTAATGATCGTCTTCGATTGTCTATGGTTCGGTCGTGCGATTGCGAGGAAGTTACGCTAAAAACTCGGCATAAGACCTTAAATTTGTGGCGTTGATTGTAAATGGCAAGCAACTATAATAAAGATGAACTGCGCAATTATTTTACTGATTTGCGCAAATATAACGAAAGGAGAGGATGTTCGACAGACATCCAGATCGAACTTCATGGAAGTACATTCCACGACATGGAGGTACGATGATGTTCAAGAAAAAACTGGTCTCCGCCACGCTCGCCGCCATTATCCTGATCGGTCTATTGCCCGCCTACACGGCAAGCGCCGCAACGCTTACTTACTCGGCCGACCTCGCGACCGCGTTCGCGAACCCCGAACGAGGCTTCCACAACCGGTACGAAATCATCAACGACGTATCCGTCAACGACTATGCCAGTTCCGCGACGAGCATCGCCGGATTCAACCCCGACATGCTGGACCGCACGTTCGCCCGGGCCAAGCAAGCGGGCAACACCCTCATTCATAGCTACCTCCACCTAGACAAGTTCAAGAACGTCGACCAGCTTCCGCAAGCGCTGCTCGACAACCTCGACTCCGGCCTCGACGCCATTCGGGACGCCGGACTGAAGATCGTGCTCCGCCCCGCTTACGCATGGTCCGAATCTCCTCAGCTTCCCGAGAGCCGCATCCTCGGCCACATCGCGCAGATCAATGCCGTCATCACGGCGAACGCGGACGTCGTCCTCCACCTCGAAACCGGCTACCTCGGTCCTTGGGGAGAATGGCACACGAGCCAATTCACCGACGCGTTCAACCGCGAATCGGCCGACACCCGCTACCGCATCGTCAAGAAGATTCTCGACACGACTCCCATCTCCATTCCGATCGTCGTTCGCTACCCGATCTTCATCAAGGAGATCCTCGAGCTCCCGACGCCGTCCGGCACGACCGCCCTCACGCAGTCCGATCGCGACCGCATCGGCTTCCACAACGACTGCTTCCTGTCCGACACGGCCGACATGGGCACGTACGACAACAACTCCTGGATGGGCTGGTTCTACGTCGAGGAGAAGAAGCAATGGATGTACGACCTCGCAACTTCTGCCGGCGGCAATAAAATGATGGGCGGCGAGACGTGCGACTCTGCCGGTTCCAACGACTTGGCCGGCGTCAACGTGCAGTCCGAGATGAGCAAGCTGAACTTCACCGAGATCAACGAGGACTTCGCCGCGGTTAATATTAATATCTGGAAGAACGCCAACCTCGCCGCCTCCGGCAACGATCCGGCGGAAACCGCCTTCGCCCGCTTGGAGCGCAAGCTCGGCTATCGCTTAAGGCTCGTCGACGCGACGTTCCCGACGAGCGGAAGTCCGGGAGGCACCTTCGCCTTCTCCGCGCATCTGAACAACGACGGTTACTCCGGCATCGTCAAGTCGCGGCCGGCGTTCCTCGTGTTCGACGGCGGCACGCAGCGCTATAACGTTCCGTTGAACGGCGTGGACGTGCGCCAGTGGCTGGCCGGCGCCGTCACGGTCGGCAATCAGACCGTTACGCTGCCGTCGGCCATGGCCGGCGGCACCTACAAGCTGGCGCTTTGGCTTCCGGACGCGAACGAAGGCTTGCGGGCAAGACCGGAATATTCGGTCCGCTTCGCCAACGCGGGCACTTGGGACGCGGTCAAAGGCTACAACGTGCTGGCGAATGCCGTTACGATCAGCGGAACGCCGGTCGCTCCGCAAGCGCCGACGAACGTGCAAGCTTCCCCGGGCAGCACGCAAGTCGCGTTGACTTGGGATGCGGTAGACGGCGCGACGAGCTATTCGGTATTGCGTTCGACGACGAGCGGCTCCGGCTACGCGCAAGTCGCCACGGGCATTACCGGCACGAGCTATACGAATACCGGACTGACGAACGGTACGACGTACTATTACGTCGTGCGAGCCGTGAATAGCGTCGGCGCGAGCGGCAACTCGCCGCAAGCGAGCGCGACGCCGGCGGCGATCTCCGCCCCTGCGGCGCCCGCTTCGTTGACGGCGACCGCGGGCAACGGATCGGCATCGCTCTCATGGCCGGCTTCAACCGGCGCGACGAGCTACGCCGTATTGCGCTCGACGACGAGCGGCTCGGGGTATGCGCAGGTTGCTTCCGGCGTAACCGGAACCTCGTATGCCGACACCGGGCTGACGAACGGAACGGCTTACTATTACGTCGTTCGAGCTACGAACGGCGGTGGAACGAGCGGCAACTCGCCGCAGGCGAGCGCGACGCCGGCCGCTCCGCAGCCGGTGACGATCGATTCGTTCGCCAGCGCGACGGCGTTGTCCAACAAGAAGAACGACCTGAACCAGGATTCGAGTTGGACAATGGATAGCTTGTATTACGGCTCGGACAGCACAGGCAATATCGTCATCAACTCCGGCGGCAACGGTCAATACTTGCAGGAGAACGTCAACCGCAGCCTGGCCGGCGCGTCCAACCTCATCATCCGGGTTCGCGACTGGAGCGACTCCGACTCGGAGAACCATTGGAACGTCGTGTTGAACGACGGAACGGACCATACCGTCGGGCCGATCTCCACATACGGCAACGTGACGGGCAGCTATACGAACATCTCGATTCCGCTGTCCGCCTTCAACGCCAACTTGGCGAACACGCAGTACGTTCGCATCGTCCACCGCGATTCTTCGTACGCCGTCTTGCTCGTCGATTCGATCACGGTCGACGGCGGTGGCAGCGGCGGTGGCGGCGATACGGTCGCTCCGTCCGCGCCGGCGGCACTCGCGTCGTCCGGCGTGACGACCAACTCGATCAGCTTGACCTGGAGCGCGTCGACCGACAACGTCGGCGTGACCGGGTATACCGTGTTCCGCGGCGCGACGCAGGTCGGCACGCCGACGGGCACGAGCTTCACGGATACCGGTCTCTCCGCGGGAACCGCCTATTCGTACACGGTCAAGGCTCGCGACGCCGCGGGCAACTTGTCCGCCGCAAGCTCCGCGCTGTCGGTGACGACGAGCGCCGCATCCGATACGACGGCGCCTTCGGCTCCTAGCAATCTAGCATCCCCTAGCAAGACGAGCAGCTCCGTCAACCTGACCTGGAGCGCGTCGACCGACAACGTCGGCGTCACCGGCTATGCGGTGTTCCGCGGCGCGACGCAGGTCGGCACCCCGACCGGCACCAGCTATAGCGATACGGGCCTTAGCGCCGCCACGGCGTACGTCTACACCGTCAAGGCACGCGATGCGGCAGGCAACTGGTCCGCCGCAAGCTCCGCGCAGTCGGTCACGACCGACGCCGCGACCGCGCAGACGAGCTACGAAGCGGAAGCTTCGGGCAACACGCTCGTCGGTAACGCGGCGACCGCCTCCTGCGGCACTTGCTCGGGCGGCTCCAAGGTCGGCTACGTCGGCAACGGAGCGACGCTGCAATGGAACGGCGTCGTGCCGGCGACGGCGGGCAGCCAGACGGTCAAGTTCTATTACTTGAACGGCGAATCCAGCCGTTCCGCGCAAGTGAGCGTGAACGGCGGCACGGCCGTCACGGTTAACTTCCCGAGCAGCGGCGGTTGGACGACGGTCGCGTCGTTGGACGTGACCTTGACGCTCGCCGCGGGCGCGAACGCGATCAAGGTATCCAACGCCGGCGGATGGGCGCCGGACTTCGACCGCATCTCGCTGAGCGCGCCGCCGGACACGCAAGCGCCGGCCGCGCCGACCGGTCTCGCTTCGCCGGCCAAGACGAGCGTATCCGTCGACCTGACGTGGAACGCCGCCACGGATAACGTCGGCGTCGCCGGCTACCAGGTGTTCCGCGGAGCGACGCAAGTCGGCACGCCGTCCAGCACCAGCTTCACGGACACGGGCCTTACCGCAGGCACCGCGTATTCCTATTCGGTGCGGGCGCGCGACGCGGCCGGCAACGTCTCCGCCGCCAGCTCCGCTCTCTCTGTGACGACGACGCCGCCGGACACCCAGGCGCCGTCCGTTCCGTCGGGTCTCGCCGTCGCGAGCAAGACGAGCGGCTCCGTCAACTTGACGTGGAACGCCTCGACCGACAACACGGGCGTTACCGGCTACCAAGTATTCCGCGGCTCGACGCAAGTCGGCACGCCGTCCGGCACGAGCTTCACCGATACGGGGCTGAGCGCCAGCACCGCTTACAGCTACACGGTCAGGGCGCGCGACGCGGCCGGTAACGTCTCCGCCGCAAGCTCCGCCCTCTCGGTCACGACGAACGCGCCGCCTCCTGGCGGATCGGCGACGACGGTACCGACCGGCGTGCCCGTCAATCCTTACACCGTCAATACGCCTGACTCCGCCTTGGCCGTCCATGCGCTGACGAAGGGTGCCGACCCGATCACGAACCCGCTCAAGGGCTTCGCCATCTGGCACTGGGCGAGCGATAACGCGGACAAGACGGTGATCTCCGGCGGCATTCGCAACTCTCTGGAATGGAAGTATTTCGGCCTCGGCGAGGTCATGACCGGCATGAACGCGTACAACTGGGACATGGTGGAGAAGGTTCTCGACGAAGTCGCCTCCCACGGCAAGCAGGTCGCGATCCGGATCGCCAGCTGCGAATCGTTCTCCAGCAAGGACGTGCCGGACTTCCTCATGAGCGAAGTCCGCAACGGCTGTATTCTGAACTACGACTCTCCGACCGTCATGCAGGCGTTCCAGAACTTCATCGCCGCCTTCGGGGCGAAGTATGACGGAGACCCGCGCATCGGCTTCATTCATCAGGGGCTGATCGGCCGCTGGGGCGAGTGGCATACGTGGCCGAACGACGGCAGCAACGGCACGCAGAACTGGATGATGTCCGACGCGAACGCCAACATCATCCTCGACGCCTACGACGCCGCCTTCAACACGACGCGCCTCGAGAACCGCTACCCGCGCTCGGGCGGCGGCACGCATCTGACGACGCTGGCCAGCATCGGCTTCCACGACGACTCGTTCGCTTACCGCGAGATGGATCCGGCGCTCGGCCGCGTCGGCAGCATGACGCTGCCGCTGTCGATGGACGGCAAGTCCGACGCCCAGCTGACGCAGGCGCTCGTGTTCGGCTCCGAGAACAAGTGGGTCACCGCGAGCATCGGCGGAGAGGTTCGTCCGGAAGTGCAAGGGCAGCTGTTCGGCCCCGCATCGGCGACCAAGGACGACGCGATGATCGACGTCGAGATGTCCCACGCGACTTGGATGATCTGCCAGAACTGCACGTACAACATTAACGACCCTAACGAAGTCGCCGTCTGGCGGAAAATGGGCTACAACTTCTACGCGAAGAACGCCTACTTCAACAACACGGTGTCGGGCAACTTCAAGGTCGGCGTGCAGATCGAGAATACGGGCGTCGCGCCGTTCTACTACGGACCGAGCATGTATCCGGTAGAGCTCGCGCTCAAGAACGGCTCCGGCGCCATCGTCAAGCGATGGACGACGGACTGGGATCTGCGCACGATCATGCCGAAGCAAGTGCGCGCGTTCCCGGAATGGAACGTGCCGGGCAACCCGACGTACGTCGACTTCGGCCAGCCGCAATACTTCGACGCGACGGTGAACGCCGCCGGCGTCGCATCCGGCCAATACTCGCTCGTCATGCGCGTCGTTAATCCGCTCGAACGGATCACCGAAGCGTCGGTCCGCGCCAAGGGCCAATTGCCGGCGTACTTGCCGTGGTATAACCCGCTTCCGCTCCTGTTCGCGAACACGACGCAAGGCTCCGACGGCTGGTTGGGATTGGGCTCGATTACGCTGCAGTAGCAACGCGAGAAGGCAGTCCCGAGGAATTCCGGGGCTGCCTTCTTCTCTTCTTCATGTTTGAATGCAGTTTTTTCGTATAAGCTTTATAATATTGGAAAAAGGACGGTGATACGCATGCTTCCAGAACAACTCCAGAAGAGTCTAGTCGATAAAATCATTCGAGAGACAGATCCTGCCTTCATCCTGCTATTCGGCTCGTTCGCGAAAGGTACGGAACGAGACGACAGCGATATTGACCTTGCCTACTTCGGTAGTAAGCATCTGTCATCGTATGAACGGTTTATTCTTGCCGGAGATCTGGCTGCAATTGCCGGTCGTGAAATCGACTTGGTTGATCTCAAACCTATCGATACCGTTTTTACGGTGCAAATTTTCTCGGAAGGCGAACCTCTATATATAGAAGACGATAATGAATATACACGTCAACGAATGCGAGCTTATAGCATGTATGCGACATTAAACGAGCAACGCGCGCCGATTATCGAAGCCATTAAGGAACGGGGAAGCGTATATGGCCATGAATGATGTCCTATTGAATAAAACAACGACAATCGAGCGCTGCGTGAAACGGATTCGCGAAGTGTACGAAGGTAATCCCGCAAACTTATCGGATATCACCAAGCAAGATAGTATCATCTTAAACATTCAACGCGCTTGCGAGGCAAGCATCGATCTCGCCATGCATATGGTCAGCGGACGGAAGCTTGGCGTGCCCAAATCCAGCCGTGAAGCATTCACGCTTCTATGCGAGAAGGGACTTATCGATGCCGAACTAGCGAAAAATTTAATGAATATGGTCGGGTTCCGAAATATCGCCGTACATGATTATCAGTCGTTGAACGTCGATATTTTAGTAGCGATAGTAGAAAAGCATATCGATGATTTTAAGATGTTCGCGCAGGCTGTTTTGCGGTTGATGCAAGCGAGTGAATAGCTAGCCGACACAAATACAGAGGCAGCTCCCCATTCGGGAAGCTGCCTCTGTGCCGATTTACTTGCCCTTCGCCGCCAGCCAAGCCTCGAATTGCTCCTTGTACGCTGCGACGACCTTGTCGAGCCCGGCCTTCTTCAACTTGTCTAGCGCCTTCGGATAGAACGAGTCGAAGTCGGCGACGCCCATCTTCAGCGGATAGACGCTCGTCTTGATCTCGGCGAGCAGGTTCGCGTACTCGACGGATACCGCTTCCGTATCGAACACGAATCCGAGGTTGATCGCGTTGACGACGGATTCGTCGATCTTCCTCGATTCGATCAAGGAAGGGTGCAGGTTGGACGCGAAGCGAACGTACTTGTAGTTGCCGACCTTCCATTCCGGGAAGTCGACTTCGTTGCCGACCGGGCGCAGCAGCTCCATCTTGCCCGGACCGAGATCCTTGAACCAATCGCCCTCGAAGCCGTAGACGAGCAGATCGTAATTCTCCTGCTTGCTATACAGCCAATCGTAGAACTGGATCATCGCCTCGGGATGTTCCGACGACTTGGGAATCGCGTTGGCGTTGCCGAGCAACGGACGCATCTTCGGCTTATCCGGGGCGAACCGGAATACGGCGTACTCCGCCTCCGGTTTGGCGGCTTTGATCTGCACGATGTTCTCGTTGACGTTACCCATCGCGAACAGCGCGGTCCCTTCGACGGTCGGCTTGGTAACCTGATCGAGCGGCAACGTCAGAATGTCCGGATGAATGAGCCCTCTCTTGTACATATCGCGGAAGTAGAGACTGTCTTGCTTGAATTCCGGCGTCTCGACCCACGATTTGACGATGCCCTGCTGATCGACGTAGATTAAGTCGTCCACGACGTTGAAGGGATACGTGTCGTATTCGCGGTGTATCGTGTGCATCACGTTATTCGGTTTCTTGACGATGTAGAGGCTCGGGTCTTTCTCCGCTTGCTTGATCTTATCCGCCGTCTCGATCATCTCCTGCACGGTTGCCGGCACCGGCAGATCGTATTTGTCGAGCAGATCCTTGCGGTAGGACATCTCTTCGTAATCGTTCGCCCATTCTCTGTAGAACACGGGAACCGCGTAGATTTTCCCGTTGATTCTCATGTTCTCCCAGACATAATCGGGGAACGCGGCTTTCAAATTCGGGTATTTGTCCAAGTACTCGTCGATCGGGAGTATGGCGCCTCTGCCCGCGTAAACCGCCGTTCTGATCCAGTCCTCCATGACCGTGAGGTTATCGAAGGATTCGCCGGAGGTCAACATCAGGTTCGTCTTCTGCTCCCAGGCGTCCCATCCGATGAAAGTGAATTTGATTTCGATGTTCAACCCGTCGTCGGCCATCTTCTTGTTGATCGCATCCCACCGTTTCTGCGCGTCCGTCGGTTCTCCGCCCGGCGTGACGAAGGTAAGCGTGATTTTCTCCGTCGCCGTCGGCTTGGCCGTGCCTTCCGCCTCTCCCCCTGCCGTCGTCTCTTTGTTCGTCGCGGGCGCGTTGGTTCCTCCATTCGTCTCCTTGTTGTCCGAGCATGCCGTCAATAGACCGAAGAGCAGAACGACGGCGATTGCGAGAGCCGAGATTTTCCTTGCACTCCCCATGCTTTAACCCCCTTAAATGGTTGATCGTGCCTTGTATCGAATCCGCTCCGGCCATGGACGCTTCCGGAAAGCGGATGGTCAACCTTTGATCGAACCGATGATCAGCCCTCGGACGAAGTAGCGTTGCAAATACGGATACATCAGCACGATCGGACCGATCGTGACGATGGCCGTCGCCATCTTCGATGATTCGGCGGGCAAGATCGCCCCCGCGTTCGCGACGCCTTGGATTTCGGTCAGCATCCGGATATCGGACTGGATCTTGAACAGAAAATACTGCACCGGATACAAGTTCTGGTTGTCGACGAGCATGATCGCGTTCCACCAGTCGTTCCAGTAAGCGAGTCCGTAGAACAGCGCGATCGTCGCCAGCACCGGCTTGCACAACGGGAAGATGATGCCGAAGGCGATGCGCAGATCGTTCGCTCCGTCGATCTTGGCCGATTCGATCAGCGCGGGAGGCAACGATTGCATGAAATTGCGGGTCAGGAACAGGTTGAACGCGCTGAACAGCAGATTCGGAATGAGCAGCGCCAGCACGTTATTGCTCAGTCCGAGCTGCTTGCAAATCATGTACCACGGCACGATGCCGCCGTTGAAGATCATCGTGAAGAAGAAGAACAGCGCCAGGCGGTTCCGGTAGCGGACGGAATGGTTAGACAGCGTGAACGCCGCCATGGCCGTGATCGCGACCGCGAGCAGCGAGCCGGCCGCCGTCACGAAGACGGAGATGCCGTAGCTGCGGACCATCGTCGAAGTTTCGTTGAATAGCAGCTTATAGGCCGCGAGCGATAGCGATTCCGGGAAGAGGCTGTATCCGTTCATGCGGATCGCTTCCTCGGACGTAATCGAGATCATCAGCACGAGCAGCATCGGCAGCAAGCAGAACAGGCCGAACCCGACCAACAACGCGTGAATGAACCATTGGACGCCACGGGAGCCCGACCTCATTAATACAACGCCCCTTCCGGATAATATCGGCGGATGAGCCGGTTGGCGCCGTAGACGAGCACGAACCCCATGACGGCCTGGTAGACGCCGACGGCCATCGCCTGCGCGGGATCTCCGGATAGCCGGAGCGCGCGATACACGTACGTGTCGATAACGTCGGTAACCGGAAGCAGCAGCCCGTTATCCCGAATGATCGAGTACATCATCGCGAAGTCGCCGTAGAAAATTTTGCCGATGGCGAGCAGCATAAGAACGAGTACGGTAGGCAGGAGGAGCGGCAGCGTGATCGATCGGATCTGCTGCCACCTGTTCGCCCCGTCGATCTTGGCGGCTTCGAACAGCTCGTGATCGATGCCGATAATCGCGGCCAGGTAAATGACGGCGAACAACCCGGCGTCCTTCCATACCTTCATGATCGTCAGGATCACATTCCAGGCGTCAGGCGTGGCGTACCAGTTGATCGGCTCCATGCCGAGTCCCTGCAGAATCTGATTCAATAATCCGTACTGGGTCGAGAACAGGTTGTATACGACGTAACTGACGATGACCCAAGATAGGAAATGGGGAAACAGAAACACCGACTGGGATACCCGCAAAAACCATTTGTTCCGCACTTCGTTCATGACGATCGCCAGGACGATCGCGGCCAAGTGGCCGAACGCGATGAATAGAAAATTGAGCCGGAGCGTGTTCCATGTCACGTTATAGAAGTTGTCGGACTGGAAGAAGAAAGCGAAGTTCTTGAAACCGATGAACTCGTTCTGCCAGAAATACGAAGTGTCGTAGCTGAACTTCTGAAAGGCCATCCACAAGTACGGCAACGTCGCGTAACCGAATACGAACGTATAGAGGATAGCCGGCAACGCGAGTAAATAACTGAACGGATTGCGTAGGATGTCGCTCAGAAAGGAGTAACCGAATTTCCCTTGCATGGATGTATCCTCCATTCTTCGTATCTGCCTTGTCTCCTTCAATTGTAGAAACGTTCGATCGGCCGGTAAACTTCGAATACCCGGAAATCCTGAAAATCCCCGCTTTGCTACCCTTAAAAAAGCCGCAATTCCTCCGAAAACAAGACGATTTCCGGGAACCCGCCCGTTCTAATTGAAAGCGCATTCTCCATTCGATACAATCAAAGCAAGCTGTTATACGGGGGGACGCCGATGACGATCTGGAGCAACCTGAAACGGTACGCGATCTATCGCAGACTGTTGCTGTCCTATATGATCCTCGTGTCGATCTCCGTATTGCTCATTTCCGCCATGCTGTATCAGCGGTTCGCCTATCAGGTCGAATCGGAGATCAACCAGGTATCCATGTCCCGGCTCGACTATCTCCGGAGCGCGACCGACGCGATCCACAATCAGGTTCTGGCCGTCGGCAACGAGCTGCTGCATGATCCCGCCGTCATCACCGCCATGCTGAACGGCGAATTCGATCCGCTGCTCGAGAACGAAGTCGTCCTCCAATTCCGCCGCGTTCAAAGCGTCTATTCTTTCATTTCCTATATCAGCATTTACAACGAGAATACGCAGCGGTATTTGAACAACAGAGGCATCGATAAAGAAGTCGATAGCGAGGTCATCCGGTTGATCGGAAGCAACGAGGGAAGCCGCTACATGGATTTCGTGCCGCGGCTGCTGCATTTGGGGGATTTCATGCCGAACTCGTCGGGTACCGAGCGACTGCTTACGTTCGTGCTGTACTCCAACTTCTCCAATCTCATTCCGAAGAACGGCGCCTTGATCATCAACATCAATGAAGCGGAGCTGATCGGCAAGTTGATCGGCGACTTGACGGACTCGCAGGATCATCTGTGGATGGTCGCCGACCGCGACGGTACCCTGCTATCCCACAACGACCCCGGCATGTTCATGACGTCGATCGCCGACGCGCCGTACTTCCAAGAGATCTCGAGTACGTTAACGGACAAGGGCCATTTCACGGAGAGAGTCAACGGGTCCAGGCAGCTTGTCGTCTATGCCGCATTGGATAAGTTCGACTGGCGGATCATCGGAATGCGGCCGTACGAGCTGCCGTTCTTCGGAATAACCGAACCGCGAACGGTCTTATGGGCGGTAGGAGCCGTCCTCTTGGCGATCGGCGCGGCATTGGCCGTGCTGCTCGCCGGCCGGATGTATAAACCGTATTCCGTCTTCCAATCCAAACACAGATCGCTCGAGACATCCTTGAACTACGCCTATCCGGTGTTACGGGAGTCGTACGTCCGCGGGCTATTATCCGGCAAGGCGGACGCGCAGGCCGGCCGCGCCGGGCTGCTGAGCATGTCCCCTCCGCTTACGGAAGCTTACTTCTGCGTCATCGTGCTAAGCATCGACGATTATAAGCTGTTCTGCCGGCGCTCTTACAAGGAGCAGGATCTGCTCCGATTCGCGATCCGCAACATTACGGAAGAATTGTTGTTCCGGCAAGGCCGTTACCATTCGCTGGAGGTCGAGAGCGACCATCTCGTCGTGTTCGCCCCGCTCGATCGGCCGAACCTCCCCGACAATTTCGTCCTGACGCTTATCGAGCTGCAGCAGACGATCCGCCAATACTTCAAGCTATCGGTATCCGTCGGAATCGGGGACGTCGTCGACGCGCAAGAGAAAGTGAAGGACGCCTATCGGTCGGCGAAGGAGTTACTGAAGTACCGGCTCATGCTGGGACACGGCAGCATTATCGACCGCGCTTCGGTCTTGGATCGGATGACGCGCAGCCACGAATACCCGGCTAAAGCCGAGACCGCCTTGCTCGAAGCGATCGGTCTCGGACGCAGGAAAGAAGCCGAAGCGGAAATCGCCAAGTTCATCGCGGCGATCCGTCCTTTCCGATACAACCATGTCCACATGGATCTGAACCAGTTGAACATCTCCGTTCAGAAGAAGTACGGCAGCGCGCTCTCGCCCGAAGACTACGAGCTTCACGGCTCGCTGCTGTACTCGTTGTCCGATCTGGAGACGCTCGAAGAAGTCGAGGGCGCGCTGAGAGAATTGTGTTGCGCGATAATAGGCAGGCTGGAGGAGAGCAAGGGGAGCCGGAACGCGGAGCTGATCGAATCCGTTCGGCTTCTCATTCAAGAGAGGTATAGCGACCCGAACTTGTCGTTGGACGCGATCGCCGAGCAGGTGCATTATTCGAGCGGCTACCTGAGCAAGCTGTTCAAGCAGGAGACCGACCGGTCGTTCAACGACTGCCTGAACGCGGTCCGGCTAGAGGAGGCTGTCCGACTTCTCACGACAACCGGCGATTCGGCGTCGGCGATCAGCGAGAAGATCGGACTCGGCAGCAGCACTTACTTCTTCACGTTGTTCAAAAAAACGTACGGGATGACGCCGGCGCAATACCGGACGCGGCATTCGCTCGCCGATTTGGCGGCGAAGAAGCGCATCGAGTGAGGGGGGACCAAGCCTGTTACGCTTGTGTAGCAGGAATAAGCTCCAGCTCGTTCATATCCAATACAAAACCGTATGTCTTTAAAATATCGAGTCCAAGCAAACCTTTGTGAGACTGGGGCAGCATACCGACATCAATCTCAAAATTCTTGATACGCAATTGATCGATAACGATTTCATCCATTACCTTCGTATAGAATGGCACCGTCCCGCCAATGCCATATGCTTCATATACGGTGTCGCCGTTATCAAAGGACACTCCGATTTCTTCTAAAACGTCCGGACTGATAATCGTATGCGAAGAGCCGGTATCGATGATAATATCCGTCAGCCGCAACTCTCGCCCACGATAAGAAACAGTAAGCGAGGTTGTCAAAAGCCGACCATCGTAACAAATCCTCATGACCCTCGCCTCACTCGAATTAATGGGTCTCTACGTAGGTGTATCACGCATTCCTCATTGGATGTATGATATACGATGCTACCGGGTTCCGCGCTGAAAAAGGCCTTGTTTGCGTCACTCTCGGCTACCTTCCGAATCGGAGCCATCTCCGTAATAATTTTCTTATCGTCTTCCTCACGATAGTCGAGTATCGATAGATGAACAAATTGGTCAGGAAACAACTCCCGTACTTGTTGCCAGTTCAATTGGATCTCCTCCTTTACTCGTACTCTCTATTAAGAGTATCACAATTTTCATTAGGAGCAATCGACTTGATGATTCACGCCTTCGGAATCTCATGCTCCAACGCAACGCTCAGCGCCCACCGATTCGTCGAATGGCCCTGTACCTGCTTCACCTTACCCATGCGCGAAGCCGTTTCGACCGCGTCCATGTAGCCGGATGCCGGTTCGATCGCGAACGTATAATCGTCGAAGCCGCCGTAGTTCGCCCAGATCGCCAAGTACGGCGTCTCCTCCGGGTCGAACCGGAAGACGATGCGTTCGCCCGTCGCCGGATCGGCCAGGCCGGCCTCGCCCGCTTGCAGCGGCGCCTCGAAATAATACTTCTCCGCGGCTTCGCTCTCCGCTCCCTCTAACGTGGATAAATCGACGCCGCCGCCTTCGGAGGTCGAGGCGAACGGATACCGAGCGAAGTCGAGCGGCTGTCCGATTCTGCCATGATGCGAGTAAGCAACCTGTACGCGATCCAGCGCCGGGTCCGTAAGAATTCTCATCCCGGGGCTGATTCTTAAGAGCGGATGCGCAGCCCATAGATAGGAGAACGGATGCGGCGTCCCGTTATCCAGCCGGTATTCGATCCTGACTTCGGCGCCCTCTAATGTCACTCGTTTGCTCAGCCTGTAAGGCACCTGCACGCCTTCGATGTCCAACGCCAATGCATCTCCGTCGATCTCCCATCGCCAAGGCAAGCACCACACCTCGCCATGATCCGGGAATGCCGCGCCCCGCCACGGTTCGTCCGGACACGGGCACGCATCGATCGTCGGGAACATCTCGTCCCAACCGCCCCGATCCCCTTCTCCCCATCCCATGCCGTAACGGAGCGGCTCCCAAGCTCGATCCGTCCGGTGAATCCATTCCCTCCCCGTGCGCTTGTCGACGAGAGAGACGATCTTCCCGCCTCTGCCGGGTACGATCCGTACCGCCAACAGCTCATTCTCCCCGAGGATGCACGTATAGCCTTGCTCCGAATATTCGCTCCACGCGACCGATCCCATCCGCTGATTCCTCCTCATGTCGACTTCCATCGTCTTAAGTAATTACCCTTACTATACCTGAGGTCGACTCGGGTCTCCATTCACGATAGACGGATTATGATGGACGATATTCTCGCCTACCTTGATCCTTATTATAAAGAAAGAGCCTGACCGACTGGTCAGGCTCTTGCACGCTCTATACGAACCGAATCTCGTCGATCCAGATCGTCCCGCTGCCGCCGTGCCAGAACGTCATCGTCAGTTGCCCCGGGGCGCTGCGGTTGACCCCGTTGGCGACCAGATCGATCTCGATATCCTTGTACGCGGTCGTCACCGTGTTGCCGCTGAAGTCCGCGAGTGTCTTCTCCACGCCGCCGAGCGACAGCTTGAAGTGGGACTGCTCGCCGCCGTTCGCGCCCTTCACTCGCACGATCATCTTCGTGTAGCCGGTAATGCTCTGCGTCACGTCGGTGCCGAGCCAACCGTTGTTGCTGTACTGCAGCTTCAGCGCGCCGCTCTCGATGACGCCGGAGCCGTTCGAGAAGCTGTTCGCGCCCGCCCACTTGCCCAGATCGTTCGAACCCGGCCAGCTTGGCGAACCGTCGAAGTTGTCCAGCAGCAATCCCGTTCCGCCTCCGCCGGAAGCGCTCGTCGCGTCGGTGATGGAGCTGCTCGACGCCGATACGTTGCCCGCCGCGTCCTTCGCCCGAACGGTGAAAGTATACGAAGTGCTCGCCGCGAGCCCCGTGCTCGTATACGAAGTCGTCCCCGTCGAACCGACGAGCGTACCGCCCCGGTATACGTCGTAGCCGGTTACGCCGACGTTATCCGAAGCTGCGTTCCAAGACAGGCTGATGCTCGTAGACGTCTTGCCCGTGACGTTCAACCCGTTCGGCACGCTCGGCGCCTGCGTATCGCTGCCTCCTCCGCCGCCGCTCGTCGCGACCTGGATTCGGTCGAAGTCGGGCGCCCAGCCGCTCGGATTGGATAGCTTAATGGTATTAACCCCCGCCGCCAACGCCACTTGCGTCTGCACCGTGCCGACCGTCGTCCAACCGCCCGTGTTCGGGAAGTTCAACGTGACCGCGGAACCGCCGTTAACGCTCAGCTGCGCCGACCGGGTCGCGTCGCCGTTCAGATAAGATACCGTAATCGTCGCCGTACCCGCCGACGCGGCGTTAACGCCGTTAAATTGCAAAGTGCCGCCGTTGTTGCCGACATACCCGACCTTGCTGCCGCCGGAGCACGATCCGCACGAGCTGACCGCCGCGCCGCCCGCGAGCGTATTGCCCGAAGCTTCCGCTTCGTACGTCGTCGTGGTTCCGCCGCCTCCGCCGCTTGCCGACGTCGTCGCCGTCAAGGGCGAGCTTGCCGCCGATACGTTGCCCGCCGCGTCCTTCGCCCGAACGGTGAACGTATAGGACGTGCTCGCCGCCAGACCCGTATTCGTGTAAGAAGTCGAAGCCGTCGACCCGACGAGCGTGCCGCCTCTGTACACGTCATAACCCGTCACGCCGACATTATCCGTCGATGCGTTCCACGATAGCGATACGCTGCTCGAGGTGACGCCCGACGAACTCAATCCCGAAGGAATCGAAGGCGCCTGCGTGTCGCTGCCGCCTCCGCCGCTGACTCCGCCGTCGTACGCACCGCTCGTCAAGCTATAAGTCAGCGTATTATCGGACTTCAAGCTGCTGAACGAACCCAAATTCTGATCGGAAGGATCGCCGCCGATGCCGACTTTGCCGATCGGCGTACGTCCGCCCGCATAGTAGTTCGCGTTCGCGAACCGGACGCTCGGCTTCCAGCCCGACGGATCCAGAATCGCCAATGCCAACGTATACGTTCCGTTCGCCAATCCGCTCGGAATCGTGAACGACCCGTTTACCGTATTCGTCGCCGGCGCGTTATTGTAAGTCCTCGTGCCCGCGTTCCAATCCGTGCCCGGCAGCCATTGCCGGATGTCGGCATTGAACAGGCCTTTCCACGCCACCGTCTTGTCCGCCCGCAGCAAGCTCGCTTCGACCGGCCAATTGTAATAGAACGGCGAAGATCCTTTGTTCACGACGTTAAACGATACGTTCATCGTGCCGCCCTGCGATACGTTGCCCGAGTAAGACGCTTGATTGATCACGTACCGATACCCGAGCACCTTCTGCATCGACGTCGCCCCCGCGGCCGACGCGGAGTTGCCCGCGTTGTATTCCGCGATCCAGCCCAAGCTCGACGTATGCGTCTTCATGATCCAGTCGATGACGTAATTCGTATTGTTCACGTTGCCGAGCGTGCCGTCGGGGCTTCCGCCCAGGTTCGACTGATCGCCCCAGTCGTACGCGACTTCGCCGCTGTTGATCTGCGTCCGCCACGTGTCCCGGGCGATCTCCCCGTTGCCTCCGGACGCGTCGTCCGGCAGCGCGAAGGAATCCCATTGGATGCCGAACGGATAGTTAACGAACGTATCCGGATAGCGCACCATGACCTTCTTGTTCGGGAACGCGCTGACGTACGCATCACCGAGCGCCTGCTGGAAGCTCAGCGGAATGCGATCCGTTCCGTCGGCGAACTTGGCCGGCCAGATATGCTGCTCGCCCCAGTTGCCGAACAGGCCGAATTCGATCGCCGCGACGCGCGGATCGTTGTTCCACGCTTGTCCGAGCTTATTAATGAAAGCGACCATGCGGTTCTTGTACGTCTCCGAAGTCCATTGCGTGGCCGGATCTCCATGCGGAATGCCGTCCGGCCAATACTCGCCGACGTTCGGGTAGACGATGACGACGCGCGGCACCACCTTCAGGTTGCGATTCTCCAACCCGGCCCAAGCCGTATTGCTCCAATCCTTGATCTTCTGCACGGAATCGGAAGCGAGATTCTCCAGACTCGTATACGGAATATAGTGCTTGTAGATCGACGTGTACTCCTTGTCCGGGAAGTTGTTGCTCCCGATGTACACCGACGGCCTGAACCCCATGTTCGGGTTCTTGAACGCTTCCGACGTCTCGGATAGATTGACCGTGAGCGTCCCCACCGCCGCGTTCGCCTCCTTGCCCGGCCAACTCGACGCTCCCGCGGCCACGACCAAAGCCAAGGACAGCGACAGAATGGATGAACCGATTTTCTTCCTCATTACTGATTCCTCCTCAATGAAATTTACATTATAAGCGCTTACATATTGGAGCAAACGAATAGGGAGCGTCAGTCAAGACCCCCCTTATCGCCTTACCCTTTATGCGCGCTGAATGCAACGCCTTCGATAAACCGCTTCTGGAAAATGAAGAACATCACGATCATCGGGATAACCGCCATGAACGCCCCCGCCATCAGCACCGGATAGTTCGTCGCGAACTTCGAGACGAGCGTCGCGAGGCCGGCCGATAGCGTCAGCTTCTCCGGCGAGCTATTAATGATGAGCGGCCACTGCAGCTCGTTCCACGACCACAGCAGTTGAATGATGACGACCGCGACCAACGCCGACTTCACGAGCGGAAGCATAATATGCCAGAAGATCTGGAACGGATTGCAGCCGTCGAGTACGGCCGCCTCCTCCAGCTCTTTCGAGATGCCGAGGAAAAACTGCCGCAGCAGGAACGTAGCGAACGGACTGATGAGCGCCGCGATCCACAGCGCCGTTACGGTGTTGACGAGGCCCATCTTGCTCATCATCAAATATTGCGGCGTGTAGAAGACCGGGTTCGGCACCATCATGACCGAGATAATGAGAGTGAAGCACAGCGTTCTTCCGGGAAACTTGATTCTCGCGAAGGCGTACGCGGCCATCGAGCTGAAGATGACCGGGAACAGCGTCTTCATGAGCGCCGAGAATGCCGTGTTGATGTAATAATGGCTGAATTCCGATTGCTCGAACGCTTCCTTGTAGCTTTCCCACCGGAATTCGGTCGGGAAGATCACGATCGGGATTTGCGTCGCCTGCGTCTGCGTCTTGAGGGAGGTAAGCACCATCCAGATGAACGGGACGATCATGGCGACCGAGGTTGCGATCAGCACGAAATGAATGACGAGATTAACTTTACGGTTGGATAACAATGCGCCGCCCATTTTGTGCCTCCCTTAGTCGTATACGACCCATTTTTTCTGGAACAAGAACTGCAGTCCCGTCAGGATCAGGTTGATGACGAGCAATACGTTCACGATCGCCGCGCCGTAGTTCTGGTCGTAATACACGAACGCGTTCTGATAGTAGGCGTACACGAGCGACCGTACCGACGGCAACGCGACGTTCGTCTTGCCGATCAGCAGGTAGATCGCGTCGAACACCTGAGTGGCGCCGATGATGAGCACGATCGACGTGAAGAACAGCGTCGGCGTGAGCAAAGGCAGCGTAATGTAACGGAACTTGTTGAATCGAACGGCGCCGTCGATCTCGCCCGCTTCGTACAACGTCTTCGGAATGCCTTGCAAGCCTGCCAGGATCAGCAGCATGTTGAAGCCGATCGCCGCCCACACGCCGACCAAGACGACGGAGTACATGGCCAATCTCGGATCCGACAGCCACGAGAAATGCGTTCCGAGCACATGGTTCAGGAAGCCGTAATCTTGCGCGAACAATACGACCCATACCATGGCCGCAGCGGCCGGCATCGTCACTTGTGGCAAGAAGAAGATGACGCGATAGGCGGATTGCCCTTTGATCTTCGAGTTCAGCAGCACGGCGAAGAACGTGGACAGGACGATCGTGGCCGGTACGAACAACACGACGTAGTACAGCGTGTTGCGCAGGTTCTGCCAGAACTCCTCGTCGTTGAACAACTTCTCGTAATTGCGCAAGCCGACCCAATGATTCACGAGCCCGAAGTTCTCGGACTTCAGGAAGCTCAAGTAAATGGAATACAAAGCCGGCCAGAACCAGAACACCAGCGTTCCGATCAATGTCGGAGCGATCATGGCATACGCCCAAATGTATCTGCTTCTAGATGTCACCGCGGCCACCTCTTTCTTTTATCGAAGGCATTCCGCAAGCGCGGAATGCCTTCGATTCTCTGACTATTCGTTTCTTTATTGCGCGTCCGCGATCGCTTGGTTCATCATCTCGGCGACTTTCTTCGCGCCTTCTTCGATGGTGATCGCGCCGCCCCACGCTTGGGACATGATTTCCGATTCCTTCGCGAACCAGACCGGATACGATTTCGATCCGCTCGGATACGGTACGGCGTCCGCGACTTGATCGATGAACACTTGCAGGTTCAGGTCGGGCTTGGATTTCACCCATGCGTCTTGCGTGCCGTTGAACGCCGGGATCGCCGCGCCCATCTCCGCCGTGATTTCGGCAGCGCGCTTGGAGCCCAGGAACTGAAGGAACAAGCCGGCTTCATCTTTGTGCTTGCCTTTGGCGGACATGACGTTGCCCAGGCCGTTGATGATGTTGCCGCGTTTGACTTTGCCTTTCGGAAGCGGAGCCCAGTTCCATTTGCCCTTGATGATTTCGCTGCCGTAGATGTCCGCGTTGCGCCACGAGCCTTCGAAGATCATCGCGATCTTGCCGGACTTGAACATCTCGGTCGAATCGGTATCCGTCAGCTGTTGGTGCGTCGGAGAAGCGCCGTCGAGAACCATCTGGTAACGGGCTTTCAGCGCTTCGATGGAAGCCGGATCGTCGTAGCCGGATTTGGACATGTCGTCGTTCAGGACGTAGCCGCCGTTAGCCAGCATGTCGTTCCAGTAGCCGACTTGCGTATCCATCTTGGCCGCGAAGCCGTAGATGCCTTTGTCCGGTTGGGACAGCTTCTTCGCGACTTCCGCGAGCTTGTTGTAATCCCACGTGTCGTCCGGATACGGGATGCCCGCTTGGTCGAACAGTTCTTTGTTATAAGCAAGGCCGATCGTGTCGAAGTCCTTAGGAACCGCGTAGTTCTGGCCGTCGAGCGTATAGATCGAGCCGAGGTTGGCCGCGTAGTTGTTCAGATCGATGAGGCCCGATTGTACTTTGTCGGTGATCGGCTCGAGGAAGCCGCCCGTTCCGTACTTGATGAATTGGCCGCCGTGCATCCAGAACACGTCCGGAAGCGTACCGGCAGGCGCCGCCGCGGACATCTTCGTCCAGTAGTCGCCCCATGGGATGACTTCGACCTTCACCTTGATGTTCGGATTTTCTTTCGTGAATTCCGCCGCGATCGCTTCCATCGCAGGCTGTTGGATCTTATCCCAGATCGTATAGCTGATCTCGACGTCCTTGGCAGGCTTATCGCTTGCCGGCTCGCTTGCCTTCTGGGTCGATTGTCCGCCCGAAGCGGATTCGCTTGCTTGGTTGTTATTGTCGTTGTTGCCGCCGCAAGCCGTCATGACCATCGTGAATGCGAGAATCGTGCCCAGCAAGTAGGCTGACTTTTTACCGTTCTGCCACATCTTCGTTTTCCCCCTAATGGATAGTCGGATTGTCCCCGTCGCGAGTTTGTTCCGGAAAATTTGCGCAAATTTTCCGAAGCATTGCATCAAGAGCACCTTTGACATCTTCATCATAAACACTAGCTCCGCACAAAGAAATGCCGAAATTTAAAGATTCTTGCCCCATTTTTAAGAACGTGTTCCCAAGATTACGAGATCGATGCATAATACTCGGTAGGCAAATATTTGCCTAAATGAACGAAATACATGAATCCATTCATCGGAGAAAAAGGGAGAGATCTCGGTGATCAAATTGAAATTGGCCGTCATCGGCGCGGGAGCGCGCGGCTTCCTCAGCTACATGCCCTACGTCCTCAACCACCCGCACGAAGCGGAGATCGTGGCGGTAGCCGAGCCGGACCCGCAACGAAGAGCCGAATTCGCGAAAGCTTTCAAATTAAAGGATAGCCAGACGTTCCTCTCCTGGGAGCAGCTGCTGGATAAGCCCAAGCTATGCGACGCCTTGCTGATCTGCACGCAGGACCGCATGCATTTCGAGCCGACGATGCAGGCGCTGCGCAAAGGGTATCACGTCTTATTGGAGAAGCCGATGTCGAACAACCCGCTCGAGTGCTCACTCATGACGGAAGAAGCGACCAAGCGCGGGCGCCTGCTGTCGATCTGTCACGTCTCGCGCTATACGCCATTCTGGCAGCAGTTGAAAAGCTTGATCGCAGGCGGCCGCATCGGCGACGTCGTCTCGATGCAGCACAACGAGAACGTCGGCTACCTCCACTACGCGCACAGCTTCGTTCGCGGCAATTGGCGGAATTCGGACCTGTCCAGCCCGATGATTCTCGCCAAATCGTGCCACGACATGGACTTGATCCGATGGCTGGTCGACTCGGAATGCATCCGGGTGAGCTCGTTCGGCTCGTTAAGCCATTTCCGCTCGTCGAACGCGCCGGCCGGCTCTACCGAACGGTGCACGGACGGCTGCGCGGTCGAAGCTTCGTGTCCGTACTCCTCGACTCGATTCTACTTGCAGGATCTCGAGGCCAACCCGTTCGCGAGATTGATCGCCGACCCTCCTACCGTAGACAACCGGATGAGAGCGATTCAGTCCGGGCCTTACGGCAAATGCGTCTATCGGACCGACAACAACGTCGTCGATCACCAGGTCGTCAACATGGAATTCGAGAGCGGCGCGACGGTCATGTTCAGCATGTGCGGACTTACGCGGGACATTAACCGGATCGTTCAGATCATGGGGACGAAGGGCGAGCTGCGGGGAGACCTCGTCACGGGAACGATCGATCTGTTCGAATTCGACGGCGGCGTCCGGACGGTCGTGCAGGCATCGACGGCAGACGGGGGCCATCAAGGCGGAGACGACGGCATCATGCGGCAGTTCCTGTCCGACCTGCGGGAACGGCGCTTCGAGAACAACCTGACTTCCGCCGAAGCTTCGCTCGAGAGCCATCTGATGGCGTTCGCGGCCGAGCAATCCCGCCTACGCGGCGGAGAAGTCGTCGATATGAGAACGTTCCGTTCGATGACGGGCCTGTCGCAGCTGGCTTGAGCTCATGCGTCGCGGGGGTTTGGGCCCCGGCGACGCGGGAGTTTGGGCTCCGGCGACGCGGGGGGTTGGGCCCCGGCATGTATTCGGTTTTTCGAATACAATTCCTCAGACATTCGGGTAATGGGCAGATGTGTATGATTTTTCATATACATCTGCCCATTTTCGTAGCCGCGCGTCAAATAGACTCGAAATTTCAAATACACCGAAGAATTTGACCCGTTCAGCGCGACTTAAACACAATTTTTCGCATACATGCCGATTGCCGATTGACTCACTAACGTTTCTCCAGACAACAGGAGCACATGCCTTCGAATCTCTTCGAAGTCATGTGCTCCCTGTTTTTCACGCTCTATCTAGTTCATGAATTGCACGAACTGCAAATACCGTTTCAGCATCACGGCCGCTTCCGCCCGGCTTGCGTTGGCTGCAGGCACGAGGGCGTTACTCGCGTTCCCTTGAATGATTCGGGCTTCGACCAATTCGGCCAACGCCGCTTTCGCCCAAGCTCCGATGGAACCGCCGTCCGTATACTTGCCAAGTATTGCGCCGTCCGTACCCGTTACTTGAACGGACTTGTTCACGTACTTCAACGAGCGAGACAGCATGACGGCGATCTGTTCGCGCGTCACGAGATCGTTCGGCTTGAACGTGCCGTCGGCGTAACCTTCGACGATGCCCGCCTCGACGGCCGTCGCGATCGCGTCCGCATGCCATGCCTTCCCGTTCACGTCGCCGAACGCGGCGGCCGTGCCCGAAGAGGTCAATCCGAGCGACCGGACGAGCAAGGCCGCGAACTCCGCGCGGGTAATCGATTGGTTCGGCGCGAAGCTGTCCGCGGTCGTCCCCTGTATGATCCGCTTCGACGCCAACAGCTCGATATCCGTCTTCGCCCAATGTCCCTTGAGGTCCGCGAACGTCTTGCTGCTCGAAGCGACGGCGTACAGGCTATTGCCGTTGCGCTTGATGACGACTTCCGTATTGCCGTTGCTGCTTGAGAAGGTTGCCGGCACGAAGCTGAACGTCCCCGTAGCCGGGTCGTACAAGACCGCGGTAGACGTGTTCGGATCGACGGATCCCGGAAGGATGATCGATCTCTCCACGTACGTGCTGCCGAAGCTTCCCGCTTCGACCGTCTTGCCGTTGGCGCTCGCGGTAATCTTGTAATCGAATGCGGAGGACAACAGCGCGAGACCGTTCGTATTCGCTTGCTTATCGATCTGATCGGCCGCCGCTCCGGAGACTTTGTCGATCGTAATGCCGATCGTCATCTCTCCGACTTTCACGCCGAGCGAGTCGGCCAACGCTTGCAGATCGACCGCTTGGACCGGAACGCGGTAGTCGCCGGCATCGGTTCGCACGACGAGGATCGCTTCCGGCGTACTTTGCGCCGAACTAGCCAACGCGGAGGCAGGAACCTCGACCCTTACGTTGCCTCCGTCATTGTCCACTTCGACCGTAACCGATTTCGCTCCGCTGCCGTTGCCTTGAAGCGCTTCGAAGGCAGCTTGGAGTTTGTTCGGATCGACGGTCGCGACCGTTTCCTGCTCGCCGTTCGCATTCGCCCGGCGAGTCGTCTTCACGGCGTCTTGACCCAGCTTGACTCCGTTACTCGTCGCTTCCGGATTCGATGTCGGCGGCGATGTCGTTCCGCCGGACGGCGGGTTCGAACCGGAACCGGAATCGGTCGATACGGTTACCGTGAATGCCTTCGAGAAGTTGCCGTCGGAGGACGTAGCCGTAATGACGGTTTGGCCGATGCCTACAGACGTGAGCAAGCCTGCGGCGGATACATAGGCAACATTGCCGTCTGCCGAAGACCACACGACTCTAGCGTTGCTCGCATTGGCCGGCGCTACGGCAACTTCGATCTGCTTGGTTGCGCCCGGAGCCAATCGGAACTGCTCCGCCGTACTCGCGGTTAGGCCCGTAACCCTTGCCGGCGCTTCGGCCGCGCTATTCGCCACCGCTACGCTGCCCAGGCTTAGCCATCCGTCGCCGATTTGACCGGCATTGGCGAAGCGGAACGTCTTGGCGTTCGCGTTGACCTGCTCCAACGGGTTGACGTAACGCATGAAGATCTCATAGCTTCCGTTCGGCAATGCCGGATTGTTCGTCGATTGGAACAGCTTATTGTTATCGAATCCGTTCGTATTAGGCAGGATGTCCTTCAGATCCCAGCCCGGCTCCCATATGCGCACGAAGCCGTTGCCGGACTTGGCGGCAAGCTCCACCTTCCAATCGTAGTAGAACGGCGCTACGCCTCTGTTCTCCAGCTCCGCCGCTACCTTCAGATTACCGTCGGCCGCATCCAAGTAGGCGGTCGGCACATGATACTCGTAGCCCATGTCGCGGGAACCTTCCGTCGCTCTTGCCAGAGCCGTCGGCTCCAGCGGCGTTTGGAACACGCCTTGCGTAATCAACCACGATGCGTGGGTCAGCTCGAGGCTCGTGTAGTAATCCTCGCCTTGGGCGCCTTCGATCGGCGTCGATGGTTCATTGTATTTCGGCGGGTCGTTATTCCACATTTTCACCTGGATTTCCGGTCTCATCTCTCCGCCCATGCTGTTCGTCTTCCAGAACTCGTTCGCTCCCGCGTCGTTCACTCTGCCCCAGAAATGCCAGCCCTGTCCGCCCAAGCTCGGCGGAAGCGTCTGGAACGCGAACGAATCGTCATGATAGCCGACGTCGAAGTTCTTGGTCTTCAGGTCGCTGCTATCCTTCGGATATCTCAATACGAGCTGCGTCTCGTCGAACGCATTGTCGATATCGGTAAGAACCCGGTTCAGGTTAGCGTCGGTCGGCATCAGGTTAGGCGACTTCAAATTCCCGTCGTAAGGATACGTGTGCCATTCTCCCCAGAACCCGATCAAGCCGATCATGATGGCTCCGATGCGAGGGTCGCCGTCGTAACGGGAGCCGAGCGCGGCGATGAAATTGTCCAACGCGCCCAATAACCGCTCGTCGTTATAGTCCGGCGCCAGGCTCGTCGCGTCCTTGCCATTGTCGAATTCCGTATAGCCGTGCGTCGCAACCCCTGCATCGATCAGGAATTGCGGAATGCCCGAGGGCTTATTCGGGTAGTCCAGATACACCCGGAATACGGCCTGGTTGCCTCTGGAGGCTACAGCCGCAAGCCGTTTGTCCAGCTCGGTCCAGTTAAAGTCGTTCAGATTGTTCATCAGCTTGTTAAGCGGCAAGTAGAAGAATTCCATGCTGTACGGCAGTTGGGTCGGCCGATCTCTCCAATCGTCGCCGACTTTGAAGTAAGCTTCCTCCGAAGCATCGTAGAACGGAAGGAGGCCCTTCAACGGATTGTCTACCGGCGCGTCCTGGAACGCGAGCGCATGCGTTCCGTCTACCGTTGCCCAGGAAGGCGCGCTCGGATGGTCGACGGGATCCGTCGTCGATCCGCCGCCGGATCCGCCAGTCCTGCCCGCTAACGCGTAGATGCCGACCTGATCTATGCTGAGGACGTTATCGGCCTGATTGACGGGACTGAAGCCGAATTGAATTTGAAGCACCTTGCTGGCGTCGAACGTCGCATTGCAGGCGTCGCAGCCTTGCCATGCGGATTGGACGAGCGCGCTCCAAGGGATTCTGACCATCCCCGTGTAACCCGCGGCGATCGACAGAGATCCGCCGCCGAGCGTCGTCGGCTTCCAGCCGTCGTCCGCATCATAGAACTGCACCGTTCCGCCGGCCTTCAACGAGAACTCGCCTTTCGGCGCGTCCGTCACCAGCGAGATGTTCAGATCCATGCCCTTGTTGCTCGGCGACGTATTGTCGACCCAGAACGTAAGCCCGTCGAATGCCGACCAATCCGAATCCGTCCCGGTGAAGGCGACGCGCTTAATATTGACCCAATCGGATGTGGATTGGCCCTGAGGAGGAGTCACCGAGAATTTCATCGATTGACTGCCGTTCGAATACTTCGCGTCGTTAATCGATCGAAGCGTAGAAGGCACGCCGGACTCCCAATCGATCTTCCAAATGCTTTGCAGAGCGGCATCATCCGCGTACGATTCGAAATCGTCCAACGTCTTATCCGCCCGATAGAGCTTGATGTCATCGATCGTAATGACGTTATTCGCGTATTCCGCCGGCGGGTAGCCGAATTGAAGCCCGGTTACTTCGCTAGGATCCAACGCCGCTCCGCAGTCCGCCTGAACGCCGTCGCATTGCCATGCGGATTGCACGAATTGATCCCAACCGACTCTCACGACGCCCTCGAAGCCTGCCGGAATGCGCAGCGAGCCGCCATTGAACGCCGCGGGCTGCCAGCTTCCGTCCTCCGCGATCGTCTGCGCCGATCCGCCTTCCTTCAACCCGAATTCGCCTTTGGCAACGGGCGTCTGAAGCGCGACGTTCAAGCTGAAGTCCTTGCCGTCGCTCGTCGTATTGTTCACCCAGAGGCTTAAGCCGTCGAACTTCGACCAATCCTTCTTGTCCGAAGGGATCGAATGGCCGATATTCGCCCAAGTCGAAGCGGCGTTCGCGACCGCAAGCTTCAAGCCCTTGCTTCCGCTCGCCGAGCCGACCGTTCTCGTTACCGAGCCCGGTATGTCGGACCACGCTTCGGACCACGCTTGCCCGATAGCCGCGTTATCCGCGTAGGACTCGAAATTGTCGATCAATCCGGGAGTCGTCACCGGCGGCGTGCCCGTACCAGGATCCGTATCCGATTCGATTCTGTCCGTCAGATAGATTTCGTCGATATAGATCGTGCCCGTCGTATCCCAAGTGTTTAGCGATATCGCTAGACTCCAAATATCTTGCGATAAATCTACTCCGCCTGCCGCCAAGTCGATTACGATATCCTTGTAGCTTGTCGTAATCGTGTCTCCGCTGAATTGACCGAGCGTTTTATTAACGCCGCCAATGCCCAGCTTGACCAGACTCTCTTCGCCGCCGGCCTCTCCCTTCGCCCGAATAACAAGCTTATTCATTTCCGATAGATCGGGGCCGATTCCAGACTCGAACCACGCATTATTCTTTACCTGCAGCGTTAACGCGCCGTTCTCGACAACTCCGGCGCCGCCTCCGTTCGCGAAGTCGTGAGCACCGGACCATTTGCCCAGATCATTCGACGTGCTTGCACCCCACGCCGGCGTTCCGTCGAAGTTATCGACGAGGAGCTTCTGCGGAGGATCCTGCGGCGACGTCGGCGGCGCGGAGCAGTCCGAATCGCAATCCCCGATTAATACCGGCCCCAAGTTGAGCCAGCCGGCAGCGTCTTGATCCGCGTTCGCGAACCGTACCTTCTTCGCCTTGACGCTCGTCTCTTCCAGCGGATTGACGACCTTCATGACCAAGTAATAATAGCCGTCGTTCAAGTCCGGATCGGCGATCGTCGTATCGTAGTAATAAGGCTCGCCGAACGGGACGTACTCGGGATCGCCGTCGACTCCCCACTCCGGATACGTTCTGATCTGCACCGGCTGAACCTTCGTAATATCCCAGCCCGTCTCCCATTGCTTGACGAGCGTCCCCGACGCGTTCTTGACGCCCAGCTTAACCTCCCACGGATAAGCGAACGGGGCTACGCCGTTATTCTGAACGGTAACCCCGACCTTCAACGGATCGCCTTGCGCGACATCGTCGTAATAGGCGCTCTTCACGTTCAGATCGTAGCCCATCTTCCGCACGCCCGCGGCAACGGTTGCGTCGCCGGCGCTATAGTTGCTGATGCCTCCCTGGTTGATCATCCACGTCGCATGCGTCAGTTCGATGTCTTCCAGCGCGTTATCGACGTTAGTGCCGCCGCTGAAGAAAGTTTGCTGAATTTCCGGACGCACTTCTCCGCCGATGGACTGCGTAATCCACTTATTCTCGGAGCCCGCGGCCAGCATCTGGGTCATGAACGAATAATAAGCTCCGCCCATGCTCTCCGGCTGCGTGACGCTCTCGAGCGGATCGCCTTCCTTGAACCCGAAGGAGTCGTCGTGATAGCCGATATCGTAATCGCCCGCGTCAGGCAGCTTCGGATAACGAACCTCAAGCTTGGTGGCGTCGAAGGCGTTATCGTACGCGGCGAAAATCGTGTTGATCGTCGCGTCGCTCGGCATGTAATTCGGCAATCCGTCGGCCGTATCGTCATCGTATGGCCACGTGTGCCATTCCCCCCACAAGCCAACGAGCCCCATGTGGATGTATGCGATCCGCGGATCGCCATCGTACCTGTCGCCGAAAGCGGCAATAAAGTTCGTCAAGTAGGCGATCATGTCCGGATCGTCGTAATCCGGCTCGTCCTGATTCCAAGACGGGTTATTGCGTATCGTGACGTTATCGCGAATAAACTGCGGAATGGCGTTGGGTTTGTCCGGATATTCCAGATAGACCCTCATCGCCGCCTGATTCCCTCTTGCCGCGATGGCGTTCAATTGCGGCTCCAACCCCGCATCGAAGGTGTAAGTATCGGGCCCGCTCATGACCGCGTTCAACGGGACGTATACCCATTCCAAGCTGTGAGGGAACGAAGTCTCCGTCTCCCACGGATAGAAAGGCGCGAAGCCTTTCAGCGGATTGTCCAATGGACTGAGCGCCGGAGTCAAGTCATGCCGGGTCAGGTTGCTATCGACCGCGGGACTCGGGAACGGATTGGTCGGCACGCGGGATGGATCCGGGTCCGCGTAAGCGACGCCGGCGGCATTGCCGGAGAGCGTGCTCAAGAGCAAGCAAGCGATCAGGAACGCTTGGAAAGACGCCTTCTTGAAGGCGCGTAAGGATAATGAATGCAATCGAAATCCTCCTTGTTCGCTTTCTGCAGTGAAAGCGTTATCATTGGTGCGTATACACGTAATAGGCAATGAAGCATGGGGACGTACATGCGATGCTTCCGAAGAAATTTGCGCATAATCTCCTCGGCACGACCTGTCAAAATGCTCAAGATACTTTAACCATAGAGCAAGAAGAACTGTCACGAAATACCACATTTTTAAGATTGCTGTCCGAAATCTTAAGATCTTAATAACTGGGCCGGAATCTTAAATTTGTGGCGTTTCAACGCCAAATGCCGCTGATTTATGATGAAGGAACAAGCAGATAGACATCGACCCGGGGAGTTGGCTCAAGTGAGGTTTAAGACGAGGTTGCGTGCTGGATTGCTAAAGATGGGGTACTCCGTGGGGAACCAACTGTTCGTCTTGTTCCTGGTCAGCATCATCGGATTCGTTCTTTTGACCGGTTACGGGTCTTACTACTCGTCCCAAAGCATCCTGAAGGATAAACTGACGGACGCCTCGAAGCAGACGATCACGCAAGCCGGCGAGAAGCTGGATCTGATCTACACCCAGTACGACGAAAAAACCGAGCAGATCGCGATCAACAATCTGTTCCTGAAAGACATCAGAGACTACTTGAACCCGGAAGTGCCGGAAGTAGACCGCGCGCTGGCCAAGACGAAAATCCAAACGAAGCTGGACGATCTCGTTGCGGTCGACGATTCGTTGACGTCCGTTCAGCTGTACGATGCCGACGGACGATGGGTCGTATCCGGCAGAAAGCCCGCGATCGCGACGGAGGTCGCGAACGAATCGTGGTTCGCCGGCATTCGCTCCAACAACGGACAAGCGATCTGGCTCGAAACCTTACCCGAGGGCTACTCCGGAGGAGGCGAAGCCGCGATCGGCTTGACGAGGGCGATCGGGAATCAGGGCGCGGGCGAGTTTCTGGGCGGCTTGCTCTACGAGATCAAGCTCGACTTGATCGGCAGCGAGCTGGAAGCCGTCCGAATCGGAGACGGCGGCGTCAAGATCGTCGCAAGCGAGAACAATGCCTTGATCTATACAAGCTCCGCAAGCGATACCGAGAGCGCGAACGCCATGATACAAGCGATGGCAGAGCGAAGCGACGATAGCGCGAGCTCGGGGTTCGACTACGTGAAGGACGGCAACGGGATCAACCAAGCGCTCGTCTACGCGAGCTCGGAGAAGAACGGCTGGCGCACGCTGGCTTACGTGCCGGTCGGCGAATTCCTGAGCGAGACGCGTTCGATCTGGCGCAATACGCTCTACATCGCCGGGCTGTCGCTCGTATTGGCGATCGTCATGGGCTGGTGGATGGCGCGCCGGTACGGCCAACCTCTCATCCGGCTCAGAGAGCTGATGAAAGCCGGAGAGCAAGGCGACCTTCAGGTTCGCATGGTGTCGTCCCGGAAGGACGAGATCGGTCAACTCGCCGGCAGCTTCAACGGCATGATGTCGCAGATTACGGGGTTCGTCCATAAGACGGCCGACTCGGCCAAGCAAGTGTTGACCACGTCCGAAGAGTTGCTCAGCGTCTCTCAATCGACCGCAGCCGCGGCCGAGCGGATGACGAGAGCGAACCGGGAGATCGCCGCGGGCTCCGCCGAATTGTCCGGCGAGACCGAGAAGGTAAGCGGCATGGCATCGGAGACGACGAACCGAATGGGTTCGGTTATAGAGAGCAGCGTCCATATGGAGCGATCCGCGACCGAGCTCCGGCAGGCGGGACAGCAAGGTCAGGCTCTAATGGTTCAACTGCGCGGACAAGCGTCGGAGGTCGAGACGAAGACCCGGCTCATGGTAAGCAGAGTCGAGCAGTTGAAGGCGGGCAACCAGTCCGTGAAGACGGTCATGAACAAGCTGAACGACATCATGAAGCGGACGAACATATTGGCTCTGAACGCGTCGATAGAAGCCCATCGCGCCGGCGTCTCGGGCAAAGGGTTCATGGTCGTCGCCGACGAGATCCGGAAGCTCGCGGAGCAATCCAGGGCGACGATCGAGGGTGTCGGTGACATTACGAATCAAATCCTGCACGACATCGACCGCACCGCCTCGTTGATGGAAGAGACGTACCCGATTCTCACGAAGCAATCCGAATTGGTCATGAGCACGGACGAGATTTTCCGAACGGTACAGGAGCGGCAGAACGGGTTCCTCGGGAATCTGTCCGTCATGTCCGACGTCCTTCGCGACATGGAGCAATCGCAGATCCGGTTGGCGACGGCCATGGAGAACGTAAGCGCCATATCGGAGCAATCTTACGCGACGTCCGTGGAAGTGGCGGCGCAAGGTGACATTCAATCGCAGATCAGCAACCGTCTGCTGCAGCTGTCCGAACAGATGGCGGAGCTGTCGGGCGGTCTTCGGAGAGACTTGGATCAGTTCAAGTTCTGACGCGTTGAAACGCGAAAAAAGCGGCTGCTCCCGATATTAACCGGGGCAGCCGCTTCTTCGTTCGAGAACAATTAATCCAACGCTCCGTACACGACTTGGCGCAGACGAGGTTGCGTCTCCCGCTCCAAGTTCGGGAGCATCTGCTGCATATAGACGATCGAGAGCTGCTCGGCGGGATCGACGAGCATATAGGTTCCGGCCAATCCCGGCCATCCGAAGTGACCGATCGATCCGTTATTGCCTCCAACCGCCCGGTTCATCAGCGTCTGTACGCCTAGGCCGTAGCCGTAACCGCTGGAATCGCCCCCGAAATCGCGAAGTTGCCGTTCGTCCAGCTGATTCGTCGCCATGAGCGCGATCGTGCGCGGGCTCAAGATCCGCTCGCCTTCCAGCTGCCCCCCTTGCGCGAGCGCCTGGGCGAATCGGCTATAATCTCCGATCGTGGACAGCAACCCGATGCCGCCGCTCTCGAATCGGCAATCGGGTTCGTACCATCCGTCCATGGGCGGGTTATGACCGCTAGGGGTCAGCTTACCGCCCGGCTCGTAGTGATACAACGTGCATAGACGGCGTCGATTGTCATCGGTCAATCGGAACGCGGCGTCGCGAATGCCGAGCGGGTCGAAGATCTCCTTCTTCACGTATTGACCGAACGTCTGTCCGGACACCGTCTCGACCAACGCCGCGAGCACGTCGTGACTTAGGCCGTAGCGCCAGCGCGTGCCGGGCTCGAAGGCGAGCGGAATCGCCCCGAGCGCTTGCGCGAAGCTTCGCGCGTCCGACTCGCTCCGCGCTTTGTCCCACAGCTCTTGCGTTCGCCGCTCGGTATCGGTCGCCGTTCCGCCGTACGTAATTCCGGACGTCATCGAGAACAAATGCTTGATGCGGACCGAACCCGAAGCCGGACTCGTCGTCTCGTTCCCACCCTCGTCGATCCGGGCTACCTTCGGATTCGCGAACGCCGGCAAGTATTCTTCGAGCGGATCGTCGAGCAGGAAGCGCCCTCTCTCGTATAGCTGCAGCGCCGCGACGCAAGTAACGACCTTCGTCATCGAATAAACGCGATACAACGTATCCTCCGCGATGGGCTGCTTCTGCTCTCTATCGGCGAACCCGAAGCTTTCCCGATACAACGTCTCCCCGCGCCGCGTAACCGTGCAGGCGACGCCGGCCGGTCCCCGCTCGACGATTCGCCGGAGCAGCGGCGTCATACGCTCGTTCAGTCTGTCTCTCGCGCTCATGGACAATCTCCTCTCGATTAGCGGCTTATGCTCTTCATTATCCGAGTCTTGTCCGAGCATGGCAACCCCGCTGTCGGACTCGATTTATTCCTCTAACTCGATCGCCAGAACGTGCGCGTATCCGGTCGGCCCGCGTTCCGGAAGCCGAACGACCAACGTGCCGTAAGCTTGCGCGAATTCGGTCTCTCCGACGCCCAGCAGACGTACCGATTTGACTTTCTCCGTCTCCCTAAGCGAACGAATCACCGCTCGTCCGTCCTCGGGCCAGCGCATCTGAAAGGCGAACAGCGTTGATCCGCGCTTCGTGAACCGGTAATCGTCGGGCGTCCAGTTAACCGCCTCCTCCTTGAAGTGCTCGATAACTACGCTGGACGGGCCTTCCCCCGACACGCGGAACGGGCGCGTCCCGTAGACGGCCTCGCCGTTCGTTTTCGTCCACTTGGCGAGCTCCCGAAGCAGGTATTCGCATTCCTCGTCGATCGTGCCGTCCGGCTTTTGCGGAATATTGAGCAGCAGGCATCCGTTCTTCGCGATAATGTCGATTAAGATTTCGATCACGTGGCCCGGCTTCTTGTAGACGGTTCTCACGTTGTAGAACCAATCTCCGACGCACGTATCGGTCTGCCACGGATCCGGCTTGATGTCAGGTTCTTGGCTGCGCTCGATATCCAGCACGCCGACCGAGAAGACCTCGCTTCGCCGATCCTTCTGGTTATAGACGGCCCGATTAACGCCGCCGTTCAAGCTTGCGCTCGTGTTGTACAGATGCGCGACCGCATGAAGCCCCGCTTCGTAATGGCCTTCGCCGAACGGGAGCGCTCCGTCGGAATACAGCAAATCCGGTTGATACCGGTCGATGAGCTCCTTCATGACGTCGAACCAGCGCTGATGCCAACCGGGGTTCGAGCTGTACCAATCCAGGAGATCCATGTACTCCTTCTCCGCGGAATAGTGCTCGCGGTTCGCCAGGTAGAAATCTTCGTACGCGGGATCGTTGCCGTCGTAAGGAATGCCGGCGAACGCCCCCTCCTTGTCCGCCCCCTTGTTCCACGACCACCAACTGAATGTCGCTCCCATATGCTCGGTTAGCCCGAAGGGCAATCCCCGCTTCTTCGCGGCCGCCTGCCACAAGCCGACGATGTCCTTCTTCGGCCCCGTCTCGACCGAATTCCACTTATGAAGCTTGGAGCCGTAGTTGAAGAAGTGATCGTGATGCATGGCTTGCGCGACGAAGTACTTCGCCCCCGCTTCCGCATAGAGATCCATCAAGCCCTCGGGGTCGAAGTTCTCGGCTTTCCATCGTTGCACGATATCTTTGTAGCCGAATACCGAAGGATGACCGTAATGTCTCGTATGGTAGCGATAGGCATCCGACCCTTCGTTATACATCCCCCGGGCATACCAGTCTCCGTACATCGGAACGGATTGAGGCCCCCAATGCGACCAAATCCCGAGCTTGGCGTCCCGGAACCAATCCGGGCATTCGAAGGTTCGCAGCGACTCGAACGTGGGGACATACGGTCCCTGCGCGATCGACGCTTGCAAAGGCCGAAGTTTCGTTGACATGAATGAACCCCCTCTAATAGACGTAAGCCGCGTACTCCGGCCTCATCATCGTAGCAGTTGTGTGCTATGCTGATGAAGATAGATTCCTAACCTTATCTTGTAGAAAACGAACCCCATCGAAGCGAGTGGTTATCCATGGACGATTCCCGTCAACGCCTTATCCGGCTTTACTTGGCCAATCTGCGCGTCAACACGACCGTCGTCGGCTTTAATCCCGTCATGCCTCATTGGCGGGAGCTGGACTATCGGCCGGAGTACAACAAGTTCTACTTGATCGTAGACGGCGAAGGCTGGCTGAAGATCGGGGATCGGGAATTGTATCCGAAGCCGGGACAGCTCGCGCTGATGCCCGAAGGCGTCACGCAATCCTACTCGACCGTCGGCGACCGTTATTATACGAAATATTGGTGCCACTTCACGGCCAAGGTAGGATCGTTGAATTTATTCGACCTCATTCAGCCGCCATGGCTGGTCGACACGTCGGGAGACGACGAGCCGGCACGACTCTTCCGGGAAATGCTGGATCACTCGGTAAGCGATCGATTAAGCTCCGGCTTGCTGCTTCAGGCGGCGTTGCTCCGGCTGATCTCCTATTACGTGGAACGGGCGAACGGCGCCGGCCTTCGCATCGCGCGCTCGGAAGCCGGCGAGCAGCTTCGCAGCGTACTCGCTTACATCGACGAGCACGTGCGCGAATCGATTACGATAGCGAGCATGGCGGATCTGATCCACGTTCACCCGAACTATTTCATCCGGCTGTTCAAGAAACACTTGGGCGTATCGCCGATCCAATACGTGAATCGCAAACGAATCGAGGAGGCGAAATGGCTGCTCGCCTCGTCCGATTTGCCTCTATACGAGATCGGGCCGCGAATCGGCATTCCCGACGTATCCTATCTTTCCAAGCTGTTCAAAGCGGCTACCGGATTCTCTCCTAGCGCGTACAGATCGATGCTCGCCGTCGAACGTTAACGCCGTCGATTCCGGGGCATTGCTTCTTAGCCGGCGTTCTCACGGACCAACCCAAATCAAAAAAGGGGCCCCCTAGCCAACGCGACCTCCGGTTCGCGCGGCTAAGGCAAGCCCCTTCTCTTCTGCATTCGATTTCCTGACTATTCCACTAGCCGTTTCGACCGCTAAGTCCGAACCTTGCCGCAAGATTCGCGTTCGACGAGCTCGGTCTTCAAGCTGATGTTGACTTCGGAAATATACTTGTTCGTAATGAGCTCCGCGATCATCTTGACGATCAGCGGGCTGATGTCGTATCTGAATCTTCTAACGGTCGTCAGCGGCGGCATCATGAATTCGGATAGCTTCAGATCGTCGAAGCCGACGAGCGAGATGTCCTTCGGAATCTTCAGCTTCAGCTCGGCCAAGCCCTTCATCGCTCCGAACGCGATCATGTCGTTGAAGGCGAATATCGCCGTAATCGCGGGGTGATCGGCGAGCAGCTGCTTAACCGCTTGATACCCGTGAGCCGGATCGAACGCTCCCGCCGAGATCCTCGACTCGTCCCACGTCAAGCCCAGCTCGCGGAACGCATCCCGGCATCCGCGCAGGCGGTTCTCGTTCACCAAGTGACGGCTCGGGCCGGCGATCAGGCCGATGTTGCGATGGCCGAGTCCGTGCAAATACCGAACGACCTCGCTAGCGCCCTTGCGATTGTCGTAATCGATGAAGTTATGCGCGCTGTCGTAGCTTCTGCCGTTCGTCACCAAATAGGGGATGCCGCGATTCGCGAGCTCCTCCACCAGCTTATCCTCGATGAACGGATCGAACACGATCGCCGCGTCGATCTTCTTCTCCCCCAGCAGCCGATAAGCCGAAGAGGCCGCGTTCAAATCGGCCGTATGCGTAGCCAGATGGAACTGATGCCCGTACGCTTCGAACTGCTCCTTCAGATCGTTCAAGTCGGCGGACGACGCCGGATCGTTATCGAAGAAGTCGTTCGCGTCCGGAACGAATACGGCGATGCTGTAGGAGATGCCCGACAGCTTGGAAGGAGTGACGCCGGGTCTCAGATAGTCGCCCGCGATCTCCAGCACCTTCCGCCTCGTCTCCTCGGTGAAGTTCCCTTGGTTATTAATGATGCGGGACACGGTGCTGATCGACACGTTCGCTTTCTCCGCGATTTCCTTGAGCTTAATGGCCCATCTCCTCCGTTCGGGTACAACCTACACTCTCATCTTAATGACAGCGGATTACGGAGTCAATCGATAGACTTCTCCAACCGGTACCAAGGCAAGCGCGCGAGCGGCGCTTCGACGCGGACTCGGCACGGTCCGACCGCCCGGCTTCCGTCATCCCCGACCCATTCGCCTTCCGGGAACGCGATCTCTCGGCTTGTCGATCCCTTCTCCAGGATCGGGGCAACGAGGATCTCGTTCCCGACCATGTATTGATCCTGTACGGACGCGTATCCTTGTCCCGGGAACACGAACTCCATCGCGCGCAGAATCGGCGTCCCCTCCCGGCCCGCTTCGTCCGCGAGGGCGAGAAGCTCTGCGCTCAGTCGCCCGCGCAGCTTCGCGGCTTCCAGGCTGTACGCCGTCATCGTCTCGTCCAGCACCTTCCACGGCGCCGTCGAGAATTGCATCATAGGGAACAGAGCCGCGCACTGCGCGTAGCGGACGAACAGCTCCGGATCGAACGCGGCCCTGCCGAGGTCTCCGTCCCAGCCGCCCCCGACCATGTCCGGACAGTTGAACGAGAAGCCCACGAGCCCCTGCGCGATCGCGTTCGGAATGAGCGATTGGAGGCCGTCGCGTCCCCAGCTATGCGGCTTATCCCGCAACCGTTGCATGAGCGGCGCTCCGCCCATCTTCCAACTGGCGCGGAATTCGCTCAGCGGATAATGCAGACCGAGGCGGCTGTACGCGGCGCAATCCTCGTTCGGAACGTTCGAGCCGCGCCACTCGAAGCCCGCGACCCACTCGCTGTGGCCGTCGCCCGCGGGATCTCCGGCGTCGAACTTGAACCCGTCGATGCCGTATCGCGCCACGAGATCGTCGAGCGTGCCCTTGAACCAATTCCACGCCTCTTCGTACGTGTAGTCCAGCACCGTGCTATACCCGTTCCACCATCTGCGGATCGCGGTCTTCCCGTTCGCGGTCCGAACCAGGTACCCTTGCTTCTCGAGCATTCTGCCCGTGCGGCTGTCCGGACTGACGTACGGGCATACCCACAGCATGACCTTGAAGCCGAGCTCGTGCAGCTCGTCGACCATCTTCTTCGGATCGGGGAAGCGCGCCGGGTGGAAGCTCCACGTGCCGTAATCCTCCATCCAGTTGTCGTCGATGATCAAGACGCCCGGCGGGAACCCCCGGCGAATGATCTCTTGCGCGTAGGCGATCGTCTTCTGTTGCGTCGGTTCGTAGTGCATCTCCATCCACGTGCAATATTGCGGCGCCGTCATCGACAGCGGATCGGGCGTCCGTCCGAGCGCGGGGAAGTGACGGCTTGCGGCTTCGCGATACGCTTCCGGAAGCGAAGCGCCGTCTTCGCTGATCGTGATGTCGCCTTCCGCATCGATATGGAGGGTGCCGGACCGGAATTCGAACTCGAACGGCCGGTCGTGCCAGACGGATCTGCCGCGACTCGATACGAGGAACGGGGAACCCGAGTTTTCTAGCAAGTCGGATAAGTCTTGTCGGACGTCTTCTCCGCCGTACGGCATGCGAACCCCGTCGTGAATCGCGCCGCCCCACCACCGTTCGTCTTCTAACAATGCAATCGTATGTATCGCCATTTTCGGCACTCCCATCGTTTAGGAAAATATTTGCGCAACTATTTTAATCATATCGTCGCACCTCGTTTCCGTCAATGGAGAAATCGTTCTATCCACAAGCAAAAGGGACCTGATTGTCAGGCCCCTTAGGGAATCGCGTTGTTCTATTCAATAAGGCGCTGCATGAAACTCTGCCTCTTCGCTCCGGCTCGCCCGCAGCACCGCCTTCACGTGCTTCAACTGCGCAACGATAATGACGCTGATGATGACGAGCAGGAACCACGAGCTCATCTTGCCGAGGCCGACCATCCGCCAGCCGTCGTGCTGGTCGGGATACTTCCACGCTTGAAAGTACGTCGCGATGTTCTCGGCCAGCCAGATGAAGAAACCGACGAGGACGAAAGCTAGGGTGAGCGGCATCCGGTACGTCGTTGCCCGCACGCGATAGATGATCCGCGTACGCCGGAAGACGATCAGCACGAGCACGGCTAACCACCACCGGATGTCCGGGATGTAATGGTGCGTGAAGAAGTTCAGGTAGATGGCGCCGCCGAGCAATCCCGCCGCGGCCAGGCCCGGCCAGCCCGTCATATCCATGCTCAGCCTGCGCCATGCTTGGCACATATAGCTCGCGACGCTCGCGTACATGAAGCCGCTATAGAGCGGTACGCCGAGCAGCTTCGTATAAGCGGGCTCGGGATACGACCACGAACCCATATGAACCTTGTAAACCTCCAGCACCAAGCCGATCAGATGGAACACGCAGATAACCTTCAGTTCGTCGCGCGTCTCCAATCCGCCGCGGTACATTGCGTACTGCACCGCGAGCAGAATAAGAAGTATGGCGTCGTATCGGTGCAGGAACGGCACTTCGACGACGCTCGACAGCGACAGCGTGCCGAAGATCGCCACGGGAAACACGCAACTCATCGCCTGCTGATAACCGAAGTGCAGCAACTGCACGATCGGCGTAGAGAGTCGCCGTATGTTATTGTTCATCGCTTCGGTATTCCAGAATGTCGCCGGGCTGGCAATCGAGCGCCTTGCAGATCGCCTCCAAGGTGGACAACCGGATCGCCTTCGCCTTGCCGTTCTTCAAGATGGACAGGTTGGCCATCGTGAGCCCGATTCGCTCCGACAGCTCCGTCACGCTCATTTTCCGCTTGGCCAGCATCACGTCAATGTTGATAATCATCGCCATGTCCTATCACCTCAGACCGTGAGATCGTTCTCGGATTTGATATCGATCGCCTGACGCAGCAGCTTCTCTAGGACGGCCGCGAACACCGCGATTACCATCGACGCGAAGATGACGACCATGCCGATCAGGATGACGCCGGGAGCATCGTCCCGCTCCGCGAACAAGTAGAAGAGCGGCATGCCCAATACCCACAAGGCGCTGATCGCAAGCGCGCACTGCTTGATCCGCATGAGCGCCGTAACGGACAGCTCCGAGAATGCGTCGTTGCGATCGATGTACGTGAGCAAGTTGAACGCCAGGTACAGCGCGAAGTAGAACGGAATCGCCGACGCATACAGATCGAGGTACGCGAGCGGTCTCAAATACGCATGGTCCGGGTACATTTCCACCAAGTAATTCGCGATCTCGGGCACGACGAAGATGCACACGGCAAGGACCGGCAACCCCATCAAGACGACGGCCGCCTTCAGGAATAACGTAGGGACGCGTTTCATGGCCACACCTCAATTCGATATTTTCGTATTGAATGTAGCACATTATTTATCGTAATTCAATAAATTTATATTGAAAAAGCGAAGAAGGCGCAGCGCGATTGCCTGCACCTTCTCCGCTCTTATGAAATCCGCCTGCGATCCGTCGCTTACCCTTGCTTCACCAGATGGTCCGCCGTGCGGAACGCGAGCGCCATGATCGTCAGCACCGGGTTGACGCCGCCGTTGGTGACGTGTACCGAACCGTCGCTCACCCAGAGGTTGTCGTAGCCGTGCACCCGTCCCGAACGATCGGTGACGGACGTCTCCGGATCGTCGCCCATGCGCAGCGTGCCGGCCTGATGCTGCCCGCCGCTAAGCCACCCGCCGACGGGTCCCGTATGCCACAATCGCTTCGCCCCGGCGGCCGTAAGCCAATTGCCCGCTTGCTCGACGAGCATGTTCGCCGCGCGAACCGATTCGGTGTGAATGCTCCCGGACAGCTGCGCCACCGGCATGCCGTAGCGGTCCTTGACCGCTCTCGACAACCGCACGCGAGCGTCCGGCGTCGGAATTTCCTGGATCGGGCCTTGAATCTGGCTCGTCCGAGAGTAGCTGTCGCGCATCGTCTCCTTGCCTGCGATTCCCCACCTCGCGGCGTCCGGCGCCAGCGCCCGGAACCAATGGATGAGCGGCAGCCGGGTGAACTCGTTGGCGAGCAACCCTCCGCCGATGACCCCCGCATTACCATGGGCAAAACGAAGCGTCGCGACGCTCACGCCCGGACCGCCGTCTTGGACCGGATCGTCGAACAAGCCGAAAGCGCCCACGTAGACGTGGCCCTGGAGATGCCGGCCGACTTGCCCATGCCGGTTACCGACGCCGTCCGGCTCCGAATCGCTGGCCGAAGCCATCAGCAAGCGCGCGCTCTCGATCGCACCGGCCGCCGCGATGACATGGCCCGCCCGCACTTCCCGCCGGCGTACGGATCCGCCGGCTTCTTGCGCCAGAACCACGCCGGTCGCGCGCTTGCCGCCTTCGGTTACGATCCGCTCCACAATCGTCTCGCAGAGCAGGTCGCAGTTGCCGGTCGCGAGCGCCCGCACGAGCATCGTATTGTGTCCCCCGTTCTTGCTGTTCGTCGGACAGGCGAATCCGACGCATTGGCCGCAACGCCCGCAAGCCGGACGCCCGTCGCGCTCCACGGAGTTGATGAGCAGCGGCACCGGACCGACGTCCCAGCCGAGCTTCTCCGCCGCTCGGGCCAGCCGGTCGCCGTCCGAGTTGTTCGATAGCGGCGGCATCGGATAAGGGCGGCTCCGTTTCCCGTGACCGGGATGGGCGTTCCCGTCCCCGGATACGCCGATTTCCCATTCGGCCCGCACGTAGTAAGGCTCGAGCTCCTCGTACGTAATCGGCCAATCGGCAAGCGAGCTGCCGTCGGGAACGCCGTAGCGCGTCGCCATCCGGAAGTCGTCCGGATGGAACCGCCAAGCCTGCGCTCCATAGACGCGCGTACCGCCGCCGACCGTCATGGCGTTATTATGATAGTCGCCTTCGAAAGGCAGCGTAATCCGTTCTCCTCCGTCGGGCGATACTATCGTCCTAGGATGGCCTTCGATGTCAGGCCCCGTGTTATGACCATACTTGCTTAACCGATGGTTGCGCAGATGGTCCCGGCCGACTTGATCGTAGCGAAGCCAGCTGCCGCGTTCGACGACGAGCACGCAGATGCCCGCTTCCGCCAATACGCAAGCGGCGACCGAGCCTCCGGCACCGGCGCCTACGACGATCGCGTCGTAGCTGTCACGAAGCTGATCGAACGAGATGCGGTGCAGCTCGGTCTCTTCTACCGGAACCGTGCTCCCGTCGAGCGGTCCGGCGCGGAACCCCATCATCTCCCACGACTTGCCCCCGCGATTCCCGCCCGCCTCGGGATTGCCATAGTAACCTTCAGTCACTAGACTCAATAGCTCGTCGAAGAAGAGCCTTGCCGGGACGGGACGGTCGCCGAACCGATCTTGCTCGAGCTCTTGCAGCATGCCGTCTTGCTCCTCCGCCGACAGCTCCGCGAACGAACGGCCGTATCGGTCGACCGCCCATGCGGTCAGTTCGATCAAGCCTGGCGCGATGACCTCGTTCCAGTGCTTCGGATCCTCGGCCGCTCGATGTTCCAAGTAAGTCATGACGCCCGATTCCGTCGCCGAAGGCCACGCATCGGCTGGTATGAGCCGATCGGCAACCGCTTCCAAGGCGGAATATATCTCTTCCGTAATGACACTTTGATTGCCAGTCTGCATCTGTTCCGCCCCTCCCTATGACATGCATAGCCTTATCCTATCAGACGCAGGGACGCTCGTGTATCCTGATTCGACTCCATTAACGGGACTTTTCGTCCTTAGGTTATTTACATGTGGATAACATTCGGTGTGGATATGTGGACTTCGTTAACGCAGAGCAAACAAATCGCAAGGGAGCCGGCGGTTAATATGTGCATAAGCCTGTGGGTAAGTGGGACAAGACGGGGATAATGCCGAAAAAGGCTATAGCCGTCCTGCTGGACGGCTATAGCCTAATCTGGCGCAAAGGGTCGGTTTATTCCGCAATCATCACCCGAAGCTTCGCCTTATGTTCCCCCTGCTCCAGCTTCCACCCCGGCTTGCCGAAGTACGGCGTGCCGTCCGGCTTCCACAGCAACCGCTGCACGCGGGCGTGCCGGTTCGGGTCGTATAGCGGATCGCCTTCGATCTCCCGGTACGGTCTGGCATGATACACGAACAGATCCGCGGCGCCGTCCTCGGACACCGTGAAGCTATTGTGTCCTGGGCCGTACTCGGAAGCTTCCTCGTTGCTGACGAATACCGGCTCCTTCGACTTCGTCCACGAAGCCGGATCGAGCAGATCGCTCGTCTCATCGGCCAATAACAAGCCCATGCAATAGCGGTCGTCGGTACCGCTGGCGGAGTACGCGATGAATACTTTCCCGTTCCGCGCCAGCACGGCCGCTCCTTCGTTCACGCGATGCCGTTGAACCTCCCATTCGTACTCCGGCGAAGAGAGCTTGACGGGTTCCCCGGAGATCGTCCACGGGTTGTCCATCGGCGCGATGTATAGACAGGAATCCTCGATGATCTGCGCCCATACCAAGTACCTCCGTCCCCGGTGCTCGAACGTCGTCGCATCCAACGAGAAGCTTGCGACGGGCAACTGGATTCTCCCCCGCTCGGTCCAAGCGCCCGTCAACGGATCATCGTCCTTGCATTCCAGAACATATGGACGGATCGCCCACTTGTCCTCGGCCGTCCCCGCGGCGAAATAGATATACCATCGTCCGTCGATCCGGTGCAGCTCCGGCGCCCAGATATGATTGCCCATCTCTCCGGCGTCGCGCTTCGTCCAGACGACCGTCTCTTCCGCTTCGGCGAGTCCCGCCACGGTGCGCGAGCGCCTCAGCACGAGTCGATCGTACGCCGGGACGGACCCGGTCATATAGTAGTAACCGTCCGTATGCTTCATGACGAAAGGATCGGCGCGATTCGGAACGAGCGGATTCGGATACTCGTCCGCCCGTACGGTGCCTTCCACGACAAAGCTGCCCGGCTTGTCCAGAAGCGACGGATCGATCGGCTCCCAATCGACCGGGAACTTCCCGACGATTCCGCCCTCGAGCACGACCTCGACGCTGCCCGGCAAGCTCGGCGACTCTCCCGCCGCCGCTACGGCGGCTAACGGCTTCACTTCCGCGATTCTCATCTTAGCGGATCCCTCTCCTTGTCCCTGCACGTAATCGGATGACAAGAGTATAGAAGGTTGCTCCCCGCCGTTCAATCGCCTAATCCGATCAATTGCTATCCTATCGTGCTGCGGATCGGTTAGAACCTTCCGATCGCGACGAACAACGCCAATGCCAGGAACACGACGTTCACGCCGATATCGCGAGCTTCATGGCGCTTCAAGTGGAACAGCGCGCCCAGCAGGACGACTACCGCCAGCAAGCTTGCGGAGATCGGCGTCCATGCCGGCGCGATCCCCGTCGCCTCGGGCACGATCAGCCCGATCGCCCCGAGCAGCTCCGCCGCGCCGATGAACGCGACCAACCCTCTCGGGACGTCCTTCACCCATCCCCAGTCCTTGGCCGCCAGATCGACCCGAACCGCCTTTAACCACCCCGAATAGATGAATCCGAACGCGAGCAATCCTTGCGCGATCCACAACGCGACGTTCATTGTCTACCCTCTCCCTATCGTTCGGATGGTGTATCCTTTCGTCCGATAGGTGTATAATACGCCCTAGGTGTCACATGATGAAGTAGTTACTTTATTTAAACCTAGTATACTTATCGATACCATGACCCTTTACAGCGATCGGAGGCCGTTCCATGTCATCCTACTGCAAATTCGAATCCGCGCTCGAGATTCTCGTCGGGAAGTGGAAGCCCGTCATTCTGCTGCGCCTGTTCGCGAACGGGACGATGCGGTTCGGCGAGCTTCAGAAGGCGATACCCGACATTACGAAGAAGATGCTCACGCAACAACTAAGGGAACTGGAATACCACGATATCGTTCATCGCGAAGTGTATCACCAGGTCCCTCCGAAGGTGGAATATTCGATTACGGAATACGGTCAAGGCATGAGAGCCGTCCTGCAGGTGCTGAACGATTGGGGCGTTACGCATCTCTCTCATTTGAATGAATTATATGGCGATCGTCCTATTCAGCGAGACGAACGCCCCGATCAAGACGGTTAATCCGCTACTCCGGCTTCAACGCCACGAACACGTCGATCTCGTTATCCTCTTGATCGGGCTTATAGCGTTCGTCCCACACTTCGAAGTCGAAGCCGTCGGGCTGGCGTCCGTTCTCTCTCGTCCATTGTCCGTAGAGCAAGTCGTACGTGCGGCCGAGGTCGGATTCGAGCCCTACGTGCGTCACGGTCACATACTGCCTGGCGGGCAGGACGTGGACGATCAGGCCTTCCGGCGGCGCGGTTCCTGCCGACACTTCGTAGCCGATGATCTGCGTGAAACGGTCGACGTGCGGATTGAAGTTCTCTTTCATCGGATAGATCTGCACCAAGTGAACATGCTCGGACGACCGCTCGAATTCCTCCTTGCGGCCGGTCACGGTCCGGTATGCATGCTTGCCGATATCCGATTCCACGATCTCCTGAAGATTAGCTTCATACTTGATCCCGATGACGGTAAAAGACGGCAATTCGATCACTGTCGGTTGTTCCGTACGGTTAGCGGTTGTCATGGACGATTCCTCCGATTAGGTTTGATTGTGCAATCTTCCGATTAGCTCCGCGATGTTAATCCCGTTAATCGTTAACCCCTCGATCTCGCAATCTTCGATCGTAACGTTCTTCAGATTGCAAGACTTGATCGTGCTGCCGGCCATCTCGCACTGTTCGAACCGCATCGGCCGCTGCTCGCCTTGATCTTCCCGGTACGCCGGATGTCCGACGGGCGGCAAGCCGATTCCGTGAATGTAAGCCCCGCCCAGCTGCGCCTCGAAGATCTCCAGATCGGACAAGTTCGCGTCCTTGATGAGAATCCGGGCCATATTGACGTTCGTGAATTTGGAATCGCTCAATTCGACGCAATCGAACTCGGACCCTTTCATAAAGGAAAACTTAGCCGTCAGCTTCTCGTTCTGGTGAATGAAATTCATCGTTCATCCCTCCGTATTCTTAATAGGTGCGTAGATGTCGTAATCGAAGAAGTCGATCTCCGAACGGGGAAGCCATCATCGCCTCCCGCTATTCGTTCGTTACAATGGAACGCTATTCTGCGCGATTCATGATGCGTCGTCTCTCTCCCCGTCGATGCCGCCGAAGGCGAGGTGGTAGCCGTCCGGATCCTCGACGACGAACTCCTTCCACGGCCCAAAGTCCGGATAGACGACCGGCTCCCTCGCGAACTTGGCGCCTTTGCTCTTGAATTCCTCGTACAAGCCGTCGAGCCCCGCCCACGTCACGGTATAGCCCTGCACGTCGATCCCCGTGTCCGCGCCGCTCTCCGGCGGGTTCGGAACCGGCTTGAAGCCTTCCGGCGCCTGATGCAGCTTCAGCGCCATGCCGTTCAATCCGTCCCGCTCCGCCCACCAATCGGTCACGTTGAAGCCGAGCACTTCCCGGTAATACTGCCGCGAACGAGCGATGTCGGATACCGCGAGCACGCTAAGCGAACTGCCGATCTGTTTCCCCATCCAAGAGCGCCTCCAAATCATAGATACGTGAATATGCGAATATACATTCGCCTTTTGGCATGGGAAATCCTGCTAAAGCAAAGGGTAATTTGGTGGAATAATAATTTTTACAACCCAGCTACAGAATTCTTTTCCTGATTCTATACTCTTGCGGTTGTTTTCCCGTCCTCAATTTAAACCATTTGCAAAAATAATGAACGCTGCCGAATTGCATGGACTCGGAGATTGAGGTTGAAGTAAGGTCGGTCTCGACCAGCAGACGTTGAGCCTCTGTAAGTCTAGCTTGGTCATGAAACGTATGCGGCGCTATACCGAACCGTCCCTTGAATATTCGAGACACATAATCGTGGCTATAGGGCATCCATTGCGTCAACCATGCGGGATTGTAGCTTTGACCGCCAAGTTCGGCGAGATTATCTTTGACCTTAGCGATTTGTCTGTCGAGAGGGGAGCCGAAAGATTGTTCTTCGCTCGCCCATCGAAACACTTTGACGATAAGTTGGGTCAACAATCCTCTTAGAATCAGCTCGTTCATTCGCTTCCCGCCGCGATATTCATCAACAATTTGTTCGAAGTGCGGCAACGGCCAAGTCCCCGTCTCCATCCGCCTAGGGAACACTCGTTCCGGATCCGGTTCGTAACGATCGAACTGCTCCCAATTTACGTCCGCTATCTTATTAATAATATTGTCGCCTTCTTGACCCAGATCTCCTGCGAATGCGAAATGCAGCCCGTACAGAACCAAGGGTTCTTCCACGCTCGATTCGAACCAATGCGGCTCCCCGGGTCCGTACGCGAATAAGCAGCCGGCATTCGCCCGAAACGACTCGTTGCCGATCCGCGCCTTTCCCTTGCCCTTCCTGACGTAGATCCATTGATAATCTCCCACAATACGCGGCCCGAACGACTCACCCGGGCGACAGACGAGCCGGTTGGAGTAATGCACGACCGGTTGCAACACAGTCGATTCCCATTCGCGATATTGCACGATATTCAACCCTCTCTCTAATCATTCCGATAGATTACAATCTAATACGCTCATGTTCAAATTCATTATAACGGCCTGATGCTATGATTGTATTAATACCGAGAGGAGGATTCCAATGAACGCCTTACCTGTAAATGACAATGACAAGAAACCGATCTCCGGAACGTTCGCCGATTCCACCGAGCTATTGAACCACCCCGAGCAACTGCGGGCCACGGCCGAACAGGACGGTATGTTATTCTTCCGCGGTCTTATCCCGAGAGAACGCGTGCTGCAAGTAAGAAGAGAAATTCTGAGTATCCTCAACAGCTACGGAATCTTGGACGAACGAGCGGAATTGATGGATGGCATGGCGGATATAGAAGCCGTCAACCGATATAGCGACGATGACCTGAAGTGGAACGGCGTCGGCGTTACGCAGGACATGTACCGCGACATTCAGAAGCTTGAAGCCTTCCATGCCCTGGCTCATTCCCCCGAGGTAAAAGCCATGTTCGCGAAGTTATTCAACGACGTTCCATTCCCTCATCCCCGGCATATCGGCAGAATCATGTTGCCCCACCGCGATGCGAAGATCACGCCGTCCCATCAGGATTTCCTTCATATCCAGGGCGCCGCCAACACTTGGACTTGCTGGATTCCGCTCGGCGACGTCTCTAGAAGTCTCGGAGGATTGACCGTGTTAAAGGGAAGCCATAAATCCGGACTTCTTGGCGTAACGAACGCGCCCGGTGCCGGAGGGTTGGAGACGATTCTGTGCGGACTGAACTACGAATGGGAGACCATCGACTTCGAAGCCGGAGATGTGTTGACCTTCCATAGTCACACCGTTCATAAGTCGACGCCCAATCTTGTCGCCGGGAAAATTCGGCTGTCCTGCGACTATCGCTACCAACCGATCAGCGAAGTCATCGAGGGTGCTTCATTAAAGCCTCACGGTCCATATGAATGGGATGACCTCTACGAAGGTTGGACCAGCGAAGATCTGAAGTATTACTGGAAAAGCAACGACTTCCAATACACGGAGTTCGACGATTCGATCCGTTGGCAGAAAGAGAAAATTTGTTAATTCCCTATCAGATCCTGCTCCATACAAAAAGCTGCATGCTCTGAATATCGGAGCTCGCAGCTTTTTGTTCTACCCTTTAACGGAACCGAGCACGATTCCTTTCGTGAAGTACTTCTGGAGGAACGGATACAGGATGAGAATCGGCAGGGCGGTAACGAATACCTGCGCCCCTTTCAAGGTTCTGTCCGACACGTTAGCGAACATCTTCGCATCGTCCAGAGTCATAATATCGTTCCCTTTAACGACAGCTTGCAGCATCGTCTGAAGCGGATAATCGGCCATGTCCGTCATATACAGCAATCCCGCGAACCAGTCGTTCCAATGACCGACGAAATGGAATAGCGTCACCGTTGCAATTACCGGCATGGATAACGGCAGAATAATACGAGTCAAGCTCGTAAAATAAGAAGCTCCATCTATGAATGCCGCCTCTTCGATTTCACTCGGCAATTGCTTCAAGAAGTTCATCATCAAGATTACGCTGAAGATCGGCACTCCGCCAGGCAGCACCAAAGCCCAGACCGAGTTCATTAGTCCAAGATCGTGCACGATAATGTACGTAGGAACCAACCCGCCGTTGAATAGCATGACGAAGATCATCCCCCACATATAAATATGCCGACCCTTGAATTGTTTGGTTGATTTAGCTAACGGATACGCCATGAGTACCGTAAGGAGATTGTTGATTAGCACGCCCAGTAACGTTCTTTCGGTGGAAATCCAGAATGCCTTCAATACTTCCGGGCGAGTCATAATGACTTTATAGGACTGCACGGTGAAATCAACCGGCCACAATCCGACTAAATTGGCGTTCGCCGCATGGCTGCTGCTCAGGGAGACGGCTAGTACGTTAATAAGCGGAAGAATACATAGGAATGCCGCTCCGGCAAGTATGATGTAGTTAAATATTGCAAACGTTCGCGTTCCCCATGAATCATGTAATTTGTTCATCTGTTGCCCTCCCGAAGGAACATTGCGATTAATAGTCTAGAATACGCGGTATCTCGTCAATTTGTACGCCAACCAATATCCCGCTATGATCAACACGCTATTGACGACGGATTTGATCAGTCCAACCATCGTGCTGAGGCTCCAGTTCGTTTCCTTAAACGCGACACGATACACATAGGTATCCAGAATATCTCCCTTGTCCATCACTAAGGGATTGTAGAGATTAAAGATTTGTTCGAACCCTGCGTTCAATACGCTGCCTAAACTGAGTATCGCCGTCAATAAAATAATAGGTACGATGCCCGGAATCGTAATATGAATCGTCTGCTTCCAACGATTCGCTCCATCGATGACGGAGGATTCGTACAACGCAGGATCGATTCCCGTCAACGCCGCCAAGTAAATGACGGTACCCCACCCAAAGTTTTTCCAAATGTCCGTCAATATGATAATCCAGGGAAAGCTCCGGTTATCTCCAAGGTAATAGAAGGGCTCCATTCCAAACCAACCTAGAAACGAGTTCACGATTCCCGATAAGGAAAATACGTCCAAAATAAGACCGGCAAGAATGACCCAGGATAGAAAGTGCGGCAAATAAATAATCGTCTGTATGCCTTTCTTGAACAAGCTCTTCCGAACTTCATTAAGCATTAAAGCAATAATAATCGGCACAGGAAATCCGATAAGAATCTTCATTCCGGCAATAAATATCGTATTCTTCGTCACGCGCCACACGTCTGGCAGTTCGAGCATGAAGTTGAAATACTTCAACCCGACCCAGGGTGAATCCCATATCCCTTTAGAAGGCATAAACTCTTTAAAGGCAATCAATAATCCGTAAAGCGGTAAATAGGAGAACAGAATGAGAAAAATAACGCCAGGCGCAATCATGAGATGAAGTTGCCATTCATTCGTTGCTAGACGCCTCTTGATCGAATTCATGAAGACACCACCAATGCCCGATTAGATGTGCCAAGTCTCGCCGCAATGACGAGCCTTGGCACTCGATTACGATTACAACTTACTTCTGGCTAGCCAACTCGGCGTTCATTTCGTCAACGATTTGCTTTCCGCCCAGGTCGTTATACTGCTTAATGAAGCCGTCATAAGAATCGACCGGCGCACTGCCTACGATAATTTTAATAATCGTTTGATTCTCCAGATCGAGCAAGGATGCGCTCTTGAGCTTGCCCGTTTCCGTCGCTCCTCCGAACCAGCCGTTGTACACGATCGTTTTGTAGCTGTTTGCGTTCGGTACGCCTTCCAAGAATGTTTTATACCAGGCCCAGTTCGCCGCGTCCCCTTCTTTGCCCTTCTTCACATTCTGGAACGTTACGCGTTGGTCGACGGGCATATTCTCATCCGTGCCGGACTTGAAAGCTTCCGTGAAGAGATTGTAACGATTCGCGTTCGCATCCGGACGATCGTTGAATACCGGCAGCCAGTTGTTAATGCTGGCATTCGCGTATTTCGGATCTTTGTTCAACTCCATCCAAGCCTTCGCCCACTCATTATCGAGGTTGCTGTAAGAAGTCTCGGCAAGGTTATTCAGAAGAACGATCAACGCTTCAGGATGCTCGAATCCTTTGCGAACTACGAAATATCCAGCTACGTTGATCGGCACGTTAGGTTGGTACTCCGCTCCGCCGAGACCCGGCATAGGCATGCTGACGAAGTCGGCTTCTTTAACATTCTTCGGTACGTCTTGCAATGGCCACAATGGCGAGAAAAATTCACCGATCAGAATGCCGACTTTGCCCTGGGACACAAGTTCCATCGATTTCGGCATATCTTTGGTCACGAACTCCTTGTCGATAACGCCTTCTTTGTACAAGTCCGCTAACATCGTCAAGCCCTGTTTCATATTCGGGTTCAAGCTTCCGTATGTCAGCTTGCCTTCGGCATCTTGTTGATACACTTTAGGATAGGCGCCGTAAGCGTTCATCAAGGCGGTGAATTTAAGATCCAACTGGTTGTTCATGGACAATCCGAACGTATTCGGTTTGCCATCGCCATCCGGATCCTCTTTGGCGAAACGTTTCGCCAGATCGATCAACTCTTCGAAAGTCTTCGGCATCGTTGCACCGAGCTTGTCCATCCAGTCTTTACGGATATAGACAACCGGCGAGCCGTTTAAGGCATCCGTTACGTTAGGCATGCCGTAAATCTTGTCGGCACGCTGAGCGCCCTTGAACAATAAGCCGTCTTTGTATCCGACGATTTCTTTTGTTTTATCCGTTGCGTATTTGTCGAAGTAGGGTTTCATGTCTTCAAGCATGTCGTTCTTGATGAGTTGGTCAACGTCGGCTTGCTCCGCGAAGAAAATATCCGGCAGGTCGTTGCTGGCAATACCAAGCTTGATACGCTCGCGATAGTTCTCGTAAGGCACGGCGAATTTGTTGGAGGCTTTAATATTTGTCGTCTTCTCCATCATTTCATACACCGCGTTGTTGCCTGGATCTTCGCCCTCAGGGTAGACCTTGATGTCGAATACATTCTTCGCGAAAACGACATTGACGGGTTCCTTGAATTTGTAATAATCGACCGCTTCAGTCGAAGTAGCCGTAGATGAAGCACTTGCCGATTCCCCTTGTGTTGCTGTCGGACTTGCCGAACCCCCGTTGTTACTGTTGTTACTGTTGTTGCTGCAGGCCGTTGCCATGACAAGTGACAAAGCTAAAGTCGCCAGCAGAGTGACGCGTAGCGGTGCTGATTTCACATGCATCCAATCCTTTCGAAGAAAGTTATTGTGTTTGCCACAGTTTTATCGTAATGGATAGACCCTATTGCCCATAAGAAGAAAGTCTTTACGTTCGTGCACGATTTTGTCCTCTGTCGCCATTTGAGTTTTTATAATGAAAAGACGATTCCCTCACGGGAATCGTCTTGGTTGGACCTATTTACAATTATGAAGTCGATAAAGCGGAAGATCGAAAATCCTGCGGCGGAATGCCCACCGTCTTGCGGAATACCTTCGAGAAATAGTTCGCGCTTTGAAATCCCAGCATGTCGGACACATCCTGAATGCGGTAACGTTCCTCAAGCAACAACCTCTTGGCTTCTTCCATCCGTACTCGCGTAATAAAACTCATCAATTGCTCTCCCGTAATCTGATGAAATAAGCGAGAGAGGTAGGATGGACTTACAAACTTCAGCTTGGCCAACGCGTTAAGGGTTAGGTCCTCGTTCAGATGTTGAAGGATATACTCTTTAACTTGAGAGACGAGCAAGTCGGAAGGATTGTCGCGAACCGCTCCCATCTTAGCGGAGATATGATGGAAGAGCTGCACGAGAAAACTCTTCATGGAATCGATATCCCGATGGGCTTTGAAATTCCCCAAGCGCTCGGTAGTCTGCGAATCCAATTGGTTCTGTAGATTATACAGAAGTAGAAATTGAGTAAGTTGATGTGCAATGGCAACATAATGCAGAGATAATTGTTCGTGGCTAGACAACCCCGCCCCATTCCTGCCGAAGGCATGATCAATGCAACGCTCGAACCTCTCCGAATCCCTTGTCTTGAGTGCTTCGGACAGCTCTTGAGTCATCCGATTCAGAAGTTGATATTGAATCGCCGAAGACTTGTGCCGGTCGGGAGACACAAGCAGCGTACTGCTGAATGAACAGAGTCGTAATGACGATTCCGCATACCAGAATGCTTCAGGCCACTTCTCCCAAGACGATGCTTGGGGAGTCAGAACGATCGAGAATGTAATCCCAAACACGCGTTGGACGGTCTCATGCGCAATCGCCAATCGTTCATTCCACTGCTCCAAATCGGGCTCCGGTTCATCCGTCAGCGCTTGAAGGAGTACAACGTACCAGCCTTCGAAACGAAAGTTTACGAATTGATATTTGCCTAACCATAGTTCATTGACCACATTCTGCACGGAAAATTGCAGTAACAATTCGTCTTCCTTACGGAAACGCGTACCGAAGTCATCGATTCGCATAATCAAAGTCCATACCGCTCTCTTTGCAGAGAGCGGTATTTTCTTCTCAATGAAGGCATCCGCCAATGATAGGGTATGATCGGTCTCCCCTCTGAGCAGTCGCGCCCACCATTTGTCCTGCATTAACGGAAGCGCTTGACGCGATAAATTTTGGGCTTCATCTAAGGAAAGCATCATGTTATACACTTGATCGAGCTGTCCCATCGCTGACTGCAGGCTTTCCACAACCTCTTCGTCCTCAGCCGGCTTGAGCAAGTAATTAAACGCTCCCAGTTGCAATGCCTTTCTTGCATAATCGAAATCCGAATATCCGGACAGGAAGATGACCGCCGTATGCTGCCATCTCTCTTTTACTCTATGCACGAGTTCAAGTCCGTCCATCTCAGGCATCCGAATATCAGCGAGAACGATATCGAATGGCTCTTGCTCGAATTTCCTAAGCGCTTCTCTTGCGGAGAAGGAATAGCAAATTTCGCTAAACTGCAATAGGGAATCCGTTAGCATCTCCGCTAACCCTTCCGCGATCGCGGGTTCATCGTCAACGATAAGCAGTCTATACATGTCCGGTCACCCCCTGCATACTGGATGTCTTGAACGAAGGCTGTTCCTCTGCCCGAGAATTGAGCCGATCCAACGGGATTCGAATCGAGGCCATAAAGCCTTCAGGCGCTTCATTCGTCAGCGTCAACCCGCTATCGTCTCCATATAGATGTTGAAGTCTCCAATTAATATTCCATAAGCCGACATGCTCTGACCCATTCGATTGCTTATCCAACCGGTTCATCAGTTTCAGCCAGCGCTCCGTTTCCATTCCTTTCCCGTTATCTTTGACATCTATTCGCAGGAACCCTTCCTCTCGGAAGCACGCAACCTTAAGATAACCAGGACGATCGACCCGTTCGATTCCGTGTAGCAAGGCGTTCTCGACAAGCGGTTGCAGAAGCAGACCCGGAACTTGGAGCTTCAGCAAGTCAGGTTGAATGTCAATATGGAATTCCAGGCGGTTCGAGAATCTCATCTTCTGAATTTCCAAGTACGTTTTGGTGTATTTAATTTCTTCGGACAATGGAACCTCGCGAGATCCCTGCTGGGTAACGAACCGGAAATAATCCCCTAAATACTTGCATAGCTTGGCGACTTGCTCCATCTCGCCCGACTTTGCCATTCGATAACCGATATAGAAACAATTAAAGAGAAAATGGGGGTTAATCTGCGACTGCAGCTGCTTTAATTCGGCTTGCTGACGTTGAATCTTGCTCTCGAATACTTCGCCGATCAGACTTCGAAGCTGCACGACCATCTTGTTGAATTGCTTATATACAAATCCGAATTCATCCTTCTGACTAACGGGCAAGGAAGAGTTCAAATTCCCGATTTCCACTTCTCGCATCATCTTGACAAGCTTATGAAGAGGCTTATGAATCTGATTATACGTAAACCAAGAGTATAGTATTGCGAATAAAACCATACTGATCGTTATGCCGAAATACCATTTCCAGATTACCGATACAGGAGAGAGAACGTCTTTCTCGGCAATGTAGGAAACCAATGTGAAATTGCGATCCGTCGAGCGTTGTACGAGATACGCTTTCCCCTCAACATGGATGCGGCTCGTCTCTTCTCCGTCCAATTGTTCGTAAATGTTACGATCCAGGGTTTCCGATGTCTCGTCCCCGATTCTTTTCTTCGTCTCTTCGTCAATGAGGAATACTTTGAACTTCTGGTTATCGTCCACCCTGTTCATCGTTTCAATAATGCGCCCCTGCGAAAGCTGCGTACCCAGGATGTAAAGCGCGTTTTTATTATTCTCGTCCGTGACAGCCGACGAAAAAGTAATCGTATCGTTGGCAATGTAACTGACGATTTCATCCGCATGGTTCATATGTCTGCGAAGAATGGTCTCGTCCATCGTCTTGATGGTCGTGACTCCCTCGTTCACGGAAAACTTAAGTTTGGATTGGGGAAGCAGCAGGAATACATCGGTGACGTATTCGCTTGAATAGTTCACGATCTTCATCTTCGAACGGATGCTGTTCGCAAGCTTGACAAAGTCATAACTAAAGCCGTCATTCTGGTGTAAATAGACGGCCGGCATATCGGAGTCATTGTTAAGCGCGATTAACATTTGGTTAACGTTGCGCAGTTCTTCCTGCAAGTAGTTCATGAAAAATTGCAGCTTGGAATGGGCGGATTGCTGAGCTTGATTCGATAAAGAATTCCCTGCTACCCACAACGCCCCGTAACAAATCGCGGTAAAGGGGATCATCACCGCAAGGAAACCAAGGAACATTTTACGGAACACGCCCGTTCGCATTAAACCCTTTACTCCCACCACCACTCTTCTCCTCACCTCCCCCAAGACATACTTCCATGCTTGAGACTCCACTCGTTGACTTCCCGCGTTATAGATGCCCCCCCAAGCGCAAGCCACCGTTCCTTGAAATTGTCATAGTCAGCTAATGAAGCTCCCATGATTATCTGGGTGATTTGTTCGTATTCCAATCGGTTAAGCGCTTGTCCCTTCATTTGCATTTCCGGTGTCGGAGCATCGAAGAAAGCGGAGTACTGGAATTTCGGATATTGGCCGAGCACGGATTCGGCTTCGTCGAACACTTTACGATACGCCCACGAGTTGAGCTGATCCCCCGCTTGAATTTTATAATTGTAGATACTAATAGCAGCGGAAGAAGTGAGCTTGGATGTATCTCCCGTCCTCAGCGCCTCGCTAATTTCTTTGCCGGTCTGCAAATTGCGAAAAGGCGAGTCGAAGAGATAGGGCTTCATATAAAGATGGGCGGAGAAGTCCATATAAGGACCTTCTCCCGCCTTTTTCCAGAATGCGCCCGGCTCTCCTTCATTAGATTGCATCATATAGGTGACATTCAAAGCTTTGACCAAGGCTTCGGGATGCGCATAGCCCTTCCTCACGACGACCCAGCTCCCCACGAAGGGTTGCGCTTTCGGCACGGCTAATTGTCCGTTTACGGTAGGAACGGGCGCCACGATCCAATCGGCGGCAGGGTTGTTCATGACGGTTTGCTTAAGAGGCCAGAGCGGATAATGAAACGGCCCGAACACGATGCCGATCTTGCCTGCCGAGATATCATCCCCTACCTTCGTCAAATCCTTGAAGGGGAATTCCGGATCAATGACGCCGGAATCATACCAACCCTTGATCAATCGAAGCACGGGAATCATCTTGTCGGATAAGGAACCGTATTGCAGGCCGCCTGCACCCGAGTTCAACCACAAACCCGGATAAGCCCCCATCCCGGCGGCTACCGCATCGAGCGTCATTCCCCCGGGAAGGGCTCCCGCACCTTGGCCTGTCCCTTGCTCGAATGCGACCCCCCAAGTATCTTTAAGCCCATTGCCATCCGGATCTTGCTCGGCGAATGCATGAACGACCACGTTTAATTCCTCTGTCGTTCTAGGGACTTCAAGCTTCAAGCGACTTAGCCAGTCTTTGCGGATATACATCAGAGCGACTGAATTGCCCATATCGTAAGGCAACGGTATTCCGTATATTCGGCCCTCTTTGGTCGCCGGAGTAAAGGCGATATTGTTCTGATAACCCATGTTTTCTTTCAAACCAGGCAACGCGTATCGGGCCCAGATCTCGGTCAGATCCTCTACCTGGTTATTCTTAATCATGCGGGATAGCTGCTCCATGGAAACTTGGACTGCGTCGGGCAAATCGTTACTCGCGATATCCAGGTCGATTTTCTCCGTAATTTTACTGCCGTCCGCAACCCATTTGTTCCGAAAATCAATATTCAGGAAAGATTTCATATATCGGGTATGCAAATTATCTTCGATGCTCTCGCCGGGTGCAAACTGCATGACATTGTTCATTCCTGCCCATACGCTCATCCGGATGGTCTCGGGATATGGGGTAATCGGACCCTCAATTTCCATGTCCTTATCGCGAATTGGAGAATTGGATGGAGAAAAGTCGCAACCGGCTATTAAGCTAAGGAATAGTACGCAAAGAAATCCAACCCCGTATAATCTTCTCTTCGAGTTAAGGACCACCTGGTTCAGCCCCCTGCCAATACGTTTTCCTACTATCATAACATCTCGCCTGGCAGGCACCACAAACATATCATGGAAGCGCTGAGTCCAGACCTTAAGCTTGGATAACGAAAATCCTTGCCCGGTTCATGCCCTCTATTCTTACAGATAAGTTCGCGGCGTGCGGGTAAAAGGCGAATGCCGAATTCGTCGGCTTCTCCGGATACAGGAGCTGAACTTCGGCAGAACTGTCGAACCATCGCGCCAGCGGCACGTTGAATACTTCCTCCGTACTTTGCAGCTTCCATACGGCAAGCAGCATCCTCTTGCGCTGCCGATCAAAGAGGCCGAACGAGATCCACCCCTTGCTCTCCCCTAGTCGCGTTAAGCCGGTAGGGTATACGGGAACCGATTGTCTAATGTGCGAACGCTCATTCTTATAGGCGACGATGCCTTCTTGGATCAAGGACATATTGTAATCGTCCGCGGCGTAGAGATGACCGGCCAACACAAGATTTCCGCACATCCCGTTCACAAGATTGAATATCGTCTGCTCGCCGTCCCGCATCGATTGTTGATAGCTTTGTTCCCATACAAGTCCCTCGTTCTTCTGTTCAAGAAACGGAAGGGGATACGGGTAGCTCCAGATCCCCGACTGCTCGGGCAGCACCGCGGCTTCCGTTCCGGTAAGGATTGAAGGGTACCTGTCGTAAAACTCCTGATCGCTCGTGCTCTGAACGTGAAAATGAGCTAGCGCCGCATAATCTTCCCGCATTGCCCCGGAGCCGCAATTTTCTAGAATCAGCTTGGGATGGTTCGCCCTTACTTCATCGATGAAGGAATAGAAGGCATCCATGTTCTCCCGGACGCCGTCCTTCGACACCCCGTCTCCACTGTCCGCATGCGGAATATAATCGTTATAATCATTCTTGACGTAGCCCACGCCCATCCCGACCAACTTATCGAAGATTCGGTGGAAATAATGTCTAACCTCCGAATGGCCAAAATCAAGGAATACGCGGTCGGGTCCACCGATTCTTCTCCCGTTATGAAGCAAGAACCATTCGTCCGGCTTGGCGTAGAGCTTGGATTTCTCATGGCACATTTCGATTTCCAGCCAGATTCCCGGGGTCATGCCCGCTCTGGCAATATCGTTGAGCATCTCCTGCAGGCCGCCTTCGCCGAAACGCTCATCGACAGGCTCCCAATCCCCAAGCACCTGGACGGGCTCATCCACATGGTCCATGAACCAGCCCGCATCCATGCAGAAGATATCCGCTCCCGCCGTCGCCGCGGACGCGATAAGCGGTTCTAAGCGTTTCCTCGTAGGAAGACCCCAGATGCCATTCATGAAATCATTATAGACGACAGGAAATTCACCCTCCCAAGCATTGGAAGGTTTAAGCGCAAGACGTCTATAGTGCGTGAGTGCAGCAACCGCATCATTGAAATCTCCCTCTGTACAGCCGAAAGCAATAGGAACGCTCGTATACGTTTCGCCCGGCAATAAAGTTTTACTCCAGTTTCCGAACCGCTCGCTTCCTGCGTCCGCATGAAGATATAAGCACCCCTCCGGGCCAGACCAAGACCCTCGGAAACCGATCTCTACATTCCATGAAGTGGAAGTTTCCAATTGGACATACCACGCCTTGCAAGTCTCCTTGTCTTCGAGTACGAACATGGGCAAATACTTGCCGGTGCTGAAGGAACCATAGGAGGAGAAACGAATAGTGTTGGACGGCGGATGCGGCGATTGGTGATAGAGTCCCAAATCCTCGAGACCTTGATTGCGCCATTGTCCTTCTCCATGCCACGTCTGATGAGCGTAATGAACCCGTATCTTGTCCGGATGCTGCCAATTCTTGAGCCCTTCTGTCGCGATTCCGTTCAGGAGCGCGGAAGAGAGGTAATTGAGCTTGCGAGACTCTTCTCCCGTATTCGTAACGGAGGTCTTCTGGCGAATAACCGCGCAACCGGGTACGAATTCGTAATCGACTCTGACTCTTAAGCGCTGAACGTCATGGATATAACTTGCGCTGCAACCCCGCTCGTTACGTTCGAAATTCTCTACTCTCATCTCGGCCGGCAATATCGAACCGCCATTAGGCGGAACGGGAAACAATAAGCGATTGACCCCTTCAATACCGAGTTGAAAGGGTACGGCCGGGATCGCGGCGAATCGTTGATGGCGCTCCCCTGTCGTATGAATAGCTGCCATGGCTAATGTCGTTTCATTGCCTATAAACTCCAGTTGAATGCCTTCATGTTGAATAATTGTCTTGTTCATATTGTCCGTCATTCTGTATCGTCTCCTTGTTATTGATGAGAAGAGCAAAACCTGCAAGCGGAATATCCTGCAGGTTCGTCCGATTATCGTTTAATTTGATATAGGTTTAAGGCATTCTCGAACATGATCTTATCCGCGAATCTCTCCGCGTCCTTCGTTCTCCAAGACCCGCTGGAGACTTTATCGGATAGAACCTTGGAAAGTACATGACGGAAAGCCATGGATGCTCCGACAGCCTCTTCTCCTGTCCATGTGTCACCGCCCCATGCGATTTTCCCGCTATCCCTAAGCACGTCCGCATACACCTGGACTGCATCGACCGCGGCGGATGTCGAGATCAAGGGAAGCCAGTTGATATCGATCACCACGTTATCGTAATTATGGGCTAACGCGGCCGTATCGTAGATCCAAGGGAAGCCTCCGTGGAACAACACGAACGTATTATTCGGATGATCGACGATAAGCGGTTCAAGCAAGATCGGATTGGAGCCTCCGAGTTTCGCAAGTCCTGTATGAATTTGAACGGGTAGTTCTAATTCAGCGGCAATGTCTAACGCGAATTGAAGCATGTAATCTCCGAAGAGATTGCGCTGTAATTCAGTCGTCTGAGCAGGATGCTTGCCGTAAATAGATTCCGCGTCTTCGCGAGTCGCTTTCGTAAACTGAATGGTCCGCTGATAGGCGGAAGCGCATTTCAAGGCAGCAATGGACGGACGGCGACTTCTCAGTTCGTGCTCGAATCTTTCTAGATATTCTTTAAAGGTCGGCAGCCGTTCGAATTGCTGGTGAATACTCGTCTTCTCATTGGTCAGCGACTCCGGATGAAACCCCATCATCCACATATCCAAGCGATAAACAGGCGTAATAAACTCCGGATAACCGACATCGCTGCCGGTATCCCAGAAGCAGTCCTCTAGAAAACCCAGGTAGCCGCCATGCTGCTTCATGAGATTCAGATGCCAATGCGGGTCTTGATGCGCACCGCGAATTTGTTCCGACACCGCGTCCCAATTATGAGCCGTGAGCTCTTCTATTCCATAAATTCGAATAAGGGATTTCTCTAACCATTGGAAGTACGTGTTGTAACGAATTTTATCCAACCAAGCGGTACGCGCTTCTTGATTCGCCTCCGGCGTCGGACCGCACCATCCTACATAGGACCAACCGAATAGCTGCTCCAAATCCAGCCGTTGTTGATATTCCGACTCCCGGTGATGCTCATGCGTGCTGAATACGGGCTTCGTACTCAGGACGGCCTCCCAATCCTTCCAGCCGCTATCGCTACTCCGTATGATGCTCATGTGGATATGACCTCCTTCTCGATCTCAATGATCAATGATGCCGGAACTTCCGCGTCTCTGATCACCTTCAAGCGCGCGGGAACGATTACCCTGCCGACAACGACGCCCTGCTCTCTATGCCAATTCACTCGTATCGGGCCATAAGACGTCGGCAGCTCCGCCGACAATCGATCGGGGCCTTCATCCGCAGGTTTGCGAAGGCGTATCGTCCCCTCCCCCAGCCTCAAGACGTCTACTCCGCTAATCAGCTGAAGCAGCAGGTACGCCGGCGATGCTCCCCAAGCATGGCATTGGCTGACGAGCGGACCTTCCCATAGGTAAGTCGGAACGTTGCCTCCATAAGTGCTCGGCGTTACCCCGTGAGGCGTAGAAGCATCGAAGGTTTCCCACCAGGTCGTCGCGCCTCGATCCACCATGGCCCCCCAATAGCTTCTTATGAGATGGATCGCTCTGCCGGACATGCCGATTCTGACGAACACTTCGAGGACGATGTGTTGGAAGAATGCGCCCTTAATCTCAACCAATGCACCTGTGTCATAGTATCTTTCAATGAACCGCGATGTCTCCTCGTCCGTCATGACTCCGCACCATGCGGCCAGGAAATTCGTCTGCAGCGATAAGTGCTCGGATACCATCTCTCCAGCCATACAATCGCTGAAAGCCTCTTGTTCTGCCAACCATAAGTGCTTGCGGATATCCGCCTTTAATTGCTTGGCGCGGAGCTCATAGGCTACGGCTTCATCCGGTCTGCCCAAAGCGTCCGCCATCTCGGACATCGCTTCCAGAGCCGCGTAGTATAATGCGTTAATCGCCGTTACCTTGTCTCTCTTGTCGATATGAACGGTCCAATCGATGAAGCACCACCAACCCGGGCGATCCGCACCCGCGAACAGCCCCGTCAAGTCTCTCTGCGCATCGAACCATTCCATCAGCCTGCGAAGGTTGGCCCAGATCTGCTCGATCATCGCGCGGTCGCCCGAATAACGCCAATAATCTCGGACGCCTAGCAGCCAATGACCGCAGAAATCCGACAGCAGCTGCGTATTGCGTTCTGGCCCCGTTCCGGGAATGGACCCGTCTTCGTTCTGAATACGCGCTCCTTGCAGCAACGATTTGCGGAGCAGCGCGGTGTCCCCGAACAAGTGATAGATTGCCTTCCCCATGACGACGGCATCCGCGACCCACAGTGCCTTCTCGCGCCACGGACAATCCTCCAGATGATCCTGGCTGTTCATCAAGGTCGTGTATCGACTAATGTCCCATATCCGATTCAACCGTTCATCGTCCGTCTCGAATCGACCTTCTTGCTTGAAATCGTAATGCTGGTGTTCGAAACCAAGCTTCGTTACGGTTAGCGGCTTGGATGCGGCTAGGAAGGTTAGCTGCAGGAAGCGGCAAGCTCTTCTCCCGAACGGCGATAGGCGGTTGATTCCCTTGCAGAGAACAAACGTATCGACATACTGAAGCTCAAGCGATTCACCGTAGGCGATTCTAACGACCCCGCCTTCGGGAGCTTCAATATTCAGCAGCGGACGCCCAACGACTTCCCTCCCGAAATCATAGACGACGCCGGGCAAAGAATAGGGAGCCGAGCAATCCACGGTCATCGCGCCGGCAGGGGCATCCGCCAGCAGATTCGATTCTCCATCGACCGATCCGTAATTTGCTTCGGTCCGAACGATGGCAATTGGCGACACATGCTCCCGGTGCAAGGGAGCGATCTCCGCTGCGATTAGGTTTGTCCAAGGACTTGCCGCATCTCCGATGGAGGCAACGACCTTGGCGTCCTCCCATGCCGTATCGATGTAATCCGGGTATTGCCAGCCGTCCTCGCGATCCACCACATAGATCTCATTAAAACCGCCCCATTGACTAATCCGGTTGTTCTTCGTCTCCCAACGCGGTGAAACTCTGCATTTCCAATGCTCGTCTGTTCCAAGAAGAGGCTTGCCATCCTCCGTCTGAAGCTGAAGATAGAGGCCCCCCGGACCCTGCATTTGGTTCGTGACGATCTCCTTCTCTCCGAAGTGGTAGACGACCGCAGACAGAACATTGTCGCCCGCTTGAATGAAGGAGGTGATGTCGATCGAATCGTAATATTGCCATTCGGGAGAACAAGGCGATGGACCTCTGCCCGCTGGTTGTCCGTTCACGAACAGTTGATACTCTTGGCTAGCCGACACCTTAACCTGATATACCGAATCGTTGGCTTGGAATGACCGGCGGAATTCCACGTAATTATTGGATTGCCCGACAGCAATAGTCGGGTGCCATATCCAGCTTGCCTGGCTCATTATGCATGCTCCTTCGGCAAGCTCTTCTTCCCGATCGCCTTCGCCATACGTTCAATTTCTTCGAATTTCTCCTCGACTAAATACTGCCCGTATCGAACGAATTCCGAATTCGGAATGTGCGTCCAGAACTCCCAGCCGCCGATGTTCCTCCAGCCTTGCGATTGAGCCTGAACGATTGCTCGCTCGCTGCTAATATAACGGTCAAGCTTGGCATCGTTCCATTCGAGCATTTGCCGGCCAAGACTCGCCAACCTATCCACAATCCGATCCGCATAGCGTCTGCCGAGCTCCGGAGAGGAGCCTTTCTCGATGAGCTCATCCACGCCGTAATCCGGATCCTGACGGATGCGTTCGATTTGCACCAACTCGGAATGAAGATCCCATAGCAATGACGTTTCGCCAATGCCTGCATGATCCCCCAGATAACCTTCATCTAGCGCTAGCCAATATTCCGGCGATCCGAACACCGGAATTCTCAGGCGCTCCGACATTCGAACCGCCGTTTCCCGTATGACGATCTGTTGGTTATGACCGTAGTGTCCTGTCAGCAGGATGATCGCCTTGAATCCATTGCGATGAAACTCATAGCAGTATTGCTCAAGCCACGTTCGGAGCAACACGTTCTCCCATGCCATCTCCGGCTCCATAATTATCGTCGCGGGCTTATCCAAGCCTCCCATGCCGCCATATAGCGGCGGATGTACGACGCCGCCTCCGGCTTGCGCAGCCGTACGTACGAGCAGTTCATGCGCTTTGAGCGAATCCAGTCCCAGCGCGTTATGCTCTCCATGCCATTCCACTGTCCCGAGCGGCAGGAACAGGATCGGAAGCTTGGCCTGCGCATCGCGGAATTCTTCAGGCAGCATGAGCTCCCATTGAATACGATGTCGATTTATCTGATTCGTCATTGTGTTCGACTCCTTTAATGATTGAATGATTAACCGCTAGCCTAACGCACGAGCTTCTCCATCCCCGCGCTGGCCCTGCATTCCGTCTGGCCCGGGCATTTTACGGTGCCTCTAACCTCGCCGCTCCTCGTACGCTCCGCTTCCACTTCAATTAAACCGTGTGGAGTCGGGACCTCTGCCTTAATCCAATCGAGAGATCCCAGGGACGGCATGACGGAGAAGCTGCCAAACCCTGGCGTCAAGGGTCGGACGCCGGCGACGTAAGCCTGCAAACCATAGCTTCCCGTTCCACCCCAAGCATGAGTGAGAGATAACGTGTCTCCCCGATCGCCAATCGGAAGACCGCCGTTAATATTCATCATTTCCCAATAGGTTTTGTGTCCTTGTTCTAGATGGCTTCGTCCCACGCGTCGCATGACCTCTAGTCCACGATCCGTCTGACCGGCGTGAAAACTCGCCAATGTCTCGTAAGCGGACATGTACGGCCATATATTATTGTTGTGCCGCCATACCGCGGATTGTTGCGGGAGCACGTCCCACCACCATTCACCGTCCAATGCTTCGTCGAATATCGGAACGACATTAATCGAGCCGCGTTCCGTCCAGAACTGCTTCTCGATCTCCCGCAAGATTAGCCGCGCTCTTGCGGGGTCGACCACATCATGAAGAATCGCCCACAAGTTTCCGTCGATCGCATATCGGTCCCGTTCTTTCGCGCCTGCCGGCATCATCGTCAAGAGCGGATTGCCCGGAACGCTGAACTGGGCAAGGATAGAGCGTTTCGTTCTCTCCGCCTGCTGCCGGCAATACTCCTGCAGAGGATGTTCCGCGAGCGCGAATAATCGATCAAGCGCATCCCAAGCCGCCTTCTGCGCCATCGCCAAGCCGCTGATCTTGCCTCGCGCTTCAATCGAATACATCCAGCTGTTGAGGCCGCTGATCAAGCCGTCCGATTCCATTCGCCTGTTCATCCACGTCACGACTTCGCATAACCTGCCCACATTAGCCCGAAGGTAAGTCAGATCCCCCGTCAACAGCACGTATTCCCACAAATTAACGATTGTCCACATCGTCCATTCATAGAAGATTTGGCCATAAGCGCCGCTGCCCGGAATAATGCCTTGCTCCTCTCCTTCCATATGCTGGAGAGTTAAGAGCATCTCTATTGTATTCTTGACAATCTCAGGCTTATCGAAGGCATATAACGCAGTTAACGATGCAGGTCTGAGATCTCCGCCCCAGATGTCTTTGTCTCTGCGAACGCCGTCCCAGATCACATAGTCCGAATAAGGACCTTGCAAAGATCGCTGCGTATATTGCGAAGGCTGACTGCAAAGTTCTACCGTATACGTTCCCATCGTCCAGCATTCGTTGATTAAATCGTCATTGCATTCGAAGCCTCCGACGGGTTGATAGGGAGCAGCTGTATATTCGAGCCATAATCGGCGGATGGAGAGCGGCTCGCCCGAACGGTTATCCAGCTCGAGATAACGAAGAACCGTCAAGTCCTCTTCCAGCAGATAAGCTCCATTCCCGATCGGAAGCCACTGATCCGCCTGGCCGTAAGGGCGCATTCTCACATAAGTCGGGAATCTTCCGGCAACCCACGCTTCATCTTCGAAGCAGCGATATAGGGAAGAGAACAGTCTATCGTCGCTCGTATAGGCATAGCGTATCTGCGACCGCGCAGCAGCCGCGTCGCCCAATTCCATATGAAGCAGTCCCGCTCGCTTTAATCCAAAGTCGAAGCGAACCTTCTGTCCCGGCTGAAGATCGAACGGTACGAATCCATCCGGAACGAGTCTTCTGTCATGAGGCGAATAGGAAATTCTCATCTGCGCACCTCGCGCGCGACGCCAGGAATGAGGGATAGCTCCCGCCTGAGATCATTTTTCATCCAATCGCACACATCCCATAGCTCGGCTAATGGAGTCCCGGCGTGAGGAACGGCATGCATATAGGGAATCGGCCCATATTCCGGCGTAATCGTCAGCCCTTGTTTTCCTCGTTCGGCATGCAGCGTAACGATTCGTTTCCACCAGTCGTAATGGGCTTGGCGCTCAAGCGTATACTCAGGCGCGCTTGGGTCCGGCACCTGAGGTCCTTCGGCGAATCCTACTCGCGCATGAATATGAACGGCTCTCTCGCAAGCGAGCTCGAGCGAGGCGGCATGATCCTCTAGCAACGATTCGCATACGCATACCCAGTGGCTGAAATCGGCGGCGATCTTCAATTCCTTGTAGTGATTCAACAGCCGAGCCGTATGCCAAGGGGTAAACATCGCTCTCCCCCTATGCGTCTCGTGGGCGACAGGTATACCGACCTTCTCCTCGATTCTCAGCGCGTGCTCGAAGAATCGCCGCTGACCGTCCCATGACATGCTGTCTTTGGCGCTATGAATGACAATGACTCGCGGATTCATCTCTGCGGCATTGAGTATGGCGTATTCCGCCTCGGCCTCGTTGTTCGCGAAGCACAATACGGCTGTCGTAAAGTTGTATCGTTCGGCAAGAAGTCTGAATTGGAAAATAGCTTTGCCTTCCAGAGGAGTATGTTCGATTCCGTCATAACCGGCGACGGCCATTTGCTCGAACTGCTCTTCCATCGCTCCCGACATGCCCCATACGGACTTTAAGATATGAATATTCATGGTTGCTCACCTCGATATCGTCTTCTCCTATTTATCTTAGATAGTGGGCACCGATTCATAAATAATATCCTCTTGTCATTCGGGTAGATTTTTGTCCGAATTCACCGCTGACAAGAAATGATTCCCCTCCCGCCGCCGACTTCTGCCAACTCGTGCTTAGCCGGGTACGTCGGATCACGAAAGCAGGCCCGAGGATAACTCCCTCAGGCCTGCTTCCGTGATTCGCGTTATTAGCTCCGTTCGGTTAACGAACGGTTCAATCTGGCCTTCATCTCCTCGTTCCGGTCAAGCAGCGGGAGCAGCTGCTTGCGCGTCAACGATAACAGCGTGCAATCTGTCAACGCCTTGAGATCGGCGTTGCGAGGCGCGTCTCTCAGCAGCGCGATCTCTCCGAAGTGGTCGCCGTCCTGGAGCACCGCGATGCGCGCGCTCTCTCCGCCTCCGGTCGACTTGCTCACTTCCACCTTGCCGCGGGCGATAATATACATCTTGTTGCCGGCGTCGCCTTGCCTGAAGACGTATTGTCCCCCGGCCACTTGCTCGGTCGCCAGCAAGCCCGAAATCTCGTCCAGTAAGTCCTCGTCCATGTAAGAGAAGAACGGGAGCTGCCTCAAGCGGTCGACATCGATGCTTACCTCGCCGTCCTGCGACAGATGGAAGCCCTGCTGCTTGTTCCAGAGCTCGTAATACGCGCCCTGCTTGCTCATCAATTCGGCGTGCGAGCCTTGCTCGACGAGCTCCCCTCGATGAATGAAGTAGATGAGGTCCGCCTGCGAGACGGTCTTCAGACGATGGGAAGCGGCGACGACGGTGCGCCCTTGATTGGCGCGGGCAAGCATGTCGTTCAACCGGACTTCCGACTCCGGGTCCAAGGAAGCCGCGACTTCGTCGAGGAACGTCAGCTCGTTCGCCCGCACGAGCGTACGCGCGATCGACAGTCGATTGCGCATATCGACGGACAGGTTGGCGCCGTCGTTCTCGATCCATGTCTCGTATCCGTCCGGCAACTCCATGATCCGATCGTGAATGCCTACTGACCGCGCCGCCGCTATCACTTCTTCGTCCGACGCGTCGGCATGCCCGACCAGCAAGTTGTCGCGGATCGTCGCATGGAACAAGTAAGGCTCTTGGAAGATGACGCCCGCCTGCTTCAGCAGCGACGACAGCCGAACGTCCCGCAAGTCGCGGTCGTCGATCCGAACCGAACCGCGTTGCGGATCATAGAAGCGCATGAGCAGCTGGAGCAGCGTGCTTTTGCCCGAGCCGCTGGCGCCGACCACGGCCACGTAGCTTCCGGAAGGAATCGATAACGACAGCTCGCGTATGACCGGATTCGCCTCCGAATAACCGAACGTGACGTTGTCGAATCGAATCGCGTTCGCGATTCCCGGACTGTCGATCGCCCGTTCGTCCTCCGTCAAGTCGTCCGGGAGCTCGAGCACTTCGTTGATTCGCCGCATGCTCACCTCGCCTTCGATCATGGCGGGCACGACTTCCATGAAGGAGATGACCGCCAGCCCGAGCGTGTCGAATACGGCATAGAACGCGAGCAATTCGCCGATCGTCATGTACCCTTCGAACGTGAAATACCCGCCTACCCCTAGGATGGCCGCATTGACGACGGACAGCACCATGATCGGCAGACGCTCGAGGTTCGAGTTGACGAAGCTTCTTTTGACCCCGAGCGCGAACCATACCTTTAACTGCTTATCGAATCTTCGGCTCATCGACTCCTGCAGCCGGAAGCCTCGGATGAGCTTGTACGTCTTCATCTCCTCGTCCATGTTGTTCGAGAACGATTCGACGACGCCGACGTATTCCTCGTTATATCGCTGGGCCCGCTTGTTCAATAGCTTCTGAGGCAGGAACATGAACGCGATGCCGACGACCGCGATCAGAGCCAGCTGCCAGTTCAATAGGAACAGCAAAGCCGTACCGACCAGCATGCTGAGCGCGGATACGATCAGGATGGACAGCGTCTGCAGGTTCGCGTGCTCGACCGCCGGAATATCGATCGTGAACCGGGCGACGATATCCCCGACCCGATAGCGCGAGTAGAAGTGGGCGGACAGCTTCTGAATCTTGTCGTACAAGTCCCTTCGCAAGCCGATCAAGATCGTCTCGTTCAGCTTGGACATCAGATAGTCGCCTCCGACGCCGATCGCCAGATTCAACAATCCGCCGATCAGAAGCGTCGACAGCAGCACGACGAAGACCGTGACGTTCCGCGGGGCGATCGCGTCGTCGATCAGATACTTGATGCTTAAGGACGTGAAATACTCGAACGACAGCTCGAACAATAGGGCGAGCATGAACAAGGCGAATACTTTTTTGCTTCGCGCCAAGTAACGCAGGACGGAACGGTACAAGTAGATCAAAACTGCTCACGACGCCTTCTCGTTGATATACGCACAACCGCGTTGCGTACTGAATTCGAGAAGAGACGCCCGATTCCCTGCCGAATGCCGTCGAATCGCGTTAATTCGCAGGCCGGTACGATACCCGATAGTGTCGACCCGCTTCGATCGTCAGTTCATAGCGGCCGTCCCCGACATTGCGCACTTCGCCTTCGGCGCACGCGGGGAGCTCCGAACTAGCGAAAGCGAGTACTCCCGTTCCGGTCGTGCCGTTGACGCCAATCGTATGCAAGTCCATATCCAACGATACTTGCCCGACTCCGGTCGGCACCGTTCCTCGCATCGAGTCGAGACCGCCAAGGTGCGGAGCGATTCGGTACGTCTCGTAGCCCGGCGAAGTCGGCGTCACGCCCAAGAAGTATTTGCCGATCAAGTAGATCGGACCGGCTCCCCACGCATGGCATAAGCTCTTCCCGAACGGCATACCGTACATGGCGTAATGCTCGTCGTCCGCCAGCGAAGGATCGTACTCCTCCCAGAACGTCGTCGCGCCCAGCTCGATCATGCCTCCCCAGTAGGACAGCATCTCCCTGCGTACGTAATCGTGAGCCCCGCTCTCGCAGAGCACGGCCAGCTCGTGGAACCGCATGTACGGCGTCCGGATCTTCGGTACGCCGGGGTTCAGCATGACGTTGCGAACGACGCTGTCCCGCTGCTCCGCGTTCAGATACCCGTACGTCATCGCGAACATGCTCGCATGCTTCGTCAGCGCCGGCTTCGTCTCGCCGTCCACCCGATGGTGCAGCAGCCCTCCTTGCTCCTCGTCCCAGAACAGGCGGAGCGTCGCGGCCTTGATCTCCTCCGCCAGCGTTCCGTACGCGGCTGCGGCTTGGTCGTCGCCCATTAACCCGGCGAATCGGCTCATCGCTTCCAGCGCGCGGGCGAACAGAATCTGCTCCGTGCTGACGGCGCCCTCGTTGGAGAGGTCCGCCCAGTCCACGAATACCCAATCCTGCGGCCGGCCTACGACCAGTCCTTCTTCGTTCCGCTGCTTCAGGCAGAAGTCCATGAGCGATACGGCGCGATCGTAGTTCTGCCTAATGAAGGCGAAGTCGCCGGTATAGAGGTAGTAATCGGACAAGGAGACGAACCAGTAGAACGAGTAGTCCAGAATCGTGTTGATATGCATCGTCACGGGATCTTTGCCTCGGAGACCCACGATCGTCCGTCTCGTAACGTCGAGATCGAAGAAGCTGTAATAGTTCATGAGGAAAGCCTGATAGGCGTCGCCAGACCATACCCACCGATCGCGCTTAATGCCGTCGAGGAAAAATTCCCGCGTGTTCAGATGCAGCGTGTAGAGAGACATCTCGTAGATCTCGTTCAGCTTCGGATCCGAGCATTCGAACGAGCTTCGATAGTCCACGGGGACATATTCATAGAGCATCGATACGCAGTCCCAGCGAACGCCCGGTTCGGCTTGAATCCAGACGTAGCGATACGCTCGGGCGTTCGGGAGCGTATAGATTCCCTCTTCCCCGGCAGTTGCCGCAAGATCGGCCGCTTCGAATTCGTCGATCAGGACGCACTCTTCCGGCGACAGCGCTTCGGCGACCGACTCCCCGTAAGAGATCGTCACCTTGCCCTCGCCCGTCAGTCCATGGAACCGGAGATAGCCGAACGTCTCCTTGCCGAAGTCCAAGAGCGGATGTCCTTCTCTGTTCTCGAGGCTAACCGGCTCCCAAGGCGTCACGGCCAAGCGGAACCGGGACGGAGCCGCGTCGGGCGAATCGAACGTCCAGCTGCCCGCCTGAACCCAGTCGTTCTGGTAAGTCGTGACTTCCCAGGACGAATCGGTCCGTATATGGTCCCCCTCGACGTATAGCGCCGGCATATCCGCATCATGGAACACGCTGATGGAGATCTCGTGACGCCCTACCGGCAGCGTGATCTCGGACCGGCTTGTACGATCGTTATCCTTGCCGTCCAGATAGAGGGCAAACGTCCCTTCGGCGAAGATCTTGATCGTCTCTTCCTGCGGCAGATCGTAAGTATAGCGGAACTTGACGTTGGAATAGTGGCGGTCCAGCCGCCAGAAGGACGGATAATTCCCCTGTCGCGCCGTGCGCTGAACCGACATTCGCTCGTGCAGCCTGACCTCGAAGTCCCCCGGGTACCAGATCCAAGTTGCTCCTTGCCTTGCTTCTTGCTTCCGCAATGTCGCTATCCCCTTTCCCTCTCGTTACATCGATTGTATACTAGGTGAAACCAGGACGAACCCGGGAGAAGTGACAACGAACATGGGCCATAGTGACACCATTATAGAAGGACATTCCCATACGAAAAAAGCGGCCAAAGCGCAGCTCCATCACTCCGCGGAGTCCGAGCATTTTCAGGGGGACTTCCCTTTCTTCGTCAATCGGTGGGAGGAAGGCTTCCAGCTGCGGGAACACCGTCATGCCTACGCGGAAATCGTCTACGTCATGTCGGGCGAAGGCTTCCACTACGTAGGAGACGGCGTGGAGAGAACGGGAAAGGGCAGGCTCTACGTCTTGCCGGTCGGCACCTCCCATCTATTCCGCCCCGTGAGCGCGACGGGATCGAATCGGCTGCTCGTCTACAATCTGTGCATCCGGCCGGCGTTCATCGACGAGTTGACCGCTTGGATCGGGCGGCATATCGGCGGGGACGCGCCGTCCGTCTTCGCCGGCGAGCCGGGGACGCATCTCTCGCTCTTGGATCGGAGAATGGAGCTCGGAAGCTTGTTCGAACGGCTGCACCGGGAGTTCACGGAGAAGCCTAGCGGCTACGGACAGAGCATGCTGTCGGACGTGATGCATCTGGCCGTACGAATCGACAGGCTGTCGGCGGAGGCAGCTAGCCCCAGGGCAGCGTCCGCTTCGACGGGCGGCGCAGGCCGAACCGGGCTGCTGAGGTTGTTGGAGGGGATGGCCGATCGCATCGCGGAGCCCCTCACGGCGGAGAGTCTGGCCGACGAATCCGGCATGAGCAAACGGAACTTCATCCGGCTGTTCCGGAAGCTGACGGGGATGGGGTTCTCGGCCTATCTGCAGCATAGACGCGCGGAGCTGGCGTGCCGGCTGTTGCGGGACACGGACGATTCCGTCGACGAGATCGGCAGAAGCGTCGGATACAAGGATCCCGGCCACTTCCGCGAAGTGTTCCGCAAAGCGATCGGCACCACTCCGCTGAAGTATAGGCTGGAAGCGAACGGCAAGTAAAAACGGCGGCAGCCGGGGACCCGTGAGTCCTCGTCTGCCGCCGTTCGTCTTACTCCGCCGCTCCTACCGCTCCATCAGATAGAACAAGTAATCGGTCGGGATCCCCGCATGCCCTTGCTGCCTAAGCATCGCGGTTATGTTGCCCCGATGATACGTCCCGTGGTTGACCACATGCTGCAGAATGTCGGAGAACCGCGTATCGAGACTGCCGTGCCGCGGATGCGAGATCGTCATCGCCTTGTCCGGATCGGGCGTACGCAACAGCAAGTCGCGATACCGTTCGGCGACGCCGGCGAACAGCTGCCGCATCTCGTCGACGGTTCTGCCCTGCGACTCCTCCGTCCACCCCGGCATCTTCGGGAAAATCTCCTCGTTAGGCACTTCCGATAGCACGTGCAGGTACAGCTGATCGAACAAGTAAATATGTCCGAGCGTCCGAGCCACGGACGGGAATACGCTCGTCACCTCCGCTTGGAAAACGTCTTGCGGAAGCTGTTCCAGATGAGCGAACAGTCTGTCGTTCGCCCAGACATGATAGTCGAATAATTCATTCGCGCGTTGAACCATGGATGACTTCACCCTTCCTTCTCTTCTTCGTCGTTCGGCTGCCATCGCCTTGTTCCTATCATACGACGGGTTCGATGACAAACGCTGTCAGCGAAGTTCAATCGGGATCGTCTTCGTGCTGCGCGGCGATCGCGGACGCGAGCTCCCGGACCCGGCGCTTCAGCGCCAGCGGCTCCCGAATGCGAATGGACGTGCCGAACGTCAACAGATAGGCTGGAAGGTACTTGTCCATCGTCGGAGCGTCGAGCAGGAAGCGCGCTTCCCGGTCGGTCCGCTCCGTCACGTAGTGTCGCAGATGCCAGTGCGCGCATACCGCGTTCAGCGCGTCTTGCTCTCCTTCGATGCGGATAACGACGGACGGACCGTCCGCCACCCGCCCTTGCTCGGATCGGTCCCGGAAGTACGCGGATGCGGAGAAGCCCTCCGGCTTCTCGAACGTCTCTTCGGTCGGCTCCGTCCGCTCGATGCGGTCCACCCGGAACGTCCGCACCGCCCGCGACCTGCGGCAGAACGCGACGGCGTACCATTCGTTGCGGTCGTACGCCAAGCCGTACGGATCGATCTCTCGCTCGCCGGCTTGCTCGGCGTTCTCCTTGCGATAGGCGATGCGGACCGTTCGTCCGTCCTTCGCCGCCTGCTCGAGCTCCCGCAGCGACGGGACGACCGAAGGCGGCCTAGCCGGAGCGAAGACGTCCAACCCGCCCGTCAGCCGGGTCAGGTCGTGCCGCTGCTCCTCGTGCAGCCCGTTCTCCACCTTCTTCAGCGCGCCTTCCAGCTCTTCCGTATACGGATAGCCGGCGCCTTGCGCGAATTTATAAGCGTCCAAGAGCGCCTTCAGCTCCAGCGGGTTGAAGAACAACGGCGTCTCCTTGAAGCTATCCAGGATGCGGATGCCGCCGTCGTGGCCCGATTCCGCGACGACCGGCACGCCGCTGGCGCATAAGGCGTCGATATACCGGTACACCGTGCGGACGCTCGTCTCCAGACTGTCCGCGATCTGCGAGGCGGTGAGCTTCCTCCCCTCCCGCAGCATCCATAGCATGGACAGCATATTATCCCATTTTGCCATCGGATCACCTCTGAGACTAACATAGTCTCAGTCTATCATACCGGCCAATGCCATTCGACGAGATCGTCGCTCCACGCGATGCCTATGCACGCGTGAGTATCGAAGATGACGTCCTCGCCCTGAGGGCCGGTTCCGTGGAAGAACAGCAAGTACTTGCCGATTCCCGCTACGCTGGTGCAGTCCAGCAGGAAACCGGCCGTTATCCGGCCTCTCGCCCACTCCCACTCCCGCTGACCGAGCGTGAGAAGCGTCCCGTCATCGTCCCAACGGACGAGGTCCGCGGATCGCTTGACGCCGATTCCGTTGTCCGGGGAATGAAGCATCAGATAATGGTCTCCCCGGGCGACGACGCACACGTTCTCTCCTGCCTCGGCATGCCCGGCGTACGACCAATGCTTCAGATCGTACGAATACGACATGCTGACGCCGTTCTGCTTGAAGAAGCACCACCACTTGCCGGGCTCTTGAATGCTCTCGACAAGGTACGGGTCGATCATGCGGCCCATCTCCTCGACCGGCGTATCTACTCCCTTCACCTTCAGCAGCTCCGGCTCCGTCCAATGAACGAGATCCGCGCTCTCCATCGTATAGAGGCGGGCCGTCCCGTTCGCGTACTTCTCCCCGTTCGGCCGCGGGTACGTCTGCAGGCACATGACCCACCGGCCGTCGCGACGAACGACATTGCCGGGACTCGAATAGTTCAAGGCTTGATCTCTCGGCGTCAGCCGTCTCGGCTCGCTCCAGCGAATCAAGTCTCTGCTCTCGCTCGTAGCCGTATAGAGGAACGCTTGCCCGTCCTCCTCCGTCTCAACCAACGTGTAGAATAAACGGAATACGCCATCAGCGTAGATGGCCGCTGGATCGCGGTAGGCGATCCGTTCGTTGCCCTTTAACAAGATCGGCGACGGAATGCCGGCTAACGATAAGCTTGCCACAATTGCGCGCTCCTCTCTTCGCTTGCTACTCGGACGTCCTCCGGACGCCCGCGCCGTTCCCGCGAAGGAGCTGTTCCCGATATTCGCCCGGCGCCTTGCCGGTCTCCATCTTGAACGCCTTCGCGAACGATTGCACGGTTAAATATCCGACTTGCAAGGCGATGTCCTGTATCTTCCAATTCGGCTCGCCGAGGAGCGCCTTCGCCTTGTCGATCCGCTTGTCGCCGATCGTCTCCTTGAGCGTGCGGCCGGTCTCTTCCTTGTAGATCTTCCGCAGGTGCGACGTGCTGATCGCGAACAGCTCGCTTAGCCGTTCGATCGACAGGTCCTCGCCGAGATGCTCGTCGACGTATGCGGTCACGTCTGCGATCAATTCCTTGTTCTTCATGCTTCTCTTCTGGTCGAGCTGGTCGAGGATCAGATCGTACAGCACCTGCATGTACTTCACCATGCTCTGCATCGTCTCCAGCTCGATCAAGTCGGTGTAGCGCAATTGCTGGATGGACGACTGGAAGCCGAGATTGGCGTCGATCTCGTAGATGCTCCGCAAGGAAGACGAGAACAACTGCAGGAAGTACTGCCGGACGACTTCGATCTGGTCGGCATGGTGCGTCATCATATGACGCTCGAACTCCAACAGGCTCTGCGAGACGCCGTCTCTGTTCCCGGTCTTGAAGAACGTGAGCAGCTGCTTCTCGATCTTCAGCGGGTAGAGGGCGATGGCCGACTCCGTCTGAGGCTCCTTGTAGAAAATCACGTTGTTATAGCCGTAGATGAGCTTCTGCCCGGCCGCGGATTCGGCTTCCGAGAAGCATTCGCCCAGCTCGTTCAGCCCTCTGTGCAGCGAGCTGACGCCGAGCGTGACCGATCGGCCCGATTCCGCCTGCAGCGTCTCGTGCAAGTAACGAAGCCATGGGTACAGCTCGGCGCGTATCGCCGCGGCGTCTTCCCCGGTATGGCGCGCGTTCAGCACGAGCACCATCTCGTTCGTCTCGGACTCGACGAGGTAGCCGGCATCGAACCGGTCGCCGAAAGCTTCGGCTTGGATCCGTTCGGACAGCTTCACGAGCAGCTCGTTGCGCATCGATTCGTGCACTTCCTGGCTGAACTTCGCGTAATCGTCCAGGGAGACGATGACGATAAGGAAGCTGCCTTCCGCATCGAGCTTGACCCCGTAGTACGTGAGGCGTTCCGTCGTCCTGGCGTCGATCAGCTCGACGCCGCTCGCGAGCCGCAGCAGGAACTTATCGCGGCTGTGCTTCTCGTAATCCTGGAGCAGCAGCGTCAAGTCTTGATTGTGCACGATGAGCCGGTTGACGTTCCGTTCGATCTGCGCGACTTCCTTGCCGCCGTCCGCGGCTTGCCGGGAATCGCTCGATGCCCCCCGCAGCATGCCGAGCATACGATTAAGGGGATTGAATATTCGCCTCGATAACAAGAGCGAGCCGAGCAAGCTAAGCAGAATCGCAAGCGTGCAGATGATGACCGTCGCCTTGCTCCATACGCTCAGGCTCTTCGTGATCGCCTTCTTCGGGAGTGTGTAGATGTACTTCCAGCCGCTCGCCTCGGATTGGACGTAGCAGACGAGCGATTCCGCGCCCCGTACGTCGGTGAACAGGTTCCCGGACGCGCCGCTCAATATCGAGATATCGAATTCGCCCGACGTTCCGCTGACGGGCGACGAATCCTCCGATGTTTTCTGAGAGAGAATATGGCCTTCCCGGTCGGTCACGATCAAGTGCGCGTCGTCGTTCGTGTTGAGGGAGTCCATGATCTTGATTAGATAGTCGCTCTTGATGTTCATGACGACGTACGCGGCCGGCGTTCCCGAATAGATGATCGGCAGCGTCTTCACGATCGTCATGACCGTCTCGTCGCGCGTCGACGAGATCGCGGGAAGCGCGCGCGTGCGATCGAACGACTCGTCGATCGTCTGGCCGACGAGCGACTCGGCGAACGCCCGGTCGTTGAACTGCGCCAGCGGAAGCGCGCCGTCCTTGGAAGACAAGACGAACCGCGGGCCGGTATAGTAAATATAGACGGAATGAATGTAGTCGCTCGCGAGCACGACGTTGTCCAGCCGCTGCTGGACCCGAAGCTGCATGACGATATCGGAATTGTTCTGATACTCCATGTAGTTCAGGAACGTCGAGTCGAGGAATACGGCTTCCATCGCCTTGTCGACCTCGGACAGGACGATCTCCTGCCCGTTCTTCAGCAACTGCAGCGTATTGCTGCTCGACTGGATGGCATCCTTCCACAGAATCTTCGAGGACGTATAATAGAGCGCGCCGCCGGATGTAAACGCAACCAATAACGACAACGCCAAGAAATAATAGAAATACTCAAATAAGCTGCTCTGCATGAATCGCCATCTCTTCGCGCGAACCATCGGTAGACCCCCCTCCCCATGCGGAACGGCGCCGCGCCCCCTTCGTCCGAGCACGTTACGCCCCGGCCTTCATCCGCGTCCCCTTCAGCTCGTTGTACAGGACGATCTTGGAATCGAGCACCGCCTTGCCGCCCTTCTTCTTCCACGTGTCGACGTAGTCGTCCCATTCGTCCAGCGACGCTTGGCCGGTCACGAACCGGATGAACATCTCCTCCTCGTACTTCGCCACGTCGGCGCCGTACGTCTTATGTTCCTCCGTAAGCGGGATGCCGTAGAAAATATCCGAATACAACGTATAGCTCGAAGCCGCATCGATGAACCGGTTGTTCTCTCTCTCGATCGGGTCCTTCGTGCCCTCTCCGGCCTGTTGGACGAGATCGACGCGGGAGACGATCTGGCTGAGCGGGTCCAGCCACTTCTCGTCGTAAGCCCGCTGACCTTCCGGCGTTCTCGGCTCGGTCGCGGACGTATAGTGCGTCCCCTTCACGCCGAACTTCGCCAGCTCCCAGCCTTCTTCCGTCGACAAGTAATCCAAGAACCGGATCGCCGCTTCGGGATGCTCGGCCTTCGCCGAAATCGCGATCGATGCGCCGACGTTGCCGAAAGAGTACATGCCGCTCTTGCCTTCCGGACCGACGATGCCGGGCAGGATCGGCTCCCACCTTGCCTCCGGCACGAGCTCCTTCATCTTCAACTGCTGGGTCAGTTGCTGCGGCGCGATCGACCACCATGCGTTGAAGTAGCCGATCTTGCCTCGGGCCGCTTTCAGCAACGCCTGATCCTGCTTAATCGTGAACAGCTCCGGATCGACGACCTTGGCGTCCCACAGCTTCTTGATATACGCGATCGCCGATTTGTAAGCCGGAGATATCGCGACGGGAACGATCGTATCGCCTTCCGCGTAGCTCGCCATCGGCGCGCTGCCGCCGATGAAGCCCGGCGCGATGCCGTAGGCGCCGAAGATCGGCATGAACGATTCGCTGTAGGAGTTCGTCACCCCGAGCCCGTACGTGTCGTCCGCGCCGTTGCCGTCGGGATCCTCGAATGTGAACGCTTGCAACATGGTTTCGAACTCGTCCAGGTTCGCCGGCGGCTTCAGCCCCAGCTTATCCAGCCAATCGCCCCGCACGACCGGCACTTCCTTGCCGGCGACGTTCTCGTAAGGGATGACGTATTGCTTGCCCTTATATTTCGTCAGTTCCCACAATTCCGCGGGAATGTTCTTCTTCAAGTTCGGACCGTAGCGGTCGATGAGGTCCGTCAGCTCCAGATAGAGGCCTTGGTCGGCGTAGTTCTGGTAATCGAAGCCGCCGAGCCGGCTGAGATCCGGGATGTCGCCCGAAGCGGCGAGCACGTTGTACTTGCCGTTGAAGTCGTTGTTCGGATACATCGTCGCTTTCAGCTTGACGCCGGTCCGGGCTTCGAGCTCCAGCGTGCTCGGGTTGTCGTCCTTCCAGACGCGCCCGAGATCCGGCTGGATGAGGGAGAGCGATGCGGAGGCACGCGGCGAATCGCCGTCGCCGGCCGCGCCGGAACCGGTCGGCGCGTTGCCGCCGTTCGCGCAGCCGGCCGCCATCGCGACCGTTAAGGATAAGGCGCAGCAAGCGGCCGCGCGGGATCTCGTCGTCGGTTTCATCGGCATCCCCCTCCCGTCTGATAGAGTTATATTATAAGCCAAGCCCGGACGACAACATAGCCTTTTATCCCTTTACAGATCCTACCATGAGTCCTTGCACGAAATACTTCTGGAGGAACGGATACACCATCACGATCGGCAGCGCCGACATCATGATCGTCGCGGCGCGTATCGTCTCGACGGGCGGAGGCAGGCTGTCGCCGCTCAGTTGGTCGATGGAGAACGTGTACATTTTCCGCAGAATCAACTGCAGCGTCGATAGATCGGGATTGTTGATATAGATAATGACGTTAATATATTCGTTCCAGTGCCCGACGCCGTAGAAGAGCGCGAGCGTGGCGATGATCGGCAGCGACAGCGGCATCATGATGCGGATCATGATCCCTAGCTCCGAGCACCCGTCGATGCGGGCCGACTCCCGGAGCTCCGTAGGAACCCCTTGGAAGAAGTTGCGCATGAGAATCAGCAGCCAAGCGTTGATCGCGGAAGGCAGCATGAGCGCCCATACGGTGTCGACCAGATGCAGCGAGCGCACGACGAGGTAGGACGGAATCAAGCCGCCGCTGTACAGCATCGCGATGAGCACGATCATCATCAAGACGTTGCGTCCCGGCAAATCCCGGTTGGACAGCACGTACGCGCCCAGCGACGTCATGACGAGGTTGATGATCGTGCCGACGACCGTAATGAAGATCGTGACGCCGTAAGCGTCCAGCAAGCCCGAGTAGCGAAGCACGTAACGATAGCTGTCGAGATGGATGGACTTGGGGAACAGCAGCATCCCATTGTTCTCGACGATGTCCTTCATATTCGCGAACGAGACGAACAGCACGTTCAGGAAAGGATACAGAGTCGTGACGCAGATGAGCATCAGGAACGCCCAGATCGCATAGTCGGCGATGCCGGGCTTCGTCAGATTGCCGGTCGAGCCCTTTACCATATGCCGCCCTCCTCGTCGATTTTCTTCGCCATCCGGTTGGCGATCAGCACGAGCGCGAGCGCGATGAGCGTCCGGAACATGCCCACGGCCGCCGCGTAGCTGAAGTTGTTGATGTTGAGCAGACCGACGCGGTAAATGTAATAGTCGAGTACCTCCGCGACGGAAGACACCTGCGGGTTGATCATGACGAGCACTTGCTCGAAGCTGACGCTGAGCAGCCCGCCGAGGCTCATGATGAACATGATGCTGATGACGCTCCGGATGCCGGGCAGCGTAATGTGCCACATGCGCTGCAGGCGGTTCGCCCCGTCCATCGCGGAAGCTTCGTACAGATGGGGATCGACCTTCGTCAGCGCGGCCAGGAAGATGATCGCGTTCCAGCCGATTTCCTTCCACAGCGCGCTTCCGACGAACATCGTCCGGAAGTAGTCGGTCGAGGACAGGAACGGAACCGTGTCGCCGAACGACGACTTCAGTATCGAGTTGATCAGGCCGCTCTCCGAGAAGAAGTTGTACATCAAGCCGTAGACGACGACCCAAGAGACGAAGTGCGGCAAGTACGACACGGTCTGGAACAGGCGCCGCCACCTCGCGAACCTCATCTCGTACATCAGGATCGCGAACAGAATCGGGGCCGGGAAGCCGAACAACGTCCGATAGAAGGCGAGCACGATCGTGTTGTTGAACACGACCCAGAAGTCCCCGTTCTCGATGAATCTCTTGAAGTGGTCCAGCCCCGCCCAAGGGCTGCCGAACATGCCGTCCATGAAGTTGTAATGCTTGAACGCGATAATGCCCCCGGCCATCGGAGCGTAATGGAAAATTGCGTAGTACGCGAGCACCGGAACGAACAGCGCGTACAGCGAACCGTAACGTCTCATCGTATTGCGGAATCCTCTCCGCTTGCTCGTTCGCGCCTTCTCCCGCGCGGCGACCGCGGGCGCGCTCAGGTTAGCAGATGACATCGGCATCGTCCCTCTCCTTCTTGCGATGGAAGTTATGGTGTAGGTGTAAGCGGTTTCGGTCTATCGCGGCCGATCCGTATCCGTATCATGGCACGGCGGGCGCGCGGCCGCTAGCGGACAAATCGCGCATACGGCGCCATTTCGCCGAATCGTCGATTCGGATAAATAACGTCGGTTTGGCGCATTCGGGAACGGAACGGGGGACCGCGAGCGCGGCCCCCCGTCGGAGCGACCCGCGCTCCCGTTCTATTCCGGGCTTGTCGTCGGCTTATACGCCGGAAGCCATCTGCGTGCCCTTCAGCTCGTTGTACTTGTTAACCTTGGAATCGAATACGGTCTTGCCGCCCTTCTTCTTCCACGTCGCGACGTAATCGTCCCACTTGTCGAGCGATTCTACGCCCGTGACGAACTTGATGAACATCTCTTCTTCGTACTTCGCCACGTCGGCGCCGTACGTCTTGTGTTCCTCCGTCAGCGGAATGCCGTAGAAGATGTCCTGGTACAACGTATAGCTCGATGCGGCGTTGATGAACCGGTTGTTCTCGATCTCGACCGGGTTCGTCGTACCGGCCGCGGCCTTCTGCACGAGATCGACGCGGGAGACGACCTGGCTCAGCGGATCGAGCCACTTCTCGTCGTACGCTTGCTGGCCTTCCGGTGTTCTCGGCTCGGTCGCCGACGTATAATGCGTGCCCTTAATGCCGAAGCGCGCGAGCTCCCAGCCTTCTTCCGTGGACAGGTAGTCGAGGAACTTAATCGCTTCCTCCGGGTTTTTGGCTTTCGCGGAGATCGCGACGGATGCGCCGACGTTGCCGAAGGAGTACATGCCGCTCTTGCCTTCCGGTCCGACGAGTCCCGGCAGAATCGGATCCCACTTCGCGCCCGGCACGATCTCGTTCATCTTCAATTGCTGGGTCAGCTGCTGCGGCGCGATCGACCACCAGGCGTTGAAGTACCCGATCTTGCCTTGCGCCGCCTTCTGCAGCGCTTGGTCGGCCTTGAGCGTGAACAGCTCAGGATCGATGACCTTGGCGTCCCACAGCTTCTTGATGTAGCCGATCGCCTCCTTATACTCCGGCGACACCGCGACGGGGGTAATCGTATTGTCCTTCGCGTAGCTCGCCATCGGCGTGCTGCCGCCGATGAAGCCGGGCGCCACGCCGTACGCGCCGAAGATCGGCATGAACGATTCGCTGTAGGTGTTCGTCACGCCCAGTCCGTACGTGTCGGCTTTGCCGTTGCCGTCCGGATCGTCGAACGTGAACGCTTGCAGCATCGCTTCGAATTCGTCGAGGTTCGTGGGCGCCTTCAGCTGCAGCTTATCCAACCAGTCCCTCCGCAGAACCGGGACTTCCTTGCCCGCGACGTTCTCGTACGGGATGACGAACTGCTTGCCCTTGTATTTCGTCAGCTCCCACAGCTCGGCCGGGATGTTCTGCTTCAGGTTCGGACCGTACTGTTCGATCAGTTCCGTCAGATCCATATAGAGACCTTGATCCGCGTAGTTCTGGTAGTCGAAGGCGCCGAGCCGGCTGAGGTCCGGGATATCGCCCGAAGCGGCGAGCACGTTGTACTTGCTGTTGAAATCGTTGTTCGGATACATCGTCACTTTCAGCTTGACGTTCGCGCGGGCCTCGAGCTCCTTGGTCCCCGGATTGTCGTCCTTCCATACCCGTCCGAGATCCGGCTGGATCATGGAGAGCGCCGCGGGCTCCTTCGGCGTCTCGCTTGCGGCTTGGCTGGATGCGGGGGCGGATGCGGACGCCGGCGCGCTATTCTCTGTATTCGTATTGCCGTCGTTGCCGCACCCCGCTACCAACGCTGCGGACAAGCTTACTGCGCATAAAGCGGTGATGCGGGTTCTCGCGATCTGTCTCATGTGATCTCCCTCTCGATTCGATAATATCGTTCCGCATGGTGTAAGCGATTCCAATCTCCGCCGTACGGACCGTACCCGAATCATGGCACGCGGAACGCCGCCCCTTCCATCGATCAATCCGCCGTTTTCGCTTCTTTCCGCTGAATCAGCGGTTTGGATACTTATAATCGTTCTGGTTCGTAAGACGTTAAAGAGGGTCATCCCTTGGTCGGCTAGCCGACCGAAGAATAACCCTTGCCTCGCGGTTCTTCTATTCGATTGCTCCCGCTCCGTCTCCGAACCTTAGCGTCAGGATGGATTCAGCCGGACAATCAAACCCGCCGGCGCCATCCGCATTCGCCCCCTCCGCATCCGCATCCGACTCGTCGAGCATGACGCTTCGCGCCTTGACGACGCCTAGCGGACTCGACGCCGATATGACTCGCGACTCGCGATCGTTCCATAGCCGCAGCACCAAACCGTCCCCGTCTTCCGCCTGCTTCAGACAGCTGGCGAACGGCTCCGCGCCGTCGGCATCGGCGACGCGAAGCAACGAGGCGCAAGAAGGGAGCTCGCCACCGTGCAGCGAATCGCCTTCGGCGAGCAGCGGCGTCCGGTAATCGCTCGCCTGGGCCAAGCAATCGCCTTGCCGCCAATCGCCTTCATGCGGAATGAGCGCGTATTCGAAGCGATGCTCGCCACGGCATTGGCCGCCCGGCGCCGGATAGTTCGCTCCGGCCGCGGGTCCGATATGGCCGGCGGACCGAAGCAGCGTCAAGAGCAGGCGAACGCCGTCGTCCCCTTGCTCCGCCTCGTAAGCCGGCAAGCCTCGCGTAGATAGGCAGAGGCCGTCCCTGCCGTCGGACACGTCGACGAATTCCTGGAACGGTTCGTCCCGCCACTCCGGTCCGGGCTTGCCCGCCGTCCTCTCGACGACGTGATAGTGATCGTACGCGGACGCCGTCTCCGTCCGGATGCCCGTCTCGAACGCGACGCGAAGCATGTGGTCGTCGCAGTTATTGTCCAGCTCGACGGCTAACTCCAGCCGATCGATGCCCGCGCGCAGCGTCGCGTAAGCGACGATCGGCATTCGGCGCTGCGTCGCGGAGCGAGCCGACGGCCCGGCTGCTTCGGGCAGTGACCAAGCCAGCTCGGCTCGGAACACGACCCGGTCGGCGAACGCTTCGTGCAGCCGCCATGCCGCCCCGACGGCGCGCGAATCTCTCTCGTCCCGCTCAGGGTACTCATGATGGTCGTACAGATCCCCAACCTCTTCTCGATCCAGGAAGTAATGCAGCCCCGAATAGACGCGACTCGTCCGCTTGTAGGTCAAGTCGAACGTTCCGTCCGCATGGAAGCGAACGGCAAGCCCGGCGTTCTCCATGCCGTTGTCGGTTGCCTTCACCTTCGCCATCGCCGTCGCCGTCGCCGTTACGACCGCTTCCCTGCTTGCCAGACTCGCTTGCCGAATCCAATACGTCCGGTATCCGATTCCCGGCACCGCTTCCGCCAAGAAGTCGACCTCCAAGACGGTTAACACGAGATCGTCCGCCTTGTCGTCGTCCGCGTCCTTGGACGACACGCGGGCAAGCATGTCCGCGGTCATATAGACGCTCTCCAAGTCCTTGTTCTTGCAAGCGACCCGGCGAACGCGCGAAGGAACGACGGCTCCCTTCTCGTCGATCAGCTCGTAGGCTTCGTGCTTGAATCGGCGCGTAACGCGAGCGAGCTGCCGTACCGGCGCCGTCTTCGTCCTTCCGAGCGGATTCACGACGACGAGGGCGACGGCACGTTCGTCCGCATGCGACGTGTCGATGGCGGGCAATAGCGCGTGCAAGCCGTCCTTGATCAGATACGCTCCCGTGCCCTCGATCTCTTCGTAGCGGTTCATCATGTCGCGGTGCACTTGGTCCAGGCTGCAGCCGCAGATGGAGTCGTGCGGGTGGTTCGCGAGCAGCAGCTTCCATAGATGGCGAAGCAGTCCGGCCGGATATGCCGCGCCGCCCGCCATGCGAGCCATCGTCCATAGCGGCTCCAAGCTTCTCTGCAGCATCGTCTCGCAGCGGTCGTTCGCTTGCTTCAAGGGCATATGCGAGGAGAGCGTGCCGACGAGATCCATCGGCGCCTGCTCCGAGCCCCGCATCTCGCCGCGATATTGCTGTAAGGTCCCCGCTTCCGCCGCCACGGCGTTCAAGTAGTCTTCCGGCGTGCCGAAGACGATCTCGTATTCGTCCTGGTTCGCGTTGATGTAGTCGACGATGCCCGGCAGAGAAGCTCTCGGCTCCATATGATCGATGCCGACCGGGAAGTATAGCGGCGATGCCGCCGCCTTCGCGCTCTGTTCCGCGGCTTCCTTCAAGAACGCCTCCAGCACCGCCGCCGGTTCCGGCCGCAGCGATTCCGGCCTCGTTATATCCGTCCAGATGTCCGGATAGCTCAGGAACACTCCTTCGCTATACCCGCGGTTGGCCGCCAAGACGCTCGAGCCCGCGGGTCCCTCCCATTCGAATTCGTACCAGGACCGATCCTCGTCCCGCGTCGGCCGTCCTCGCCCGAACGTCGCGAGCCGGATGCCGAAGCCGTTCAGGATGAGCGGCAGGCTGGCCAAGCTGCCGAAGGAATCCGGCACGTAGCCGAGCATCATCGGTCGCCCGCCCTTCCCGCGCGTTTCCTGCATCCCGATGAGCAGGTTGCGGATCATCGATTCCCCGTTCTCCAGAAACTGATCCGCGAGCACGTACCAAGGACCGGCGATCAATCGGTCTTCGGACAGCAGCGAAGACACCAGCTCCCGCTTCTCCGGCCGAATGGACAAGTAGTCTTCCAAGACGATCGCTTGCCCGTCGAGTAAGAACCGGTAATTCGGATGCTCGGCTATGATGCTCAGCAGACGATCGACCAGATTCACCCAACGGACTTGGAACTGCCCTCTCGTCATGACCCATTCGCGATCCCAGTGCGTCGTCGGCGTCACGAACGCCTTACGTCTCGTCATCGTACGATCCTCCATTCCGGCGCGGCCAGCAGTCCTGCCGGCCACAGCACGTAACCGTCCGTGTAGGCGTCCCCTTCAGTCAACCAGCTCCATGGCGCGTAGAAGGGAGCAACGGCAGGCAACATATGCAGCGGACCGAACGTATTGCGTCTCGTCAGCACGACGTCGACCTCAAGATCTCCCTTCGCTTCCGGACTGCCGCTCCAATCCATACGCGCTTCGCAAGGCTCCCAAGCGACGACTCGTTCCTCTCGCCCGTCGCGAACGACGAGGCAGGCGGCCTCGTAGGAAGGAAACGATACGACGAGCGGCCAGTCTCGGATGCCTTCGGATCCGGAGGCATCCGAGACTGGCCGCGGCAACGAATACGTGATGCGCCCTCCGTAGAAGGGCAAGCCTTGCTTCGCGACGTCGCCGACGTCCAGCTTCTCGGGCAGTCTCGTCAGCGTCTTGCGGTTACCTTGCAAGTCGACGCCGAACGAACCTAGCACGTAGATCGCTTCCAACTGGGAAGCCTCTTCGAACCTCGTCTCCAACACGACCCGATTATCCCCGAGCCTCAGCGCTTCCGAGGGAATCGCAAGCCGAACGAAGCAGCGGTCGACCCATCGCCCCTCGGTCGACCGGTTCGTAACCGGGCACCCGTTCACGGTGACGAGGAACCGTTCCGGCCGTTCGATCGCGAGGCAGACGTCCCCTTCCGGGATATGCTCCGCTTGGAAATCGAACGCCAGCTTGACGGGGTAACCCTCCGAAGCTTCCCGAGCGCCATTCTTGGCCGCGAACCAAGGCTGGACCATATCGCCTCCGCGGAACGGAACGCCGATCTCCGAGCGAATCGCGCGATCGACGCGCAAGATGTCGTCGGCCTCTCTCGCCGGTTCTTCTCCCCGCTGCAGGGAGGCGTAATCCAGCACGCACACGTTCGGTTCTTCCAACCGGTAAGCGAAAGATCCCTCCCACGTACCCGCGCGAACGAAATCGGCGACATCGCGAACAGCCACGGGTACGGATACGGGAGCCTTCGACCGGTCGATCACGAACGCCCTCTCGCCTCCGGGAGGGAAGTCGGCTACGATAACCATTCCGTCTTCTTCGAGCTCGGCGCCGACGACCGTCCGGGTACCCGTCGCGCAGTGCCACTCTTCCGCCACCCCTGTCGCCGGGACGCGAATGCGAACGCCGCTTTTGCCCCGGTTGCCGTCCATGTTCAACAGCACGAGGTACAGCACGTCGCCCTCTTCCCGAATCTGGGCGCACATATCGTCGATCTCTTGTCCAGTCGCCGAATCCGTCACCAGAATTCCCGCCGAACCGAGCCGACGCAACGCCGCGATCGTCTCGTCCCGGGAGAAGGGGACGCTCGTCGAATCCGCAGCCAACGCCGAAGCCTCGTCGGAAAGGACGGCATCGACGTAGCCCGGCGCGGAGCCGACGAAGAGCACGTTGCCGCCCGCCTCCCGGAACCGGCGAAGCAACGCCAGCGTCGCGCTTCTCATCGTCTCCATGCCGCCGACGACGACGGTGCGATAGCGGGCTTGACCGAGCTCGAAGACAGGCCGTCCGTCCTCATCCGCATCAATGCCGCCGAGCCGCGCCATCATCTCTTCGTCGCCGTAATCGAAGTCGATGCGGGCGCCCGCGAGCCAATGGAACAGATCCTCGTATTGCCGTTCCAGTTGCCGGACGGCAGGAGACTGCGCCTCTAACTGCCGAGACCATCCCGGGTACACTTGACACCATACGCTCTCGATCGGATTCAGCACGAGCACGTCGCATATCGGCTTGCCCTGGGACAATATCACGCCGAGACGGGCGAAGTACGTCTCGACGTACGCATACTCCCTCCACCAAGCCGATTGGTCGGACAGGCTCGCCGGATAATCCCTCTTCGCTTCCCCCTCCATCGTGTACCAAGAGAGATGGTGGCACCGCAGGTTAATGCCGAAGAGCGCTTGCCAATCTCCGACCGCCTTATGGCTCTTGAAGTTCATCTGCCATCCCGTGCACCCGTACAGCTCGGACAACAGCCACCGCCGTCCCGTCTGGCGCGCAGCGGACGACAATTGCTTAACGATCCAATAGCACCTGTTGCCTTCCGTCAAGACGTCCACGCCCGGATAATCCATATGCTCGTAATACCGCATGACGGATCCGCACATGGCCGCTTGCGCGGACAACGAATCCTCGTGCAGCACGTGCCCGGTCAGAATCATCCGGTTCCGCCCGCACCACTCCCGCACCGGCACGGCGAAGTTGTCCAGGAACAATTGCTGCAGCAGCTCCATGTAATGCCACTTCACCTGCGATACGGCCCGGCCTTCCGGGTGCAGGAACAGCTCCGGCAAGCGGTCCTCCAAGCCATACCCGAATCGTCGGTCGAACGCTTCGAACAACGCGTCCGTCCAAGGCGTCAACCATTCCGCGTCGCGATTGCGCAGGCCGAAGCCGTCCATGACCGCTCCGCGGTGCGGTTCGTCCGTGAAGATGCCTCGGACGACTTGCCCGAAGCGCCGTCCGATCCGGTCTCCGTACTTCTCGTGCGTACTCTCCAGAAACCGGGCCGTCGCGTCCGCGTTCATCGTATCGACGTAGCAGTTCCCGTTATAGAACGGCTCGCCGGCCATCTCCTCGATCGTGAACGCCAGCACCCACTGAGACGGATCAACGCTCCCCGTCTCCGTATCCCGATCCTCCAGCCGCAGGCAATCGAATACGGCCAACCCTTCGAGCCTGCACGCGAAGACGGCGATCGCCCCCTCCGCGCCCGCATACTCGCCGGGGGGATAGACGCTCAGCCGAATGAACCTTCGCCGATAGGCCGGGTCGGCGGTCACCGTTCCCCCCGCCGTTCCGCTCGGCCACCGGTCCTCGTCGTACAGCCATGCCTCCAAGCCGAGCTTCTCCGCCTCTTCGGCGCAAGCCTCGGTAAGGTCCATCCACTCGTCGCCCAAGTATTCCGTTGCCAAGCCCGTACGCGAATGCATGAAGAAGCCGCCGAAGCCCATCTCCTTGAACACGCGAATCTGGCGCAGCATTTCTTCTTGGTTCAATTCCCCGTTCCACGACCAGAAGGGCTTGCCCCGATACGCTTCGGTCGGCGACTCGAACAAGGAGAAGGCTCCGTTACCCGACGATTCCATTGCGCTCTCTCCTCTCATCAGCAAGGCCCCTCCGTTCAACCGGAGGGGCCGCTCGCGACAGACTGCATTCCGTCGTTACTTGGCTTGCTTGGAAGCGACGAACGCGGCCGCTTGCTTCTTGACTTCTTCGGCGACTTTCTCCGCGCCCGCTTTCTTATAGCGCTCGATGAGATCGGCGACGGAAGCGTCGACGTCTTTGACGAGACCCAGTTGAATCGGCAACGAGTATTGCTTCTCGATATTCACGATAAGGGCGAGCTCCGTCTTGATGTTCGACGTGTCGACGTTGAAGCCGTTAAGCAGATACGGAGCCGCCTTGTCGAGCAACGCCTTCTTCGTGTCGATGTACTGCTGCGTGTAGCTCTCGAGCGGCGGCCATTGGTCGCGGTTGTTGGACCACCAACCCGCTCCGTACATCGGGTACGGGTTCGGATCGGACTTGGCGACGACGAGCTTGCCGTCCCCGTTGATCGTGTAGTGCTTGCCTTCGACGCCGAACGCGAGCAGCATGTTGTACGATTTGTCCTGATGCAGCAAGTCGACCGCCTTCATGGCGCGTTCATAGTTCTTGGTCGCCGGCGAGAACGCGAAGCCGTTGCCCGTCGCCGGACGGGTCATGACGACACCGGAGGCGGTCAGGTTGTTGACAGAGCCGAGCTCCCAGCCCTTGGCGATCATGTCGTTGCTGTACTGCGCGTAGTTCTCGAACGCGTTACCCCAATAGCCGGATTTGCCTTCCTTGGCGAGATCTTGGGCCGCCGTTTTTTGAACGAACGGGTTTTTCGGCAAGAAGCCTTTGTCCGCCCACTCCTTCATCTGCTTCGCGGCCGCGGTGTACTTCGCCTTGAAGCCCTCGTCGAGCAGACCGGTGATCGTGTAGTTCGGATCGTCCGGGAAGAAGCCGATCAGGTCGCGCGATTCCTTGTGCACCCAGTTCTGCAGCAGCCCGCCGAAGATGCCCTGAATGTCGGTAGCGCCGCCGTCGACTGGCAGCATGCCCTTCTCGTTGTCCTTGATCGCTTGGAAGTACGGGGTGAGGTCCGCATAGGACTTGATCTCGGGCACGCTATACTTCTTCCGAATATCCTCGCGATAGAATCCCGTGCCGACGTCGAGCTCCTTGAACGTTTGCGGGATCATGTAGATCTTGCCGTCGACGCGGGCATCCGCCCACATGCCGTCGGTCGTGGCCGCCGCGGTCATGGGCATGTTGTTCTTCACGTCGTCGAGCGTAATCTCGCGGTAACCGCCTTTGGACGCGTTCGAGCCGTAGTTCACGTTGCCGAAGATGACGTCCCAATCCTGCGGGGAAGCCAACACCAGCGGGTACTTAGTCTCGTATTCGGCGAACGGCAAGTACGTCAGCTCGATCGTCGCGTTCAGGTCCGCTTGCAGCTTCTTGTTGACCTCCGCCATGACGGCGTCATTGTCCTTCGGCGCTTCGCCGAGCAGGACGAACCGGAGCGTCACCTTCTCCAGCGGCTCGGGGGCCGATTCGGACGGCGTACTGGACTCTGACGGCGTGTTCGATTCCGACGGCGCGCTCGTCTCCGAAGGCGGAGCGCTGCTGCTGCTCGCATTCTTATCGTTGTTGTTGGAGCAAGCAGCTAGTACAAGCATGAGACAGATCATGGCGAACAAGACGGAACGGAACGGCTTGGTTTGCATGCTCATCTTCGTAGCAACCTCCCATATATTGGTTGTATCTTGTTAACCGCCCACGTAGAGCGGGATTAACCTTTGACCGAGCCGATCGTCAGACCGGCGATAAAGTACTTCTGCGCGAACGGATAGGCGAAGACGATCGGCCCCGTCGCGACGACGGTCAGCGCGAGCTTGACGGTCTGCTGCGGGAGCTCGATGGCCGATACCGCGCCGCTGTTCTGAAGCAGTTGCTTCGCGAACGTCGTGGAGCTTAAGATGCGGTATAGCGTGTATTGCAGCGGGAACAGCTGATCCTCGGAGATGAAGAGCATCGCCGTATACCAGTCGTTCCAGTAGCCGAGCGCGATGAACAGGCCGATGGAGGCGAGCGCCGGCTTAAGCAGCGGGAACACGATCGTAATGAAGATCCGGAAGTCGTTCGCGCCGTCGATCTTCGCCGATTCGGAGATCGAGTCCGGGATGCTGCCCGAGATATAAGTTCTCAGAATGAGAATGTAGATGACGTTGAACATGCCGTTCAGGAGCAGGATCGACAGCGAGTTGCGCAGGTCCAGATAGTTGGACACGAGCAAGTAGTAAGGAACGAGCCCGCCGCTGAACAGCGTCGTGAAGAACAGGTAGAACGCCAGGTGGTTGCGGTATTTGACGTCCTTCCTCGACAGGACGTAGGCGCACATCGAGGAGAAGAAGATGGCGACGCACGTCCCTACGACCGTAATGAAGATCGTAACCATGTAGCTGTGGATCAGCTTGCCCGGCTCGCTCGCGATGAACTTGTACGCGCTGAGATCGAACGTTCTCGGGAAGAGCGAGTAACCGTGCCGCAGAATCGTGCTCTCGGATTCGATCGATCCGACGAGCAGCAGGACGAACGGCAGAATCGCGGCGATGCCGACCGTTCCGACGACGAGGAACGCCAGAATGTTGAAGGAAAGCACGTCTTTGGTCATTTTCACAAGGGATACCCGCCTTTCTCCGCTCGGAGGATCGGTCTAATAGAGGGCATAATCGCGATTCCATCTCTTCACCATCCAGTTGACGGCGTAGATGATGAAGAAGCTGAGCACCGACTGGTACACGCCGCCCGCGGAGGACATGCCGAAGTCGTTCGAGAAGATGAGCGACCGGAAGACGAACGTGTCGATGATGTCCGTCCTGTCCGCCAGCAGCCCGTTGTCTCCGATCAACTGGTAGAACATGTCGAACTCGCCGCGCATGATACGGGACAAGCCGAGCAGGAGGAGCGTGACGATCGTCGGCGTAAGCAGCGGAAGCGTAATGTACCGGATGCGTTGATAGATGTTCGCGCCGTCGATCTTCGCCGATTCGTAGCTCTCTTGGTCCGTGCCCATGATGGCCGACAAGTACAGCACGCTCGAGAAGCCGATGCCCTTCCAGACGTAGAACAGCGGGAGCAGGATCAGCCAGGCGTTCGGATTCGAGTAGATGTCGATCGGCTCGGCCCCGATCGACCGGAGCCAGCCGTTCACCGTGCCGTAATCGTAGTTGAAGATGTTGTAGAAGAACGCCGACACCGTCACCCAGGAGATGAAGTAGGGCAGGAACATGAACGTCTGGGCCGTCTTCTTGAACCACTTGCCGACCATCTCCGCGATGAGGACGGCGACGAGCACCGAGACGATCGTATTGAGCGCCAGGAACGCCAGGTTGAACAGGATCGTGTTCTTCGTGACGTTCCACAGCTTGCCGGAGTGGAAGAAAAATTCGAAGTTCGTCAGCCCGTTCCATTCGCTTCCGAAGATGCCGCCGTTATACGTGTACTCCTTGAAGGCGATAATGACCCCCGGCATCGGCAGGTAGGCTAGCACGAGGAAGTAGATTCCGACGGGCAAGAACATCAGATATAGAATCTTATTCTTATAGATTTCGTAGAGAAATCCGCGTTTTTTCCGGACCGCCTCCATTGCGTTCTCCTCCTTCCAAGCACACTCATGTATGCGCTTTCAAGTTGTTGATCCCATCATATAGCGTTCGCATTCGCGCCGCCACGAGGCAAAATTACGATCTCTTGGTTATTTTATGGCGCGGTCTACAACGGCAACGAGATGACCGCCGTCACGCCGGGCCCGTCGTTGTGCCTGTACGATAATCCGTAACGCTCCCCGAACAGCAGCTTAATTCTGCGGTTCACGTTCCTCGCGCCGTAGCCCCGGGTCGGGTCCGCTCCCAGCTCGTCGAGGATGCCGCCGAGCTTCTCCCGCACGATGCCTACGCCGTCGTCCTTCACGGTGATGACCAGGACGTTGCCCTCCGCGTATGCCCGTACGACGATAGACCCCTTGCCTTCTTCCGTCTCGAGAATGCCGTGGATGATCGCGTTCTCGACGAGCGGCTGCAGCGTGATTTTCGGAATCGGGTGATCTAGCAGGTCGGGTGACACCTCCCAGGATAGCGCGATGCCGTTCTTGAATCTGGCGTTCTGAATGTCGGCGTACGCCTGAATATGCGCGAGCTCGTTCTGCAGGGTGACGATGTCCTCTCCTCTGCTGAGGCTCAGCTTGTAGAACTTGGACAGCGCCTGGACCAGCTCGTAGATGCTCTGCTCGTGAATGCGCATGGCCTTCCAGTAGATCAAGTCGAGCGTGTTGTACAGAAAATGCGGGTTGATCTGCGCCTGCAGCGCCTTGAGCTCCATCGACTTCACTTCTTGCCCGAGCTCGTACTTGTCTTCGAGCAACTGGGATACCCGCGAGATCATCGACTTGAAATTGCGGGCGAGCTCGCCGATCTCGTCCTTGCTGCTATGCTGCACGTGCACGTCGAAGTCGCCTTGCTTGACGTTCTTCATCTGCCGGATGAGCGTACGGATGCGACGCGTGGCCGACGAAGCCGCGAGGAACGCGAGCGGCAAGGAGAAGACCGCGATCGCGAGCAGAATGTACATCATCTGCTTGACGTTGTCGCGCTGCGAACCGAGAATGTCGCGATACGGGACGAGACTGACGAGAACCCAATCGGAATCCGCCACGTTCTGCGCGCCGACCAAGTACACTTCGTTGCCGATCTGCCTCTTCGTCCACGCCCCCGCCTTCAGATCGTCCTTCGTATTGCCCTTAAGCACGTCGTTCCGGAAGGAGAATCCCGCTTCCGCCGCTTGGGACGAACGGGAGACGACGGTTCCTTCGTCGTCGATGAGGAAGATGGACGAGGTTGCCGAGAAGGCGACCCGGTCCAGAATCGACGAGAACAGGTTCTCCGGAACGTCCGCCCGCAGCAAGCCGATGCTGTCTTGCAGGCTGTTCGCGTCCGCGATGCTGCGGACGATCGCGATCGTCTTCGTCGTGCCGTCTCGATGGCTGACGACGACTTCGCTCGGAAACATCTCGAACGTATGCGAGCCGCGCAGAAGGTTCTCGTACCCGATCGTACCGACGATCCGCTCCATTCTCATGAAGTCGTCGGTCTCGTCTACCGCCGTGAAGGCCCGGTCCGTGTACATGCTCGTCTTCAAGATGTCGTTGCTCGGCTTGGAGAAGTAGAACTGCTTGCGGATCTTCTCGATGTCGAAGTTCCAGAGCCCGTAATTGTTCCCGTAGTATTCGGGCGTGCGGCTCAGCACTTCCTGCACTTGCTCGTTCGCCGACAGAACGTTCAAGTACGTCTTGACGACGCTGAGCTTGTACTCCATGAACGCGCGGCTCTGCTCGAACGCTTGCCGAGAAGAGTATCTCGCCTGCTCCTCGAGATCCCTGGCAGTGATCCGGTAGTTGATGAAGACGAACAAGCCGAACGAGACCGCGAGCAGGAGCAAATACTGCAGGAACAGCTTGTAGCGCAGGTTCAGGTCGCGATATCGCTTAACGGGATTGATCATAGTAATGTTTCACCCTGTACTCGGAAGGTGTAAGGCCGGCGTACTTCTTGAACAGCGTGGAGAAGTAATTCGGATCCGTCAGCCCGATGGCGGCCGCGATCTCGCTCAGCTTCATGTTGCGGTCCTGCAGCAACGCCTTCGCCTTCTCGATGCGCAGGCCGGTAATATAATCGTTCAACGTGCGTCCGGTCGACTTCTTGAAAAAAGCGCATAAATACGTCAGGCTGAGCAAGGTGCGGTCGGCGATCGATTGGATGGTAAGCTGGTTGCTCGTATAATGGGCGCCGACGTACTTCAGCACTTCGTCCAGCTTGTCCGTGCCGTGCTCCTTGCCGGCCGGCTTGCGCATGACGGCGTCGACGTTGTCGAGCAGCAACTCGGATAGCTCCCCGAGCGTCACCCGCGTATCGATCTCCCGCCACAGATAGCCGGCCTCGCTCTCGGATTCCGTCAGGTCCCACTTCATCGTCGTCTCGAACAAGACGCGCATGTAGTTGAAGTACAAATTCCGGATCTTGTTCGTATCCGGGTCGCCCGCGGCGGCGATGTCCCGGGTCGTTCGCCCGACGTATGCCGCGACCTCTTCCGGCGACTCCTCCCTGAGCAGCTTCTTGAAGCGCGCGAGCTCGCCCTTATCGATCGGATAGCTGCCGGGCTCGCGCGCGCGATCGGCTACGATGACTTGGCCGGTACCCAGGTAGAATTGCCGCTTCGCCGTGTCGCGCGCCTCCTTGTACCGCGAACCGAAGCCGCCTTCGTCCGCGAACGGAGGCGCGACGCCGACCGTCAAGCTGCACGCGCCCTCGGTCGCGCTTCGGATTCGCCCGAGCGCTTCCGCCGCCGTTCCGGCGACCGTTGCCGCGGGCAGCGATGCGTCCGCGCAAGCGATCATCGCCAGCGCGTCGTCCTCGAGGAAGCCCGAGATGAACGCAAGTCCCCCGAGACGCTCCGTCTCGCCGAGGCGGACGAGCAGCTCGTGCTTGAGAATCGCCTTCTCCCCGCTCTCGACGGATGCCGACCAATTCAGCTGCGCCGCAAGCACCAGGTAACGCATGCCCGTCCGAAGCCGCAGCACGTCGGGGTCCAAGCGCCCGGCCAGCTCGGGCAAGCCCGTGCCTCTGCCGATCAGCTCTAGCACGGCGTCTTGTCTACGGTAATGAACTTCGCCCTTGCGCCGGTCGGCTGCCTCGATCCGGCTCACGATGCCCTCGATTAGCGTCCGCAGCGCTTCCAGATCGACCGGCTTGTCCAGGTAGTCGACCGCGTGAAGCTGAATGGCCGACTTCAAGTACTCCTTGTCCGAGAATCCGCTCAGGAAGACGATCTCGCATGCCGGGCACCGTTCCCGGATCTGGCGCGCGAGCTCGATGCCGTTCATTCTCGGCATGCGGATATCGGTCAGCAGAATCGCCGGCGGGAACGTCTCCGCGAGCGCAAGCGCGGCCAAGCCGTTCTCGGCGGCGCGAACGTCCCGGATGCCCCAGTCCGCCCATGGCACGAGATCCTTCAGACTTTCCCTCGTCGTCTCCTCGTCGTCGACGATCATCAGATTCGCCATCGCTTGTCCCCCTTTTTGGTCGTTGCTTATGACCACATTTCGCGGGAAGGCTCTTCGTTTCCTCTTTGTCCGGATCGAGATTGTGCATGATCATTGTTTTTAACATAAATAAAAGGACGCTTCGGCAGCGTCCTCATGCTTAGCGGTATTCATCGGCTTCTACGCGTTTATACTCGGAAGGCCATACGCCCGTTTCTTTCTTGAACAGCTTGCTGAAGTATAAGGGATCTTGGTAGCCGATCAGCGCCGCGATATCTTTCATCAATAGCTTCGGCTGGGTTTCCATCAATTCCTTCGCGTGCTTCATTCTTAACGTGACCAAGTATTTCGCGGGGGACATCCCCTTATACTTCACGAACAATTTGCTCAGGTATGACGGGACGAGGCCGAACTTCTCCGATAACGTCTGATGATTGATCGGTTCCGTTAAGTTCTTGCGCAGGAACTCGTCCAACCGCTCCATCAGTTGCCCGGATTGATCGGTCTCGTCCTCGGTCCGCTCCTTCATCGCGAAGGCCATCTTATAGACGATGCTTAAATACGCATACAACTGATCGTAGCTGCCTGAGTACAGAACCGCCTGATGAATGTCCGATTCGAACGGATGGGAGAAATACGGAGACGGCGTATCCAACGATCGCAGGCAGAGGGCGGCGATCTGCTGCAGCGTTTTCTCCACCTCGTATTGCCTCGGCTTCGACGATTTCCATTGCTCGACGAGACCGCGCAGCACTTCCAAAAAAGGCTCGAACGTATTGTGCTGCAACGCCAGCAAGAGCTTCTTCTCCGTTAACGTATCCAGCTTCGGAATGTCGGTCGCCGCATCGACGGACTGCGACAACGTAAACACTTGCGAGACGCCGATCGAGATTATCTTATACAGCCTGGCCCGCAGCATTTGCGCGTTCGCATGAACGTCTCCGATCGTCAATTCCGATGAAATTCCGATCGTGATGGAAGTGCCGATATCCGTTGCCCATCGGATCAGCAACGCTTCGGCGCACGCCTTCAACCGATGCGATAGCGGCTCCGCGACGTAACGATAGATTACGACTTTCTCGGAATCGCTCTTGCCGTCCAATATCCAGAAGTTGCGTTCATCATCCAGCGATTCCCCGCAAATGCCGAGAAGGTCGAATCGGGACCATTGTTCCGTGACGGGATTGTAATCTTCCAACGAGTAGCTGGGGAAGGAACCCGCGCACAGGAGCATGACTCCGTACAATCCCTCTTCGAGAAGACGGGGAGGCGGGGCTCTCCTGGCACCGCCCTCGTTGGTCAGAATCTCCTCCATATACCGATTCATCTCCGCTTGATTCCGGCTGTCGATCTGATCGGCGATGTTCGAGAGTACCTTCTGCAGTTCGGATAGCGAGAGCGGTTTCAACAAGTAGTCGAACACGTTCATGTTCATCGCTTTCTTGGCGTATTCGAACTCTTGATAGCCGCTGACGATCACGGGAACGATCGTCGGGTACGCTTCCTTAAGATGGGCAATCAATCCGATCCCGTCCATGACGGGCATGCGAATATCCGTGAATACGACGTCGATATCGACCGTACGCAGCAACGAGACCGCCTCTTCGCCGTTGTACGCGGTAGCGACGACCCGGAACAGCGGGTTCGTCATCTCTATGCCCATCTTAATGCTATTCAGAATCGGCATTTCGTCTTCCGCCACCAATACCCGGATCATGCCTCAGTCCTCCTATCGTGATGATCGATCCGTGCGGTTCGTTGGCCTCTACCCGGAATATCATGTCGCGATCGTACAGCAGCTTCAGCCGCACGACCGTGTGATGCAAGCCGAGTCCCCCGAGTTGCAGCTCAGACATGCCGGCGGACATATTCCCGGAGAACTGCTCCGTCTTGCGAATCAACCCCTCGAGCATCTCCCGATCGAACCCGCTTCCGTTATCCTTCACTTGCATGAACCAATGGCCGGCATCCAGCCCGATAACGACGTCGACGTGCCACGGCGGCGGCAGCGTGACGAACGCATGCTGGAAGCAATTCTCGATTAACGGCTGCAGCATCAGCTTGGGAATCGGGATAGAGTGCGCCTCGTCTTGGACGTCGAGCGCATACGTGAAGTGATCCTGGTACCGTTCCTTCATGAGCTCCAAGTAATGCCGGGCGTAGGTGAGCTCCTCTTGAATCGTGACCTCCCGGTCTTGATAGGTCGTAATGTAACGCAGCATGTTGGACAGCTTGTGGCACATCTCCATAATTCTCATGACGCCCGCCTCCATGCCGGCGGCACTGATGACGGATAGGACGTTATAGAGAAAATGGGGATTCATCTGCGATTGCAGCGCCCGGAACTGCGCGTTCAATTCGTGCGAACGGGACTCCACGACTTGATCCATCGAATGCTTCAGCCGATCGAACATCTTATCGAAGGCCCGGTTCAACTGAACGATCTCGTTGCTGTTATGGTCGTTCGCGACGTCCACGGACAAGTTATGCAGGCTTACTTTCTTAATGGAGGCGGTCAATTGCTTAAGCGGCCTTATCATCTGGCGGGTGATGAGGTAGATGACCGATAACGTAATCGCCATCAGCGAGATTCCGGTTAAGACGAGCGTCTTGCGCAGAACCTGTATGCCCGGCAGCGACGAGCCCGACTTATCCAGCAGCATGACGGTCCATCCGGAATATTCGGATCGCGATGCCGCCATGATCTCGTTCTTCATCGCGGACTTGCGGTCGATCGCGCCGTTGACCGTGTACTCGGCTTGCTGCCGGTCGCCCGTGCCGTAGATGATGTTGCGTTTCTCGTCGTACACGTAGACCCTCACCTGCGGGAAGGTAGAGAATTGGACGATGCTCTCGAGCTTCGAATACGGTTGTTGAATTTCCAGCATGCCGTAGGACTCGTACACGTCCCTGATCTCGCGATAGATCGAGATGATCTCCGTGTCGGTCTGATCCGACCAATAGTCGTAATGAGGCGGGGCGATGATCCGATTGCCTTGATAGCTTAATAGGGTTTGATAATCGTTCATGAAATCCGAAGTAAACATTCTGGCGGCGATGACGGATTCGTCGACTAACGAGGTTCCGTAATTCAGATAGTCGCCCTTTGCGTTAAATAGGCTGAACCGCATGGCGGTCAGATTGGGACCGTTGATCGAAGCGAGCATGTCCATCACGTTGTGTTGGTCTTCCAGATGTTGATCGAAGTAATTGCCGGTCACGGAATCGTCCGATTGGCGAGCATGGATGAACGCGCTCTGAATGACCTTGTTCGTAACGGTTTGCAAGGCAAGATGGTCCAGCTCGCTTAAGAAGCCGTCCAGTTGCTCTGAGGTCTTCACCGCAAGCTGGTTGAGGTTATCCCGGGCGTTGCGCTCGATGCTTCTTGCCATATAGGAATAGAAGAAGCCGAAGGCGACGGCGATGATCGCGATCACGACAATCGAATAGTTGATGAACAATTTCGTCTGCAATCGCAACGACCTCAATAATAGCCCTCCTACTAGCCTTTGACCGCGCCCGAAGTCATTCCGGATACGATATACTTCTGCCCGAGCAGATACACGATAACGATAGGCACGATCGTAATGACCAAGTCCGCGAATACCAAATTCCAATCGCCGGCATATTGTCCGTAGAAATTATACACGGTAAGCGGCAGCGTCCACTTGGCCGCGGTATTGAAGAAGTAGAGCGGAATCATGAACTCGTTCCAGATCGCCATCGTCGTAATGATAATATTCGTAACGAGCACGGGCTGCAAAAGCGGCAGAATGATGGCGAAGAACATGCGGTAAGGGCCGCAGCCGTCCACGATCGCGGCTTCGTCCAGCTCCCTCGGAACGGATCGGATGAACCCGGTGAAGATGAACACGCTGTACGACACGTTAATGCCGATATAGATAAAAATAACACTCGCGTAAGTCCCCGACAATTGCATCATTTGCATCAGGCTGATCGTAGGCACGACCGAGAACGGAGCAATCATCCCGAGCAATACGACGATGAAGAGAATATTCGTATATCGGCTCGTTCGCCGGGCGATCGTGAACGAACACATGGCCGCGAATACAACCGTCAGGCAAACCCCGAAGAAAGCGATAATCAGGCTGTTCTTGAACGCTCTGCCCATGCCTCCGCTATGAAACACCGTCGCGTAATTATCGAAATGCCATTCGCTCGGCAGACTCAGATTAAAATGCGACGCTTCCAGAGGGCTCTTCAAGGAGCCTAGCACCATAATGGCGATCGGAATCAAGATTACGAGGCTCGCAAGCAACAGAATGATTTCCAAGCTATAGCGTTGGATTCGTCCCGGTCCCATTAATAGTCGACCTCTTTTCGCTTCAGATACGACACTACGATCAGCGTAATCGCCGCAATGATCAGGAACAGAATCATTCCCATCGCGCTCGACCTGCCGTACAAGCCGTTGGAGAACGCCCGATAGACCTGCGTATTCAATACTTCCGTGCCCGATCGTCCGTTCGTCAGCACGTAGACTTGATCGAACACTTTAAAGCCGCCGATCAGATTCAAGGTGACGTTGATCGTGATGGCCGGCATCAACAAAGGAAACGTAATATGGCGAAATTGTTGAAGGCGCGAGGCTCCGTCGATGTTCGAGGCTTCGTAGTATTCCTTGGATATGGCTTGCAAGCCCGCCAGGAAGATCATCATGCAGAACCCGCTCCACTTCCAAACCTCCATGCTCATGACGATGGAGAACGCCGTTCTCGTATCGCCCAGCCAATTGATCGCGAGATCGTCGAAGCCGAGGAATCGCAGCAAGTGATTGAATAAGCCGTCCATGCTGAATATCGCGGAGAACAGCAAGCCGATCGCGGTAACGCTAACGACCGCCGGAATATAATAGACCGCTCTCAGGAAGTTACGCGTGACCAACCGCTGATTCAATCCGAGAGCAAGCAATAGCCCCAGTAAGATCTTCAAGAACGTCGTGACGGCCGCGAATACGAAGGTGTTGTTCAAAGCCGCGTTAAAGTCGGCATCGTCGAACAAATACTTGAAGTTATCGAAGCCGATGAACTTGATCGCTCCCCAATTCGCGAGATTCTCCGAGCCCCAATTCGTGAACGCGAAGCCTAAGCCGACAAGGCTCGGGAAGATGAAGAACAAACCGTAGAACAAAACCGTGGGGTATGTGAACGAGTTCGGATAATAACGCTTTATGCTTCCCACAACGACCACTCCTAGCTGATTCCGATTTATTGGCAAAGGCCTTGTCGGATGAACAAGGCCTTTGCCTGACAACCTATTGCGCGCTTCTTAGAAACCCGGCTGCTCTTTTTGCTTCATGTAATCCGCGTATTTCTTGTCCCAAGCGCCGACGACTTCGTCGGGCGTTTTCCCTCCCGATACGGTCATGTCCACGTACAATTGCCACAGATCCGGGAAGATCGGGGACACGAATGCCATCGGATCGTTCACTTGCGCGATATATTTGTTCGTCGTTATATAATTATCGACCAACGCTTTCACCGCAGGGTGAACGTCTCCGCCGTCGACGTCCTTGAAACCCGGCGATCCTGGATTTTCCGCGTAATACATGTTCATGTAAGCCGGCTGCGAGATGAGGTTCAACACTCTCTTGGCCGCTTCGATCTTCTTGGAATCTTTCGGAATGAAGAAACCTTGCACGAACGCGCCCGTACCCATGATTTGCTTATCCCCGAACGGAACGACGAACGCGCCGAGATTATTCGGGTCCATGTTGTTCTTGTTCAACAGGTCGCCGACCGTCCATTCCCCGTTATAGACCATCGCGGCTTTGCCGGTCGCCAACGCGTCCTTGGCGTTGTCGAAGGTAGCCGTCATATGATCCTTGTTCACGTAGCCCTTCTCGTACAATTCAACGAAGCTCGTCAATATCGTCTTGAATTCGGGAATGTCCGCCCACTTCATCTGGTTGGTCAACAGCTTGTCCCATGTTGCCTGCGCTTTGTCGCCCAACAACACGGGCAGACCGATCGTCATGAAGATTTGCGTCGTCCACGAGTCTTTGTTCGACATATAGATCGGCGTAATGCCGTTGCCGTTGGTCTTGATCGTCTCCAATACGTTCAAGAACTCGGCGTACGTCTTCGGCTCCGTCAACCCCAGATTCTTGAACACCGTTTTATTGTAATATGCGGCGGAATAGAAACTGGAAGACTCTACGGGCATGGCATAAATGTTGCCGTCCGCGGCTTTCAGCAGATTCGGATTCGCCAGGCGCGTGATCCACGGCTCGTTGCTAAGATCGACCATGTTCTTCGGAGCATCGATCGTGATGTATTCCGACGGCGCGTTGTTCATGAGAATGTCCGGCACTTCTTTGGTGGCGATCTTCGTCTTGACCAAGTTGTAATATTGATCGTCCGGTACGATTTGAATATCCAGGGTGATGTTCTCTTCGGTTTTCAATTTATCCGCGATTTTCTTGTAAGCCTCTCTGTACTTCGCCTGAGAGGTCAATAGGGATACCGTGACCGCTTCCTTCTCCGCGGCGGACGTCTCGCTTGCCGTCTCCGTTGCGGACGCGTTCTCTTTCCCGTTCGATTCGTTGGAACCGCACGCCGCCGTAATCGCCATCATCATGGCTAGCAATAGCACGAGAACGGTTTGTTTCTTCATTAGGCGTTTCATCTGTGTTTCTGCCTCCCTATTCTTGTTCCGAATGTAGTTGCAACGTCAGTATATTCCGATATTTCGTTCCGTTAAATAGATAGAATGGAACAGTTAGGATGGAACTTTTTAAACTCATGAACGACGGGCCGCCGATTTCAATATGTTCCATTTCGACTGTTACATAATTGACATTGATCAATCGCGCCGGCTTCTCTATGATTTGTAACGAAGCTCTTTGAAAGGGCTTTCATAAACCATGGCAACATTATATATCAAGAGAGGTGCAAATGATGAATCAGGTTAATCGAATCATGCTGTCGTTATTCGCGTTGTGTACGTTGCTGGTCGTCGGATGGGCGTCCATCCCCCCTAACGTCACGTACGCGGCCACGACGGTGACGGCGATGCCGGACATGCCGGGGCTCGGCATCAGCTCGGACTTCGCCGTCAAGGTTAGACCGGTGGGCGGAAGCGCTTGGACGACCGTCAAAGTATTCTCCTATACGAACGACTACGTCAACCATATGGCGCGGGTAACCGCCGACGGTCCCGTGGAAGTTCAAGTGACGGACCTCGTCGGCAATATCAATTCCTATCAGTTCGAGCCGAAACGCTACAACATCACGCCTGCCGTAAGCGGCAATACGCTGACGTTCACGGCCAGCCCCCTTCAGAAATTCGCGATCGGCTGGGGAACGAACGTACACAGTTGGCTTACCTTCGTCGTCGAACCCGTCGAGACGAACGCTCCGGGTCCGAACGACGCCAACGTGGTCAATATCGCGGACTTCGTTACGGATAATACGGGCGGTACCGACGTTTATGCCGGAATAGACAAGGCGATCAACTACTTGCTGGAGACGCCCGGCAAGTCGATTATTTATTTCCCGGACGGGATTTACCGAACGCATTCGATCGAATTGAATCTCGTAGACAACGTGGCGTTCTACTTCAGCGCCGGCACCCGAATCGTATGGGACGAGAACAGTTGGGGCTCCAATATGTTCAGGGTCAGCGGCAGCAATAACGTCAAGTTCTACGGCAGAGGCATGCTGGACGGCACGTATCGCATTCATGGAGGGCGAGGCGCGTCGGGCATCGGCTGGTGGGACGGCATCAACATGACCCATCTATCCGGGAGAATCTCGAACGGGCTGACCGTTGACGGGCTATGGTTCATCGATACGCCCAACTCCCCGATGCGCACCGAAGGCGGGAATAACGCGACATTCTACAATACGAAATACGTGAACTACGGCGGCATCATGAACGACAATATCGTCGTCTACGGCGGGAACAATATTACGTTCGACGAGAGCATCGGCCTTGCGTCCGACGATTCCTGGTCCGCCCATACGGGGGCTTGGGGAGGCTTCACGAGCACCTATAACGTCAGCTTCACGAACAGCACGTACATCTCCAGAGGCGACGGCGGTCACGGGGGCATTGCTTACGGATGCAACGAGGCGAACTACGAAGGCGGGGACGTCTGGGGGATCACGTACCGGAACCTGTCCATTCCCCAATTCGGACAGACGCTCGATTCGTTCAACGCCCCCTTGAACGGGAAGTACGGCAACTTCCTGTTCGACAACGTCCAATTCACGGGATCGTCGGCCATGACGCACACGGCGTTCGACCATTTCGCGAACTTGAGCGGCACGATCATCCTCAACAACATGTCGTTCAAGGATACCGGCGGAGAGATCGCCGGCAATCCGTCGAACAAGATTACGGATCTGTACATCAACAACCTGAAGATGAACGGCAACGCGATCAACTCGGCGGCGCAAGGCGGATTCGCGATTACGAACGCGAACAACGTGCATTGGAACGCCGGCACCTATCCGACGTTCACGCATCCGGCGCCCGTCCCCGCTCCGGCGGCGATACCGGTGTACGGCTTGCCGATCTCCGACAACTTCAACGACGGTACGCTCATGAATTGGTCGGATCTATCCGGCTCGCACTTCAACACGAACAATATCTCGAACGCGAACGACCCGAGTACTTCCGACAAGAGCGTCAGCCTGAACGATCTCGAGTGGAGCGGCGTCGCCGGCATGATCAAGCGCTTCTCGCCGCAAAGTCAAGATAAGATCGTCACCGTGGAAATGGACTTGAAGCCTTCGGCCAACAATAAAATCTCGAACGTCTACATTAACGATCGCGTAGGCGCGATCGTCGCCGGCGTGAGGTTCTACAACAACGGGAAAATCCGATACTTCGGCACCAAAGGCTCGAACTTCGATCCGGGCATCGATATTACGACGTACAACGCCAACGCTTGGTATCACCTGAAATGGGTACTGAACGTGGGGCTGGGCAAGTACGATCTGTATATCGGGACGGGACGAGGCGTCGTGCCGAGCACGCCGACGCTGAGCGGCATCTCGTTCAAGAACGAAGTGCCGAATATCGCGAGCGTTCGCATGGACACCGAGAGCACTTGGCTCGTATACGATCAGCAGTTGACTTCCTTCAACGTGGACAACGTCGCGATCAGCTCCTCGAGTAATGCAATGACAGTAGTGAACGATAATGATTCCGGCATCACTTACAGCGGCGCTTGGGGGTATGCGCCGAACCGGATTTACGGCGACTATCAGAACGACGTGCATCATACGTCCGCGAACAACGATTTCGTGCAATACGCGTTCACCGGAACCGGCATCAGCTACATCACGGAGAAGAACAGCGATCAAGGCAACGTCGACGTCTACATCGACGGCGTCTTCCAGACGACGCTGAACTTGACCGCTTCGAGCAGGGCCGTCCAGCAGAACGTATATACGAAGACCGGACTGCCTTACGGCTCGCATACGATCAAGCTCGTGAAGACATCCGGAACGTACATGTTGGTAGACGCGTTCAAGGTGACGACCGGCGCGACGCCGACGACGGTTAACGACAACGCGAGCGGAATCGCCTACACGGGCGCGTGGGCGGTATCCGGCGCCAGAGGCTTCGGCGACTATTACGACGATCTTCACTACACGACGTCGAACAACGATTACGCGCAGTATACGTTCACGGGAACCGGGGTCGGCTATATCGCCGAGAAGAACAGCGACCAAGGCAACGTGGACGTTTACATCGACGGCGTCTTCCAGACGACGGTGAACGCCTACGCGGCAAGCCGGTCGGTACAGCAGACGCTCTATACGAAGACCGGATTAACGAGCGGCTCGCATACGATCAGGCTCGTGAAGACGTCCGGAACGTATATGGTGGTGGATGCGTTCAGCGTCATTCCTTAAACGGCGGTTATAAATTGAATAGACAGAAAACCCGAGAGATCGGCCGCCGATTAGCGAGCGCGTTCTCTCGGTTTTTTTGCAGTTCATATTACGGATTAGAACTCGAACGAGCTTCTTCCCGACGGAAGCGCGATCTCCGTTCCCTCTCCCCACGGCTTAGGAACGACGAGGCATCCGGCCGTATTCGCGGGAATCGTCGCTTCCAGCCGCAGGCCGCCGCCCTCGAGCCGCTCCCAACGGACGGAGATCGTTCCTCTGACGGTCTCGATCGACGAGCGGACGTAAGCGAGTCCCTCCGGAATCGTCGGCCGGATCCGAATCGTCTTGAAGCCCGGAGACGCCGGCGCGATGCCGGCCAAGTATTGCAGGAACAGCCGCGCCGGATAGGCGTTCCACGCATGGCTATGGGATTCGATATCGTCGAAGCCTTCCCACGTCGTCCGCGAGCCCTTATCGATCATGTGTCCCCAGCCGGGGAATTCCGTGCGGTTCAAGAGCCGGAAGGCTGTCTCCCCTCTGCCGTTCTCGAACAGCACGCGGAACAAGTTCAGCGCGAGCAGCGTCCGGCAGCCCAAGCCTCCCTCCTCGATCCGTTGCAGCAGCGCTTCGCGTTCGCCATCGTCCAGCGCCCCGTATTGGAATCCGACGACGTTCGTGCCTTGATGGCTCTCGGCGGAGCCATAGCTGTCCGCGAAGCAGCCGCGTTCCGCATCGTAGAGATGGCGACGAACCGCGGCTCTCAGATCGGCGCTAGCTTCCGCGTACCGAACGTGCTCCGCTTCTTTGCCGATCAGCGCCGCGATCCGCGACAGAAGATCGAGCGCATGGGCGAGCTTCAGATTGTGCACGGTCAAATACGGTCCGGAGTGGTCGATGTCGGGATACGGCCAATCGCTGATGTGCCAGCCTTCGTCGTCCGACGCGTATTTCGGGACGAGGCCGGTCTCATCGATCCTGCCCAGATAGTACCGCGCCATGGTTTCCGCCGCATTGAAGTATTCACTTAGAGCTAGCCTGTCATCGAAAATCTCGTACATTTTCCATAGCAACGTGACGAAGTGAAGGTCCCATTCCGGAATGCGCAATCCGAACGACTCCGTATTGGTCGGGAATACGAAAGGAAAGCGGCCGTCCTCCTCCTGAGCATCGGAGAAATCCGCCAACACCTTGAGCAGCATGCGATGGGAGTCGAAGCCGTAGCCCAGCGTCTCGGCCTGCATGTCGGAATCGGCCAAGTACTGGGCCTGTTCCCGGTGCGGGCAATCGGTCAATTGACCGAGCGCGTTGTTCTTCTGCGTCTGAATGCAAGCTTCGTAAATGCGGTTCAATAGAGGTTCCGAGCACTCGAAGGACGCGCCGTAATCGAGCGCCGTATGCGCGGAGACGACTATCGCCTGCTCGGGTTCCAGCCATACCGGGCATCCCGTCACCTCTACGTAGCGGAAAGCCTTGTACGAGAAATCCGGCTCCCATCGCTCGATCGGCGACCCCTTGGACGTATACTCGTCGTAATACGTCTCCGAATCCTCGTTGGCGACGTTATGCTTCACTTCTCCGTTCTCCAGCAAATCTTCCGAATACCGCATGCGGACGACGGCGTCCTTCACTCCGCGCAACTCGAGCTTGGCCCAGCCGGAGACGATCTTCCCCGCATCGAACACTTGCCAACCGACTCGCTGTACGCCGCAGGGAACCGGAACGATCTCCTCCTCGGCATATCCTTCCGGGATCGTCTGCGGCCGCAACCGCCATTCGAGCGCTTGGACCGGCGACAGTACGGCCGAGCTCCAGCTCGAATCGTCGAAGCCCGTTTCCCGCCAACCGTCCGGCTCCAGGCGCGAATCGTACGCTTCGATCGCCGAGACGCGGCGATTCTGCTGATAGGCGGCGCCGTTCTCGTAGGGCGTCCGGCTCAGCGCCTTCCACGATTCGTCCGTGACGAGACGGCCGGTTTCTCCGTCCGCGGTGCGCCATTCGGCTTGCAGGATCAATCCGGGTTGCCCGTCGACGTAGTTCTGGCCCCCGCCGCCGATATAATGGACCGCGGCCGCGATGCAATTCTCCCCGGCTCCGAGCAATCCGGTAACTTCGTACCCCAGATACAGCTTCGATTTGGCAGGCTCGCTAGGCGCGGGAGAGAGCAATCCTCCCACTCTCGTTCCGTTAACGAACAGTTGATAGTGATGATGCGCGGACACGTAGATTTTCGCTAACGCGGGCGCTTCGGACAGCTCGAATGCCTTGCGAAAGTATGCGAAGTCGTTCGCTATGACTCCGTCCTGCTTCCAGATCCAAGCCGCCTTCCAGTCCTCTTGGGATAAACCGGTATCAAAAAAAGCCGACTGCGCCAAGCTCGGCTCCTTCCACTCCGAATCCCCGATCTCCAACGTCCAAGAATACCGCGTGCCCGCAGACAACGGTTTGCCGGGATAAGCGATTTGCAGCGTATCGTCCGACCGAACGACGCCGCTGTCCCACATGACCTCGTCTTCGCGCCGTACGACGATGCGGTATGCCCCTTGGGACGCGCCGATCTGCCCGCTTCGCAGCTTCCACGAGAAATCGGGGTCTCCCTCGATCGCTAACGGATCGACCCTGCAGTTAACCTTCAGTTCGCAAGCTTCCAACGCTTCCCTATGGCTCACCGGCGTTCCGCTCCTTATAGTTCTTCTTCTCCAAGAATAGCATAGATCTTCGATTATTGGACTTGACGGTTAATCGGAAACCGTCACTCGGGCAAAGGCAAACGAACAGGCTGCCGACGGATCGGCAGCCTGTTGCTGTTAAAGCATTCGAATAATATGCGGTTACAGCGTCAATTCGCCTCGACGATCTGCCACTGCTGGTTATAGCCGCCGTTGTCCGTCCAAGCGATGGCGTTGGCGCCGTTATCGAGCGAGCCGCCGGAGATGTCGATCAGATCGGCCGTCGCCCGGTTCTTCAGCTTATAGAATCCGCCGCCCGCGTCGACCAGTTGCCAATGTTGATTCGTCCAACCGCCGTCGGTCCATTGCTCGATGATCGTGCCGTCGGTCGCGCTGCCGTTCGTCAAGCCCAGCAGCAGCCCGCTGCCTACGTTCTTGATCTTGTAATAGCCGCTGCCCGCGTCGACGAACTGCCAACGCTGGCTCGATGCGTTGTTGTCGTCCCACTGCTCCGCATCCGCGCCCGTTGCGGTCGAACCGCTCCGGATGTTCAGCACGTTCCCGCTCTTGCGGTTGACGAGCTCGTACGTGGCGCTCGTGTTCACCGAGAAGGCAACGCCCGCCAAGCTGCCTGTCGCCGTATCGACGTTCAGCTTCGGCGACCAGCTCATCGACAGCGTCGTCGCGGACGGGAACGCGAGCGGAAGCCAGACGTACTTGGACTCGTTGACCGGGGCCGACCATGCGCCCGCCCATCGGTCGCCCATGTAGAGATAGGACGTCGTAGACGAACCGGCCACCGGAATGACATACGCGGATTGCGATTCGAACGTCCGCGAATCGCCGAAGTTGGACAGCGCGCTCCACGTCCCCGAGATACTGCTCGCGGTGGCGTACTTCGCCTGGTTCGGCGCCCAGCCGGTTGCGCCGGAAGTGATCAGGAAGTAAGTCGATCCCCGCTTGAACATTGCCGGCGCCTCGCGGTAGCTGCCCGGCCATAGCGTGCTGACGAGCGAATCGACGCCAAGGAAATCGGATGTCAGGCGGTAGATGTTCAGGTCGGCGTTCACGCTCGTCGCGGAGATCAGGTACGCCGTGCCGTTGTCGTTATAGACGGTCATGTCCCGCGAGTCGTATCCGAGCGGACGGAAGCTGCCGTGATATGTGTACGGCCCCTCGATGTTGGACGACGACGCGACGGCGACTCTCGCTTCGCCGTAATCGACGCCGTTCTCCTTGTGCGCCCACAGCACGTACTTGCCGGTCGAAGCGTTATAGAGCAGCTTCGGCCGTTCGATATTCGCGGTCGCCAGCTCGGCGGCCGACGTCTTGGACAGAATGTGCGCGCGGAATTCCCAGTTCTTCAGATCGGTCGAACGGTATAAGGACACGTAGTTCGTCCCGTCCCGATTCTCGCCGGCCCAGTAATAATAGCTGCCGACCTTGATCATGCCCCCGCCGTGGGCGTGCAGCGGATTGCCCGCCGTATCTTTGAACGGAATACCGTTAAGCAGACTAACCTGCGCCGCGTCGGCTTGCCCGGGCGGCACGTTCAACCAGAGGGACACGATCAACAAGGACGACAATACCGCGACGATAGCGCTTCTGATCGGAGACTTGCTACTGTACGCGCGAGTGTTCATTACCTTACCTCCTTGGCTGGATTGGATTGTCGGTTACGGTTTGTAACCGCTTACTCGAATCGATTCGGCTGCTCCCTCCCCTCTGCTCCCACTGTATCACGGTCGCCCCGAGCGCCCAATTGAACGATCGGGGCATGAGTGACAATTCCAGGCGATTCCAGGTGTACAATCGGGAGATTCGTATACTTATGCCGTGCGGTTAATGATCCTCTTAGCCGCCTGCCAACCGGGAAGTTCCGCTCATGGAGGTGTTCCCGGCCCCGAGCGTTCCGATACGAGTAACGAGTAGCCGAGCCAAGCTAACGCAACGCCGACAGGAAACGCCGCCATCCGTTCGACGCCGTGCGGAAACATCGAGAGCAGGGGAGCGGCTACGGCCCCGACCGCCAACAGTCCTCCGGCCCGACGCGACAGCGTCCCTGCGCGGAACGTGGCGAAGCCTAGCAGCAGCGAGCCTAGCAAATACAAGATCCCCGTGGCCGGCCATAATACCGTAAGCGCCCGGAGATCGACTTCGTTCTCGGTCCCGACCACAAGGCCCAAGTACGCTTCGACGAACTTCGGCGACTCCGTCGCCAACACGGGCAAGATGAAAGCTTCCACGAATACGAATGCCAGCGTGATGATCCAGAAAAGGCCGAGCAGAAGAGCGCCGGCCAGCCCAGGCCAACCGATCCTGCCTGCTTGCCGCAGGTAGATTCCCGCGACACCGACCGCTCCGAAGAGGCACATGACGATCGTCAAGACATGGACGATCGCCCATCTGGCGGTCGTGACCGACGATACGAGCTCGGCGGGATGAATCAGCTGCAAGAAGATGAACAGCCCTCCCGCGGCGATCGCGCATATTCCCCCCCAGCGGTTGACATTCGGAACGTTCGTTACTTGTCTCTCGTTATGCATTGTCGTTGTCTCCTTTGTCATTCGAATTAGACGCAACCGGATTAACCGATAGCAACGGCAACGCTAGATCCCGAACTTGCCGCAGTAACCCGTGCAAGGCGGCTTGATCGGCGACCGGGCCGCTGAGAACGGTCGTTCCGTCGTTCTCGTAGCTGAACCGCATGCCTTCGAATCTGTCCTGCCACCGGACATCCAGTCGTCCTCTCAATCGAATCTCGTATCGTTGAGAATCGCGAGACCCCTGCTTTGACCGCTCGAACTCTTCGCTCATCGCGCACCTCGTTCCCTTCGGTTGCTAGTTCGATGATAGACGACCATGCAGCGATCGGGCATCATCACATGTGATGATCGAGGCATGAAAATAACGAAATAACCCCGGACCGCGGTCCGGGGTTAGGTAACGACGCTTAAGGTCAGAACAATCCGAGTTCTTCGGAACGCCGGACCGCGGCACGGCGATTGTTCACCGCAAGCTTGTCATATATGTGCTGGGTATGGGTTCGCACCGTATTCAAGGATACCATGAGCTCTCGGGCGATGTCCGGCCCGCTCCGATCCGTTCGAAGCAGCCGCAGTACTTCGCGCTCGCGTTCGCTTAGCGGTTCGATAATCGGATTGCCCGCCGCGGGCTTCGCCGGCGCGGGGCCGCGGATATGGATGAAAGCCGCCTGCAACCGGCGGACGTACGGCCGAGCGATCCCCCTTGTCGCGGCTGCTTCCAGCAGGGCTGCCATAGGCAAGCCTTCATCCGCGTAGATACGGACGTAACCCTCCGGCTCGGACAGCGTCAAGGCGCGCTCCAACGGCACGAGCGCGGAGACCGCGTCGCCTTGCATCCGGCAAGCGAGCGCCTGCGCGATCAGAATGTCGAGCGCGCTGCCCGCCCTTCCTCCATCGTCCGCCGACTGCAAGAGACGTGCCAGCAGCCCCTTCGCCTCCCGCAAGAACCGTTCGTCGCGTTCGTTCTCGTAACGTGCCAGAAGCAGCCTGGCCAAGGTAATATGCTCGAATTCGCGCAGATATCCGAGCTCGTCGCGGGCGGACAACCCTTGAGACCGCGCCCATTCGATGGCCTCGCCCAACCGTCCCGTAGCGATATGGATTCGCGCTCTCATGGCCGCGATCGGGCGCACGTTCGGGAACAAGTCTCCCGCGTAGCACTCCTCCGCCTCGTCGAGCAGCGCGATCGCATCGTCCGGATTGCCTTGCGCCGCTTGCAAACGCGCCATGGCGACCCGCCAGCGGTACCGGTATTGCGGGAACCCGGTATGCTCGCCTTGGCTCCGGCTTCTCGACAAGAGCTGCATGGCGGCCGGCAAGTCGTCTTGCTCCCGGCGCAGCTCGCTCATGCCCGCGTACATGTCAGCGGTTCCCCGCATGGCAGGCTCTCCCTGCTCCCTTGCGAGGCGCAGCCCCTGCTCGTAGATCTCCATCGCCTCGCGGATCCGTCCTTGCGAGATCCGAATATCTGCCAACGCGATCGAGCCGCCGATCGCGTCGGAGATGTTCCCGGCCAGCCGCAGACTGTCCATGCCGTTCGCGAACGTCCGGTACGCCGTCTCGATATCCCCGAGCGTCCAGGAAGCCAATCCCAGAAGACCCGCAGCCGCTCCTCGCGAATAACGGTCTTCCTCGGGCGCTCGCTCGAGCACCAGCCGGGCATACGGCATGGCCGCGGCCGCATCGCCGCGAGCAAGCGCAAGACCGGCGCGGTACATGGCGATCGAAGCCGGAAGCCGGCGGAATTGCTCCTCGTCCGCGACCGCCATCCCGATCGAGGTGTCATTCGCGCGCTCTCGCGGCTCCGATGTCCCGAGCCATCGTTCCGCATCCCTCAGCCGGTCCTCGACCCCTTCCGGCTTGCCGGCCGTTAGCAACGCGCCGGCGAACCATACGCCGAGCACGGGACGGCGACGGATATGCCCGTCGGGGAGCGCATTCAGCCAACCGAGCATCGTCGCTTCTTGCCTAAGTCTGCTCATCTCCGGGCAAACCAGCTCGATCATGGCCGCCGCCCGTTCGTAATCTTCCGCCGCCAACGCATGCCGTATCGCGTCGGCCGCCGTTCCGTTCCGTTCGAACCATTCGCTCGCTCGCCGATGAAGCGAGGCCATCCAGCCGGGCCTATCCGCCTTCAGATGGACGGCAAGAACTTCCGCGAACAGATGATGGTAACGATACCAGCCGCGACGATTATCCAGAGGAACGACGAAAAAATTGCCCCTCTCGAGCGCCTCCAACCGCTGTTGCCCGTCCTCTCCTCCGGTGACGGCGTCGCATAGCGGACCGTTCAGTCGTTCGAGAATGGAGGTCTGCAGCAAGAAGTCGCGTTCGGGCTCGGTCAGACGCCGCAGCACCTCTTCGGCCAGATAGTCGACGACGTAACGGTCGTCTCCGGCGAATGCCCGAATGTATCCAGGGATATCCTCGCGGCTTCGGAGCGAGAGGCCCGCCAGTTGAAGCCCCGTAATCCAGCCTTCCGTTCGGGACTCCAATACGGCCGCATCTTCCGCCGTCAGACTTAGACCCATTCCCCGGTTAAAGAAGTCCTCCGTCTCGGCGGAAGTGAAGCGGAGATCGACGGTGCGAAGCTCGGTCAATAGACCTCTGCCGCGCAAGCGGCCGAGGGGTAGCCGCGGATCGTCGCGGGAGGCGACGACCAAGTGCAGATTGTTCGGAAGATGCTCGAGCAGGAAACCGAGCGCTTCGTCGATGCCGTCTGCATCGATGACATGATAGTCGTCCAGGACGAGCAATAACGATGACGGAAGAGCCGCTATCTCGTTAATCAGGAGGGTCAATATCATTTCGACGGCCGGCGGCTGCGAGGAATCCAGCATACGGACGGCTTCGCTTCCGATCGTATCGGCGATCGTCCGAAACGCGGCAGTCAGGTGCGCGAGGAATCGCGCCGCGTCGTTATCCCCTTCGTCCAGCGACAGCCAGGCGACGGGCCGCCCGCAGCCGGCGACCCATTGGCCGACCAGCGTCGTCTTGCCGAAGCCCGCGGAAGCGGAGATCAAGGTCAGCTTGCGATCCATCCGTAATCCTTCGTTCATCCGGTCGACCAAGCGCGGCCGAGGTACGGCTGCCTTGCGCGGCGAGGGGATATATAACTTCGTGCTCAAGATCGGCCTATTCATCGCGCGTCTCTCCCCCAACCGGACTTCTTCCGGCTTCCGACGACATCCGTGATTGTCGCTACGACCACGCGTACCCGATCGCCGTCAGCCAAGCTCTCGCGATGATCATATGGCCGGTCTGCGTCGGATGAACCCGGTCCGCGGCCAGCTCGAGCGAGTAATGATGCTTCAGGTACGCGTCGAACGCCGACTGGACGTCGACGAATCGCGTGCCGTACCGCTCGCTGATCCTCTTGACGGCAGCGCCGTATTGCAAGGTCATGCTGCGGAGCAGGTCGTCCTCGTTGCTCTCGATGAAGAACGGCGTCATCAAGACGATCTCTTGCGCGCCCGAAGCGATCGTCTCCGCGACGAGCGCTCCGAGCGTCTCCTCGTACTCTTCGAGCGAGACGTGCAGCTCCGTCATCCGTCTCCGGTTATAATGCCGAAGAACGTCGTTGATGCCGATCATGATCGACACCCAATCCGGCTTCAGCTCGATGACGTCGGTCTGCCAACGCGCTTTCAGCTCCCGGACCGTATTGCCGGCGATGCCCATATTGACGATGCGCAGGTCCAGCTCCGGGTAGGTCGCGCCTAGCAAGGCGTGCACTTGGGCGACGTAGCCTCTCCCGTACGGATCTTCCTTGCCTTCGCCGATCGGGCGCGCCCGATCGCAGTCCGTAATCGAATCCCCGATCATGACCAGCTTGCTGCCGTTAGATATCAACGCATCATCTCTCCCCGTTATCCATTCACTAGCAATATACCAAACGGAAGCGAGATTAGGAATCATAGCACGATAAGTCAGTATTTTGCCCGTCCGATGAATTGCGCGGATTCGGCCTCTTCCGCTATCGTAGACGTAAACCCGAGTAAGTAATCGAAGCGGAGATGATGGGATGAACGCCTACTTATTCGTGCACTTCAGAGAGAAGAAGACGCCCGACGGGGAGCAAGTGTACTTCGGGCTCAGCACCGACGGCTTCGATTGGGAAGCGGTCAACGGCGGCAAGCCGGTACTCGAATCCTCCGTCGGCGAGCGCGGCGTGCGCGACCATGCCATCGTGAGAACGAAGCACGGCAAGTTCTATATTCTATCGACCGATCTGAGCCTGGCGAACGAATTCCACGGCAAGTACCGGGGCGATTGGGGCAACATCGCGACGGACGGCAGTCCGTGCTTGGTCATGTGGGAATCGGACAATCTCGTCGATTGGTCGAGCGGGCGGCTCGTCCGGTTAGGGGACGGAGAGTTCGGATGCCTGTGGGCGCCGGACGTCGTCTACGATTCGCATCAGGACGACTACGTGCTCCATTGGTCTTCCTCCCACGCCTCGAACGGCTACGGCCCGAAATCGATCTACTACGCGAGAACCCGGGACTTCGAGACGTTCACCACGCCGACGCTGCTCTGCAGCAAAAAAGACAGCGGAATCATCGATTCCGCTATCTATGAGGAGAACGGGTGCTTCTATCGGTTCCTCAAGAGCGAGGCGAATCCGGCGGGCATCATCTTGGAGAAGGGCAGCTCGATAACCGGCGACGATTACGAGCGGATCGCCGCCTTCGACGAGGAGATGGCCAAGCTCCGGCAAGGCGTCTATGAAGCGCCCGCCGCCTTCCGGCTGAACGACGGCAGATGGTGCGTCATGCTCGACTTCTACGGCGTCGAAGGAGACGGCCAAGGCTACGTGCCGTTCGTCGCCGATACGCTGGAGAGCGGGCGATTCGTCCGTTCGGACGAGCAATTCCGGTTCCCGTACGGATTCAAGCACGGAACGGTGCTCGAGATTACGATGGAGGAATACGAGCGGATTAAGGTGCGGTTCGGGTGATCGCGTTCACGCATGTCCGCACGCGCGCGCCTACTCGAACCGAACTTGAATATCGACGATCTCGGAGCGCGTGCCGATCCGAATCGGCGGACCCCAGAAGCCGAAACCCGAAGTCACGATCGAATGCATGCTTTCTTTGCGCAGATAGCCCCAATCATTCTCGTAGATCAGATCGGTAATGAGATTGCCGGGAAAAATCTGCCCGCGATGGGTATGGCCGGACAACATCAGATCGATGCCCAGCCGCTGCGCGATATCGAGCTCATGGGGCTGATGCTCCAATAGAATCGCGGGCTTCGCCGGATCTACGCCCTCCATGAGAGCATCCAGCGGCATTCGATAGCTATCGCTCTTGTCTCTGCGCCCGATGATCGTGAATTGGCCCTGCACCTCTACCGTCTCGTCGTACAGCACCCGAATGCCGCCGCGCTCGAGCGCTTCGATAAGCTCTTGAATCGTTCCGTCGTGCTTGTCGTGGTTGCCCAGCGACGCATATACGCCGTAAGGTGCTTGGAGTCCGGATAACACCCGATCGATCTTCTGATCGAGGAACGGCCGAACGTCGTCGTCGAACAGATCGCCCGGCAGCAGGATCAGGTCCGGGCTCAGCGCGTTCATCTCCTTCACCAACCGCTTCGCGTGATCGCGGCCCGACAGCAGACCGAAGTGCGTATCCGCCGCCATCGCGATATGAAGGGTATCGAGCGAAGACGATCCCTTATCCATCCGGATCTCGTAGTCGCGAACGACGGGGCTGTACGCGTTATAAGTGCCGTAGGCCATGAAGGTTATCAGCAGAACGAGCGTGACGGCTCCCGCCCACTTCTGCGTGCCGTGCCTCGGCAGCCTCGTGAGACGCAACAGGATTACCGTGAGATGGGCAAGCGGAACGAGCATTAACAGCAAGAAGAAGCACGCCATCCAATAGGCACCGACGATATTGATATACGAGACGCCGGACATGCGGCCGACGATGAACGACGTGGCGGCCAATACGACGACGACGATATAGATAAGCTTGAACCGCCGGCTCGAGGACTCCGGCCGAAGCCACCGATACCCCCGCCAGCCGATATAGTAGACGAGCCCGCCATAGATCAGCATGGCTAGTAGCAGTACGACAACGAACATCATTTCTTTGCGATTCCCCTTTTCCCGTCTATCTCGAGGTTAAGTAACTTATCCGTTATACGTTATCGCGCGATAGCGGGTTTCTTAATCTCGTTAAAGGCGGAACGAGCACATAAAAAAGGCGGTCCCTTGGTCATCTCAGATGACCAAGGGATCGCCTCTTCAACATGCTAAGAGCCGGCATTCGCAAGCGTCGCCGCCAGCTCCGTCATGTCGGCCGCGATCGATCGAAGCTGCCGCTGCGTCGCATCGACGCCGATAATCTCGTACGAGAAGCCGGCATCGCGCAGCTCGCGCTCGATAAGACTGCGGTTCACGTCGCTCGGCAATACGCCGAAGAACTTCGTCCGGGTCGGCGACAGCCTGGCGCGCATCGCATCCGACCCGATCCGCAGCTCCGGCAAGCTTCCGTCGGCGTTCGCGGCCAGCCGCTCGATATCGCGGCGAACTTGCCCTCCGCGCTCGGTGAGGATGATCTCGCGCTCGACGTCCGCGATCGTTCGGCTGAACGGCGTGCCCGCTTCTTCGGCCGCTTCCCGCAGCTCGCGCCAGACGTCGCGCGCGTACGCCCGCAACTCCGTCCGTTCGGCCGCCGACAACGAGGAGATGCTGCCTCTGGCGACGCTGAGTTCTCTAGCCGCGCTGCTGCCGGCTTTCGCTTCGAATACGGCCATGATCTCCAGCACGCCGTCCTGTCGGATCGCCAATAGGCCGTCCGTGATCTGGCGACCCGAAGCATCGCGGACGAGATGCCCGGGGATGAACTCAAGCTGACGGGCGCCCGTCTGTATGCCGAGCGCGAACGAGCCGGCACGATCGCGCAACCAGGGCACGAGGCGCGATTCCAGCAGCTCCTCGAGCAGCTGTCCTTTCAGGTGGTCCACGTTCGGTCCTCTCTCCAGAATCCGTTGGAACGCTTGCGCGTCCAGGCTGTTCAGAACGGGATTCGACGCGCGAAGCCGGTTGAACAAGTTCAGCACCGCTTGGTCCAACGCGGATAAGGCCGGAGCCGCTTGGCTCACGACTTGCGGAAGCGCGGTCGCGACTCTCTGCGCGAGCGGTCTCGCGACGCTCCGTTGCGTCCGCAGGGCGGCTTCCGCTTCGTCGATCGTCCGCATTGCCCTCCCCGCGGCCGAGACGCGGCTTCCGGCTTGAATCGTCCGGCTCCATGCCGCAGCGTCGCGCCCGTACAAGGCGACCAATCGCGCTTCGCTATAGAGCAACCTCCCTCCCTTCACTAACCTGCCCGCCAAAGGCAGCAGCACCGTAGCGGCCAGAACTGCCCGCTCCGTATCGGTCAGCCGATAGCCGAATAGATCGACGCCCTCGTAAGCTTCGTAAGCGGCAACCAGATTGCCAACGACCGGAATCAATCCGATCGCCAGCTCGACCGCTTCGACCGAGGCCGGCCTCCGGACCGGTCCTTCGCTGATCTCCGTATCGAGCGGCAGCGTCTGCGCCATTCGCAGGAGCGCAACCATGTCTTGACGCTCGCGCAAGAAGGTCGCGAGTCCCGCCCTGGCGCTCATGCGAAGGAACGCGCGATCGATCCGGCGCGACTCGAACCATAGCATCAACTCGTCGGCGATAATCCGCATGATGCGAGGGACTTCCGGATTCTCTCGCATCAGGTAGCTCCTCCCGGTCCGATCGTCGACGACCGACCGGTGCCGCATATCCGGAGAAGCGACGAGCTGGCGTCCGAGCTCCACGTACTCCAATCTCAATCGGAGATAAGCCTCCGAAGCAGCGTCGCTCGCCTGATGGGGATACAGCTCGTCCCTTGCGGCTTGGATCGAGTCGAGGCGCCATTGCTCCGGTCCTGTCGCTCCCGCGGCGCGGCGGCGAGCCGGACCTTCGTACGCGGCGAGAGACGCCGGGCTGACCCGGATGCACTCCTCCATCAGCTGCGCGGCGCGTCTGGAGATCGCGACCGAGGACGCCGAAGCGCTCCCCGACGCGAGCCGGGTCTTCAGCTCCGTCTCCGCGGCGCGAAGCTGGTCCATGTACGGACGTAGGTTGACCGGCACGCTTCATGCTCCTCCCGCGATTAGACTTCCGTCCATTCTCCGCTCTCGTCCTGCTCCCAACGGGGCAGCTTATCGTCCGCGCGCAAGCGCACGAGGTTGGTCGGAATGCGGACCGTCCAAGGTTCGCCCTCCGGATATTCGGCTCCCGGACGGTCCAACCGCTCGGCGAGCTCGTCCGCGATCGGCAGATAGAGCGGGCCCGATATCGGCGGCAGCGGCCCGCCGTTCCAGATCTCCCCGTACGTCATGAAGTGGTCGATCGCGCCCTCGAAGCCGGGGCGAGCCGGTACCGCGATGCGGCAATATCCCGCCTTGATGAAATCGTTGAACGGCTTGTCGGTATCCTCGAAGGCGATCCGTTCGCCCCAAGCGGACTTGCGTCCCCAGAAATACGGGTACGTCACCCACGTCATATGCTCCCATTCGAACGCCTGCTCGAAGAAGCGAACGTACGGACCTTCCGCTTCGTTCTCGTACAAGTCGATCCGCGGCATTCCCTCCGCGTCGTAATCGATCGCGCCGAACAGTTCGAAGTGTTGCTCCGTCATGATGCTGATGCAATTTTTCTTCAATTCGTCTCTGATCAGTTGAAGGTTCAGTTCGGGGTTCTTCCCCTTGATCGCGATACCCGCCTGCATCTCGAGCTGCGCGAGCTTCTCTTCGTATTCCGACTGTCTCGCCTTGTAAGCCTGGGTAAGCTTGGCGTGCGTATCCAGCTTCCACTTCAGCATCGCGCGATCCGTGCGCTGGCACTTCACTTCGACGGCGACGGCCAATTGAGCCACCTTGAAGCTGTCCGCCGCGAAGGGAACGGTTCCCCTCTCGTCGTCGAGAGAGGTCGTCCACACCCAGCTCGTGTCCTTGTTAAACCGATGCGTCCGGTTGCCCAGCGCCAGATCGATGGAGTGGGATTGATCCCATATGTTGTAGACGACGGCCGCCGAGCCTTGAATCGCCTTATAGCCTTCGTCGATCTGAAGCTGGCCGGAGTGATTGTAGTTCGTGTTGCTGTCTCCGCCGCCCGCTTTGAAGTCCAGCGACTTCGTCACGTAGATGTCCGGGGGAGGCTGAACGTCCGTCGCGCCGTAGCGATGAACCCACGAATGGTAATTGGACTCCGTGATCTGATCGGGCTTCAACGCGAACGCGATCGGTTTATCGATTTCCGTCGCATGCGCATGGCTGCCGCGCATCGCTTCGATCAGGAATGCGCCGGGCTCCGGAACCATGAAGTCGAACATCGTGCGCATGCCGTAATTGAACATCTGAGCTTGATACACTTTGTTGACCCATTGGTAGACGCCCGCGGTGTTGGCGTCGCCGCCATCCAGCGTGTGGCGATTCGTCTCGACGACCTCGTTCGTTACCCGAAGCGAGGATCGCTCGAGGATGCGCTCCGTGATCTTATGCGCGCTCTTCTGCGTCACTTCTTGGGAGAACTTCGCCGCGGTCTTGATCGATTCTTCCTTCGAGCGCGATAGAGACCCTTCCGCGCTGACGGAGAACTCGACGACCGGGCCGTAGCTGCCGCTAATGCTCAGCCCCGCCTTGAGCGACGCTTCTTCCTTGATCGTCTCGCTCGTCTCGCGGCTCATCTCGAACCGGTCCGCGGTTTCCAGCTCCCGCTCCTCCGTCGTCGAGACCTCCGATTCCCGGAACGTCAGTTGCTCCGTCTCCGTGCGCCGGACATGCTCGCGCTCCTTCTTCTCGCCCTTCAGCACGTTCTCGATATGCGCGATATCGGCTCCTTCGTACCGGACCAGTTGCTGCTTCACGACCAGCAGATCCGCGACGCCGGCCGGCGCCACGCTTCCGTGAGTGCGGGGAACGCGGACGTCGGGGATCGGGAAGACGATCGGAGGCAAGTAGAAGCTGCCGCCGATCGCGATATCGCTCCACACGGACGGCAACGGCGTCTTGATGGCGACCATCGCGCCGCCCATTCGCTTGAAGCTCATCTGGACCTGACCGCCGTATAGACGGTCGAGATCCCCGCCGATTGACGTCAACTCCGCTCTCAGCCGATCCACGATCCGATCGAGCCGCGTCTCGGATAGCGACAAGCCATGCTCCCGCAGCAGCTCCGTCGTGCTCTTCGACAGCGTCTTCTCTGCTTCCGCCTTCAACCGGAACGCGATCGGATTCCTCTCCAGCAGCCTTCGGGCCGGACTCCCGCTCTGGACGAGCCCCAAGTACTTGAACGACAGCCCCGCAAGGTCGTTCTTGAGCGCGCTCTCCTCCAGCTGAAGCTGGAGCCCGTCGAACGCCGCTTTCTCCAGACGCTTCAAGGCGAGGGCTTCCTTCTCCTTCATGCCCGTATACTCGAGGTTGCGGTATTTGGCAAGCTCGTTCAGCCATACGTTGCCCGCCCTCAGTTCTTCCGGCACGAGATATCCTTCGTCTTCCGCCGCTTCGGTCTCGAGCAGATGCTCCCCGCCGAGTCCGGTCAGCTCTTCGACGGCTCTCTGCAACCGCTTGTACGATTCGAGCTTCGTCTCCGCGTCCTTGCGCCGGTTCGACTCGCTTTCCTTGCGCGCTTGCTCCAGCTCTCGCTGCCGATCCATCGCGGACAAGCTCGACCGCAGCTCGACTTCGGTCGGCAGCTGGATCGAACGGCGGCGATACCGCCGAAGCGCCGCGCCGCTTCCCGGAAAATCCCCTCCGGCAACCGCGCGCAGCAGCACTTCCCAATCTCTTAATCGATTCGCGAGCGCCTCGACCGGCCGACGATGCTCTTCGGGGAGCAGCTTGATCGAGACGATGCTGTCCCGCAGCCGCCCTATGGCTTCTAACGCCGGCTTGTCCTGGGCTACGATCTCCGCTTCTTCGCCGAACGCCTCCTTGATCGCGTTCGCGAGCATTCCGGCCGGCACGCTCTCTTCCTTCTCCAGCTCCGTCAGCTTGTCGCCCAATAGGCGAAGCTTCTCTTCAACGTCCAGCTTGTCGGGCGCGCCGACGAATTCCGCCGAAGCGACGAATCGCTTCGCCGCGGCCTTAAGCGCCGGTCGCGGTTCCGATTGGGCTTGCGCCTGGCCCAATTGCGCTTGAAGGAGGGAATTCTGCGCGAGACGGATGCTTGGGGCTTCATCGCTTTGAAGGACGGGCGCGCGAGTCAGCATAAGTCTGAATAAGGTTTCCATATTTTCTCTCCTCTGTTAATCTATTGATCGTATGTATTCGCCCCCACTATACGCCGGCAATGCCGAGAAATCTCTCGGATCGTGTCGAGGTTCGTTAAATGATGCTTTCAGCATGGGCGCTTGTGACGTTAGTCGGAGTCCGCGCATAACGAAGATGCCTGCCTCCTATCGGAAGCAAGCATCTTCGCTATCTTATATTCCGGTCGCCTACGGCTTCCGAATCAGAATAAAATCGTCCATCGCGGCGAAATTATTCGCGTTGGCGTCCGCCCATATGCCGAGCTCGATCGTGCCGCTCGTGACCGGAATGTTGTCGATCGTGAGCAGCGTCCAGTTCGGCAACGCCGCCCCGCCCGCGAACGCTTGCATCTCCGCGCCGCCGTAACCTTTGGCATAGAGGTGCAAGGCGTTCTGCCCGCCCGTCGAACGAATCCAGACGGACGCCTTGTACGTTCCGTTCGGCACGGTAATCGTCTGGTACGTCTTCTGCTTATAGGCCGAGGCATACTCGTAGGCTAGCTTGTAGCTTCCGCCGTTCGTACCGCCGAACTGCACCGTCTGGGCGCTGCCTACGGTCGAGTATTGCGACCACCCCGTAGCGGTTCCGGTCTCGAAGCCCGGATTGTTGACGTAGTTGCGCGTCAGGACGAAGTCGTCGAACGCTGCCCAGTTGCCCGCATTGCCGTCCGTCCAGATGCCGAGCTCGACCTGTCCGTTCGTCACCGGGATGTTCGGAATGGTCAGCTCGGTCCATGACGAGAATGCCGCCCCGCCCGCGACCGCCTGCAGCTCGGCAGAGCTGCCGTAGCCCTTAGCATAGAGGTGCAAGGCGTTCTGTCCGCCGGTCGAACGAAGCTTAACGGAAGCCGTGTAGTTGCCGTTCGGGACGGATACGGTCTGATACGTCTTCTGCTTGAACGCCGCGGAGCTCGTATGGACGAGCTTGTAATTGCCGTAAATCGTCCCGCCGTACTGAACTTGGTAGGCGGAGCCGACATTGGAATATTGCGACCAGCCGGAGTCGTTGCCCGTCTCGAAGCCGGGATTGTCGAGAACATTCGTCTGTACGGCGGGCTCCGGAATTTGCGTCGGCAGTATCGTGACCGGCGCATGGAAGGCGCGGTCCGTGATGTTCATCTCGAACAGATTTTGCGCCGGGACGGCGCTGCCGGGCATGTAGACACGCTCGAACGTAATACCGTTAATGGAAGCTGCGCTGCTATGGCCCCTTAGCTTGCCCGCGGTCGTCCCCTTGTCGCGGACCGTAATGTCCCGAACCGTCAAGCCGTTGACCGGACCGCCGCCGAAGCCGTCCGCGTTCTGGACGACGAAGAACGCCCACGTGCGATTGTTGTCGTTGGTGAAGCTCAGCTTCTCGATGTCGATATTCTCGAACACCGCATTGGATAAAGTCCCCGATCCGTACTTGTGATGGACACCGATGCCGACCGAGGCGTCGTAGACGACGCTGTTCTTGAACGTGACGCCGCTCTGGCTCTGGCGCATGCCTTTTCCGATCTTGAACCCGTAGCAGTACGTCCAGGAGATGAGATCGTCGAAGGTGACGTTCTGGACCATCTCCGGCGAACCCGGCCAACCGAGGGCGATATCGGTCGTCTCGTCCCACGCCTTGGTCGTATAGGGGTCGTCCAACCCGATGCCGATGCCATGCTGAACGAGAACGTTCTGCGATTCGTTGACGTCGATGCCGTCGTTCTCCCCGATGTCGAGCTCGAACCGGTTGAGCAGCTTCATGTTCTTGAAGGTCAAGTCGTTCGAACGCGCGGGCGTGACGGCCCAAGAGCCGGAATCCCGAATGATCAGCCCGTCCACCGTAAAATAGGAGGTCGCGATCGGGACGATGATGTTGTTACCGAATTTGCCCGTGTTCTTCGAATACCGCCCGTTCCCGTCGAGCGTCCCCCTTCCGTACAGCTTCACGTTCGTCGCGCCGGCCTGGGTGTAGATCCACCAGGTAATGTCCAGATCCTTCGAGTCCTTGTGCCAGTGCATCGTGTAATCGCTCTTCACCCCGGTGCCCCGGAGCACCGCCCCGGCCTGCAAGTAGACGGCGACGTCGCTCTTCAGCTCCAGGTTGCCGACCAGATATACTCCCGCCGGCACGTAGACGATGCCTTGGCCTCCCGCGTAATTGGCGGCGTCGTTGATCGCGTTCTGGAACGCGGCGGTCGTCAAGCCCGTTCCGTTGCCGTTCGCGTTATAAGGAGCGCTCGCCACATTGTAGATGCCCGCTCCCGATGACGCGGGAACGTCCGTCTCGAGCGGATCCGCGATCAATACCAGCGCGCGCGCGCCGGCGATCTTGATAATCAAGTATTCGTCGTTCGGGATGGAGAACGTCAGCTTGTTGCCGCTGACGGATCCCGTAATGCCAAGCTTCCTCGGACTGATCGTATAGGAGCCGATGCTGGACTGACCCAGCAGTGTCACCTCGATCGTCGTCGTTCCGGGCGACATCGAGAAGTGCGCGTAATCGTAATCTCCCGTGTAATTCACGACGGGAATCGTCGTGCCGTTCGCCTTCACCGAGAAGACGGACGAGCTCGCGTAGATCGATGGCAGCGCGTAGGGCGAGATCGTGTTGGCGCTCGCCGGCCGCGGCATCGCCAGCAAGGGAGACAACGTCAATACGGCGAACAGCAATGCGGATACCAGCTTCTTGAACCTGGACATCATAAATCCTCCTTCATGAGGGTATGGACTGCAGGTTCAGTATAGGGGTTTGCAAGCGGTTACATAATGCGGCAACAAGAAGATGTTAGGCAGAAATACGGAGATGCACTCGGGTTGTGGATCGGCCATATGATAGAGCATTAGCCATCTGAGGAGGCTCCTGCCTATGGATTTCGAGAATGCGCTGCGATCGAACATTATCGACGCGGCCAAGAGCATGAACAAGGGAGGTACGAGGTTCGCGACGTTCCGCACGTCGTTCTGCAACGAGAAGCTGTGGATCCTGACGAACAGAGGCGGCTTCTTGCTTCGGAACGACGCGACGCCCGCGAGGGGCATTAACGACATCTTCTCGAACGGAACGAAGTACGGCTTCGAATGCGCCGTGGCCATCGTGATCTTGTTCTATAAGGGCGTACTGGACACGATCGGAGCGGATAAGTTCAACGAGCTGTTCGCGAACCTGCATCTGTTCAGCTGGGACGCAGACAGCGATCTGGGGATCACCTCCGCGCGCGTCGGCGCCCAATATGCCAGACCCGGAGATTGCCTCTACTTCCGAAATCCCGACGTCAATCCCGAGAAGACGGAATGGCAAGGCGAGAATGTCATCCTGCTGGAAGACGGCCGCTATTACGGCCATGGACTCGGCATCCGGGACGCGGACGGCATGATTGCGGCATTGAACAAGCACCGCAAGAAGGATGCCTCCCGGTCGGCTTATCTGGACGACACGATCGCCTATCCGGATTACGATTCGCTCTCCCAGTATGCGCCGCCGACGATGAGCCGCTATTCGATGGTCTCCCGCTTCCCCGAGGCGATCGCGGCCGGGGCCGTCCGCTCGAGAATCGGGAAGCGGCGTACGATCGGCGTGTAACCACGCGGGATAACAAAAAGCCAAGGACCGGTAATCGCGTCCTTGGCTTCCGCTCGTTAACGGGGCTAACGATATACGGCCTAAAGTTGACTTGCGAGGTAATTGGCCAGTTGCTCGAATGTTCCTGCGAAGCCTTGACCGACCATTGGAGCCATGGCGTCGAACGCCGCCTGTTCGTCGTCGGAGGCGTTCAACGGTCCGCCTTCCAGCGTAAGCACCGTAACTCCGTCGTTCTCTACGAGCGTCAACACGTTCAAGATCTCGAGCGGCCAGTTCGGGTTGAACGGCGCCCGCACGGTGTTGCCTTCCTCGTCGGAGAACGACTGCACCCATACGAGCTTCTCCGGCGCTTGGACTTCCCGGTATACGAACTTGCCCCACATGGCGTGCTGTCCGTCCGGAGACTTCTGGCAGCCGAGGAACATCCCGCCCGGGCGGACATCCATCTTCGCCACTTCGAGCGAGAAGCCCTTCGGGCCCCACCAGCTTCCGAAGTGCTTGGGCTCCGTCCATACCTTGTACACCAGCTCGCGCGGGGCGTTGAATTCGCGTTTCAATAACAGTCCTTGTCGATTGCTCATCCGATTCGTTCTCCTCCAAACCTGTAGTTTGCCTTATTCATGGCTCGAATATACCATTACAGGAATATGCCTGTCAAGGAATATTCATTCGAATGCCCCGTTCCGATGAACGGTAGACGATACGAAAAAAAGAATATTGTGCCCGAATGGAACCTTACCTATAATTAAGCCATTCTTACGACCGCGCGAACCGATCGCGCATTCAGGGGTGGCCCATGAACCATTGGCAAGCTAGCTGGATTACGGATCCCGAATATGCGGAGCTGCAGCCGCTCTCCATGCTGCGCAAGGAAGAAGTCCCTTCCGCTCCTCTGGTGGACGCACACCCGAGATCCTTGATGAATCGCCATGTATACTTCCGCCGAAGCTTCGTTCTTAATCGACAGCCTCGGAAGGCTTCGCTGCGGATATCGGCCGACGATTATTACAAGCTATATGTCAACGGCCGTTTCGTTGGACAAGGTCCGGCCCAAGGCTACCCCTTCCGTTACTATTACAACGAATGGGAGCTGTCCGAGTATCTCGCAGCCGGGCATAATACGATCGCCATTCATGTCTATTACCAAGGACTGCTTAACCGGGCTTATAACAGCGGAGACCTGCGGATGGGCGCGATTGCCGAATTGAATACGGATAACGGTTTCGCGTTATTCACCGACGCGACGTGGAAGTTCATGCGCGCCGCTCAATTCCAATCCTCCGGCACCGTCGGTTACGACACGCAGTTTCTTGAAAATATCGATCAGAGGTTAGCCATTCCGAATTGGCATGCGCCCGGGTATTCCGATGAAACGTGGGAGCAAGCCGCGGTGAACCAGCGTGCCGATTATGAACTCTTCCCGCAAGAAACGCCGGCGGTCAGCGTCTACCGGATCGCGCCCGCTCTCGTGACGCAACTGGACGAAGGCCGCTATCTGCTTGATTTCGGTCATGAGCTTACGGGGCAATTCGAGATGACGGCCAAGGGCGATGCCGGGCAACGGATCGAGCTGCGCTTCGGCGAGGAGCTGGAGCTTGGGGATCGGTCCGTTAAGTTCGAGATGCGCTGCAACTGCAATTATCGAGAAACGTGGACGTTGTCGGGTCGTGCGGATACGCTCGAGCAGTTCGAATACAAGGCGTTCCGATATGTCGAAGTGATCGGCCCGGCCGAAGCGATCGATCCGGATTCGTTCGCCGCGATCGTCCGCCATTATCCGATAGACGCCGAGGCTTGCCGATTCGAGACCGAGGACGAGCTGCTGCAGCGAATCTGGGACATCTGCAAGCTCGGCGTTCAACTATGCGCGCAGGAGAACTTCGTCGATTGCCCTTCCCGCGAGAAAGGCCAGTACTTGGGCGATAACACGGTGATGGGCCATACCCACATGTACATCAGCGGAGACCTTCGCCTGTTCAAGAAGGCGATCCGGGACTTCGCCCTATCCGCCACTGTATGTCCGGGTATCATGGCGGTCGCGCCGGGCAGCTTCATGCAGGAGATCGCGGACTTCAGCCTGCAATGGCCGATGCAGCTGCTGAACTATTATCGTCATAGCGCCGACATCGCGTTCCTGAAGGAGATGCATCCCGTAGCCGAGGGGATCTTGTCTCACTTCGGTAGCTATCGCCGCGCGGACGGCCTGCTCGAGAACGTCAAGGACAAGTGGAACCTGGTCGACTGGCCGGACAACTTGCGGGATGGCTATGACTTCCCGCTGACCCGGCCCGTAAGCGACGGCTGTCATAACGTTATTAATGCGCTGTATTACGGGTGCATTCAGACCGTTCAGGAAATCCGCCGCATTCTGAATATCGATCATGACGACGAGTTGCCGCAGTTGAAGCAAGCATTTATCTCCGCCTTCTACCGGCCGGATGCTAGGCTGTTCGCGGACGCGACGGCATCCGGCCACGCTTCTCTTCACGCGAATATTTTCCCGTTGCTGTTCGATATTGCCCCGAACGATTCGATCGATTCCATCATGGCGTTGATCGAACGGAAAAGATTCAGTTGCGGCGTGTACATGTCCTACTTCCTCTTGAAGGCGCTCGCGAAGCACGGTCGGAAGCAACTCATCTACGACCTGATCACCTGCGACGACGAGCGTTCCTGGGCGAACATGATCCGGGAAGGCGCGACCTCCTGCTTCGAAGCGTGGGGCAAAGAGCAGAAGTGGAACACGAGCTTGTGCCACGGCTGGGCCAGCTCGCCTATTCCCGTTCTCATCGAGGACGTAATAGGGATATCTCCTATGGAACCGGGCTGGGGGAAGATCGCGTACAAGCCCGGCATTCCGGAGGGGATGCCGGACTTCCGATTGAAGTTCCGTACCGTCAGCGGGGTCATCGAGGCGGCGTATGCGCATGGGGAGTTGATCGTGACGCCTCCTGCGGGGGTGGCCGTGGTTATCGCGTAGTAAAGGCCTCCATCCCCTGAATGCGGGATGAAGGCCTTTTATTATCGAGAATATGGCTTACGCATGGGCTCTCCGTTTGTAAGCCCGCACCGCGAAATAATAGGAAACGATCAGGATCCCCACGCACCACGCGAGAGCAACCCAAATGTCATTGCCGACCGGTTGATTCGACAATAGTGAGCGGATGGTCTCTACGATCGAGGTCACCGGCTGGTTGTCGGCGAAGGCGCGCACGACGGACGGCATCGATTCGGTCGGCACGAACGCCGAGCTGATGAACGGTAGGAAGATGAGCGGATAGGAGAACGCGGTAGCGCCTTCCATCGAATTCGCGGCCAGTCCGGCGATCGCCGCGACCCAAGTCAGAGCCAGCGTGAACAGCATGAGGATGCCGGCTACCGCAAGCCATTCCAGTACCCCCGCCGATGAGCGGAAGCCCATGGCGAGCGCGACGATAATGATGACGATGACCGATAAGGCGTTGGATACGAGCGAGGTTAGCACGTGCCCCCACAGCACGGCGGAACGAGCGATCGGCATGGAATGGAATCTCTCGATGATGCCCCGTTGCTTATCCTGGAACAGGCGGTATGCCGTATACGATATTCCGCTTGCGATCGCCATCAACAGGATGCCGGGCAAGAGATAGTTGACGTAGTTGTCCGTGCCGGCCTCGATGGCTCCGCCAAGTACGTAGACGAATAGCAGCATCATGGCGATCGGCGTGATGCATACCGTGATAATCGTGTCCATGCTGCGCATAATATGGCGCATGGATCGTCCTAGCATGACGGTCATGTCGCTGAAGAAATGTTCATTCATCGTTACGCGCCCTCCTTATAACCGATTATGGCGAGGAAGATCTCTTCCAGAGAAGGTTGTTTCTCCACGTACTCCTTCTTGGCGGGCGGGAACAGCTTCTTCAGCTCCTCGAGCGTGCCGTTCGCGATTATGGTGCCCTTATGCAGAATGGCGATTCGATCGGCCAGCTGTTCCGCCTCTTCCAGATACTGCGTGGTCAAGAACACCGTCGTGCCGCCGTTCGCGAGCTCCTTCACGATCTTCCAAGTCTCGATGCGCGCCTCGGGGTCAAGGCCGGTGGTCGGCTCGTCGAGGAAGATGAGCCGCGGATTGCCGATCAGGCTCATCGCGATGTCGAGTCTGCGGCGCATGCCTCCTGAATAGGTGGACGCCTTGCGGTCGGCAGCGTCATTCAAGCCGAAGCGAGTCAGCAGTTCCTCCGCTACTTGACGCGGATTAGGCAGGGGACGCAGCTTGGCGATCATGACCAGGTTCTCCCGCCCGGTCAAGATTTCGTCCACGGCTGCGAATTGCCCGGTCAGACTGATCGCCTGCCGCACCTTGTCGGGTTGAGACGCGACGTCGAAGCCGTGTACGGCGGCGGCGCCTCCGTCCTGCCGAAGCAGCGTGGTAAGGATGCGGACGATCGTCGTCTTGCCCGCGCCGTTGGAGCCGAGCAGGGCGAAGATCTCGCCCCGCTTCACCTCGAAGTCTACGCCCTTCAGCACTTCCGTGTCCTTGTAAGCCTTCCGCAAGCCTTTCACTTCGATCGCTTTTTCCATGGGGGTATCCCTCCTCTTCACTTCAATTTGTCCGTGGCCTTATGGATGGCCTTCTGAACTTCCTCATTAACCGATTCTTGAAACAGGTCGGCGTACGTCTTCGAATCCTTGATGAGCTCGTCGCAGAACGCCGCTACGTCTCTTCCCGTCACTTCCAGGACGCCTTTCCCCGATGCCGCGCCTTCTTCGAACAGATCCACGAGGCCCGAGAGCAAGTTCCCTTCGGTGAGATCGACGGGTCCGACCTTGAACAGATACTTCTGAATTTCCTTATACGCGATCTGATAATCCTTCGGGAGCGCCTTGACGCGCGCCACGTGCGCTCGCCATTGTTTTTTGCCTTCGATGAGCTCTCTGATTCCCATTCGATCTCACTCCTATTTGTTTAATTTTTTGGCGATATTATCGTTAAGCTGCTTGCGCCACTTGTCGCGGTAAGTCTTTGCCCCTTGTTCGCCGGCCAGCGCCGAGCAGAAGCCTTGAATATCGTCGCCCAGAGCCTCTTGCACGCTCTGACCGTCCGCCGCCGTCTCTTCGAGCAAGCCGAGCACGCCGTCCAGTATGGGCATCAGGTTGCGTCCGGTGAAATCCGAGTGCGGCCACAGATGGCCATTGATCGTTCCCCATGCCGCTTGATAATCGGCCGGAAGCTTTTTGATTCGCGATTCGAAATCTTTGAATTGTCTCTTCATGTCGTTGCCCGTAATTTTATCCCAGAAGTTCATTGCGTTCTCTCCTTTAACTCGCTCATTTTGGAATTGACGAACTCCCACTTCTCCCAGAACTTCCGCAGCTCCTCGCGCCCCGCTTCGTTGATCGAGAAGAACTTGCGCGGCGGCCCCATGTCGGACGGCTTCTTGGCGATCTCCACCAACTTGTTCTTCTCGAGCCGGATCAGGATCGTGTACACCGTACCCTCCACCACGTCCGTAAAACCGAGGGCATTCAGCCTCCGCGTGATTTCATATCCATATGTCTCTTCGCGGCTTATGATTTCGAGGACGCTGCCCTCGAGAACCCCTTTGAGCATTTCCGTCAGATTATCCAACACGATCACCTCTCGCTATTGTGCGTCGCCGGTACTCTGTGTCACCGGTATTCAGTGTTACTGGTATTCAGTGTTACTGACTACTTCTACAAAGTAACACGTAGTAGTGTCGGTGTCAACAGGTTTTGTTATGCGAAATAAAAATAGGCAACCAGAATGGCATTCTGGTTGCCCCGTATAGAAGGATGGCCGATCTTGAACATGACGCCGCATCCGTCCGTTAAACAGACAGCGCGCTCCGCAACGTTACCGTCGCCGAGATTCCCTCTACCTGAATCTCGATTCCCTCTGGGGCCGTAATCTCCCCGGTTAACGTTCCGTCCTCGCCTTTCCGCCAAGAGACGACGATCGGGCCGCGAGGCGTATGCACGGCGCCGGAGCAATTCGCGATGCCGCCGACGGAAGCCGGACGGAACCGGACCGACGCGAAGCCGGGAGCGAGACACGCGATCCCGAGCACGACTTCGGAGATCCACTTGACCGGCGTGCTCGACCAGGAATGGCACAGGCTGATCCGGTACGACCCGTAGGCTTCGTAGGTCGTAAGCGCGTCGTGGAAGTCCGCGCCCGTCTCCTGAAGCGTATAGCTCTCCCAGAAGGTCGTCGCGCCGCGGTCCAGCATCCCGCCCCACACCTGCTCGATAATGGCGGCGGCCCGTTCGTGATCCCCGTAAAGCGAACAGCATTCGGCGAGCTGGTAGGCGGACAGAGGCGTCAGCGGGTCTGCCAGCGCGAAGTCGCTCAAGTACGCGCGAGCCCGCGGCTCGCTCACCAACCCGGACAAGATGCCGAGCGCCTTGATCGCGAACGGGCCATCCGGCCGCATGAATTCGTCTTCGTTGGTCGTTGGCCAAGCGGGCAATCGGCCCAGGTCCAATTCGGGCGCGTGTACCCTCAATCTCTCCAATGCGCCAAGCGTCATGGCATAGATCGCCTGAAGGCCCGAGCTGCGCTCATCGGCCGTCATCGGGACCCACTCGATCAGAATGCTGCCATCCGCCGCCAGCCTTCCGGAGACGGCATCGACGTTCTCGAACACCCATCCGGCATGCCGCCGCAACGGCTCCGACAACTCGAGCGCGAAGTCGCCATCGCCCGAGTAGAAGCAGTATTCGGCAACCGCCTGCAGCCACCAGAGCGTGTATTCGCATATTCCGTTCATCCACTTGCCATGAGGCGTTCCCTCTCCGAGCTCTCGGAGCGCGCGCTTGATGACCGCCGTATCGTCCCATAGGAAGTAGCACGATCTGGCGGCCATGTACAGATCGAACATCCAGTTCAACCGGTCGCGCTTGATGCCGTCCCACAAGCCGATCTGGTGGCAGATGCGACTCGTATGCGCGGACACCTCGTAGACGAGCGGGAACCGCGTGGCATCCGCTTCGAAGCGTCCGGTCTGCTCCAGTCGGACTTGAACGGCCTCGAAGCGGATGTTCGCGGCGATCGGAACCCCCTCGGTTCCTAACAAGTAAAGCCGAACATAGCGCATTCCCTGGGGGAGCGTATGCCGGGTCTCGCCCGGGCCGATCGGGTACCATTCGGTAATGCAGCCGTCGTAGTTCTCCAATTCCTCGAGCGACTCGGCGCCATTCCATAGCACGGTCAGGGCGTCGTTGCCATCGTTGGCCAGCCGCATCCGCGCATTGTACTCTCGTCCCAGATCGAAGGTCGCCTGCGGCAGCGAATCCAGCGGCAACCGGAGCTGCGCCGTCCTGCGGGCCTTCCACTCCTGTTGCTTGCGCAGATGATAGAACAACTCGAGCCGCTCCACGGCCGGCTCCTCTAGAGCGGCTCCTCCGTCGCCAGAACAGATCCCGCGCAGCCCCCACACGGCCGCCTCCCGAACGGCTGCCAACCCGGACCGGCACGCCATCGCGCATACGCCGTCTATCGGCACGGCCTCGATGTCGTCGAAGCCGCCGCGGACGAACCACTCCGGCGAAGCCTCGAGATCGCCGAACGGCTCCTCGCCGAGAAGCGCGACGACCGCGGCCCTCTCTCCGTCCGCCAGCCAATCCTCGCCGCTCGGGAGCCAGAAGCCGCTTCCCTCTATATAGCCGATGAACCCCACCCTGCGCCTATGCAGATAGGCATTCACGTCCGCGATGGGATACAGTTCCGTCGCCTCGATCTCGATCGTCAGCGTATGCCGTCCGGCCGGGATCTCGGTCGGAAACCCTTCGACGGGAGCGAATGCCGACGCCGCGGCAGGCGATTCGGAGATGCGCGCGACGATGTCCCCGTTCCAATAGACGTCGGCCGCGCCCGTGAGCGCCATGCGGAACGACACTCCCGGAACCGTATGGTTCGTCTCTATGCTCGCGGTCAGCGCGAAGCGTTGTCGATGGTGAAGCTGCCGCTGCCAGATCCACGCCGGCAGCGAGCGATCGATATGATCCATCTAATGATCAACCTCTTCCCGAATGATTAATGTCCCGAACTATGGAGAAGCCGCCGATCGTTCGATCAGCGGCCTCCATGACGAATCGCGCTTATGCTTCGCTATTGTTTAATGAATTCGACATTGTCCACGTAGTACCACGTCGAGCCCGGCGAGTTCGAGTAGAACCCGATCGTGCATTTGCCGTTCGTCACGTTAATATTCGGAATGCTGATCTGCGTCCAAGCGGACGAGGTCGGAATATTCGCCGTAACGCTGGATCCGCCGTAGTCTTTGGCCTGCATATAAGCGGTTCCTAAGCCGCCGTAATCGTTCTTCACCCATGCCTTAAGCGTGTATAGGCCATTACTTAACCCGGTCATCGTCTGATAAGTGTAAGATTCGTAACCGCTGTTCTTCCAATGAACGAGCTTATAGTTGCCGTGATAGGCGCCGCCTTCGGTATAGTCCGAGTCCAGGTTTCTCCCCGTCGTATACCAGCTGGAAGGCGTCTGAACGGAGGCGGTGTTGTCTTCGAAGCTCGGGTTGGCGACATGGTTATGGACGTAATTCAGGCTTACCTTGCTCAATTGCGGATTGTAAGACAAAGCGCCGCCCGTCGGGAATTCGACCTTCACGTATTCGGTTCCGGCAGGCACGGCGTTCAGCGCGTACGTCCTTCTCGTCCAATCTCCTCCGTTAATGGAGGTATCCGAGTTCGTCCATCCGGTCTGCTGCGTCCAAGTCGTGCCGTTAGGAGACGTATAGAACTTGAAGTTATTGATCGCTTCCGCATGGGTCGCGAACAATCCCGTCGCGCCGAAGCTTCTGATGCCCGGGTATTTGTAGACGACGTTCTCGGCGGGAGACGCGTTCGTATTGTTGCGCGACGCGCGGCTGGCATCCTCGAGCACCGAAGCATTGGCGGTATCGAAACTTAATCCGGAGCTATGCGAGTGCGATTTGCTCCAATCGTTCAGCTCGTCGGTCATCGGCGTACTGGCGACCGTATTCGTCGCGTTCGTGATCTCGTAGAACACGACGCCGTGCGCGGTCAGCGTCGGATTCAACACGAGCTTATTGCCCGTTACCGTTGCCGTCGTCGTCGTCGGGCTTATCGTCGCCAACGCTTTGTACGCGGATTCGCGAGAATACCAATAGTTGCGATCCGATGCGTGAACCAAATATTTGGGCACTTCCATGGAGTACTTCGACCAACTGTACGCCGTGTTCTGCATCCCTCTGGCCACGACGTCGGAAACCCAGGTGTCCCAGAAGTTCCCGTGGGTGTCGTCTACGATCCACTGCTTCACCGTGACGGTGCTGCCCGATACCGGCGCGATGTTATCGATCGTCAACGTCGGCGTCTCGCTTACGGACGCGTTCATGTTCGCATTATGGTTGTAAGCCATGACATGCACCGTGTTCGTGCCCTTATTGAAGCTCGCCACCCCGTCGACCTCGTTCGTGGAATCCGCGGCCCATCCCGTGACGGCCAAGCCGACCCGGTTGTCTCCGACCATTTTATAAGCCAAGTTCGCGATATGGGTGCCGATGGCGGTCGCGCCGCCCCAGAACGCTTCGGTAGACAGCCCCCACGTCGACAACCAATTGATCTGCGCGTCGTTCATCGTCTTGAACAACTTCGCGTCGTAGGTACCCTGGTAGCTATGGGCTAATATTCTCGAGAATAACGCTCTGTTGTCGTCGCCCGGGCCGTTCAGAATGCGTCCCTCGTCGATGCCGAACTTCAGATTCGTCAAGCCCACGGAATTGGCCTTGTCGCGAAGCAGGTTGATCGTATCCGCGAACGAGTTGCCCGAGCTGCCTTGCCCCGGCGCCAAGTCGTAGTAGGAAGCTGACAAATAGTCGATCTGCGTGCCGACCGCGCCCGTCTTATAGTTGATGCCCGTCGCCACGTGGTCGATGAACTCCCTCTCGTCCCACAGGGCATTAATGACGGACATGCTGTGCGCTCCGACGTTCAAATTGCCCGCTCCGATCGCCGCTTCCAACGCGGCTACCGTGTAGTCGTACAGCTTGAAATACGCGATCTTCGTCGAATTCGGAGAACCGTCCGCGGTAATGAACCAATCCGAGTTCTCGTATTCGGTCAGGACGCCCCAGGTCCACGTCTTGACTTCGTTGATGCCGAACTCCGCGACGACCGCGTCGGCGATCGCTTTAATATAGTTGTAGTACACGTTGTAGTCGGCCGGCGGTCTTACGTTCACGCCGAACGCGGGCGAGATATACGGATTCGTCGAATACTTCATCGGTACCGCGCCCGTCTTAATGAACGGCTTCAGCCCTTGATCGACGACATTGTGCAAGGCGGCCAGCAGCTCGTCGAACTTATAATCCGTCATCGTGGACGTATCGTTCGGATTCACGAACAAGTCGCGCGTCGCGTCGCCGCCCGTTGCCGTCATGAACTGCACGTTCTTGACGAAAGGATAGTTGTTGGCGAAATAGTTGGAAGGCCGGCCCGTTGCTTGAGAAGTCCAATGAATCCTGAAGTCCCATACGTTGATCATGGAATGCTTGTTTTCCATCACGGGTCCTTGGGCAGCCAAGTTCACGTTGATCTTCACGTTGCCCGCCGCTGCCGCCTTGCCCGGAGAGCCGGTCAATATGAGCGTCGATAACAGCCCGAACGCGGCGCCCCATTGCGCAACCCGACCCATAACCCTTCCAACCTTATTCATGCCAAGTCATCTCCTTCGCGATTTGGTAAGCCTCATTCTTTCACGCTTCCGAGCACCATCCCTTTGACGAAGTACTTCTGAAGGAACGGATACACCAATAAGATCGGCAATGCGCCCAACAGCGTCTGCGCGGACTTCAGCGTCCGGTCGGAAACCTCCGCGAGCATGGAAATGTCCGTAGAATTGATCAATGCCAGATCTTGATGAATGACGACGGTTTGCAGATAGCTTTGCAGCGGGTAATTGTCGGGCGAGTTCATGAGAATAAGGCCGTCGAACCACGCGTTCCAGTGCCCTACGATCGTGAACAATCCGATCGTCGCCATGGCCGGCAACGATAACGGCACGAATATTCGCCACAGAATCGTCCAGTGTCCCGCCCCGTCGACGAACGCCGACTCCTCCAGCTCCTTGGGAAGGGAACGGAAGAAGTTAAGCAGCAGCACGACGTTGAACACGGGAACGGCTCCCGGCAAGACGAGCGCTCCGATCGAATCCAGCAAGCCCGCCTCTTTGATGACCAGATACCAAGGAATGAATCCGCCGTTCACGAAGATCGTAAGAACGAAGAACCACGCATACCAAGTCCTTCCTGTGAAAACGCGGGACTCCTTGGAGAGGGCGTAGCCCAGCATCACCGTCAGCCCCATATTGACCGCGACGCCCAAGAGGACGCGTTGCAGGCTTACCTCCATCGAATGCAGGAATTCCTTCTTCCGCAGGACGAATTCGTAAGACTTCCAGGTGAAGTCGACCGGCCATAAGTCCACGATGCCGGCGCTCGCGGCCGTGCTCGAACTCAGCGATACGGCGCCGATATGAACGAGCGGGAGAATACAGATCAGGCTAAGCGCGATGAGAAACACGTAATTCGCGACAGTAAAGAGTTTTCCGCCGAAGGACGTATGAACCATCTGTCTCTCTCTCCCATCCTTCTAGAAAATGCGATAGTTCGCCAATCGGTAAGCCAAGTAATAGGACAGGGAAACGAACAGGACGGAAACCGCCGATTTGAACATTCCCATGGCCGTCGCGACGGCGTACTGCGCATCCACGAGCCCGAGCCTGTACACGAGCGTATCGATAATATCGCCGCTCTCGTAGACTTGAGGGCTATAGAGGTTAAAGACTTGATCGAAGCCGGCGTTCAATACGTTGCCTAAGCTTAGCGTGGACATGAGTATAATAATAGGCAGCATGCCGGGGAGCGTAACGTTGAGCGTCTGCTTCCATCTGCCGGCACCGTCGACGACGGCGGCTTCGTACAGCGTCGGATTGATATTCGTAAGCGCCGCCAAGTAGACGATCGTACTGAAGCCGAACTCCTTCCACACGTCCGAGAGCACGAGCAGATAAGGAAACCACCGGTTATCTCCCAAGAAGAAGATCGGTTCGATTCCGAATGCGCCCAACATCTGATTCACGATGCCGTTGGATGGAGAAAGAATGTCGATCAATATGCCCCCTAGAATGATCCAAGACAGGAAGTGCGGTAAGTAAATGAGCGTTTGCACGCCGCGCTTGACGAATTCGATTCGAACCTCGTTCAGCAGAAGCGCGGTTACGATCGGCGCGAACAGGCCCGCCGCGATTTTCAGGAACGCGATGAATACGGTATTCCACACGACGTCGATCGTCCCCGGCAACGCGAACACGTAACGGAAGTTGTCCCATCCGATCCAGTCCGAGCCTCTGATTCCTTTGACGATCGAATATTTCTGGAACGCGATGACCAGCCCCGCGATCGGGCCGTAGCTGAACACGAGAACGAGCAGCAGCGCCGGCAGCACCATGATATGAAGCGGCATTTGTCGGGACCAGTTTTTTCGTAACATCGATTATGCCACCTTCTCGGAGACATAGATGGGGACCGCGCGAGGTCCCCATCTTTGTTCGCCGTTTTATTTCGTTGCGTACCATTCGTTGACTTCGGTCGTGATGTCGTCCCCGCCGAGCTTCTTCCAATCCGCCACGAACGCATCGAACTCGTCGATAGGAGAGCCCAGAATGATCTTCGTGAACGTCTCGAGCTCGAGCTTCTCCAACGTTGCTTTTCTGTCGCCCATCGTTGCCGTCGGCGCGCTGATGAACTCGTTGACGATCAATTGCTTGTTCTGATCGTAATACTTGCTGATTACGGACCATGAGCTCTCGTTTCCGAATACCCGATCCGTTCCCCAACCTGAATTGTCGCCTCCTTGATGTGCGACGATTTTATCGTAGTAACCTTTTTCTTCGCCTGTCAGCTTCGAGGCATCTCCCGATTCAAATGCTGCCTTAATGTTTCTTTGAACGCCGATCAAGCCTTCGCCGGTTCCCGTATTGGCCAGGAGCGCGTACTTGTGGAATTCGATGCCGTCTTTGCTATGGTACACTTCCGGGTTTTGGCTTTTTCCCTTAGGATTGAAAGTATCCACGATCAAGTTAAACAACTTGATAATCGCTTCCGGATGTTCGTAACCTTTGCGGACGACCCAGAATTGGTTGTAATCGAGGCTGCTTTGGGCTTTCGCGACGGTGCCATCGATCGAAGGAATCGGGAACGGCTTCCAATCGGCTTGAGGCTCCTTGTCCTTGTTGCCTTGAAGCGGGAAGAGCGGGTTCCACATCGCTCCGAAATGCATGCCCAGCTTCCCGTTCACCTCTAGCTCGGACGCTTTGTTCGAGTCCTTCACGCCGAATTCCTTGTCGATTTGACCGGCTTTGAACATTTCCTGCAGCTTGGCCAGCGCCGCTTTGACCTCCGGCTGGATGCTGCCGTAGACCAGCTTGCCGGATGCGTCCTTCACCCAGATCTTCGGATAAGCGTGGAAGCCGTTCATGAATCCCGTCACGTCCGGATAGCCGCCGAACAGCTCCTTCGACAGCGCCAAGCCCAGCGTATCCGCCTTGCCGTTGCCGTCCGGATCCTGATTCGTAAACGCCTCCGAGATCGCGAACACGTCCTGCATCGTCTTAGGCTCGGGAAGTCCGAGCTTGGCAAGCCAATCTGTGCGTACCCAAAGCAACGGCGCGCCTCCAAAGTAATCCTGTCCTTGAGGAATAGCCAATAGCTTGCCGCCTATCGTCGATGCAGCCTTTGCGACTTGTCCAAGCTCTATCGATTCCCGACCCAACGGGGAAGCGTATTTCTCGTATACTTCGGTCAAGTCCTCCAACTGGCCGGCATCGGCAAGTTGTTTAAATTGAACCGCATTCACCCTGAACACGTCCGGCAGATCTCCCGCGGCGATTGAAGCATTCATTTTTTGATCGTATTGATCGCTTTGCACGACCCACTTGTTCACGATCTGAATGCCGAGCCGATCGGCGTACGCGGAATTCCAAGCGTTCTTGTCGAAGGATTCTCCTTCTTTGAATTTAACAGTCGAATCCGTATTTCTGACGACGGCTACTTCGATTGGCGGATCATACTTGCCGAACGGATCGATCGTTTCCGCGGAAGCGCTTTCAGAGGCTGCAGAACTTGCTTCCGGGCTTGCCGTTGCTGTAGTCGAACTGCTTTGGCTTTCACTTGCGTTGTTGCCGTTGTTTCCGTTGCCGCATGCCGCGGTCGCGAACATCGTTGCGATCGCCAATGATAGGCCGACGTACTTTGCCGTGCGTTTCATGCGAATCCCCCTAGAGTCGATTTTGTATAGAGCAGCTGTCCTACGAGTTTCATTATAGGTGCGGAGGAATAGGGTTAAAATCGCACTTTCTTGACAATGCTCATTCAATTCTTTACTTCCTGTCCCGATACTCCTGAGGCGTCATCCCGGTCTCTTTCTTGAAGAATCTGCCGAAATAGTTCGCCGAATCGAACCCGACCTTGCCGGCGATCTCATGAATCTTCAGCGCGGAGCGACTTAATAGATCCTGCGCCTTCAGCATCCTCATCTCCGTCGTGTAATCCGAAATCCCGACGCCCGTCTGCTGTTTGAACAGCCGGGAAAGGTAGGAGGGATTCAAATAGACGATATCGGACAATCGGCCGAGCGATAAATCTTGGTCCAGATGATCGGCGATATACGACTTGAGCCGGCCGATGATCGAATGCGTGCTTTCCTCGCGATTGTCCTCCTGCAACTGGGTCCAGGTCTCCAGCCGATCGTCCAAGTACCGCAACGCCTGCTCCCAGGAACCGTGCTCCCCGAGACTCGGCCACTTGTAATCGTCCGATTCTCGCGCCGCCTGTCCGCCGCGATTGCGGTTCGACAGGGAAATGAGCAGATAGCCGACTCCGTAGTAGATTTCGGACAATACCTCGACCTCGTTGCGGCAATGCAAGGAAGCCTCCTTCAGCTTCGCGTACGTATCCGAGAAGCTTCTCTTCGCTTCTTGGGAACCTTCCGGCTGCATGGCGACCAGCTGCTGCAGCAAGCTTCTCGCTTGAAGCTCGTAGACGCTCTTGTCCTCCTTGCCCGTCGCCGCCAAGTAGCGGTCGGTCAACAGCATTTCTTCGCCCTCGCCCAGCCCGTGGAAGAGCACGTCGTTCAATTCCGCGTACTTGGCCGGGAGAGATGCCCATTCCGACAGGCTAGATCCGGTCGCGAAAGAGAGCGCGACCTTCAGATAGGTTCTGCTAGCGGACTGAATGGATTCGAGCGTACCCTGAACGAACAGGGCGAGCGAATCGGCCTTCTCCTCGGGAACGGCATTCTCCTTGCCCGATTCCGGTTCGGCTTGCAGCAGCCATACGAACCGGGAAGCGTCCGTCATGATGGAGAACAACGCCTTTCGCTCGAACAGCTCTTCCGCCATCTTCTGGACGGCATAGGAGAGCAGCGTCCGATCTCTGGGCGACAATTCTTCGCGCCAGCGATCGACCCGGCCCACGACCATGAGTACGTCTCGCTCCGCGTTCAGTCCGATTCCCAGCTCGTCCATTCGCGCCTGCGACGCCTTCTGTTCTCCGCGCAACAGCGAGGTCACGTATTCTTTGCGCAGCATCGGCAACGTCTCGTTGAATTGTTCGGCAGCGCTCTTGATCCAACGCTCCGTCTCCATCTGCCGCGTCAACATCTCCGCGGCCTTCGTAACGGCCGCTACGATGGCTTCGTCGCCGTCGGTCTTCAGCACGTAATCGACGCCGCCTTGACGGAGCGCGGCTTGAACGTACCTGAAGTCGTCATAGCCGGACAGGAACACGACGTGGCAGCGCGGCCAACGAAGCGTAACTTGACGATGCAACTCCAAGCCGTCCATGCCGGGCATCCGGATGTCGGACAATAGAATGTCGATTTTGATTTTCTCCAAGCATGCCAAAGCTTCGGCAGCGGAGAACGCCCGGTATACTTCCAGCTCGAGTCCGACTTCCTCTTCGAACAATTGCTGCAAGCCTTTGACGATTTTCGGTTCGTTGTCCACGATTAACAGCCTGTACATTCATTCGCCTCCCTTGTCGACCGCCGGCAGCTGCAGCTCGATCCGAAGCCCGCCGCTATCCGACCTGCTTGCCTTCATCGTTCCGTCCTCCCCGAAGAACAGCTGGAATCTCCGTTTGACGTTATAGAGTCCCGCGTTCTCCTCCGGAGACTGTTTTTTCTCCAACAAGCCGTTGATCTTCGCCAACTGTTCGTCGGCTAGATCCCCGTTGTCTTCCACGAAGATCGTCAGCAGCCGCTCGTCCTCGAGGAATCCGACGCGGATGAATCCCGGTTCGTCCCGATCCTCCAACCCGTGCTGATACGAATTCTCGAGCAACGGCTGCACGATCAGCTTCGGAATCAAGCGTTCCCGCCAACGCTCCGGAATGTCCTCGAATTCGACGCGAATCTGATCCTCGAACCGGATTTCCTGGATGTCCGCGTAAGCCTTCGCATGCTTGATCTCCTCTTCGAGGCGGATACGATCGCTCCCTCTCGTGATATAACGGAAATACTCGCCCAGACTCCGGGTTACGCGGATAACCTGATCGATCTCGTGCATCTTCGCGATGCGGTACAGGTTGAAGAAACAATTGAACAGGAAGTGAGGATTGATCTGGGATTGAAGCTGCTTCAGCTCCGCGACTTTCGCCTGGTATTGCTGAACGTACACCTCGTCGATCAGTTCCTTCAAGCGATAGACCGTCTTATTGAACCGCTCGAACAAGTAACTGAATTCACCCTTGCCATTCAATTGCATGGCCTCGTCCATCTCCCCTCTCTCCAACTTGCGGAAGGAGTAGACGAGTTGCGCCAACGGCCGGTGAATCAGCCGATAAATCCAGTACGAGAACAGGACGACGATGATGACGGAGGCGATTGACAGCCACCAAACCCGATCTTTGTATTGTTTTAACGGCCCTATGATTTTGCTTTCTTTGACGAATACCGAGAGGGAGAGCCCCAGCTTGTCCGACTTCTCGATGAAGAGATAGTAAGATTCCCCGTCCACCTTGATCGTTGCGGATCGTTGATGAATCGCGGCGTTCGCGTTCTCGCCCAGCTTCTCTTTCACGGCTGCCGTAACCGAAGGATCGGTCTCTCCGCTTCCGACCATCCAATCCAGACCGTCATGCGCGAGCAGACTGCCCCCGTCTTGCTGGTCGGTATACTCGTTTAAAAACGCTTTCAAGTTTGCGTCCGATATTTCCAATCCCAAGGTGAATACCGGTTGACGGTTCGCCGTTCCCGGGTACGGCAGCGTAATCCAGAGCTTCCCTTGATGAACGATGAACGGGGATTCGAGCCGGTTGGTCGGCTTATAGAGGACGGCTCCGTCCCCGGGAGGGATTTCGCCGTACGCATCCGTGGCGATTCGCCTGTCGAGTAGACTGATATCCACGAAGCTGTCATGCACGAAGCTTGCGGCATTCTTCATCAGCCGGAGTCGGTCTTGCAGCCTGGAAACCGCGGCCGTGAAGTTCACGTAGGACAAGTCTTCCCGCGTGCTGAGAACGTCGATATCGTCATCGTTGACGTACTCGGTCTGCAGCCTCATGGCGCGTTCGAAATCCAATTCCAACGTGCTGATGAACGATACCATCCTCTGTTCGATCGACTGCGTGATTTCCTTGCGAACGAGCTCCTTGCTCTGCTCGTTCATCCGAATGCTTAATCCGAACAACGGCAACAGGACGATTAGAAAAGCAAGGATCAGTTTCGGAAAGATCGTCATTCGGTCTCCCCTGCGCATTTTCATTTTCCACTCACCCTCGCCCGTTCCCAAATCGCCTTGCCTCTTAATTTGCGAATGCCGTGTTCATTCTTCTTGGCGGAATTGATCATCGCTTGCGCCAATACCACCGTCGGCATAGGCGTCTGAGAGCGAACCAGCCCCAACCGATTCAATAACCGAATGACCTTGAATCCGATCACTTCGCCCGCTCGATCGGTATTCTTGCGTATCAAAAGCGGCGGATTGAAGATCGTCGTATGGGCGAATCCCAAAGCTTTGACCGCTTCTTCCAGTTGCCCCTTCATCCGGGGATAGAAAGAGCGGGCGTTGGGCGAGGCAAAATCGGAAGATACGAGTACGTACTTGTTCACGTTGTTGTCGCGGGCGATTCTCGCAAACCGATACTGGTAGTCGTAATCGATCTTCCACTGCGCTTCTTTGCTTTCCGCCGCTCTAAGCGTCGTCCCCAGACACGAGAATAGAACGTCACCCTTAACGAGATGTCCCCACTGTTCCGGTTGATCGAAGTCGATCACGCGTACGAGTAATTTAGGATGTTGAATATTCACGTCGCGTCTAACGAATATATCGACCCGCTGAACGGCGTCGTCTTGCAGCAATACGTCCAGCAAGTCTTGGCCCGTTGCTCCGGTTGCCCCGATCACGATCGCATGCATGTTCTTCTCTCCTCATCTCATCGAAAAAGCGTGCCATACTGGATACCAGTATGACACGCTTTGCCTTCGCTATCCAATCGTATCCTGCAAGCGGTTGTCGTCGTTCCGGCGCCGCCCCTCCCTCACATCTTAAGCGCGCCCTGCGTCATGCCTTGGATGTAATATCTCATTCCGAAGGAGAAGATCAGAAGCAAGGGGACGGAAGATAGCGCGTACGCCGCGAACTGCGTACCTTTGTCCGTAACGCCGAATTGCTTCGTAAAGATCGTAAGCCCGACCGAAATGACTTGCATATGGCTATCTTGGATCGTTAACAGAGGCCAAATATAATCGTTATAGACGCCTACGGAATGCATAATGAACAGAGTCGCGAGAATCGGCAACGATAGCGGAATGACGATCTGCAGGAATACCCGAGCTTCATTCGCGCCATCCATCCGTGCCGCCTCGAACAGCTCGCTCGGCAAACCCGCCATATAAGTACGGCACAGAAACGTACCGAAGATCTGTCCGCCGGCCGCGCTGGCGACGATAATGACCCACGGCGTATTGGTCAAGCCCATGTTATCATAAAGCACGAAGGACGGGATCAATGTCAGCACGCTCGGAATCATCATAATCGCGAGCATCATCATGAACAACATATTCTTGCCCGGAAACTTCTTCTTGGCGAAGATATAGCCCGACAGGGAGGATAGCGCCATGACGCAGAGGCTTGCGGCCACCGCGTAACCGATCGTGTTAGCGATGTAACGCCATATCGTTCGGAAAGCATCGCCGTAATTAAACCACCGCGCCGGCGAAGGCAAACCCCAGAAGTTGCCCAGAATTTGACCGTTACTCTTCAAGGAACTGAGCAGCATGAACAGAATCGGGACCAGCGTCAGGAAAGCGAGAGCGGCAAGCGACAAGATGATGATGATCTGACGGACATGGGCTGGATTTATAATCCTCAAGGCTGCGCCTCCTACTCTTCGGCTGATTTGATGAACTTCAAATTCAAGACGGTAATGACCAGGATAACCGCGAACATGCTGACGCCAAGCGCCGAAGCATAGCCAAGGTCGTTGAATTTCGTCGCCGCGTAGTACATCTGCAAGGCAGGAACGTACGTAGAGTCCATCGGACCGCCGGCCGTAACGATAAGAATGCCGTTGAAGTCTTGAATAATGCCGATCAGCCCCAGAATAATCAGGAACTTGAATTGTCCGGACAGAAGCGGCAGATGAATCGATCGAATGATTCTCCATAGATTGGCGCCGTCGATCTTCGCCGACTCGATCAATTCGCTCGAGATCGATAACAGTCCGGCATAGAGGACGAGCAACTGCAAGATGCCGACGAACGGGAATCCGATGAAGATTACGGACCATAGGGCGGTATCGGGATCGCCCAGCCACCCGTGCGCCCATGAGCCGAGTCCGATCAATTCCAAGAAGTGATTGAATAAACCATGGTTCGGATCATAGAAGTTTTGCCATATAAGCAAACCCGCGACGCTCGGAATGACCATGGATGCCGTAAAAGCCGTACGGAAGACGTACTGGAGCTTTTTGCGGCGAAGATGATAGATCAGCTCTGCGACGATCAGCGGTGGGATAATCAACTTGATAAGTCCGGTAACGATGAGAATCAATAGATTAATGAGTCCTTTCGTGACGAAAGGATCATGGATCATGCGACGGAAATTATCCAGACCGATATAGGTCGATCTGCCTCCCGGCCGCCAGTCGTATAACGAGTGGAACAACCCCGAGAAGGCGGGAAAGTACAAGAACGTGAAGATGAGGATGAAGCTTGGAGCAAGACCGATATAGATCCATTTGGAATTCCAGATTTCCGCGAACAGGCCCAACTTATTGTTTTTCTTCATGTAAAGCAACGTTAAAGCAATCAGCGCCAGCGCTGCCGCGATCCCCAGCGCCCACAGTATAATTACGTTCCTGGCATCGTTCTTCGCCTTTGCGACCACGCTGTCGACGTCGAACAGAAGGATTCTGCCGTCGTCCGTGCCCGCGAATAACGTCTTCCCGTCCGGAGCGAACGCGATGGATCTCCCCGCTTGTCCGTCCTTCGTCACCCATAATTGCTTGCCTTGTCGATCGAAAATATAAAAATTACCGGTTAAATCCGTCACGCCGATGTTGGCGTTATCTTGGGAAAACGCGATGGACGATACGCTGCCGCCGATACGGAAGTCGCGAATGCTCTCGCCCTTCGAATCGTACAACCCGATTTGTCCGTCGCTCGTGCCGACTACCGTCTCGCCGTTATCGTTGATATCGACCGATTGGGTCTGTCCATTCGCTCCGAATTTATGAATAAGCTTGCCGCTATTGTCCAATAAGTGCAAGAACCCGTCCGCGGTTGCCGCAACGGTCCATTGCCCGTTATCGGATACTTGCGCCGTCTTCATCATCGTCCCGATGGGAGTCATGCCCGTCTGTTCGCCCGTCTTCGGATTCACGAACAGAAGATCCGTATTGCGTTGCGCAACGACCGCGATGACGGAGCCGTCTCCGGAAGCGGATACCGCTTTGACCTGACGCTTCATATCCAGATCCCACAGCAAAGCCCCCGTCTGGTCGTACGCATAGAGATGCCTATCGTCCGATGCCACGAGCAACGTGCCGTCGTCTAACAAGTCGACCGCATTAACGACGTTTTTGGCTTCTTTATTGAACAGCGCATGGCCTTCGGAATCGAATAAGATCGCCTGGGAGCCATGGGTGCCTATCGCGATTCGGCTTCCGTCCTTCATAGCCGAGATCGATGTAATATCGCCCGCGTCCTCGATCGACCATTGACCTTGCGCCATTGCGTATTGCGGGGCAAGCCCCAGGAACAACGCCAGCACCAAAAAGATTCTTGAGGTTATTTTCATAGACTTCTCCTTAACTCGCTGTTCATTCTCGATCATTCGCAAAGATGATCTGCACGGGTCAGGATCGACCCGTGCAGATGGCACGCCGTTATTGGTTTCTCTACGATTAGTTGCGTTCAGGCGGGCGCTTCTCCGGCGTCTCGAGATCGGACAGCTCCAGCTTATCCCGCTTCAGCATCGGCACGAGAGATTTGTCTATGTTCTTTTGCAATTCTTCCAAGTATTGTTCGGTCGTAATCTTGCCTGCGAAGAACTTTTGCACGCTGCCAACCCACTCCTGTACGGAAGGTTGATAGTCGTTAAGACCGCGGGCCAGATTGTTCGCGGCGGATTTGTACCCTTCCGTGTTCCCGATCGGCGCGAAGTCGGCGAACGCCTTCGTCATTTCTTCCGGAAGCGTAATATCCTTAAGCGCCGGTGATCCTGCCAAAGAAGCGTCATCGCTGTTCTGAATCGCTTGGGCGTAAACCATATAACCTTCGGGGCTGGTCAGGTACATCATGAAGTTCACGCTCAGAGCGTTCTGCTCGGCATCTTTGCTGACGAGACCGTAGAATCCGATCGGAATTTGAATCGTACGGGCAGGAGCTTGAACCTCTGGGCCTTCCATAGAAGGCATATTGAAGAATCCATATTCGAACGGCTTAACTCCGCCAGCGGCACCCGTCTTCTTCTCGTCCGCGAAGTCCTTCGGAAGCTGCCAGTAAGAACCCGGAGTTCCGACCATCGTAGCGGCTTTGCCCGTCAAGAACAATTGATAAGCTTGCTCTTCCTTTACGCCGAAGAACCCATCTTCCGCATAAGAGAACAATGTCTTCAGATTGTCCGCATAAGCCGCCCATGCAGGGTTCCCGGCGATTTTATACGGACCGGTCTTTTCTTTCACGGCTTTCCATTGACGCAGATCGTTCTTCGTAACATTGCTATTGGCGTCATTGAATGGATCCGAGATATCGAATTTCCATTTATCATCAATATTCGGCAAGTAGGTGTAGTCGTCCGGCTGCGAACGAGTAATGTTAATGTAGTCGCGCAAATATTGGTCTGCATAGATCCGAACCAACCAACCCGCTTGACCGCTCCAGATCGAATTCGCGTCGCCGCCGATTGCAAGCGGTACGAAGCCTGCTGCCTTCACTTTGTCGAAAGCGGCAACCAGCTCATTGAACGTCTTAGGCGTTTCCGTAATTCCGACTTTATTGAATATTTCCTTGTTGTAAGTCCAGACGATCTGTACGGACTCGAAGTTCAGGTTATAGAGATGATCTTCCGCGCCTACGCTGTCCAAGTTAATTCCCATCGCTCCGAGATCGAGCGAATCTTTCCAAGGCTTGCCCGTATAAGGATTCGTTTGATCGAAATAAGGATAGTAGTCCACGAATTTCTTGTCCGACATCAGATTCGCCACTTCATTATTGACGACGAGATCTACTTCTGGCGTCCCGGAAGCGAACTGGGCCGTCAGCCACTCTTTGTAACCTTCGGCAGGCTTGTTATCAACCGTTACCTTGACGCCTGGATTTTTGGCCATATAAGCTTGAGCAACCGCGTTCCAAACGGATGAAGACGCATTCGGAAGAGAGATCTTGATGTTGCCGCTTAGCGAGGGAGCGGATTCGCTTGCGGTCGGGCTGGCATCGGTCGTTGCCGACGGGGTCGCGGCGGACGGAGCCGAGGCCGACGGGGAGGCACCCTGTTCGTTATTGTTGCTGCAAGCGGCCATCGTCATTACTGCCATCGCTACGCATAATCCCGTTATTAATTTTTTGCGGACCATCATTTTCGTTTTCGCCTCTTTCTTGAATGGATGTGATAAAGCGCTTACGTTCCCCCACAAAAAAAAGAATACCTTGAATACCCTGTAAAGTATCGCTTTTAATTTATGTATACTTTACATATCAAAGTATACTTGAATAGAAAATAATATGCAATAGGTTTTTCCAACAGCCCAAAAACGTAAAAGAAGCTATCGTATACGTTACGACAGCCCCTCTATTTACGATTAAAACTCAGTTTTCATTTGCCGATGCTCGTGGTCCCGTGCTTTCTCTATGAATCAAAGTGGGCACGATCTCGTCTTTGACTAGTTTCCCGTCCGTAAGTTCGAATAACAAGATCTCGACGGCGCGTTGACCGATCCGTTTTGTATTCTGGTTAACGCTAGTAAGCGACGGATACGTATACTCGCTTGCCCTGAGATCATCATAGCCGATAATGCTGACGTCGTCCGGAATCTTAAGCTTCCTCTCTTTGGCCGCTTCCATCGCTCCGAACGCCTTGAAGTCGCTCGTCGCGAATATGGCCGTCGGAGGGTTCTCGAGTTCCATCAACCGATTGAATCCTTCCGCCCCCATCTCCGTTCGTTCGTTATGACCGCTCATGAAGGCGATCAGATCCGGATCGAACTCGATTTGGTGCTGAGACAGCGCCAAGCGATAGCCCTGCAACCGCAACGAGAATTCCTGATTCATCTCCAGCATCGATTTCCCCGTAATGATCACTCCGATCCGCCGATGACCGAGCGAGAGGAGATGTTGGGTCGCCAGGTAACCCCCTGTCAAGTTATCGACGATAACGTAAGGAATCCCCAGATGAGGATAATAGAAATGAACCGTAACGATCTTGCGGCTTTCTTGTTGCCATGCGGTCAAGCGCGATAAGTCGAATTTGAAAGTGCCCGTAAGCAGGATGATGCCCGCATGCGGATCGTCGGGCAGCTCGTAGTCTTTGCCGAGATTCCATAGATGGAACGATAACCCGTTCTCCTCGCAAGTCCTCTGAATTCCCTCGAACATATCGTTGAAGAACGGGTGATTGAAATCGGACAGATCGTTATGATGGGCAAAATAAATCGATCGGATCGGCTTTGAACCTGCCGTGTTCGTTAAATTCTCTTGGACGAAACTTCCTTTGCCGCGGATCCGGTAAACATACCCTTCCTGAACCAACTCGGAAAGCGCCCGACGCGAAGTAATTTCGCTCGTGTTGTATTCTTTGGCAAGCTCTATCTGCGTCGGAAGCGGATTATGCGGCTGCAACTCGCCAGATTCGATTCTACGCTTGATATCGTTAATAATATATTGATACATTGGAGCTTTATCCGGCTTCTCCGTATTCACTTAACCATCCCCCCGACTTGGGTTAAGTATACTTTATCTATCGTTTATTCGCAAACCAAATAAGCGACCTCGAACTCGTCCTTCTGCCCGGGTCGCCTATCTTGGATAGCGAATTACTTCATTCATTGGCCGTCAAAAGCTCTTGCGAGCGTGCAACGGTACTTGTTATTCGGGCTGTCACTCTTACGAAACCGGTCTCCTCATGGACCGAAGTCACGTCCTCGAGCCCCCTCGCTTCCCAAGAGAGTTGGCTAGGAAGCTTGGCCTGGAATTGAAGGACTCCGTCCTCTCCTCTTCGCCACTCCGCATACAGATTGCCGTATTTGGTAGGAACAATGCCCTCCGCCCAATCGACGCCATTGACGGCATTAGGCTGCAAGATCACGCCGGTCGTTTCGGCCGAAGACATGTTCACTCCTAACAACTCCCGGCTAAGCAAATACGTAGGCGATGCCCCCCACCCATGCGATAGACTCACGGGAATCGAATCCATTAGATAAGTCGGCGTATGTCCAAGATATGCGCTTGGCGTCGTCGGGAAAGGCAAAGAAGGATCGAATGTCTCCCACCAGGTCGTCGCTCCTCGGTCCAGCATGGCGCCCCAATAGCCGCGGATGTGCTTCATCGCCTCTTCGGTATATCGGTACCGGAACAGCGTTTCGAGCACGATATGATAGAAGAAGGCGCCCTTAATGCGCGGAAGCTTATTCGCCGAATAGTAATCTTCAATGAACGATGCCGCTTCGGATCGTTCCATGATTCCCGACCATGCGGCCACGAAGTTCGTCTGCGCGGTGATGCTCGGCGACAATCCCTCGCCAGATAAGCAATCCGAATACACGTTAGTACCGGGAACGCGCAGCAACGAACGGATCGAAAGACGCAGCGCCTTGGCTTTCATGCCGAGCTTCTCTTCCCTTTCTTGCTCGCCTAGCAACCCGGCGATGCTCGCGGCCGTCAGCAAGAACTTGTAATAGAAACAAGAGATGGCCGTTACGCGGTCTTTGCGCTCGATATCATCCGACCAATCGATGAAACACCACCAGCCCTCGCGATCTGCCCCCGCGAACAATCCATCGCGATTCTCTTGGTTCTCGAACCAGTCGATGAGCCGAAGCACGTTCGGCCATATTTCTTCCAAGAACTTCAGGTCTCCGCTATAGGCATAATAATCCCACACTCCGAAGAGCCAATGAGCGCAAAAATCAGGCAATAAGAAGGCGCTTCTCTGCGGCCCGGCTCCCGGAATCGATCCATCCGGATTTTGTATTCTAGCGAGCTGCAGCAATGATTTGCGTATAATGGCCGGATCGTCGGAGATATGATAGACGACTTTAGACATCACCACGGCGTCCGCTACCCATAGCGCAGCCTCGCGATAAGGACAATCTTCGAAGTGATTCTGGCTATTCACGATCGTCGTATAACGCCCCGTCTCCCAAATTCGGTTCAGCAACTCGTCGCTGCAGAGAAACCTCCCTTCGGCCGAATAGGGATAGTGAACGAATTCAACCTTCAGCTCCTTAACCGTTATCGGTACGGGCGTAGCCATCGCCGCGACTTTCATGTACCGGAACGCGCGGCGGCCGAAAGGGGCGAGCACGTTGTCTCCCGGGCGTAAGAGGAACGTGTCCATTAGTGCCATCTCAAGCGATTCTCCGTAGTAGAGTTGGACAACGCCGCCTTCCGGCGCCGACACTTCCAGTCTCGAGTAACCTACGATTTCGGCTCCGAAGTCGTAGGTGACCTGCGGCAGGCTTCCCGGGACGGAAGCATCCATGACGAACGATTCGGACGAGCCCCTATCCGCAACAACGGCTTCAGGCGAATAGACAGCGCCCAAATAAGCCTCCGCCGCGACATAGCCGATCGGATGCACGATCGTCTTGCTGAGAAACGGTATCTCTCGCGGCAGCAACCGCGGCCAAGGGGATTGCCCGATCTTCCCGACTCCTACCGCCGCCGGCCAAGCGGAATCGTCGTAATCTTCCGTTAACCAACCATCTTCATAATTAACGTCATAAATCTCTCGGTACCCGCCCCAGAGATGAAGACGACTCGTACCTTGCTTCCAGCATGCCGATCGCCTGCACCGCCAATCGGTTCCGCTAGCGATCGTCCCTATCGGCTCTATGCCGGAACTCCCCTCCGCATACAAATCGACCTGACAGATCAGGCCTCCCGGCCCCTGCGCCTGCATCGTGACGATCTCTGCGTGACCGAAATTATTGGCAACGATCGCGATCACGTTCAACCCGTCTCTCAAATGGTCGATGACCTCGTAGGTATCATAAGATATCCAATCCAAATCGGAAGGAGCCGGTCCTCTCCCCAACTCATCTCCGTTCAAAAAAAGCTTGTAGGACTGATTCGCCGAAATCCTGATGCAAGCTCGGTCAGTTCCCGCGGGAACTTCGAATGTCTTTCTTGCTTCCACGAACACATCATGATGTCCGAGCGTACCTTCCGCCCATATCCATTCCGCGGTCCAACGACTTTCCATCATAAGCTGCCTCCCAAGCTTGTATGCTAACGGTTTGTCACTAAAGTATTCTTTGAAACCATTATAATATACTTAAACAGATATGTGTATATAAAAATATACGAAGTAGAGCGGTCGCTCCAGGCCGCCGCTTAATGAAAAAGCTCATCCGCCGCAGCGGATGAGCTCCTTTACAATTACTTGTCCTCATTCGCTCGGGCGCACGGCTCGCCCTAAACCGGATTTCCACCATATACTTGAAAGTCCCAGAGGGAATAACCCCAATCGGACGCCGGGTTTACTCTTTGCGTACCATACATGCGAATATAACGCCCCGAACCCGATAAACCCGTCAAATCCTGAATGCCGCCCGTACCCGTGGACGTACTATATATGGTCGTCCACGCGGTAGCATTGTTCGAAACCTGGATTTGAAAAGCCTTCGCATACGCCGCTTCCCAATTTAAGACCACTCTATCGATGCTGTATGTCGATCCCAAGTCGACTTGCAGCCATTGCGGGTCGCTGTAAGCGCTTGACCAGCGGGTGTTCAAATGGCTATCTACGGCCTTATTCGCCGTATATGTCGTATTTGGCGCCACCGATGAGGCTGTTACGCCCACGATAGAGGGAGAGCCGTTAAACCCGATCTGATCAATTTGATATCTTGCATCCCAAAGGGCCGTCGTATTCGCGCTAAACCAAATCTTGATTTTGTCTATGCTGCCTTTGTGAGCCCAGCCGCTCAAGTCCATAGAAAACTTGTTCCAGGAATCGGTTGTCAGCAGCGCTTTGCCTTCGATAATGTTGTCACCGCTGTAAATACGCACAGTCACATTGTACTGGGTCGCGCCGGGAGCCCCCCCATAAGAATTCATCGCGAATTGAAACCTGGGCGTGCTTGTTACGTCGATCGGAGAAGCGAATACTTTGGTAATGCCCTTCTCCGCCCTCGCTCCGCCTTCCGCTTCTCCATTGGAGTTGAATATATTGACCTCCAACGACTTCGAACCGGCAAACGGCGTTCCCGGGCCATTGGCAAAACTTGTAACCGCAGCGGCCGACCGGGAATATTCCGAGATCTTCCACCCGTCGTTCGAAGTCTCGAAGCCGGAGACGTATGCAGTCGGGCCGATCGACGACACGGCCGCCAGACTGCCGACGGCGGGAGGCGTCCTGTCAGCCAACTGGGACGCGTTGTACCCCGGAATGACGGAAGACCAATCGCTAATGCCGATAATGCTCTTCGCGAATTCGGTCGCGGCCGCGGATTCGCTCGTATCGATTTTTTTGAATACGTCGTAAATGTATTTCGGATCCTTGGGGGCGAAAGCAATCGACTTGGTCGCGTCTCTCGTCCATAGACCGAAATTCAAGCCGTACTCCCCGCCATGATCGACATGCCTATGCAGGATGAAGGAATCGATCCCTCCGACAAACTTAGCCTTATAGTAGGAGTATGCGTAACCTGCCGCCTGAATCTTCTGATCGGCCAAGGAGTTGCTCATGGAATGGAAGCCTTCCTCGGACAAAATAATTCTCCTCTTGTTCCCGTTAAAGAGATACGAAGATGTCCCGATGTAATCGGTCAATACCTGCAAGTTCTTAAAGTTAATCTTGACGGAATAGGGGCTGTTCGTAGGGCTGGAGTCGGCCCACACCGTCGGGTCCGATAGATCCTCCGGGTAAGGATGGTACGCGATATTCCATGGGATGTTGCCCTCCGCGGCAATCCGTTTGTTGAATTCGTCCAACACGGCCTTCCCTTTATAATATTTCAGAGCATCGCCTGCGAGGCTGCTGTTCCAGAAAGGGTCAAGCGAGATATACGTTCTCCCCTTGTCGTAATATTTCTTCACGGCGGTTTCCGCGATTCGATAAGCCCTGGCGTATTGCTCTACGAAATCCTGTAAATTCTTGTTCCCCATCTCGTACCAATCATAGGGGGAATTCACCTCGTTGCCGACAATGTAATTCACTGCTCTGCCATATAGCTCGTCACTTCTCGTATATCGGCTGGCGAGAAACTCCATGCCCGCTTTCCAGTAACGTATTCCGTCGGCGTTCGTTGTGTTGATCGCCGCAATGATTCCGTGTCCCGAATAGTCGGGATGTATGAGCTTGGAATTGATCGTACCGCCGGCGTTCTGCATGAGCAGAATCAGCGTTACGATGACGTCGTCGTCGGACAGCGTCTTAATATCCTTATCCAACCGACTGACGTAATCTTGATTGAAGTAGTAGGTAACGCCATCCATGACGAATGCAATGGCGTTGGTCGCATTATCCTTGAACATATCGTTAAAGGTTACGTTAAGCGCCGCATGCCCGATTCCGAGCTTCTGCGCGTCATCTACGTTCTGCACTTGCAGCCCTTTGATCGATTGAGCGGTCGGAAAAGCATACGTGTTCACGGAAGATGTCAATTGGTTCACGTAAGTCGGACTTGCAATCAGCTTCTTCGTGGCGCGATCGACGACGACGAACTTGGAGTAAGCCTTGTCGCGAGAAGCTGCCATACGCGGCGTACTTAACGAGAAGCTTGCTACGCCTCCGCTCGGAGTGATCGTCTGGGTAGCCTGAGGAGTGTACGTCGCAGTCATATTGTATTGCTCGTAAGGCTGAAGCTCGATCAAATCCAATTGAGCCGAAGAAACCGTTGTATACGTGCCATTAGCCGTAATCTGCGATGCATTGGCGGATATTTGGCTAACCGCGCCCGGATACGTAGCCGGGTACGCGGAGAAGCCGATGTTATCCAGCTGGTGCTTTCCCCCGTCCCAATTGGATGTATAGGTTTTGGACCTGAAAGCGATTTCAATTCTAGTTACATTATTGCGATAGCTCCAACCGTTCAAGTCCACGCTAAGCTCGTTCCACATGTCGGCCGAGATGTTCTGAGTCGAGATATAAGTCTGCGCGTTACTGTAGAAGGTGATTCTCACCTCGAATTGATTGTGCGTGGCATTGATGCCGTAAGTGTTGAAGGCACCGTGGAAATAGGGAGTCGCGGATACGTTGAGACCTGGCGAGAAGTCTTTGTAGATCGCCCGCCATGAAGTTCCCGGCACCGTCGGAGTCGACAGCTCTCCCATCCTGTTGCCGGCATAAGGGGTAGTAGGTCCGTTAATGCTGCTCGTCGCATGGCCCAGCCCGTTCACGTTGCTTCCCCATTGCCAATTGTCCGTACCCGATTCGAAGCTGCCATAATCCGACTGGAGTACAGCCGCTGTCGCGGGGGCCGCCCCCGGAACGAACGGGATCATTAACGTTATGCTCAATAAGGAAAACATCAGAAAAGCAATCGTCCTTCTCTTCATCATGTACCACCTCATTAATTGTCTTATTTATGTAAAAAGAGTAAACGGCATGATTCAAAAATGCGGTTTACTCTTGAAAGCAAATATTTATGAAACGCAACATTAATAATACTTTAACACAAACTAAGTATACTTGATAGTATCAATATATACTTTGATCAATAGATTAGCAATAAAAAAAAGGAAAGGTGCGATTGCTCGCACCTCTCTCAACAAGACATAGACCACAAAAACTACGGCCTGCAACGATTATTCAGTTACGAACCTCTCTCCTAAACCGCTACAAGCACGACGTCGTCAATGAAATCCGTATTGTCGCCGGTCGTCGTACCGACGAAACGAATCGCATGCGTGCCTGCCGCCGCCGTGAAATTGCTCGTCGTATACGAAGTGAACGTCGCGGTCGAAGGCGTATACGTGCCGATGACGGTGGAATCGAATAGGACATTGAAGGTTTGCGTGCCGCCGTGCGTCGTGCGTTTGGCCGCCTTGAAGCTGACCTTGTACGTCCCCGCCGTCAGACTAACGGATTGGGCCATCTCCCCGCTCCGTTGAACGAACGCGGTTTGCACCCCTACCGGCGCTGCCGTCGCGCCGAAGGCGCCGCCGTTGCGCTGAATGCCCGCATCGTTCGCGAACGTCCATGTCGCGCCGAGCGGTCTGTATACGTAATCGGACGTGGCAGGCGATTCGAAGCTTCCGTTGGCCAATGCGCCCGAGCTTGGGGTTTGTTCGGTTAATTTAATGCCGATCACCGACTCGTACGGCGTCCAGAAGGAGATGCTCGCGTTCCCGCCGGCGTTCGTCGTGAACGAATTCGTGAAGCTGACCGAAGTGCCGTTCTGCCAAATGCTCGCTTCATAGGCCGTAGCGACATAAGTCGTATTGGCTTTAAGACCATTGAAATTCACGATTTGATTGTCGCCGCCGGAAGTCGAAGTATTCACGACCCAAGCGACGTGATTGCCGCTCGAGTTGGTGGCGCCGCCGGCAACGATATTCGATGCTCCGTTTACCCACGAACTGCCTCTTAAAGTGAATGCACCGTCCCCGAGTCCGAGTTGTTTCGCCAACACTCTGTAAGTGTTCATTTTCGGCGTTAAGCTTCCGTTGGCGTAAATAGAGTAGAAATCCGCATGCGTCGTTTGCTTGTTGAAGGCGAAATAGCCGGTTCCCGCAACGTTGTTCCAGATCATGTCGTTTAATCTCTGGGCGACGTAAGGGATGGCATCCGTCGAATCGTTATTCATCGAAGATCCGATATATTGCCAATCCCAGTTCCATTCCGTGATATAGATCGGCATGTTGGACACGCCGTTCGCCGACGCGACATTGCGCAAGGCCTGAATATTCGGCTCGCCGTTAGGGGTCATTTGATAATGGTGATAGGACAAGAAGTTGACGTTCGGCTTGATGCTCGCATCTTGCAGCATGGCGTTCGCCCAGCTCGTATCCGTCGTGGACAATGCCGGTCCGCCTATCGGGATCGTCGCGTTGACGCTGCGGATCGCGTTGGCCGCATGCAAGTAAATCGCTTTGTAAGCCGCCAAGCTGTTGGCGTAACCGCTATTGGCGACATCCAAGAAGTGGGTCAGATCCGGCTCGTTCCACACCTCGATATAATCGATTTTCCCTTGGAACCGCTGCGTGATCTTCTTGACGATATCCTCGTACACGGTCCAGTTTCTCGGAACGCCGTTCGTCGCGTTATTATACGATAGCCACGGCACGTTGTAGGACAGGATGATCATGGTCCGGAGACCTTTGTTATCGTAGGTGTCCACCCACCCGTATTGGCTCCAGTCCCAGTTATTCGGATCGTCCACTCCGCCAGCGACGGACATATCGGCGAGATATTGCGTTACCGTCGTATTCGGCAGGATTTGAGACAAGTACACGTCGCGGCGCGCGAAGCCGATCCCGACGGAACGCAAGGCATCTACATCGGACGTGCCGTCCAGAACGTTGATCGCTCCTCCGAAGACGTTAGGGCTGCGTTGACCCAAATTCTGATCATAACGAATCGTAGCGGACGTTGCGGCAGAGCTGATTTGAGGAAAGGACAACATCATCGTCATCATCATGGTCAGAACCAAAGTAAGCGATATCCGCTTTTTGTTAGGCACAAAATTCATTAATCTCACTCCCGTTCGATTTGATTAAGCGCTTTCAATTCTCCAACTCGTCCGATAGTCGCCCGAGCCCAGAACGATCCGATTGCCGTCTACTTGATAATCCGAATCTTCCGCTAGCCTTTGCCCGCTCTCGGCGATCGAGACCGAACTTGCCATGGCCGGCAGCTCTATCGCCATGGATCCGTTAACCGGCACGGACGTCTCGAGAACCCATTGCTCTCCATCGCGTCTCCAACTCGCGGCGTATTTTCCTCTGATCGTTGCAATCGATGCTTGGGCATAAGTTAGCTTGGAAGTCGTTGGAGGTTTCACGATGACGCGGCCGAACGCAACCGATTCGTCGCACATCCGCATTCCTGCTACATGTTCGTACATCCACGCGCTAATGCTGCCGAACATCGGATGGTTATGGGATTCGAGTCCGTCCCATCTCTCCCAGAGCGTCGTGGCGCCTTGCTTCAGCATGTAGCCATAGCCGGGATACTCATCCCTGACTGCCAAGGCAATCGCGGTATCCGTCACCCCCCATCCGCCCAACGCGTCGAATAATAACCCCGTGCCGAATATCCCCGTATCGATGCAGCCGTCGTTCTCCTCCGCATAGCGCGCAAGCAGTCTTTGCCTGATGAACGGTTCCGCATCGGACGGGACGCATCCCAACGCATAGGCGAATAGATCCGACCCCTGCCTTCCGATCGAATACTGGTTCAACCCTCGGTCAAGGAACGCTTCATTGAACGCCGAGCAGATTTCCTCGTATCGCCGTTCGTATTCCTTCCGGTCCGCGGATAGACCCAGCGCATGGGCGATGCGTCCGAGCAGCTTCGTGACATAGCCGTGAAAATAGGTGTTGACGACTTGCTCCGGCAGCTCGATCGAACCTGGAATGCACCAGTCGCCGAGACACCAACTGCCCGGCTCTTCCCTCACGACGATGCACCCGTCATCGGTGCAGCCGCGTAAGTACTCCGCCCATTTCCGCATGCCTGCATAGTGATCCCGCAGAATGCTCAGATCTCCGTACGCCCGGTAGATAAGCCAAGGGACGATGACGTACGCGCTGCCCCAGCCCGGCCCGCCTCCGCCTCCGTTGAAAGGAGCGGTATGAGGGACGAAGCCGGTTTGACGGTTCTGGGCGTCTGCGATATCCTGAATCCATTTGCGATAGAACGAGGCCATCCCGAAGTTATAGATGGCGGCCAGCGCCGTTATATGACCGTCTCCCGTGTAACCCAGTCTTTCGCGATGAGGACAATCGCTCGGGACGCCCCCGTGCATGTTGCTAAGCTGAGACCAACGGTACATGCTCTGCACGCGATTCAATGTCTCGTCCGAGCATTCGAACGAACCGGCGGATTCGACCGCCGAATGCACGACTACGCCGATAACCGCGTCCTCGGCCGGTTCTTCGGCAAATCCGGCGACTTCGACATACCTGAACCCGTGCCAGGCGAATCGCGGCTCGTAGCATTCGAAGCCATCGCCTTTCGCGATATAGACGTCCCGTTGAATCTGCTCCGTCCCGCCCGCGCTCGTAAAGTCCAGCGCGCCGTCCGGATCCAATTCCTCGGCATAGCGCATCTCATACCGACCGCCATGCTCGGACCTCACCCGCAGCCGAACCCACCCCGAGAAGTTCTGGCCCATATCGAATACGTAGACCCCTTCTCGGAGCCGCGTCCGGCTAACGGGTTGTATCGTACCCATCGCCTTATCCGGCGGAGATTGCTGCGCCGTCAGCCGGCCGCTCGGCGCCTTCATGGACTTCGCGAATCGCCACGACGAGTCGTCGTATGCCGCCTCGCTCCATCCTCTCTTGTCGCATCTCGCGTCGTAAACCTCGCCGACGAAGACATTGTCGAACACGATCGGACCGCTCTCGCACCGCCAGCTTTCATCGGTTACGATGCGCTCCTTACTGCCGTCCTCGTATATTAGCTCCAACTGGATTAATATACGGGGGAGTCCGTAGGACATCCGGCCCTCTATCGTACGAACGGTTTGGTTATAGAAGCCGTTGCCTAGCATCGCGCCGATGCATTGCTTGCCCGTAGTCAGTTCGGAAGTGATATCGTAAGCGACGTAGTAGACCGTCTTCGAACCGTTATCTTCGTAAGGATACAGCAGCCCTTCGATCGTCCGATGGTCGTAATCGCTCCAGTTGGGATCCAGCACGTGGTCGCCGACCTTGTTGCCGTTGAAGTAAAGCTCCCCGTAGCCCAGACAAGCGAAGTACGCGACGGCGCGAGCGCAGGGCCGGTCGACCGTGAACGTCGCGCGGAACAACGGCGAACCGGCGACGTCCGGCGCGCCGATCCATTGTCCGTTCCAATCCTCCGCCCGGTACAGTCCCGTATGGAAGAAGGAGATGTCGCCCGGCTCCCCCTCCGCATCCGCTTCATCCCACGCAGCGACGCGCCAATAATAGCGAGAGTCGCTTGCCAGCGGACTGCCCGCGTATTCGATGTGAACCTGTTGATCCGATCGTATCTTGCCGGAGTCCCAATGCAATCCGCGCCCCGCCAGCAATTTCCCGGGTTCGTCGGCTACGGTAATCCGATAAGCCGTTTGAAACCTATTGCGTCCGGCAGCGCTTAATTGCCAGCTGAACCGCGGCGTCTTCGCTTGAATCCCCACGGGGTTCGCAGCATACTCGCATCTAGGATTAACGACATGAATGGTCTGGCTCGCTCCTCTATTATCCTTTGACACCGGAGAACGACACGCCCTTCTCGATATACTTCTGCGCGAAGACGAAGATGACGAGCAGCGGGATCATGGAGATGAACGAGCTGGCCATAATCATGTTCTGCTGCACGTTGCTCTGGTTCTGCAGATCGTTCAGCGCCACGGTGAACGTCCAGTATTGCGGCAGATTATTGACGACGAGCGGCCAGACGAATTCGTTCCAGACCGGGATGAACGTCAGCACGGCCACCGAGGCGAAAATAGGCACGGACAGCGGAACGACGATCTGCAGGAACGTCCGGAATTCGGATGCGCCGTCGACCCTTGCGGCCTGCAGGAGCTCCTTCGAGATTTGATCGAAGAACCCTTTGAACAGGAAGATCACGATTCCCCAGGCGGAGTGCGGCAGGATGATCGCCCACAGCGAATTCACCAAGTGCAAATCCTTCATGAGTAGATAGAGCGGCAAGAGCAGCGATATATCGGGGATCATGATCGTCGCCAGGAAGAACATGATCCAGAAAAACTGCCACTTCCTGCTTCTGATCAGATGAGCCAGCGTATAGCCGGCCAATCCCCCGAAGAACAACTGAAGCCATACCGAAGACAACGTCACGATCGCGCTGTTCATGAAATACTTCATGAATCCAAGAGGACCTGCCGCGTTCATGGCGATCTTGTTCAGCGATACGAAACTGTCGAACATCCGGGTCCACGCTTTCTTCTCCTCGATCTTCACGACTTTGCCTTGGAATAGATCCGACGATCCGTAAAAATCGGCGAACCGCGTCGACAGATCGGTTTCGGCCACGCCCGGCACCGGCCGTACGGCTTGGCCCGCGTCCCCGTACCAAGTAAACTTCGACAGCTTCTTCTCGCGAATGATCGGAAGCTTGCGATCCATCATCTGGTCGTTGAACAGCGTCGACGGAACGACGGTCGGCTGTCCGGCTCGGAAGTTGGAAGAACTCGTCCGCGCCTTATAGATCGTTTTTCCGTTCCGGATGCCCGTTACTTTGACTTCTCCGATATTCTCGCGGATATTTTTCATCCATGGATACCAGATCGCCTCCATGGCATCTTTCTCATACTGAAACTCCTCCATGGGCTCGAGTCCCGAATAATCCAGCGTGACCCTGACCGATTGCGGAATGCCGGGAATCCATTTGGGAGGATAGGCATCGATGTCTTTGTCCGACTTGAAGGCCGAAGAGATCATCCACAGGAGGGGAACAAGCGAAGCAAGCGTGAACAATATCGTGACCGCATAGGCCGTTACGGTGAGCGACCGTTGTCCCTTCTCCGCCATTCTCGTTTGTTTCATAAGGCTCAATCCTTTTCCGCGGAGATTTTATTCTGCACTACGGTCAATATCGCGATAACGACGAACATGAACAAGGACATGGCGCCCGAGATGCCGAACCGGGATTGTTGGAACGCCGTGTTCACGACGAGCATCGATACGACGGTCGTGCTGCCCGCCGGCCCGCCTTGGGTCATCACGTAGATGTTATCGTAAGCCAGCAAGACGCCGGACATGAACGCGATGAATTGGATGACGACGATGAACCGGATGTTCGGCAACAGCATCGTCCACATTCTTCTCCAGGGGCTTGCGCCGTCTACCTTAGCCGCTTCCAGAATTTCCGCCGGAATCGATTTGATCGCGGAATAATAGAGCAGCAGCGAAATCCCGTTGCCTGCGAATACCGCGGGCAACACGATCGCCAGCTTCGTCATATTCAAGTCGTTAAGCCACATGTACGGACCGAGTCCGATGTGATCGAGCCAATAGTTAAGCAGACCGAAATCGGGGTTGTACATCCACTTCCATACGAGAACGCCCGCTACGGCAGGCATGATTGTCGGCAATTGGTACATGAACCGGAAGAACGCGTTCGCCTTCCGTATATCGCTAAGGAGCAGCGCTTGCACGATCGGAATCCAGAAGGTAAGCCCTAGATAAAGCGCGAAAAAAACGAACGTGTTGGACAACGCCTGCCAAAAGGTAGAGGAAGACAAAAACTCGGTATAGTTGGCCAGCCCTACGAAATCCCCGGGCGGGTTGACGATGCTGTAGCGGAAGAAGCTGACGTAGACCATGCTCAGCAGCGGATAGTACTTGAACAACAAATAGCAAAGCACGGATGGAAAGAGAAACAGAACGGGCATCCAACGGATGTTCGCTATTCTCGTCATGCGGTTCCTTCACCCCGGAATAGAAATCGGGGTTCCCCCTTTCGAAAGAACCCCGATCGCTCTTATTTTTTGACTTCCTCGTTGAATTTGTCGACGACTTCCTTCTGGGCGAGATCTTGCGCCGCTTGCAACGAAGCCAGCAGATCGGTATCCTCTTTCAGGAGTGCCTCTTGAATCGGCTTGACGATATAAGGGCTCAAGCGAGCTTTAAGGAAGTATTCCAGGTGCGTGTCCTTCGCCGCCGACTGAACGCCGGTCACGAGCTCCGCCGGCAAGCCGTCGACGTACTTCGTCACTTCCACGTCGGTGCGAACGGAGAGCAGGTTCGGGAACATCCCGTTGTCCTTGTTGTATTGAAGCTGCGATTCGAGATACTCCTTGGACGTGATGAAGGTCGCGTATGTGAACGCCGCTTGTTGCTTCTCGGGAGATGCCTTCGGATTCAGAATCCAGTAGCTGCCGCCGACTTGGGCCGGCGCCTTGCCCGACGGACCGACCGGGAGACCGGAGAACCCGATGTTGTTCAGATCCATCCCCTTGGCGACCAGACCGCCGATCCAGTCAGATCCCGCGATCATCGAAGCCGCGCGTCCCGTGTAGAAGTCCTTCTGGTTATCGTCCAAGCTCTGCACGACGTTCTTCTGGGTTGCCTTATACTTGAACTTCAGATCCTTGTAATACTGAAGCGCCTTAAGCGTCGGTTCGGACGTGAACGTCAGCTTGGCCGTGCCGTCCGGTTGCTTCTCCGTCAGATCGCCGCCCGCTTGCCAGACGTAGTACTCGAAGAACCAGTCCGCCCAATCCATGCCGAGAATCGCGTAACCGTACGTGCCGGCGTCGGCGTTCGTGAGCTTCTGCGCGGCGGCTCCGAAGGAATCCCAGTCCTTCAAGGCGGCAGCCGGATCCAGTCCCGCGTCCGCGAACATTTGCTTGTTGTACAGGAGACCCGTGACGTACATATCGTTCGGCACGCCGTAGATTTTGCCGTCAACCGTCGCGGCGTTCAGGGACGAAGGCAAGTAGTTGCCTTTCCCTTCGAAGCCGTTCCACAGATTCGAGATGTCGGCCGCGATGCCTTGCGCGATGTACGATTCCATGTCCGGATACGGGTTCTTGTACAGATCCGGTTGCTCTCCGCCGGCAACCGCGGTCATGAATTGCTCGCGTTCCTTCTCCTTCGTCTGTTCGACGTGCGTGACCTTGATATGCGGATATTTCGCTTCGAATTCGGCGAACTTGGCTTCCTTGAACGCCTTGTCGGCGCCGTCGGCGCTCGGCTTATCCCATACGACGATCTCGACGTCTTCTTCGGGCGCGGCGCCCGAAGATTCGGACGACGGCGCGGCAGCGCTGCTCTCCGCGGCGGTGCTCGAACTCGGAGATGCATTGCCGTTACCGTCGTTCCCGTTATTTCCTCCGCAAGCGGTGGCCAGCAATGCGACGGACAGCAATAATGCGGATGATGCGGACAAGCGAAGCTTCTTTTTCATATTTGCCTGTTTCCCCCTCGGTTCATCTCGTCTTGCTTACCTTCATTATAGATTCGCCGATTCCGAGGATTAAGCGAATATCTTAAGGGGTTAACCCGAATCGATATGAAATTCTTAAGGCGAATGCGTCCGTTCCCTGTATTGCTTCGGCGTCTCTCCGTAATGCTTGCGGAAGACGCTTCCGAAGTAGGCCGCGTCTTCGATGCCTACCCTTTCCCCGATTTGATGCACCTTCAGATCCGTGTCCTTCAACAGCTTCGCGGCGACGTTCATTCGCGTGTCGGTTAGATAATCGATGAAGCTCTCGCCGTACTTCTCTTTGAACCGCTTGGAGAAGTAATTCGGATGAATCGCGAACCGTTCGCCGATCGCTTGCAAGGACAAGGGCTCGGCGTAATGAACGTCGATATACGCGCGGACGACTTCCATGATTTCTTTGCCCGAAGGGTCTCCGCTTCCGGCAAGGCGACCGATGACGTTGGAAGCCAACCCGATCATTCGATCTTCGATTTCGCTAACCTGCATGACCTGTTGCAGCCAGCGCAAGAGGTCGTCCAGCTCTCCGATCGTCCACTCCGCGTCGACGGCATTGGCCAGCAGATGCTTGTTGAACAACAAATACAGGTCGACGCAGAACCATTCGATTTGCACGAATACGGCGTTCGGATCTTGCGTTATCGCGCCTAGACGCCGTCTCATCCACCGAACGACTTTGTCCGCCTCCAACCGATCGAGCCATTCCCCAAGCAATTTGCTGTCTTCGTTGCCGATGATGGATTGCCGATTCGCCTTATAAGGGGGCTGCGCGGTCCATGGATACACGCGGTTGACGCCATGCAGCACCGCGTTCCGCGCGAATTGCTTCGCGTCGCGGTAAGTGTCCTGGATGCGGTCGATCCGATCCAGGAACGGACCGATTCCGACCGCCGCGTTGATTCTCAGATAGCGGCGAATGCCGGAAGCGATCGTTTCCGCCGCGGCGACGACGCTCGCGCGGTCTTGGCCCGCCCGGAGTCCGAGCACATAGACGAACTCGCACCGGTTCAGCGAATGGTGGATGAGGAAGCCCGATATCCCTCCGGCTTTGAACGCTTCCGAGATCATGTTCTTGATCGCGAACCAGATCAGCTCCTCTTCGTCCTCCGCGAACGAATAATGCGGCAGCTTGAACGGCTCGACCTGGAAGACGACGGCCGAGAACGTCGCGCAGCTGCCGGACAACGCGTCCAACGAGGGGTCCGTCAGGGTCGCTTCTTCTTCGGTCAATAATCGGGTGAGCGTATGGCTCCGCGCCGCTTCCTGTCCCGTTTCCGCTAATTGCTGAAGCTTCAACACCGTCTTCTCTCGATGATCCTCCGCCTGCATTCGTTCGACGAGGCCGTTCAGCGCCTCGTACAGCTCTTCGTCCTCTACCGGTTTCAATAGATAATGGCTCACGCCGAAGCGTATCGCCGTCTTGGCGTATTCGAAATCGTCGAATCCGCTCAGTATGATGTATTCGAGCCGCGGATTCATTTCCTTCGAGAGGCGAATGAGCTCCAGACCGTTCATGCCGGGCATCTGGATATCCGTCACCACGATATCCGGCTTCGCCGATCGAATCAATTCAAGCCCGGACACGCCGTCGTCGGCCTCTCCCGCGAACAGCAAAGGCAAGCCCGTCTGCCTGATCTTATGAATGACGCCTTGGCGTATGATGGGTTCGTCGTCCAGCACAATGTACTTCATCAGCCTTGTCCCCCATTCGGCATCGCCTTCTTGATCGTTAGATAGAACGTCGTTCCATACTCGCCGTTGCTGTCGAAGGTAATGCCGCAACCGTCGCCGTACAACAGCCTGATTCGGTCTTGAACGTTTAGCAAGCCGATGGAAGACCTGTTCTCGATCGATTCTCCGTTCTTCGCCGTTCCGGCTAGCCTCCCGCGAAGCCACTCCTGCCGTTCCGGCTCCATCGGCATGCCGTTGTTCCATATTCGAATCTGCACGTTATTCCCGTCTTCGATCGTGGCTTCGATTCTAACGATGCCGGCATCGCGACTGCGGCTTACGCCGTGCAGAATGCTGTTCTCGACGATCGGCTGCAACAGCATCTTCGGAATCGGCACTTGATCCAGTCCCGGCTCGACATAGATCAAGTAATCGAATTTCTCGTCGAACCGGATCTTCTGGATGGACAAGTACAGGCGGATTTGATGGATCTCGGCCTCCATCGTCGAAATGTCTTCTCCGCTGATGTTATAACGGAACATCTTGGCAAGCGATCTGCTGATATACGAGATTCTTGCGTCTCCGTCGATCGCGGATAAGCTGTCGATGATACCGAGCGTATTATAGAGAAAATGAGGATTGATCTGCGATTGCAACGATTTGATCTCCGCGTTCTTCTTCACGATCTCCGATTCGTACACTTTCATGATGAGCCGGTTGATCTCCTTGGCCATTCGGTTGAACGACGAAGTGATGTATCCGAGCTCGTCGTAGCTTCGAACCGGGAGGCTTACCTCGTAATTGCCGACTTCGATCGCCTTCATCCCTTTGCTTAATCCTTTAAGCGGCGTAATCGTTCTAGAAGAGAATAAGCCGGCCAACAGCATGGAGCATAGCAAGCTTAAGGATCCGAATATGAGGGTTCTCTTCGTGAAATCGGTGATCGGTTTCATGAGCTGACGTACCGGCGACATCGTCACGAGCATCCAGTCGGATCTCTCCAGCTTCTCGTAAGTGACCAATGCCGATCCGAAATCCTTGTCGGAATAGAAGTGTCCGCTCTTGGCCTTCCCGACTTCCTTCAGATCGTCGGCGCTTAGCAGGGAACCGCCTCTCTCCGACGGGAGGAGGGAATGCACGACCGTTCCGTCCTTGACGTTGACGATATACGTGCGGTTCGATTGATCCCCTTCGACTTTCTTGAACCATTGGTCCAACGACTGGAACGAGAGATGGTACATCATGACTCCGATGATCGGTCCCGGAGAGCTGAGCGAGATGCTTCGGATCGCTTGCACGAACGTTAGCGTCTGTACCGTCTGATCCGAGTTGATTCCGTAGATCGTTGACGGCACCCATACGCCCTTGCCGTTCGCTTCGATCCCGATGCGGGTAATACGCTCCTTCTCTTCGGTGAGCATCTCGGGAATGGCATTGCCGGCCCGCAAGGAAAAACCGTTAATCTGATCGACGGAGATCGACCACACGAACGGGTTGTCGTTCACGTAGATCGTTAAATTGCCCTTGTACTTACTCAGCGCGTCCGGATCGCTGCCCATGCTCTTGACGAACTTCTGAAATTCGGAGTCCCTGAAGTGATTCCATGCGAAGCCGCGAACGTTCTCCAAATACGAGTTGAAAGCGACCGCGGACTGCTGCGTCATGCGATCGCTGGTCTCGACGGCCTGCCTTCTAAGCTCTCCCGACGTGCGAAAATAAAAATCCGACATCAGCACGGATACCGTGAGCACGATGATCAGGAAAAACGTCAGCATCATTTTCCGATACAAGGATCTGCCGAAATACCGGAAGACTCTTCTGGCAAGCGCTTTCAAAAGTAACACCGTCCTTACGAATGATTGCTTCCTCTATTCTACAATGAATTTCGCTCCTCATCGTCGGTCGTTTCGCCTTGGAAGTATGAAATATTTAACCGGATTCTATTGAAATCTTCATGTGGCATTCGCATCCTTAATGACGGCATGACGAAGAGCATGCATACCGGTCGCCGGCACGCATGCTCTTCCTTGGCCGTTACGAGGGTTGAACGACCTTGCTTAACCCGTATTTCGAAGGTTGTTCCTCGTTGCGATCGATCCATTTCCCGCAAGTAAAGTCGGGGAACGCTACCGGCATGCTTCCCAATGCGATAGATTGCTCCGATAGGCAGGTAACGGCCATCCAAGTCGCGGTATCATAGACGTCGATAGGGGGAGGCGTATCGTTCATTACGCTTTCGATGAACGCCCGAAGCACGAGGAAATCCATGCCGCCATGCCCCCCCTTCAGACCGGCGTTTCGATATTCTCTCCATAAAGGATGTTCGTATTGTTCCATGTAGCTCTCCAGCGGCTCCCAGGATGCTTCAAGATTATCCGGATCCTCCGCGGGAGATCGGCCTTCGATATGGATCGACTTCTTGTCCTCCATCCAGATGGCCTTCGTTCCTTGAACCCTTCCGCCTCTCGAATAGACTCTGGGCAGCGAAGTATCGTGAATGAGGAATACGGTCTCTCCATGGGCGCACTTGATCATCGTCGTTACGATATCGCCTTGCGTGAATTCGACCTTCGCGTGTTCGTGATCGTCGCCTTTGTTGTCGACGATCCACTGGTTCAGGCCTCTTGCCTTCGAAGACATGGAAGTTAACGACGTGAACCGATTGCCGCGATTGATATCCAGGTATTGGGCAATCGGTCCGATCTCGTGCGTCGGATATAATTCTCCGTTCCGGTGCCGGTAATTGTTGAACCGGTAGTGACGCTTCTCCAGTCCCTGAGCGATTTCGCTTCGAAGATCATGCTGATAACCGCCCTGACAATGGATCAGCTCTCCGAATAGGCCTTGCTTAACCATATTCAGAATGGTCATCTCTTCTCTACCGTAACAGCAATTCTCGAGCATCATGCAGCTTGCGCCGGTTTCTTCGCTGACCCTTACCAGCTCCCAGAGTTCGTGAACGGAATATGCCCCTCCCGCTTCCATCCCCACCGGCTTGCCGGCTATCATGGCAGCGACGGCAATCTCCCTGTGAGTCGCCCAAGACGAAGCGATAATGACGCAATCGACATCGCTTCTCGTAACCGCCTCTTTATAATTGCCGCACGTATCCGGCTTGTACCCGCGGTTTAACCACACGGATTGTACGGCCTCCTCCATCCTGTCTTCGTATATATCGCTCACTACGGCGATGTATACGTCATCCATGTCGGCCATGCAGTTCATCAGGCTCAACCCGCGGCCGCTAACGCCGATTACCGCAACGTTCACTTTCTTAGGATTCATCGTATGCCCTCCATCTACATCCCTGTAATATATTGATCATGACCAAAGCGCAGCAACACGGATTCATCGATAAGGAACACCTTGAATTCAACGATTTATTAACTTTAATCATACTGATACAATAATTAAAGTACATGAATATTCTTGTTCTATACCTGTAATATATTGCAATCACACACTCTCATGATGAAAGGCTTGATCGGAATGTACGGCTATAGCGGATCCGCGCGCGAGGATGACGTTTACCTGGGACACCGCATATCATCAACACCGTACGCCATTAATTGCTGCGGATATGCGAAGCTCGATGATTATGATGTGTCTATCGATAGGACAAGAATCGATCTTTATTTGATTTATCTCATCAACGGCATTGGCCGCTATATGACGGATGACGGCGATATAACCGCGAGAGCCGGCAGCATCATCCTTTACAAGCCCGACGAGCATCAGAATTACTTTTATAGAGCATTCGACAAAGCGGAGCTCTATTGGATTCACTTCACCGGCGACCGGGCCGAGGCTTTACTGGATGAGTTGCGTCTATCCGGCAACCGTGTATTTCAAGTGGGAATACATTCGGAATATATGGAGATCTTTGAAAATATTATTCATGAACTGCAGGTCCAAAAGCCTTACTTCCAACAGAAATGCAATAGCTATTTGCTGCAGCTGTTGTCTTCCTTTTCCCGAAACGCGGAGGCTCTGAGGAGCGGAAATAAAGTACATGAGGGTTATCTCGACAATATCATCAAGGTAATGAATGAAGAATTCCAAAAGGGACACGACATGGACTATTACGCGAAATTGAGCGGATTAAGCATCTTCCAATTTATAAGAACCTTAAAAAAACAAACCAATTATTCTCCGGCCAAGTACATCGAAAAGATAAGAATCGCGAAGGCCAAGGAGCTTTTGCGCGATTCAAGTCTCACTATCGCGGAGATTTCGGCAATTGTCGGCTATACGGATCCTTTTTATTTCAGCAAGGTGTTCAAGAAAGCATCCGGCATCACGCCCTCTGAATTCAGAAGCGCATCCCAGTGACCTGTTGCCGATTCAAGCCTCTCGATAGCAAGAAGGCCGTTCTGAAGAAACGCTTCAGAACGGCCCTAAACGTATGGATATTCGAGGAATCAATCCACCAGCTCGAAATCGATGAAATCGGTGTACGTCTCGACGCCGGAATAATCGATGAGCACGAAGCCGTACTCGTAGACGCCGTTCGGCAGCATGTCGTAGCTCAGATCGATATCGTCGCCTACGACGAACTCGTCGCCGTCAATATAACCGACATCGTCCCCGTCGCTCGTATACACGTAGTATTGCGGAACGATGCGGTCTCCCGGCTTGAGCTGCACGATATTCTTGTCCGGCATGCCCGACTCCGAGTCAAGACCGGCCCAGGCGCCCATGACCTCGAACGTTCCTTCCTCCGTGTCGTAATGGACGAGCACGTCCATCTCCTTGCCGTTGAGCTTGACCGGAATCGCATAGCGAATATATCCGTCGCCTTGCGAGACGAGATCCAGCACGACGAAGTTGCCGTCCCACATGAGCCACTCCCCGGTGAAATCGTCGCGGATAACGCCCTGTTCCCAATCGACGTCGACGAAGTGATCGTAGCCCAGGTAGATCAACGCACTATCCTCGCCGGCTTCGTCGTCCGCATACATCGACACGACCGCATAGATCTGCTCGATCTGCTCCAGCGCATCCGGATCGACGCTAACCTCGTAAGGCGCGTATTCGTCTTCCTCGTCGTCGTTATAGTTGAAGATGAGATCTCCGCTCGCGGCGAAGTCCACCTGCTCCGTATCGCTCATCAAGCCGTCGACGTAATCTTGGAGGAACTCCGTATAGACCTGCGAGAACCCGATTTGGGCGAAAGTCTCTAGATTGTCGGCGAAGCTATCCTTGTTGCGGTGAGGAAAATAGATCGATAGCCCGTTCGCGTCCGGACGCCCCTCGCTGTTAATGTTATAAACAACGGCCTGTTGAACCGCCGCCTCCAGCGCGGTCGTCGTATCCGGATAGCTGGCGTTGACGTTGCGGGCAAGCGAGAGCAAATCCACCATATCGATCGCTTCCTCCGGCGAAGAGGAGCCTCCGTATTCCTCCGCGCGGCTGCGGGCGTTCGCGAAGCTGTAGAACTCGGCCCGATCGTTCACGATGGCGGAGCTTGCTTCTTGGACGAATGCCTCGAGCGCGGTCACGACGTTCCCTATCTTGCTAAGATCGGTCACCGACAGCGTGATATTCTTCTCCTGTCCGTTATCCGTAGCCTGCTCCCGGTAGGAATCCGCGATCCACCGCCCCAGCGTCGCTCCGTCGACGTCGGAGGATGCGCTTAATTCGCCAAGCGCCCGGCTATAGTCCCAGCCATGGCCCGGCTCCAGCTCCTCCGAGGCAACGAGATAATTGCCGTAAGGGCTGAGCAAGGATGCGTTCTCCACCGTAGCCATCAAGCAAGTGTCGAAGCCGATCAACTCGAACTTCCGTCCGGTCTGTTGATAAGCCGCGGCGATCCCCTTCTCCAGCTCGTCCAGCCTCAGCGAATTGCTGCCATACCATTCGTCCGAGCCATAGCCGTACACGGAGCCGCCGCCGTGGTTCCAGAAGATGAGCGCGTATCTATCCGCGGGATATTGCTCGACTCCCCATGCGATGAAATCCGTCAGCGTGCCGGCCTCGCCCATATTGCGCTTCCCGACATCCTGCAGGTGCGCGAAGCTGCCGTTCTCGATCAACCAACGCTGGTTCTGCTGTCCGTCGATCTGCTCGTTCGCCCAGGCCAACGTTCCGCCCGTCTCCAGCACGACCCGCGCGCGATCACCGGTTAGGCCGGCGACCATCTCTTCTATATCCGCGCTGGCTGCTCCCGAATACTCGCCGATCTCTTCGTCATAAGTGCTCTCTAGGTCGGAACCGTTCATATAGACAAGTACCGTATAATCTCCGTCGCCGTCCGACGCCGGCTTCGCGCTATCTTGATCTTGGACGATGGCCTCCGCTTCCCGCTCCGACTCCTCCGGCTCCCCGTCGGATACGAGCGCCCACACGACAATAAGCGCCAAGACGGCCGCAGCGCCAATGCCTATCTTCATCCCTTTGCTCAAGCGACTTCCCCCCATTGTAGACATCTCTACCGATAAGAGATTACCTCTTCCGCGCTTCGCTAACAACTAACTTTCGTATGAAATGCGCCTAATTTCGACGTTTGCCGTCGAAAAATCAGGAAAAAACGAAGTTCTCATACTTAAGTTTGATGCCGACTCGACGGAGCGGATGTGATGATGGGGATGTATCGCGCAGACGGTACGGAATATCGACGACAACATGGAATGGGGGAGGCCATTATGGTCCGACAAACAAAGAGCAAACGATTGAAGCTGTCTCTCATTGGCTTGGTACTCGTTGCCTTGCTCATCGCGGCAGGCTGCGGCAAGTCGAACGACGAAGGTAACGAAAGCAACGAAAGCAATGCGGGCACGAGCGAGAATGCGACGGCATCCTCTGCATCCGGCGAGGTTTCGGTCGCCGAGGATGTGCAAGCTTACAACGAATCCCTGTATGGTTCATACGCGGAAATTATGAAAGCCGTGAACACGATGACGGACGCCGGCGATGCTACGCCGGAGGAGCAACTGGCGGCGATCGATGGTGACATTAGCAAATTGAACGGGTTGTTGAGCGAATCGACTGCTTACCAAGCGAATACGCAGGAACTGCAGCAGCATCACGATGCCATTACCGCCGGCTTGCAAGGCTATTCGACCGGACTTAACGGGCTCAAGGACGCGCTTGCGTCGGGAGACGAGATGAAGCAAGTGGAAGCCGTCTTCAACCTATTCGAGCCGCTCGAAGCGCTGGCTACGGCGGAAGAGAATTACCGGACGTTCGCGAAGGCTAACGGCGTCGAACCGGAGTTGGTCGTCGATCATCCGGCTCCAGCGGCGGAGGAGTGATGAATATGGAACCAGTTACGGTTACGAGCGAAGCAGCGGCAGTGAAAGAGAAGCGCGGATTCGATGGTTGGCTTGAATTGATCATCGTCATTATGCTTGGCGTTACCGCGCTATTAACGGCGTGGGCCAGCTGGATCGGCGGTCTGCATGGAGGCAACCAAGCGGGCAACTATGCCAAAGGAAACAACCTGTCCGCGGACGGAAATTCGCGTTGGAATGAAGCTGCACAGACGTTAATGCAGGACTATCTGACTTACAATGCAATGAACGGCATGGAGATCGACCAGGCTTATGCGATCGAGCAAGGCAATACCGAGGAAGCGGATCGTCTCGAATGGAAGAAGGACGAGATGAGAGGCGCGAACATGACCGAGGAGTTCCAGGCCGCCTATGATTGGGCATTGGAACAGTCCAACGAGACGGGCGAGCATGTTACTCCGTTCGACCAAGAGGGTTATCTTGATTCTTACTACGCGGATGCGCAAACCGTGCTCGACGAAGCGCAGGTCGTCATGGATCAAGGCGAGAAGGATAACACGAACGGCGATGCCTACGGCCTCGTAACGGTCATCTACACGGTCGTCTTGTTCATTCTCGGTATCGTCAGCACGTTCAAGGGCAGGAGCAACCGAGTGGGACTCACCGCCGTCGCGATCGCCGCGTTCCTCGTCACGACGATCTATATGCTGACGATTCCGATGCCATCGGGCTTCGATTTGATCTCTTACATTACGGGTTGATTCGGCGGCAACGGCAACAGGACAGTCTACTCCCGCGGAGCAGACTGTCCTGTACTGCGAAGACCTATTTGATCAGCGTTAATTCGCGCGCGACGCCTACGGCTTGCGCGCGGCGTTTGACGTTAAGCTTCTGATAGATATTGTAGACGTGCGATTTGACGGTAGCCTCGCTGACGAATAATCGAGCCCCGATTTCTCTATTGGAGTAACCGTCGGCGATCAGTTGCAAGATTTCCAACTCTCTCCCCGTCAAGCTTTCCACCATGCCGGAGAACCCGTCCACGATGAGATTCGGACCTACGTTCGGCACATAACGGCGATCGTCAGCCTTCCCTTGCCCTTCGTCCTGCGTCGGACGCCGCAGCAGATGCAAATAGACGAATCGCGTAATCAGCATTTCGATCGTATCCACCGATTTTTGCGAGAACACATGCGAGATCGTTCGATTGTCCGCGATCAATACGGCTCTCTGATTGTCCGGAAGCATGATCGGCATGCATAGTAACGCTTTAACTCGATTGTTCCTAACATAGCAGTCCGCCGCGTGCTTGCTTGTCATCGCGTTATCGATCACGATCGTTTCGTTCGCGCTGCTAACATAGCGAACAAGCTCCATATCCATTGCTTCCGAGTACCCATCCTGCCGATCTTGACCTTCCGAATGCGCCAATAGAGCCGGAGAGCCGGACGTCATATGCAATAGAACAGCCCGTTCGGCACCCGTCTGAAGCTTGACGGCACGCAACAGTCTTTGCAGACCGTCCGTCAGATTGTTCGGAACGACGGCGCTATCTATGGAAGTCCAGCTCGATTCCTCCGGGGCTTGCGCCGCTGCTTCTTCGCGTACGATCCGTAACCTTTCCCCAGCGTTCGCGCGCCCGATTTCCGCCGCTTGCTCGCCGGTATCGCGCTCTCCCCTAACCCCGTGAGAGAGATTCGGATAGCGATCGAGGAGGCTGTTCGCCTTGACGATTGCGCCCCATGATTTGTAAGCGGCAATCGCGCCAAGCAGCGAGATAGAGCACCCCGTCGCCTGCTCGTTCTCCTCGTACAGATAAGCGGATTGCTCGTAGGCGATCGCTTCGATCAAGCCGTTCCGCTCTTGCTTCGCTTGTTTGATCGCCCGTTCATAATGCAGCAGCGCTTCATAATAGCGATCGTTCAACCGGCTTGCCTCCGCGAGAACGAGCTCATGCGCCGCGCTGTCCGCGCCGTAAGCGCCGCGCCAACGCCGCATGCGCTTCGCCCGGCGCTGAACGATTCGTTTGTAATCGTCCTTCGCCGCGGCCGTGGTCGAGCGGCACAGCTCCGCCGCAAGCAAGGCTTCGTACATCCGCATCCGGCGGTTGCGAATCCAGTCCAAGCCGAATTCATTCGTGCGAGCCAGCAAGATCCATTTCATCCCGACTTCTGGCTTGCGAGCCAGAAAGGCTTGTTCGGCCCGTTGGATCGCAATGTAATTATCGATATCGTCCGCCTCTCCGTCGTCATTCAGCCGTATGAAGGCAAGCAGGGCGTCGCGATCCTTCCACGAATCATAGTAATCCCGGGCATATTGCTTGTAATGCAACGTCGATGCTACTAATTGTTGTTGATGATCGCCTTCCAATAATCGAAACAGTTGTTCGAGATGCGGCAGGTACCCCTGCGAGAGTACCATCAGCGATATCGATGCGGCATTCACGAGATGGTTATGGCCTTGTTCGCCGGCTCGCTCGATTACCTTCAGCAATCGCTTCTCCGCCCTGTCCGGGTCTTCAAGCTGATTCAACAAAGACCCGGTTAGTTCCATGTGAATATAATCCGTAGGATGCCGGTCTTGGACAAGACGCTCCGCAAGAGCAAGCAAATCCTTGGGCCATAATTGATAGATTTGCGGTAACGCGCGTTGCAATACGACCTCATAGGAGCCGATAATACCGAGCAGATTCCGACATATCCCTTGGCTCAACGCGTAACGAATAAACCTCGAATACTGAATCATATAACCGACCGGGTCTTGAATCGCATAGGGAAAGACTAGCGAATCCATAAGCGCGGTTTGAGCGATATAAGACGGCCGATCCGTAATGGATAACCATTCGGGGTGCTTGAATGCCGCTCTTGCCGCCCGCAACGTCCGAACAACCTCGACCAATGCGCTCCCCGCGTTCTTACCGGTGCCGAGCCGTAGGCCGAATCGCTCCAATGCTTCCTTGCCGATCGTAATGGCCATTCGATTATCGGTGAATTTGTGCATCTCCATCTTGGCTAAGCACATATACAAGTAATCTTGCTCCCGGAGCTTATCGATATGTCGTTCGACTCGGTCGGTATACAACCTGGCGCGATCGTATTGATTGATGTAATACAGAGAGAAGGAGTACATGAGCAGCATATGAAGGGAATGCTCCGAAGGCGCGGCTTGAATCGGTTCGCCGAGATCCAACAATTCCGGCGCAACCGCCCGCAGCGCAAGCTCGAAATCTTCCGCCGCCTTATAGAATCGATAGTCGTGGAGCGCCGTCGTCGCTTGGTCGTAATTCAACAGGGCGAGTCGCTGCTTAATGGATTCATCCATCACGGATACGGCTTTATTCCAGTGAGCCCGACCGAACTCCGCATCCGCCTCTTCATACAGCGAGCCTAACCGCAGATGCGATTCGGCGCGTTCTTGCTCGGATAGTTGCAGGTAGGCATAGTCGCGAAGCTCCCTTAACAAGAACAGATACCGGACCCCGTCCTCGTCCGACTCGCTATCCGCCCGTTCGTCGCTCATCGCGATGATGCCATGCGCCAGCGCATCCGCAAGCAAGCGATGAAGCTGTTCCGGGTCCGTTCCGCTAATGAACGTCAGCTGCGGTCGGCTGAACTGCATCCCGATAACGGACGCATAGGACAGCAGCCGTAACGCGGCCGGCGGCAATCGTTGAACATGCTCGAGATGCAGCGATAGCTTCGCCTCGTCCCGGAGTACGTTGGACATCGAATGAAGCTGCCACATCCACTTATGCCCCGAATAATCGTAATAGAGCGTGCCCGAGCTTCTCCATTGCTCCAGCAACTCGATCACGCGACTCGGAATGCCGTCCGTCCAGTAATGGATGACCCAGCACAGTCGTTTGATTCTGGTCGATCGTTCCGTTAGCGCATGCTCCATCCAGCTCTTGAGCTCTTCATAGCGAAGCGGTCGAAGCATCCCCTCGTCATCGAGACCATCGTACAGATGCAATTGCTGCTTGCGATCCGCGACTCCTAGTTCCCGAAGGTCGCTTCGTTGCTCCAAGTCGTATAACAAGCCGTACGCGGATTGATAGCGGTCATCCGGCGACTTGGCCAGCAGCTTGGCAATGATGTTGCCGAGCGTACGATCGATCGGCTCGTTCGCATCGCCCTGCAATCGACCGGGCGAAGCATAGAGGTGGACATGCGCCCAATCCTCGTATTCTCCCAGCTCGAACGGCAGTTCTCCGAATACCCATTCATATAGGATAATACCAAGCGTATATAAGTCGCTGCGAACATCCGGCATGCGATTAATAATGCCGAACTGTTCCGGCGCCATATAGGCTCTCGGCTGTCGTTCGGCATGGAAATTCCAGCTTATCTGATCGGTTTGCGGATGAACGGTAATCTGCCCCGTATGCAGATTCCCCTGCAAGCCTTGTTGTTCATGCCTTTTAAATAGGATGGAAGCTAGTTGTATCGCGATAAGTACGATTCGCCCATCATTCGTCGGCATGTGCTGTCGCCATTCCGACAGGCGCTGATGTTGAACCCCTGTGTTCATCGTCGGCCGTTCCCTTCAACATCTTCTTGGCTCGTTTTTCTGTTAGCTTACTATAACTCCAAGGCATTTACTAGAAGAATGATGCGTGCGGGGTTGAAAAGAAAAGAGCCCGCTGCCATCCGGCAACGAGCACGTAATTAACCTGTTCGAGTAATCCCATAGCTTCGACGCACGGCTTCCAATCCTTGTCTGGCGACTTCCAGCGCCGATCTAGGCCCGAAATCCGGGATGAACAGTTCGAGGGAGAGGAACTCGCGATAACCCGCGGCGTTAAGCAGCGATGCGAATCGCTCGCTCGGGAAGACGCCTTCCCCGGGAAGTACCCGATCCGAATCCTGAATCGTCTCCCGGGGCGGATCGGCCGAGTAATCGTTGACGTGCACGATGCCGATCCGGTCGCCGCTCAACCGGGACAGAAGCTCAAGCGAGCTGCCGCCCGTGTACATGTGGAACGGATCGAGCAGCAGCTTGGCGTCGGCCGCTTCGGACCGTTCGACGACGGCCATCGCTTCCTCCAACCGCGAGAGCGCCTTCGCCCGCCCCCAGAATTCGAGCAGGGGATCGACGCCCAGCGGCCGGATGCGCCGGGCGAGCTCTCCGTAGCAATCCGCGAATCGCTCGGCCGAAGAGCCTTCGGTATCGCCGTATGGCGGCGCCGCCGCGGAAGGGCAACCGAGCTCGGCGAGCCATTCGGATTCCCGGATCGCGAGCTCCAACCCGGCTGCCCGCTCCCGTTCGTCTGTATCGGCCCACTTCCAGAACGAGATGGCGTTCGCGAAGGCGATCCCCTCGTCACCCGCGAAGCGCCTAAGCTCGGCCAGCGATCCTCCTTGCCCGAGATAGGCGTCCACGTCCTTCACCCACAATTCGATTCCTTCGTACCCCGCTTCGGCGGCCACCCTGATCTGCTCGGGAAGCGTTAACCGAAACGGAAACAACGTCGATGCGTTCAAAGCCGTGCGAAAGGCGTTCATCCTTCATTCTCCCTCCTGATCCGTTCGTTCCGTCCGTACGATGAACACGCGATTGATCGGGTACCGGGAATCGGCCGCGTGAATCGGCGCCAGGTCCCGGTACAGCGGATTCGCGTAACGTTTCCGATAAGCCGTGGCTGTCGTCCCCTTCACTTCCCTGAACATGCGGCTGTAATAATTCTCGTCCGAGAAGCCCACCTCGTAAGCGATCTGCTTAATCGAAAGTCCTTCGTCCATGAGCAACTGGCAGGAACGTTCGATGCGGAGATGCAGCAACATCTCCCGCGGCGTTCTGCCCGTGTGCGACGCGAAGCTTCTCGTCATATGCTCGTGCGACCACCCGACCTTGGCAGCGATCGCCTCCACCCGTAACGGCTCATGGAGGTGATCCTCCATATGCTTGATCGCCCGCAAGACGGGCTGCGGCACGGCATCTCCTGCCGGCTGCGACGGCAACGCGAGCTCTCCTCCCAATTCCAGGAGCAGGGAGAGCAGCAACGTGCCCCCTCTCGGGTTCGTTCGCTCCGGAGACGTATAGGTTAGGTAGATCAGCTGCTTCATCATCCCGATCAGCAGCTCGTTGTCGGAAGGAATGCGACAGATCCCCCCGACCTCGAGGAATGGGAGATCCGGCTTCGCCTCCGGAGCCTGCTCGAAGCCGAAGTGCACGAACAGATGCCTGGACACCGCCTCCCGGTCGTAAATATATTCGTGCAGCTCGCCCGGGCGGCAGACGATGAAGCATGGAACGTCCAGCGGATAAGACTCGCCTTCCATGACGTAGACGCCGTTCGTTCCCGACGTGAAGTACAACAGCTCGTAATCGTGAATCGTTCGGGGACCGAGTCCAGTTCCGGGCATCTTCGTGATGTCTCCGGCGATGTGAATCGCTGGAACTCCGGACGCGCTCACGCCATGATGCCCATGTTCTTCAAGTTCTCGTAGGACATTCTCAAGCTGTCGAACGGATCCCGACGGCTATCGTCCTGCTCAACGACCATCCACTCTACGCCGATATCCTCCGCGACGCGCGCGATGGCCCGGAAGTCGAGGACTCCTTCGCCAACCTCCGCGAAGAAGCGCTCCTCCCCGGCTTCCATATCCTTGAGGTGCAGACGCGGAGCCCGGTTATGAAGCTTGCCCAGATACGCGACCGGGTCTTCCCCGCCCTTCCGAATCCAGTAGGTATCCAGCTCCGTCTTCACAAGTTCCGGATCGGTATGACGCAACAACAGATCAAGCGCATATTCGCCGTCGAATCGCTCGAATTCCCAATCATGGTTATGGTAGAGGAAGGTCACGCCGCGCTTCCGGAACCGTTCGCCGATCTCGTTCATCCGCCTCGCCTTGTCCAGCACGTCTTCCTTGGAGGCGAACCGAAGGGAGATCGCCGCATAGCGGCCCCCGTCTACCTGCTCCAGGTAGTCCGCCAGTCCGTCGACGTCGAAGTCGAGCGTATCGAAACCGGCATGGCTCCCGACGACATAGAGGCCCAGCCTGTCGAGCAATTGCTTCTGAGCATCGACCGTCATCCCGTCGGGTGGCGGACCGATCTCGATTCCCCGATATCCGATCTCGGCGATCCGCTCAAGCGCTCCCGCATAATCCTTCGCTAGCGCTTCGCGAACCGTATAGGGCTGCACTGCGATTGGAAATCTCTTCATGTCAGGCACCTCTCTTCTATTAATAGGGAATCGGCTTACGCGTCCAATGCGTTATATTTCAGTCCAAGGGGAAGCGGAGCGATCGGCTCGAACGTCGTCTTCAGATGAACGTGCTTCTCCGAAGCGGAGGATTCCATGATCGCGAACGATACTTCGAGAAGATGGCGAGCGATGTCGCCGTTCGCGCGATTCGGGCGGCCAGATTGGATGGCGTACGCCATATCGGCGACGCCGATGCCTCGGCTGTTGTCCGCGAACGGATGGGAGAGCGGCATCTCCTTCACTTCGCCGCTGGCCAGTTGAAGCTTGATCGTGCCGCCGAAGAAGTTCGGATCGGGCACGGTCAGATTGCCTTCCGTCCCGAAGATTTCCATCCGAGGAAGATAACCGAAGCTCTCCTTGGCCGCTTGGAATACGCCGACGACGCCGGAATGGAAGTCGAGCACGGCGGATACGTTCGTCGGTGCCTCCACCGGCACCACCGAGCCGAACGCATGAGACTTCGGATTGGTCACGGTGACCTCCCGGTTCAACTGCTGCGCGGAACCGGATACTCGGCGAACCGGCCCCAGCATCGTCAGCATCGCCGTCAAATAATACGGACCCATATCGAACAACGGGTCGCCGCCCAGCTTGAAGAAGTTCTGGAAATTCGGATGCATGCCCCCCTCGGCGTTGCCCATCACGATGACGGCATTGGCGGCATAGGGCCGCCCGATCCAACCGTCGCGGATGAGCTTGATGCACGATTGAACGCCTGCCCCGAGCATCGTATCGGGAGCGCATCCGACATACAGCCCTTTCGACTTCGCCAGCGCCAGCACCTCGTCCGCGTCGCGCTCGGATAGCGCGAACGGCTTCTCGGTATAGACGTGCTTCCCGGCGTGAAGCGCTTTCAGATTGATCGGCGCATGCGCCGCCGGACTCGTCAGATTGACCACGATCTCGATGTCCGGATCGGCCAGCATCTCGTCCAGCGTGCATGCCAGCGGAATGCCGTATGTCGCCGCTTGCTTGCGGGCCAGCTCTTCGACCGCGTCCGCGACCGCTCGCACCTCTACGATGTGATTGAATGTCCGGGTCAACGTCTGCAAGTAAATATCGCTGATCATGCCCGCTCCGACGACTCCTACCTTCACTCTGCGCATCGTCTCATCTCCTAGCTGGATTTCATGCTCCTGCCCTCATTATCGTAATGTCGTTGGGATAATGCAATGGATGAAACCGCATCTCTTCTGGATGTATTTGATATACTTCGTAAATTTACTATCTATTTCGGCCCTATTGCTGGATTTACTTGACCCATACACTCCGAATCGTCGCGTAACAAGGCAGGCAACATATTCGACTTATCGAACACATTTTCGCAGTTGACCCCGTATCGCGGGGTTATATTTGAAATTTCGAATAGATTTCCGCATTTCCATGATTTCTCTCGGAATCTATTCGATATTTCGAACATACTGACCCTATCATGCCTCTCGCTTCATATTAAGCTCGAAATATCGAATACATCACGCAAGCAAGACACGAAATGCACTGCCGCCGGCCTAAAACACAAAACAGTCCCGATGCGCGCGTTCTCGCATCGGGACTGCCTATGATGATTAACGACCTTTATTATTAGTCCGCGATAAGCGCAAACCCGTAAATATGAGCCGCCCGACCTTGATCATTGTACAGACGCAACGTATTATTGCCCGCTTGCATCCGGATGCGGATCTCCCGCTGATCTTTCACGTCCCACGTCGGGAAGCCCCAGCCGGCCGTGTTGTGCAGATTGGTTCTGTACGTGTTGGCTCCTCCGTTCACTTCTACGCTGAGGTCTCTGCTCTCCCCCGCGCAGTAGTCGAAGCGCATCAGATAATAGCCGTCCTTCGGCAAGATGATGTTATCGAACGTAAGCTCGCCGCCGTTCCCGATACCTGTCGCCTTATCTACGCCCGATGCATCCGCCACAAGCTCCGCGCCGCCGCTCAAGGTGCCCTTGCCCACGGGAATATACAGTTCGCGCGGCGGTTTATTATCGATAATATGGATCTTCTCCAATGCGGGCACGGCTCCCGCGACGCGTTCGATGAACAAGGCGCTTTCGCCGCCGGCGAACGGGAAGACCACGTCTTTGGCGATGAAGATTTTATCGGATCCGCTTTGCGCCATAACCTGCTCCACGATGTTGCTTCCGTCGCTTACGCGCACCGTCCAAGGCTCTTTGGCTGCATAGAAGAGTCTGATCGTCTGGCGCGCGGCCGTTGTTTGCACCGGGAACACGATGCTGCCGTTCAACAATACGGCTTCCTGCTCGTTCTCGTAGACGACGGGCTCGCTGCCTTGCAGCGTCCGTCCCGCGATGGCGAAGTGCTCCGTTCTTGCATCGCTCATATAACCGGAACGAATGCCTTTCGGCAGTTCCGAGATTTGCTCAGCGATATAGATGCCGGCACCGCCGCTCTTCAGAAGCGGAAGCTCCAGGACGTCGGCGGAAGTCACTTTGCGGCGCTTCACTTTCATCAATTCGCCGCTGTAGTCGTCCTCGTAGAGGTCCGCCTCGAACTCGCCTTCCGGCAGGAAATCCAGCTTCAGACGCACGATCATCGCTTCGTTGGTGATGCAGCCGATCAACCACTCTTCCTTGGAACGGCGCATAATGGCAGCATGATGACCCGGGAATCCGGACAACACCTTAATCTCATCGTAGACCGGCTTCATGCGGCGTAGAAAATCCGTCCCTCTCCACGCTTCAAGATAGTATATAGAAGCGGCGATATGCGAAGCGCCCGATTCGTATACGACGGACAGCGCCATTTGATGCCCTAACGTCGTATTCCGGTTCTTATTCGAGAAACCCGTCGGCGTATAATCCATCGGACCGACCACGTTGCGCGTGAACGGAACCGTGCAATTGTGCTTCGCGTCCGGCAAGCCGCTCCACATATAATGTTCGATTCCCATAATCCCTTCCGCCGTCATGAAATTCGGCCAGGTGCGTCCTTCGCCCATGCATTTGGTTGCCCCGTGGAAGTTGATCATCAACTTATGCTCGGTCATCATGTTGGCGATCATCTCGTATTGCCACATCGTGTGCTGGGAATCGTTCTGGAAGAAGTCGACCTTAAGCCCGTCTACGCCGCAACCGGCCCACAGCGGAATTTTCTCCCGTGCTTTCTCCGGCGTATCGATATACTGCATCGCGCTCCACAGCCATACGACGATCCCTTTCGAATGGGCATAATCGCACAGCTCTTTCAGCCACGTAATATCCCAGTCCGCGTCGACGGTGAGTCCTTCGAAGCCCATCGCAGCCGCAAAATCCACATAATTCCTTTGCTCCGTGTATAACTGCGCGCTGTTCATATATTCCCACCAGCCCCACAAACAACGGCCCGGCTTGATCCAGCTTGTATCCTCCATCGTAGAAGGCGGATTCAAGTTATAGTTAATCGTCGTATTCACCATCTCGTTCAAGTCGTCCGTTGCCACGATGACGCGCCAAGGAGAGGAGAACGGCAGTTTGCAGGAGAGAGGCGAGCCCATCTCTTCCGGAGCGAATTCCAATGTCATCGTTCGATCGCCGGCTCCGCGCAGATGGCACGAGCAATAGCTGCCGTCCGTGTTATAGACCTCCGCTTCCGTAATCATGACCCATCCGCCGTTGTCGGCGTGGAACAAGCTTGGCATGCCGTAATCTCTGCCGTCTTTGTCCTCCCAACCGGTACGGTCATAGGTCCCTTCGTAGCTCGGAACCCATTGCTGCAACCACAAGTCGTCGTAGGCCTCCGCCAGATTAAAGTTCGTCGCTTCCCGTTTGACTTTCATCGGTTGTTCGACTTCGGACAGCACGCGATAGCGGAAAGCAGCCCCGTCATCATAAGCGCGCGCGCACAGGACGAACGTATACGCTCCGCACGCGAAGGCCAACGTCATTTCGTTCGCATGATTGCCGTAAACCGCTTTTTTGCCCGCCGGGATCGAATAGGTCTCGTCGACGACGGCACGGTCTTCCTTAACGAAACGAAAGCCTTTCGTGAAATTTTCCAAATCGCTTTCGAAGCCGAGCTTGCTTGGCTCGATTACCGTTGTGCCGTTGCGTTCAACCGCGTACGTCAACTCCCCGTCGGCATTTCCGACAACCGTAAAGCTAACCGATCGATTCGGCGAATACAGCTTCCACATAGATGAATCCCCTATCCATTCGTATATTGTTATTTGGTTATGCGCACCATGCAGCTTGCGTAATCATGGTTCAGTACGACCCGAAGACCGTTGTTCATCAGGAACGCGCCCGACATCTTGTGCTGCGGCTGGCCTTCTATCTCCACCTGGTAAGTCGCGTTCGCGTCCAGCCCTCTCGGACGGATCGTGAATGCCGTGCGCCAGCGCGACGGATGATCCAAGAAGGCGAACACGACGCTCTCTTCTCCGTTCTCGTACTGCACGGCCTGCAAGCCGTCCGCCTTCAACGAAGCCAATCGGTGAATGCGCCCGAACTGAACGATCGAACGAATTTCTTTATAGATCGCCACGTACTTGGTCAGAAGCGCCATGTCCTCTTCCGTGCTCTCGTTGAGATCAAGGCCGATGCCCAGCGCGCCGCACATGGAGCAATGCAACCGGAACAACAACGGCATGGCGCGCTTGCCGTTATTGCCCGAATCCGTCACCCATGCGCGCATATACTTGATGGGATAGAGATAGCTATATCCTTCTTGAATGGACAGACGGTCCAATGGATCCGTGTTATCGCTCGGCCAGAATTCGTCGAAATATCGCATGGCGCCGTAATCGACGCGGCCGCCGCCGCTAGCGCAAGCTTCCCACTCTACCTCGGGATGCAGCGCCCTTAAGGATCGGATAATCTGGTAGAACCCTTCCGTATGCCGGTACCAGATGCTCTTGTATTCGCTGCGATCGAGCATCGCGGAAGCAACCTCGCTCAACCCTCTGTTCATATCCCATTTGATATAGGAGATCTCGTTCTCCTTAAGCAGCCGGTCGATTTCTCCAATGATATAATCTTGTACGTCTTGCCTCGTAAGATCCAGCATGTACTGGTAACGCCCTTCCATCACCGGGCGGCTTGCATAGCGATAGACCCAATCTGGATGAGCGCGATACAAGTCGCTATCCGGATTCACCATTTCCGGTTCGATCCACAGACCGAATTTCATTCCGTAGCTATGCAGCTTGCGGGTCAATGGCGCCAGCCCGTTAGGAAACTTCGTATCGTTGACGTACCAATCCCCGAGGCCGGCGTGATCGTCCTTGCGCTGTCCGAACCAACCGTCATCCATGACGAATAGCTCCACGCCCAGTTGCGCGGCCTTCTCGATCAGCTTCGTTTGCGCCTGTTCGTTCACGTCGAAATACGTGGCCTCCCAGGAGTTGTAGAGAACGGGCAGAGGCTTATCCGCCACGGGCTCCGGCATCACGTGCTTTCTCGCGAATTCCCCCATCGCATTCGACATTCTATCGAATCCGTCCGGCGAATACCCGAGATAGAGAGACGGCGTTTCCAGCGCTTGCCCGGCCGTCAACCGCCATTCGAAGTCCGTATCGTTCATGCCCGCCAATATATTTAAAAACTCGTACGGCGTTTGCTCCAATACGATTTTGAAATTTCCCGACCATGCCAGTGCGCCGTAATAGACTTCTCCGTAGGTTTCTCCCGCGTTCTGATACAGAATAAAGCTCGGATTCGCGACATGACCCGTTGCGCCGCGCAGACTTTCCAACACCGTTTTTCCGCCCGTTATCGTTTGCTCGAATGCGTCGAAATCGGAATTCCACATGCCGTTGAAGTTTTTCAGCTTCCAGCCTGCGCCCGGCAACGAACACTCGCCCGAATGCACCCGCTCGATGGAGACGACTTCGTCGCCGACGTTGGTTACCGTGCGGCGCTTCTCGATGAGATCCGCTTCTTCGTACACCTTGTAATGCAAGCTCATTCGAAGCGGATACGCCGTGTCTTCCAAGAACACGGTAAGCTCGTCGCCTTGAATGGCGTGCCCGGCATACCGGTAGCGATAATCTCTCGTACCGTCGGCATAGGCGACTTTGAACGACGTTTCTTTGAATCGAAGAGATCCGAAGGACGAGCATTCCTCTCTCTTCACGTCGTTAATAGAATGGAAGCCCTGTTCCCAGATATAAGGCTCGTTCTTGAAATCTTCGATCGTATCGATGCGCGCTCCCCAATACAGATGCCTCAGCAGCCCCTCTTGATCTACACAGAAGCAGTAGGAAGCGTTTCTTGTATTTAATAGAAAGACGTTGTTGTCTCCGATAATAATTGCCATGGTCTGTCTCCTTGATAGTGAGATTGCGTTCTTTCTATAACAGATACGGGGCAGGCTGCACGATCGAGCTCTGCCCCGCTTCTCAGCGATTCGCTTCTATAAGGTTTTCAACTTATTGCTGTTCGGCGGCGTTATACAGTTCCATGCGCGCCTTATAGTTTTCCGTGTAGATCCCTTCGATTTTGGCTGCATCGTTCGCTTCCAGCTCGGCGAGCATCTTCGTATACATGCCGTCGATTTCGGATTGCGACTCCGCATATACCATGCCGGAGAAGCTGCTGTCCATAATGTCCTTGATCTTCTGTTCGCTCAGGGCGTCAGGCGTTCCCGCCTTCGGACCGAGATCGTCGTACAGCGCGGTATCCCAAGTGGAGCCTGCCATCGATTTCAACGCATGCTGATTCACGTTATCTCTGTTGTAACGGAACATTAAGTCATAAGGAGTGCCGTCTTCGCCCAATCCGTTGCGAATCATCCATGTCCATTTGCGAGCGCCCGTTGTTTTCGAGAATGCCGCCCAATCCGCGCTGATGGCATCCAAGGCTTCTTGCGTCGGTACGTGAACGCCGTTCTCCATATTCCAGTTCATGCCTTCCTTACCCCACATCAGCAAGTACTGACCTTCTTCGCTTGCCAAGAAGTCCAGGAATTTGATCGTCTCGACCGGATGCTCATTCGCTACCGTAATGCCTACGCCGTCCCAACCCAAGGAACTGCGAGGGCCATAGGTCGTTTGATCCGGATTAATGCCCGGAGCCGTTACCTTGAAGGCGTAGAACAGCTTATTCGTATCATCGCCGTTTGCCGTACGGAATGCGGTGTTGGCTTCGTTCACGACGCCGCCCGCCGTTGCGAATACGCGTCCGCTGGAAGTTTTCTCCGTATAGTTCTGTGCTTTGTTGATACCCCATTCGCGGTCGAGCAAGCCTTCCGTATAGAGCGTATTGATGAATTTGATCATTTCGAGATAACGCGGATCTTTAACGATGAATTCAAGCTTGCCGTCATGCTCGTAATAATTTTTCATCCCGTACATCGCCTTGAACGAACCGATGATCGTAGGCATGTGATCCGCGTTCACCGTCATCGGTATCGAAGGTTTGCCGTCTACGGATGGATATTTCTCCTTGAACTTTCTCAGCAAGTCCAAGAATTCATCCTGCGTGAAGGATTCTCCGGCCAATGCGCGCTCGCCGTATCCGAACTCTTCCAGGACGTCCATACGCATATTGATCGCCCAGTTCGGATCCGGATCCAAGCCGTACCAGTTGTTCAAGTAATAGTTTTTGCCGTCCTCGTACACGCTCTTGGATAGAACGTCGCCGTAACGAGCCTTGATATTCGGAGCATACTGATCGATCAGATCATTTAACGGAATCAATGCTCCGCCGGCAATGTATTTGTTCAACGTCGCTTCGCGTCTGTCGATGAGCGCGATATCGGGCAAGTCTCCGCTGACTAACATCAAGTTCAGTTTCTCGTCCGGATTGCCGGTAGGCTGCTGAACCTCGATGAACACGCCCGTGCGTTTCGTGATTTCTTCCGCAACGGGGTTCGTGAACGGATCGCCCACGTTCTTGTCGAACAACGTAAGGGTAATGGGATCCTTCGGCGCTTCGCTTGATGCGCTGCTTGATGCGCTGCTCGATGCACCGCTTGATGCACCTGCTTCCGGCGAGGAATTAGCCGAATTGTTGTTGCCTGAATTGCACGCGCTTAGAACCATAATGCTTGCAAGTACCCCTGCCAAGACGATTCTCTTTTTCATTGACATACCCTCCTTGATATAAGTAGCGCTTATTTAAACCACATTCCGGACTGAACAAGCTGCGGAACAATGGAGAAAATACTTCTATGATGGGTACCGCTTAGCCTTTAACCGCGCCGACGAGTATTCCCTTCAGGAAGTACTTCTGCAGTAAAGGATATACAAGCATGATCGGCAGCGTAGCCACCATCGTAACCGTCATCCGAATGCTCTCGCTGGATACCGGCATCTTGCGCTGTTCGTTGGCCAGTTGCTGCGCCGAGCTTAACATGTCGCCGGTCTGGAACTGATTCAGAATTTTCACCAATACGGCCGACAGCGTTTTCAAATCCGGATTATAAGTGTAGATATAAGAATCGTACCATGCATTCCAATGACCGATGGCCGAGAACAGGGTGATCGTGGCCAGTACGGGCGTACATACGGGTATGATGACTTTCAGGAAAATCTGAATGTCGTTCGCGCCTTCGATCTGGGCCGCTTCCTCCATTTCTTTGGGCAAATTCTCCATGTAGGTGCGAACCAAGATCATCCAGAAGACGCTCATAATGCCCGGGAAGATGAACACCCAGAAGCTATCGATGAGGTTCAAGCTGCGAACGACCATGTAAGTCGGAATCAGTCCGCCGCTGAAGTACATCGTGAATACGAAGAACAGATTAATGCCGCGCCAGCCGACAAGGTCTCTCTGACTTAGCGCATAAGCCAGCATGGACACGCAAGCCAGCGTAAGCGGCACGCCGACGAACGTTCGGCCGAACGTCACGATGATGGAACTCAGAATCTCCGAATCCTTCAAGACGGTCGTGTAACTATCCAGGCTGAAATTACTCGGCCACAGCATGAATCGTCCGTAAGTCGGATCGGACGCATCGTTCAGGGACAGAATGAAAATATGCCAGAACGGGAAGAACGTAACGGCGAACAAGATCAATAAGAAGCCGTATACGATCAAATTGCCCGTAATCGTCGGCAGCGTATAGCGCTGCGACCGCTTGCTTAGCGCGCCCGCCTTGTTAATCGGTGCCACTTGATGCTCCATTTGCTTACTCCTTCCCCGCTGCATGCGCAACGTTAGAACAGATGCGATTGACCCATTTTTTTGGATATTTGGTTGACGGCGATGACCAGAATGAACGCGACGACCGATTTGAACATGCTTACGGCCGCTGCATAGGAGAACATGCCATTCTGAATGCCGTAACGGAACGCATAGGTATCAATGACGTCCGAATATTCTCTGTTCAGCGAGTTGCCGAGCAGGAAATATTGATCGAACCCCGTATTCAACAAGTTGCCGATATTCAGAATCAACAGAATAATAATCGTAGGCCGCAGCATCGGCAGTAACACGTGCCAGATTTGCTTCAAGCGATTGGCGCCGTCCACTTTCGCGGCTTCGAACAACTCCGATGGAATGGCCGCAATGGCAGCCAGATACATGATGGAATTGTACCCCATATCCTTCCACGCATTCGACAAGGCAACGATGATCCAGAACATCTTGCCTTCCTGCATGAACAGTACGCCTTGTTCTATGACCCCGATCTTCATCAGCAGCTGATTGACGGGTCCTTCGGCGGACAACAACGTAATCACGATGCTTGAGGCAACGACCCAAGAGATGAAGAAGGGCAAATAGGATGCGGTTTGAACCGTCCGCTTGAACCAATTGATTCTTACTTCATTCAGCGTGATGGCGATGAAGATGGGAATCAGAAACCCGATCGACAGCGTTAACGCGCTCGAAACCAACGTATTGCGCATGACTCGCCAGAAATCTTGCCCCGAGAAGAAGTATTCGAACCACTGGAATCCCACGAAATCCGCTTTGAAGAGAGATCCCCAGAAATCCCCTAACGTCGGCTTGTAGTCTATGAACGCCATGTACAACCCAGCCATAGGAGCATAAGAGAACAATACTGCCCATACGATTCCCGGAATCAGGAGCATATAAAAATATCGCTGCCGAATCATTTTTTTTATCGTAGGACGTTTCAGCAACGGCAGCTTTACGTTGCTTCTGTCCGCCTCGACTTCCATTCTCCAGACTCCCTTCTCTTGTTGCGAATGATGATCTCGACTTCATCATAGGGAATCCTGCCCGCGATCTCTATATCACGATTTTCCGATTTCTATCTCAAACAAACGAACTTTCTCACGGACCCCCTCGCATTTGACATTATCCCTATTCGAACTTATACTCTGTTCTAAAATACGGGATCTTAACTCCAGCGGAGGGTCTATGTACACGATTATTGTGGTCGATGACGAGAGACGCACCTTAGACACCCTTGCCAACTATATCGATTGGAAACAGTTCTCCTGCCGTGTCATAGCCACCGCCAACAACGGACAAGATGCCATGAAGAAGATAGAAGCCCTGCAGCCGGATATTCTCATCACCGACGTGAAGATGCCCGTCATGGACGGGATCGAGCTCTGCAAGCAAGTACACGCTCGCTTCCCTAAGATTCAGATCGTGTTCCTGAGCGGATACAACGAATTCGAATATGCCCATGCCGCCCTGCAGCATGGCGCCTGCGGCTATTTATTGAAGCCCGTCGACCATACGGAACTCGCTAACACGATGAAGATGGTCCTGCAGCGTTGCGAAGAGCAGAAGAACCGTCTCCATTCTACCTTGTTAACGTCCGGAGAATATTTGCGCGAGCTTCTCCAGATCGGCGGCAATCTGCTCTCCGGTTTGGCGGATGAAGTTACCGCCATCTACAACCACCACTTGCATCTGGGCGCCGATAACAGAACCTTCTCCTTCTTATCGATCAGCATCGACGAATACACCCTGCTGGCGGAACATCCGCTCGATTTCGATGCGCCGTCCGGCGACTTCTCCACCGTGGAAAGATTGGAATTTTTCATTGCCGGCTTGCCCAGCCATACCCCTGGCGTCCTGACCAAGCTTCGCGACGGCCAATGGATATTCGTCACGAAGGAATCCGATATGAACGCGTTCGCGAATTGGCGCGAACAGTCCGCGAACGCAGGGCGTTGGATATCCCTGCTCCTGACAAGCTCCCCGCAAACCATACTTTCCTTCTCGTCGCAATGGCCAAGGATGCTGCAAATCCGTAATCAACTGGTCGCGAATGACGGCACGGGACTCACGAACGCTAACTGGGAGAATACGGAGGTCGAGCGGCGCAGGACGCCTTTGCCCGCAACGGAGCGCTTGATAGCCGCCGTTCAACAGAATCGCAGAGACCTCATCGAGGAATGGCTCCATGACTTCTACGATGGCGGTCTGCCGGTCGGCAACGTGAAGCAGGCTTTCGTGCAAACCAACGCCGTATTCGATACGCTGCTCTCCGCGATCGCGGCCAACAACCATCACTTGAAAGAGATTATTGAAAGGGATTCCAAGTTCTTCGGGCGCCTTTCCTTGATGGAGAGCATGCAGTCCATGAAGACGCTCATGCGTCAAATCTTGGGCATGATGATGGACGAACTGGAGACCTCTCCCGCCGATCGGCATATCGAGATCGTCAACGAAGTATGCAGCATCATACAGAAAAAATACGGAGAGGTCATCTCAATAGACGTATTGGCGGAGCTTATTTTCCTGTCGCCCAACTATCTCCGCACGATCTTCAAGGATATTACCGGCAAAACCTTGCTGGAATACGTAACGCAGGTTCGCATGGATCATGCTTGCGCCATGCTCCAGGAAACCAATGTTCGAGTTCATGAGATCGCCAAACGGGTCGGGTATGAAAGCCCCTCTTACTTCGGCTCGGTCTTCTTCAAACGTACCGGACTTACCCCTAACCAATATCGTACGCACGCGAAGAAGGGTAACCTTCCATGAAGACGGCGAAGAAACTATTCAACGATTCCTCTTTGCTGCAGAAGCTGCTGCTCATGTTTCTCACCGTGACCATCGCCCCGCTCTTGTTCATTACGATCTTCTTCTATGATCGTACGGAACAGCGGCTATTGGAGCTGACGTATGAGAACATGCACAGCAGCAATCAACAAATCAGCAGCAACGTCAATGCGCAATTGGATATACTCCGCCAAATTTCGTCTCTGATCTATACCGACGACACGTTGCAAACGTATCTAACGCAAACCTACACCAAAGACTATTCGTTCGTCGAAGCCTATCGCTATATCGACGGTCTCTTATACAGCCTGTTAGCCGCGAACAATAATCTCACCAGCATCAACCTGTATGTACACAATAAGACCCTCCCGGAGGACGGTCTATTCCTCAAGCATATTACGCCGGAAAATTTGCCGATCGATTATTTGACGAAGTTACAGCAGACGTACGGGAATAATATATTCAGTAACGTAATCGAGGGGGCTTCGGGGAAGAACGTCATCTATATCGGGCGTATTCTCAACTTCAATTCACAGAACCAGAACTATGGCATGATGACGATCGGCATCTATGAGGAACTGCTGTACGGGTTGATTGAGAAGGAAGAACATCACAAACGCGTCTACTTGCTCAATGAAGACAATCAGATTATTTCCGCGGCCGACAAGTCGCTATTGAATAAGTCATTCAGCGAAGCCATCGGTCCCGAGTTGTCGGACAATCGAACCGTCGTCGACATAGACGGACATCCTAACTTGCTCGTGTATAATGCCATGCCTCAAGGTTGGAAAACCGTATCGCTAGCGCCGATTAACGAAATCATGAGCTCGTCCCGTAAGACGGCTCAGCAGATCGTCGTCATCTCGCTATGCAGTCTTGCCTTATCCATCCTCATGATCATCGTCATTGCCAAATATCTATCGCGCCGGCTTCGGAAGTTAAACCGTCAGGCCGCGCAAGTCGAGCAAGGTAATTTCATTCTCCTGCCCGTCGATAGCAGTAAGGATGAAATCGGTCAATTAAGCACGGCCTTCAACGAGATGAGCGCGCGACTTAAGGATTTGATCGATAAGCTGTACGTGAAGGAAATCGCCAAACGGGATGCCGAACTCTATGCCTTGCAGAGTCAGATTAACCCGCATTTCCTCTACAACACGCTGTCGGGAATTTCCTCTCTTGCGATCCAGAACGATGATATCGAGGTAAGTGAAATCGTCAACCATCTCGCAAGATTCTATCAAACCTCTCTGAACATGGGACATCAATATATTACATTGGAGAAGGAACTTGCCCTTACGAAGCACTATCTCGCCATTCAACATATGCGCTTCGAAGATAGCTTCGTCGAACGCTGGGACATCGACGAAAACCTGTTATCCCATGAAACGTTAAAGCTGTTGCTGCAGCCTTTCGTTGAAAATGCGCTTAATCACGCTATTTACGACACTCAAAAGACTCTGAATATTGTCATACGTATCTATCAAGCCGTTCACGTCGGCGCTCCCGCTCTCCTGCTCGAGGTAGAAGACGACGGTTGCGGAATGTCTTCCGAGCAAGTAGAAACCCTGCTCTCGACGGAATCGAAAGCAGGGTACGGGATCAAGAATGTACATGAACGCGTGCAGCTTGCTTATGGACAACACTATGGCGTAACGATCCAGAGCCGGTTGGGGCAGGGGACGAAGATCGTCATTGCGTTGCCTTTGCAGGTGATGCGGCAGGTTTGATCCTAAGATTACTCTTCAGTAGCTGCCTTCTGCGCAGCTAGCTTCCGGCGGTACTCCAGTGCCGGTAGACCGCCCCAGCCCCAGTTGTCGGTGTCGACTTCTTCGATCACGACGAACGTCGATTCCAGCGGCTTATTCAGCACGCTAAGCAGCAATTCGCTTACGCCTTTAATGAGGGCTGCTTTCTCTTCGGCGGTTACCGAATGACGATCAGGCGTCGTGCCCTCTCGCGTGACCTGAATGTTTACGATCGGCATGAATCTTTCCTCCATTCGTTTAGATCAGTAGCCGGCGCTTTGGCCGCCGTCCACATGAAGAATTTCGCCCGTTACGAACTGCGCCGAATCCAGGTACAGCACCGCATCGACGATCTCTTGCTCCTCGCCCATGCGTCCCATCGGATGCAGCTTAGACAGGAATCCGTGCGTTTCCGGCGCATGCATCGGCGTTTTGATGACGCCCGGCGAAACGGCATTCACGCGGATACCGCGTTTCGCGTACTCGATCGCCAGCGCTTTCGTCGTGGAGTTCAGACCGCCTTTCGTCAAGTTCGCAAGCGCGGACGGCACTTGCTCCGTCGGCGAGTCCGTCAGGCTTGTCGTGATGCTGACGACGTGCCCCTTGCCTTGTTTCAACATTTGCGCAAGCGCGCGCTGCGTCAGATGGAAGAACCCGACCACGTTCGTGCCCATGTATCTCGCGAATTCTTCCTCGGTGTACTCCGTGAACGGCTTCGCGATGAAGATGCCCGCGTTGTTGATCAGCGTGTCGATGCGGCCGAATTTCGCCAATGCCGCGTCGACCAGACGCTGCGCGACTTGGGGTTCCGCAACGTCGCCGGCTACGATATGGACGTGCTTGCCTGTCGGGTCGATATCCTTCGCGGCTTCCGCCAGCGCTTGTTCACGGCGTCCGTTAATGACGACGTTGGCGCCGCGCTTGACTACTTCTACCGCCATAGCTTTGCCAAGTCCGCTGCTGCCGCCGGTGATGACATATACGTTTCCTTGAATGCTCATTATTATAATCGCTCCTCGTTGGTGATATTATTGCCTATTGAATGCGTTGATCAGATCAGCAGGCGATTGCAAGCCTGTCAATGCGTGCTTATCGTTAATGATGTAGTACGGTACGCCTCTGATACCCAGCTTCCGCGCGTCGCGCTGTCCTTCTTCCACCTTCTCAAGTCCATCTCCTTGGAGGAGCCGTGCCTTAAGTGCCGCAGGATCATTCGTAACTCCGCTCGCTAACGCGATCGTCGCAAGCTCGTCTACATCGCCAAGATTTACGCCTTCTTCAAAATAAGCCGTATATAAACGCTCGAGCAATCGGGATTGCAGATGCTCGGGGGTAATCGCGATCAGTTGGTGCGACAATACGGAGTTCGGCGTAACCTTCACCCGGTCCATATTGTAATTCAGACCGAAATGCGAGCCTGTTTGATTATATTGCTTCATTCTTGCTTCGAATTGCGCTTCTCCGCCCAAGCGGCCGATCATGACCTTCCGGTAGTCCTCGCCTTCCTTGCGAATGCCGGGATTCAATTGATACGCATGATAACGAACTTTGGCATTCATGCCTTCCGGCAGCTCCTTGAGCGCGATTCTTAGGCTTGCATCGCCCATACGGCACCAAGGACATACCGTATCCATATATACGTCAATCGTTACGTCGTTCATAGGGATACCTGCGCGACCGGCGCAGCCGGCTTAACCGTCTTAACGTGCTCGACGTACGCTTTACTGCTCTGCGCCAACCGCTCGGGCGTCACGTCGGACGTGTCGTTAACCGTGAAGTGAGGCAGGTATACGGCGCTGATGAATCGGGCGCTTGCTTGAATCGGCGCCAGAATTTGATCCAGCGTGAACCGGTTGGATCCCGTAGGCAGGTAGGATTCCGTCGTGCCGTAGGTTGAGATGGCCACGCCGATTTCTTTGCCGGTCGTCGCGGTCGCTTCCGGACCGTAAGCCCAGTTGTATTGCAGTACGGCATCGAACCATTTCTTGAGCAACGGCGGCATGCTATACCAGTACAACGGATATTGGAAGATAATACGGTCATGGGCTTCTACGAGCTGCTGTTCGCGGCGAACGTCGATGTTCTCGCTCGGATATTCCTTGTACAGCTCGTGGATCGTGATATCGCCGTTCTTCTTCAATTCTTCGACCCATGCCTGGTTCCAGTGCGATGCTTCCAAATTCGGGTGCGCTACGATTACGAGTGTTTTCATTTACATTCGCTCCATTCTGTTCGTTGGTTTAGTCGTTATTGAAAAAGGTTGCTTTACGCATGAAGATGCTTTCCTGATGCCAAGTCAGCGGTGGGCCATCCAGCTCCGAAAGCTGCTTCGCTTGGATCCATTCGGGATCCGCGCGAAACCGTTCATAGTTCGCGTTGCGGGTCTCCATGTCGGAATGCTCGACGACATAATAGAGACGGTTAGCCGCGTCATTCGCATCCACCCAAAAATGCTTGATCGTCATCCCATGCTTTGCGAATAAGGCAACGACATGCTTATCGAAGCGCTCGAGGATCGCCTCCATCTTGCCCGGGCTGACATCGTACATTCTCATCTCGTATAGCATCTGCTCGCCTCCCATTCAGATTCAATCATGGTGTTCGTCCTAATTTGATCCAACAACGAGACTACCTACTAGAAGGTAGGTAAAGTGGAGAAAAAATATCCGCCTCGTCTTATTCCACTAAGGCGGATATGATGCCTTCGGCGATCACGTTGAACCGATTGGCATCCCGGAAAGTTCTTGAAAGCAGCTGCGCCCCCTGAAGAGAGGACAATATTCTATGCGCCTGCGTTTGCGCCGTTCCATCGAATTGAAGCTGACCTTCGCTGCGTCCTTGCTCGAGCACCCGTTCTACCCACGCCAAGTTGGCGGCGAAGAACTCGGCCAGCTTCTCGCGAACCTTCTCCGTTAAGGTGGCCAGATCCGAAGACAGCATTACGCTCAGGCAGGTGCAGTACGAATCGACCGGAATGCTGAAAATCATGACGTAACTGCGAATTTTCTCCAAGTTGTTCTGCGTCTGGGCGTCGATCTGAGCAACGGTTGCGACGAACTCCCTGTGGTACCTTGCAATTAGCGCTTCCCCTAGATCCTCCTTATTCGGAAAATGGTAGTGAATGCTCGCCGTCCGTATGCCGACCCGCTCTGCAATGTGCGCATAGCTGAACCCGTTGAAGCCGAACTCCTGCACTAGCTGTTGGGCAGTATCGAGAATCGACTCTGCCGTGGTTTTGTTGTTGTTCATGTTTTGTATTCTACCTTTCAGTAGGTAAGATGTCAATGCGATTACGGAGAAAAAAGTTGGATAAACATTAGAATCACCATGATTGAAGTGCAATAGGCCAGCAAACACAAGGGTTTGCTGGCTTTTGTTATAACGTTCCCCGTCAGTTTAACTTTACTCGCTCTTTTGAGCCAGCATGTTCAGCAGAACCGTTACGGCCTCCGCTCTTGTTGCATGGTCCACTTGCTTTACATAAGCAACCGCAGCTTTGGCCCATGCTGGAATGTCCTTGTCGTCTGCGAAGCTGGTTGCCGCGGCATTCGCTTCGCTATATTTACCCAAAGCACCCGCAATCATCGCTGCTTACAAAAGTCTACAAGGAACTATCTTACAAGGACATTCCCTTATTTGAAAACTATAGAGTCGGTACATTCACATCATCCACATTGATGTGACCGAAGCTACCCGTTGCGTTGTCAACGATCTTGATGTAACAAGCCGCTCCCACATAGGCGCTAGCATTCCACGTTATGCGACTGTACGCTTCAATAGCGCTGCCGGTCGCCTTCATTAACTCCATGCCGTCTGAAGCGCGAACTAAGGCGACGTACAAGTTATTAATATCATTCCCGCCGCCAATGAGGAAGTCGATTGATCCGTTTCCGCCAAGCGTGAACGTTTCGGACTTGAGGACTCCGACCAGACTGTCTCCTCCGTCCTTGAATCCCCATAGATGGTATGAACCATTTTGGTTAAAAGGGCCTCCCCATCCCCAGTTCACATCCGTTGTGACGTCCGCCGCGCTGAATGCATTACCGCTGACGACTGTCCATCCGGTTAGATTCCCGCTCTCAAAATCATGGTTGGTAATCCCGGAAGCGTTTGTCGTTACCGTTACATTGTTGCTGGCGGCGGACAGGTTCCCCACCGCATCCGTTGCCTTAACCGTGTACGTGTAGGTAGTACTTGCCGATAATCCCGTGTCTGTAAAGCTAGTTGTTGAACTGCTACCCACTTGAGACCCGTTTCGGAAGATGGAGTACCCAGTAACGCTTACATTATCGGTAGCAGCAATCCAATTCAGCGTAACCGAAGTTGAAGTTTTGGTCGGCGATTGCAGACTTGCTGGAGCAGTCGGCGCAGAGGTGTCCGGGGTACCTCCTGTCGGTACATTCACATCATCCACATTGATGTGACCGAATCCTCCCGATGAGTTGTCTACGATCTTGATGTAACCTGTTGTTCCCACATAGGTAGCAGCATTCCACGTTACGCGACTGTATGCTTCATTTGCGCTACCGGTCGCCTTCATTAACTCCACTCCGTCTGAAGCGCGAACCAGAGCAACGTACAAGTTGTTGATATCATTCCCGCCGCCAATGAGGAAGTCGATAGTTCCGTTTCCGCCAAGCGTGAACGTTTCGGACTTGAGGACTCCGACCTGGCCGTCACCTCCGTCTTTGAATCCCCATAGATGGTACGAGCCATTTTGGTTAAATGGACCTCCCCATCCCCAATTCACATCCGTAGTGACGTCTGCAGCGCTGAATGCATTACCGCTGACGACTGTCCAACCGGTCAGATTTCCGCTCTCAAAATCGTGGTTAATAATCCCCCCGGAAGAGGATGCATCCGTCATTACCGGCACGCTGTTGCTGGCGGCGGACAGGTTTCCTGCCGCATCTGTTGCTTTAACCGTGTACGTATAGGCTGTACTTGCAGTTAATCCCGTGTCTGTGTAGCTCGTCGTTGTGCTGCTTCCCACTTGGGTTCCATTCCGGAAGATGGAGTACCCTGTAACGCCAACATTATCGGTAGAGGCAGTCCAACTCAGCGTGACCGAAGTAGAAGTTTTACTCGGCGACTGCAGATTGGTCGGCGCAGTCGGCGCGGAGGTGTCCGGGGTACCTCCTGACGGTACATTCACATCATCCACGTTGAGGTGACCGAAGCCTCCCGTCGAGCTGTCGACGATCTTGATGTAACCTGCGGTTCCGATATAAGCAGCCGCATTCCACGTTACGCGGCTATACGCTTCGTTATTGCTGCCTGTCGCCTTCATTAACTCCACGCCGTCGGAAGCGCGAACCAGGGCGACGTACAAGTTGTTGATATCATTCCCGCCGCCAATGAGGAAGTCGATTGTTCCGTTTCCGCCAAGCGTGAACGTTTCGGACTTGAGGACTCCGACCTGGCTGTCACCCCCATCCTTGAATCCCCATAGATGGTACGAGCCATTTTGGTTAAATGGCCCCCCCCATCCCCAGTTCAAATCCGTAGTAACATCAGCTGCGATGAATGCATTACCGCTGACGATTGTCCACCCGGTCAGGTTCCCGCTCTCAAAATCGTGGTTGGTAATTCCTTCGGGCGGGGCTACGTCCGTTGTTACCGCCACGCTGTTGCTGGCGGTGGACAGGTTCCCGGCCGCATCCGTTGCTTTAACCGTGTATGTATAGGCTGTGCTTGCCGTTAATCCCGTGTCTGTATAGTTCGTCGTTGTGCTGTTGCCTACCTGGATCCCATTCCGGAAGATGAAATACCCATTAACGCCTACATTGTCGGTAGAGGCGCTCCAATTTAGCGTGACCGAAGTAGACGACTTGGTCGGAGACTGCAGATTGGCCGGAGCAGATGGCGCAGAGGTATCCGCGGTACCTCCTTGGACGGGAACAAGGAAATCATCCACGTTAATATGTCCCCATGCGTCTGTACGTTCATCCACGACTTTAATATACATAGTGGTTCCAATATAATCCGTTGCATCCCAATACCTTCTGGTGTAGCTTTCCGTCTCTCCTTTAGTGCTTTGCCAATTCCAATAGGTTCCAGGTCCGGTGGATCTGAACAATTCATTTCCATCGGAAGCCCGGACAAAGGAAACATACAACTTGTCAATATCGGAACCGCCGCCTGCCAAGAAACTGATTTGTCCATTCCCGCCTAGCGTGAAGTTTTGCGATTTGAGAACGCCTACTGGCGCTTCACCTTGTTTCGAACCCAAGAGATGATAGAATCCTTTATGGTTGTAAGGCTGCGAACCCGAGAATACAGTATCGCTGGTAACAGAACTATTTGAAAATGCGGTCCCGCTTTCCACAATCCAACCGCTTAGATTACCGGATTCGAACCCGCCGTTCGTTAAATTTGTAGAAGTTGGAGCAGCGACTACGATAACCTGAGCTGTATCCGTTTTTGCACCAACACGCGTTGTGGCCGTAATCGTTGCAGTACCGATCGACTTTCCGGTAACTACTCCGTTCACGACAGTCGCTACACTGGGATTGCTCGAACTCCATATCAGATTCTTATTTGACGTGTTGGAGGGCGTAACCGTTCCGTATAGCCTGTTCTTCCCGCCAACTGATACTTGAACGCTTTCAGGCGAGAGATTCAATCCGGTTGCAGGTACCTGCGTGTACGCGGAATTCATTCTCCATACCTTTAATGATTTGACAACGATTGAACTTGTGTTCGCGTCTCCCCATAACTGCAAGCCATTGGCATCTTCACGAGTGGAATAGATTCGCGTGGTTATAGATTTTAATCCGTTAAGGTAAGCTTCCACCATGGATTTATCTAGATAAATATGAAGCTTTACGTTTTCAGAGCCGATATCCACCGTTCCTGTTTGGATGCCTTTGTTAGTTCCTGCAACCGTTTTGGTCCGATTTACTCCGAACTCATCCGTACTGTTTTTGTAGTATAACAAGGTCTCTTCTTCGCTATTTGGCGATTTTCGGACTTTTATCCCTACTTGGTCGGCTGTTCCTCTGGCGAGCTCCATCTCAATTTCAAGGTTATCGCCTGATATAGCAGAAAGAACGGAGTTCGCAGAGGCAAAACTAGTATCGCTCGTGATATTCACCAATTGCTGCCCGCGCAGGGACTGCAATTCATCAATGGGGTCAATGCCAAGTTTGCCATCTGATCGAAGACTCAATTCCACCGGAAGCCCGGCATTATGAGCCCAGCCTGAATCAAACTCTTCTTGAGACGAACGTTCCCCTTGTGCAATCGTAAACATGATATTACGTCCCGTAACCGGGTCGACAAACGCGCTTGGCCCCGTGAACTTGAAGTCGCCAAAATCCATTAATTGAGGAGTAGGCTGATCAGGTATAAACTTCGCAGTCGTGCTGTTCCAAGAACCAATCCAGTAATAAACTTCAACGTTTGCGCCCGATCCGACGGGACTAATTGCTAGAAGATGTTTCCCGTTTCCTAGTGGCAGCAATACAGGAAGTTCCCATACCTGACCTAGATAAGGATAAGCAGCGGGATTAGAGGTATACAACGGGCCGCGATAAGTCCAGTTCATTAATTGGGGATCCGTTGTGGAATATACAGCCGCGGTTCCTCCCTGGCTATCCGTTCCCGTACCCATCAACATAAACCATGTCGATCCGTCTTTAAATACATAGGGATCCCGGAACTCTCCAAGTTTACCTTGCCCAGGCTGCTGAGTTACTGCAAGTTTGGACTCTTTTACCCAGTTCTTTAAGTCGTTATCACCATCTTGCTGAACCGTGCTTCGTGCAAGACCAACATTCTGATTACTATTCATGTATGGTTTAGAATCATTGCCGGCAGTAAAGAAGAGAGTCGGATTCCCAGAGTCGTCCACGACAGCACTTCCGGACCAGACGCCATCCGGATCAACCTGGAAAAGTTCCGGAGAGATTGCCGGTGGAAGGTCTCGCCAATGAACCATATCATCGCTCACCCAGTGACCCCAATGCATATTGTGCCAATAAGGACCATGCTGATTGTTCTGGTAAAAGAGATGATATTGGCCATTGTAATACAGCGGCGCATGCGGCTCATTCATCCAATGGCCTGGGGCAATGGCGTGATAGATGGGACGATATTTGTCTCCATCGTATACGCTCCGATCGAAGGTTAGATTAGGGGTTGGTGGATTACCTCCTAGTTGTGTCAGATAACTCTGGAACGAGCTCTGCGCTTCCGCTGCTGAGTAGGCTCCACTACTGATTTTCAACTCATCGATAAGTCCGTTATACATATTAAGGGGAAATACGCCTAGTTGCGTACTTTGATTGTTTTTGCCGATCAGCAATTGGTTTGCGGATGGGGTAATCGTAGAATTAATAGGTACACTGCGGGCTGCAACTTCTTGTCCGTTCAAGTAGAGTTTCATCGCACCTTGCGTACCGTCAAATGTAGCAACGAGATGCGACCATTCGTATTTAGGAAGCGGTTCGTATGCCCACACTTCATACCAGCTTCCATTTGATCCGATTTGGAACGTCCAAGTTCCTCCGCGAAACACGCCGAGCATAAATCCCTGTTTCGCCGGTTTATCTTGCTGGTTTACGATTGCTGAAACCACTCCGTTATCGCCCCATTCATACGCCCTAGGGGCAACCCAAGTCTCTATGGTCATTGCCGAAGATGGTGTAGAAATTGAATTGTGCGTTACCCAGTTGGAATATCCGTCAAACAATAAAGCGTTATTGGAAATGCCATCGGCCCTCCATAGCGGATCACTAGACGGTTTATATACCGCGTTATTGAAAACATAGTTAATAGCATTATTCGTATTGCCTACCGCTTCCTTTGTCGTTTTCCCGCTACCCTCATCAAACTTCCACTCTGCAATTTTAACTGTCGCCGCATGAGTATTTTGGGAATAGGCCGGTAAAGAAATCAATGCCAAAGTGATACAGAGGATGAGTTTTAACCATTCCTTGTAATTAGACATTTCATTTCCTCCTTATAATAAACACAAACTAACGCAAGCGTTTACACGTAAGCGTTTACGTAAATGATTACCTTGTATCGATTATTTTCTTTATCGCATAGAAGGCAAGCTACTCTTGCAGCTTGCCTTCCAGCTCTCTTTTAGTTAATTATTTTTTTAACCGGCACGTTGAAATCATCGACGTTGATATGACCAAATCCGCCGGTAGACTGGTCAACGACCTTAATATAAAGCTTCTCTCCGATATAATCCGATGCGTCCCAAATCTTTCGTTGATATTCCTCATAGTTGGTTGCAGTCACTTTAAACAACTCAGCGCCATCCGAAGCTCTGACGAGAGCAACGTATAAATGCTCAATATCGCGACCGCCGCTGACGAGGAAATCGATTTGACCGTTTCCGCCCAGAATGAAGTTTTTCGATCTCAGCGTGCCCGTTAAGCTATCGCCCCCGGCTGCTTCATTGTATCCCCACAAATGATAAACGCCCGGGATTTTTCGCGAAGGATTAAAGTAAACGTCACCCCAGAATTTCTCGACATTGGTCACATGAACATTCTGGAATGCATTTCCTTCCGTTATCCACCCCGTTAAGTCGCCGGTAGCAAAATCATGGTTAGGCAACTCTGTAATTTTCTTGTACGCGGAGTCGTCCCAATTTTCCGGCACATAGACCGGTGCTGCCGGCTCGCCCGTCAAGGCATTCATATTCCAAACTTCCATAGACTTTACGGTAATGTCGCCATCGGCCCAGACTTGCAAACCTAACGAGTCATATCTACCAACATAGACTCGCGTCGTTAATTTCTTCTTGTCGTTAGCGAACGCTTCGATAATAGATCGGTCAAGATAGATATGAAGCTTCAAGTTGTCGCCGTCCAGATCGACATAGCCGCCTTGAATCCCGTCCACTCGGACGTCCGGATCAATGCTGCTCTTGGTGCGGTCTACATTGAAGGTGCTCGTTAACTTGTCGTAGTAAATAAGCGTTTCTTCTTCTCCTTTTTCGGAGCGTCGCACCTTGAGGCCGAATTTCTTGGCCTTACGCGGATCGATCTCCATGACGATCTCCAGCATGTCGCCCTTAACATGTTTGAGATGTGCATTCGCGCTTTTTAGATTTTTATTCTTGATATCCGCCAATTTCGTTCCTCGCAACCCTTGCAATTCCTCAATCGGCTCTATGCTCAGCTCATCATTCTCATCAAGGCTTAATGCAATCGGCAGCGCAAGATTATGCGCCCAGCCCGACAAATACTCAGCTTGAGGCGTTCTGACGTTCTGCACCATCGAGAAAACGACCGTTCTACCATCCGGCGTGACTAGACCGCTTTCTGCCGTTAAATAACCATCGCCGACATCCAGCTTCGAAGGCGCCTCTTGGTCTGGAATGAATCGGAAGTTATCCCGATCCCATGTACCGATCCAATAGAAGACTTCAACGTCACGTTGCACATCGTCGGACGGCGCAACGTGATTAGGCTTTTCATGAGGGTTAACGATAAAAATGTGCTTCTTATTCCCTTGACTATCCGTACCTAGCGGCAGAAGCACCGGCAATTCCCACACCGTTCCAAGTTCCGGGTATACGCTTCTGTCGCTAACGTATAAAGGCCCCTTGTATTCCCAGTTGTACATATCGTCGGATTCATAAACCAAAGCCGTACCGCTGCTGTAGTCTTGAACCCCCGAGGTAACCAACTGATACCATTTATCGACCTCTTCGTCGTACCATACGAACGGATCTCGGAATTCGTTAGGTATGCCGATTCCGTTTTGTTCCGTAACAGGCACAGGGTGTTTCACCCACTTTTCCAGATATGGATCCGTTAAGTCGGCTGGGGTAGCAATTGCTGTTCTTTGGTTCGGAGACAAGGAGTCATTGCCAGCCGTATAGAACAGAACGGGGTTGCCGTTTCGATCATATGCCGCGCCGCCTGACCATACGCCGTCAGGATCCAGAGTGCCGGCTTCCGGTGCGAGAGCAGGCCTTACATTCTCCCAATGCACCATATCGTCGCTGACCCAATGGCCCCAGTGAATTTGATGCCAGTAAGGCCCTTGAGGATTATGCTGATAGAACAGATGGTATTTGCCGTTGTAATAAACCGGCGCATGGGCCTCGTTCATCCAATTTTGCGGCGGCATGGCATGGTATTGAGGGCGATGCTGATCTCCGTCGAATACGCTTGGATCTTCATCGATCTCTGCATTCGGAATAATCGGAACCGCTCCGTTGTGCTGCGCCTTCACGCTCTCGTATTTCGCGAGCACCTCTTGCGCCGTCAGCGCTTTATTGCGCAAGCTTACTTCATCCATAAGCCCGCTGAACATATTGAAGGAGAACAAGCCGGCAAACTCAACGGATTTATTGTTTTTACCGATGATGAGATTTTCCGTTGAAGGCGTGATCGGAACATGAATAGGCGTCGCTTGGGAAGCTACTTCCTCACCGTTTAGATAGAGCTTAATGACTGCGGTGTCTTTATCGAATGTAGCGACCACATGATTCCACTTGAATTTTTCCAATGGATGATCATACACCCATACCTGTATCCATTGGCCGCCGATGCCAACCTGCATTGACCATGCGCCATGCCGATACATGCCGAGGGCAAATCCTTCGGCTTTATCCTGGTCGGATTGATTCACGATCGCGGAAAGCTTATTGCCGTCTCCCCACTCATAACTGCGCGGGGCCACCCACGCTTCGATTGTTAGTGCATCGCTTACAGGCACGATCTCGTCGGCGTCAATCTCGATATAATTGGAATATCCATCGAACAGCAATGCGCCGCCCTTCACCCCGTATGGGGTCCATCTGGGATCCTTCGAATCCATGTATCTGGCATCATTAAACACGTAATTTACTTCGTGCTCAATATTACGTACTTCTTCTAACGCTGTCTTTCCTCCGTCATCATCAAAGCTTAAGTAGGCAATGTCACCTGTCGCATACGCTTGGAAGCCGTCGACTGCAATGCTTGCATCAATGGAATTATCAATTACCTTTACGTATACTTGTTTGCCGAAATGCTCCTGAACGCTCCAGGAGATCTGTTCGTTTTCGCTTACATTCCCTGTCTTCTTGAGCATAGCATGGCTGTCTGCATCGTATAGAGCGACGTAAGCATGATCGGAATTTTGAATCTCCACTATTCTGAAGTTGATTACGCCGGTTCCTTGAAGCGTGAAGACGTTGGATGCGATGGATCCTTCTCCTTCCAAGTCGGATGCCGCGTAGAACGTGCCTTCCTTCGCCTCATGAGCTTCACTCGTCACTTGGAAGGCATTTCCGTCCGCCGTCCAGCTTGACAAATCGCCGGTTTCGAATCCGCGATTGGCAATCTCCTTCGGCATAATGTTTACCGCGTAGACCCCTTCAGCAGGCGCGATTTCATGGAAAGTATGGAAGGCGTCCGCGAAAATCACGCCCCAGTCCGCAATCGCATGATCTACGACTTCAAGATACAGATTTTTCCCTATATATTTAGACAAATCGGCTCTATATTGCTCCATGTTCGCCAGACGTAATCCTTGATCCGGATTCGGGAAATTAACGTCGGCAAATTCGGTATTGCCATATCGGGCAATCAATTTGCCTGTATCCGCATCGATGACGCTGACATACGCTTGGTCTGTATGCTTGCCGCCGCCCAGTCTAAAGCTGATCCAGCCCGTGCCGCCTAACTCGAACGTCGAAGAACGAAGCTTTCCAGTTTCGGCTTCCGGGCTTCTCCAGCCATTCAAGTGATAATTGCCCTCATGGTTGTACGGAATATTCTCGTTCCAATATGTCGTTTCGTTAGAAATGCTATCACTATTGAATGCTTGGCCTTCTACGATCGTCCATCCCGATATATTTCCGGTTTCGAAGCTGGGATTATCGATTTGGTATCGGTCGAAATCTGGTTTAATATCGGTCGCTACGACGCCTTCTGCCGGTTCTGCTTCATGATACATGAAGAATGCGTCCGCAAAAATCAAGCCCCAGTCATTAGTAGCATAATCGATAATTTCTACATACAACTGCTTGCCGAGATGTGTGGACAGATCAGCCTTGTACTGCTCCATGTTCGCCAAACGCATGCCACTTTCCGGATCCGGGAAATTGGTATCCGCAAATTCGCTATTGCCGTATCTGGCAATGACCGTACCTGTGTCCGCGTCGACAATATTGATGAATACTTTGCTTTGATTTTTAGCACCGCCTATCTTGAAGCTGATCCAGCCGCTCCCGCCCAATAGGAAGGTTGAAGAACGCACGACTCCCGTTTCAGCTTCCGGATGCTTCCAGCCGTTTAAGTGATATGTCCCATCCTGATTGTACGGAATATTTTCTGCCCACCATGTCGCGTCTCCTGATACGCTGTCAGGACCGAACGCTCCCCCTGAAACTACGGTCCACCCAGCCATAGTACCAGTCTCGAAGCTCGGGTTGAGGATCTCGTTCGTTATCTCTTGCGGTTGCAGATTCGTTGCAACTACGCCTGATGTCGGCTCCGCGACGAGATACGTGAAGAAAGCGTCCGCAAAGAGCGCCCCCCAATCTGAAGTGGCGTTATCGACGATTTCAATATACAGGTCCTTACCCAGATGACTAGATAGGTCGGCTTTATATTGCACCATGTTGGCTAAGCGCATGCCTTGATCGATATGCGGGAAGTTTACATCTGCAAATTCGGTATTTCCGTATTTGGCAACGACATTGCCTGTAACTGCATCCACTACGGAAATATACATCAATTCGGTATTTTTCCCGCCGCCCAGTTTGAAGCTGATCCAGCCGCTACCGCTTAACTGAAAAGTACTGGAACGAAGCTTGCCTGTATAGGACTCGGAAGTCTGCCATCCATTCAAATGATAGATTCCTTCTTGGTTGTACGGAATCTCTTCAGCCCACCAAGTAGTTGCATTCGTCACGCTGGACGGACTGAAAGCCGTTCCTTCCTGAATCGTCCACCCGCTTAAGTCTCCCGTTTCAAAGCCTGCGTTCTGGATCTGATATCCGCCTAGATCTGTTGTCAGATCTGTTGCGAGTACCCCGTCCATTGGTTCTAATTCGTGATAAGTAAAGAATGCATCCGCAAACAGAATTCCCCAGTCATTGCTGGCATGATCGACGATTTCAATATATAGGTTCTTACCGAGATGAGCGGACAGATCGGCCTTGTATTGCACCATATTGGCCAAGCGCATCCCCTGATCGATATTTGGAAAATTGATGTCCGCAAACTCTGTATTCCCGTATTTGGCAACAAGCTTTCCCGTTTCAGCCTCCACAATATTGATATGGATCTTGTCAGTATTCTTGCCGCCCCCCAGCTTAAAGCTGATCCAGCCACTACCTCCTAACGTGAAAATGCTGGAGCGAAGTTTACCCGTAGCAGATTCGGCGTTTTTCCAACCGTTCAAATGATAGGCGCCTTCTTGGTTATACGGGATCTCTTCCGCCCACCAAGCCGTTTCGTTCGATACGCTGGTTGGACCAAATGCGCTTCCGTCTACCACGGTCCAGCCTACCAAATCCCCTGTTTCAAATCCCGGATTCTGAATTTCATAACTAGGATCCGTTACCGGTTCATCGGCAGACGCGCTAGTTAATAATGCAACGGGAACGATGAGCTGAAAAACCAACAGCAATACAGTAACAATTGCAATTTGTTTACCTTTTCTTAAAGAGCCCCTTGGCATTGTCGAACCTCCCATTATTAAGCCTCCTAAACATTCCTAGTAAGCAAACATTCGAACTGTTCCTTCCGGCTGTACTCCGTCAAGTTCTGCTTGATATCAAGTCCCTCACCTCCTCGCAGAAAAAAACCTAAATTTTGCGCGCAGTTAAACTGCCGAGCTTATTGACTTCGACATCGTTCAGAAAATTATGAAAATTGTGATTATATATGGGGTAATAGAGGATCTAACGTATTCCAAATTCGAACCGTTTACCATGTATAACTGGAGAGTCTCATTGAGGTGGACATGATTACGCGGTTTTGCTTGAAGAACTTATGTTTTTACTTAGGAGGATTTCAAGTCTTGGATCTTGCGTTAAGGGTAAGAACCCACCTATAAGTAGCCATGAAACGTCCTTGGTGGGTTCTCACTCTTGTAATTCTCACTCAAACCGCAAAGATAGACTTCAGCGGATAACAAACGAGGTTATCCACCTTCACGTCCCCGCCTTTGCTGTAAAGCGCCACCCCTATGCTGGATGGATCAGGGAATATAAGATCGGTTAGTACAAGAAGTCCGTTCTCGGCAAACACTTCGACAGACGAACGGTCGACGATAACGCGCAATTTTATCCGGTTCCCTGCCGTTTGCACAGCTGCACCGTGTTTGCACGGAAATGCTTCGTGGAAGCCAGACTCGCCGGAACGGGTACGGTCGATATATAGGAAACCCGGTGTCGTTTCGAAACCGATCACCGTCTCCTCTCGGTCGGACCGACAAACTTTCAGCCCGAATTCAGTGGCATCGTCCCACGTGAATTCCGCTTCGATTTCATAACAGTTTCCGCTGATATCGCTCAACGCCTGCTCTCCCGCCACGGATGTCGGAGATGGCAGCGATATTGGCTCGCCACGTAATTCGCTCAACTCATCGAATGGCTTAGAAACAAGACGTATGCCTTCCGCCGTACTTGTTAACGAGATCGTACGCGGGATCGTCATCGCGCTGCGCCAATCCACGGTAGGCGTTTGATTCGCATACTTCCAGTTACTCATCCAGCCGATGAGAAGACGGCGCCCATCATGCTCGGGTACATCGGACCATGTGACGGCAGCATAGTTGTCCCGTCCATAGTCCATCCATAGTATCTCTCCCGGATCCAAATCGCTGGTGAACGTACCCCCATCGAATTGGCCGATAAAATATTGCGTTCGTGAGCCCTCAGGGAATTCCGGACTGTCGCCGATACTGACAAGAAGCACCCACTTCGCGTTCTCGGCATTGCCGTCGACGGGAAGCATAAACAAATCTGGACATTCCCAGACGCCCGCGTGAGAACCTTCGCCCGATCCGAATTTACCGGAGAACGTCCAATCTTTCAAATTCGTAGATACATAGAATCGGACATGGTCGCCTGCAACAAGCACCATAACCCAATGTTGCGCAGCGTCGTGCCAAAACACCTTCGGGTCACGGAAATCCGTGATCTCGACGTCGGAAAGCACCGGATTACCCTCGTACATCGACCACGTTCGGCCTCTGTCCTTGCTGTAAGCGACGCTCTGGCGCTGTCTCGGCCGCTCGGTAACTCGCTCTCCGTCAATCACGTAGCCGTTGTCTCCTGTATGGACAGTTTGCGGATACGTATCCGCATGCGTGAAGACAGCGACGAGTCCAGTTCCACCGTCGAAGAAGCCGCTCGTATCGTTCCAATCCACGACGGCGCTGCCAGAGAAGATCATTCCGTTGCGGTCCGGCGCCATAGCGATCGGAAGATGTTCCCAATGAGCCAGATCCTTGCTTACCGCATGTCCCCAATGCATCGGTCCCCACACGTTTTTATCGGGATAATGCTGGTAGAACAAATGGTATTCTCCTTCGAAATAGACGAGCCCGTTCGGATCGTTTAACCAACCCGACGAAGGACTGAAGTGGAATTGAGGCCGATATTTGTCTATTGTCGCTTGCGTATTCGCCGTCAACATAATCTCTCCTATTTCTGTTAATGCTGGCATGGCCGGAATTGCGCCTTTCTTTGTCGTGACTAGTGATCCGACCGCGTTGGCGAATCGAGTCATGGCGTAGAGATCGGATTCGCTAAGATCATCGATCCGACAGCCCCGTTCCAACAACTGATAGAGAAATCCGCCCAAAAAAGCGTCCCCTGCTCCTGTCGTATCCACCGCATCGGCCGGAAATCCGGGAACGGAGAATGCAACGTCTCCGTTCCTTACGAAACAGCCCTTCTCCGCCAGTGTGACGAGAATGATGCGCACGCCGTATTCGCGGAAAATCGATTGAGAGCCCTGAACAAGGTCGTTCGTCCCCGTGAGGAATGCAAGTTCCTCTTCCGAAATCTTGAGCACATCCGTATAGGTTAATCCGATTCGGATCTTATCTTTGGCGTGTTCGAGAGTATTCCATAACGGGAAGCGCAGATTGGGATCGAAAGACACCACTGCCCCGTTCGCTTTGGCGACTATGACCGCTTTAATCGTCGCTGTTGACGCCGGTTCGTTAGTCATGGATATGGAGCCGAAATGAAAGATTTTCGACTTCCCCACGATCGTATAATCGACATCCTTATCGGTTAGAAGCATATCCGCGCCCGGATTCCGCACAAAGCTGAACATTCTGTCACCGCGTTCGTCCAAATGAACGAAAGCAAGCGTTGTGCTCGCCTCGACGGTTCGGACAACGCCCTTTGTCTGAATGCCGCATGCCTCCAGCGTATCGGTCAGAAATCGGCCGAATGGATCATCGCCGACTTTGCCAATGAAAGCCGTCTTTTTGCCCCATTTCGATAACGCCGCTAGCACATTGGCGGGTGCACCGCCCGGGTTCTGCTCGAACCGCGCGTTACCGTTACCGGACGAACCCGCAGGCGTAAAATCGATCAATACTTCTCCAAGCGACGTGACATCTAACATCTCTCTCCACCACCTGCTTCTCTCTATGTTCCAAGACATTCAATTTCTAAAGTTGTATCCTTATGGCCGAAAAATTGGCAGCATGCTCCAGATTCGAAGCGAATCAATTCGTAGCTCCCCGTCCGCGAACAGTTGTACACCGTCTGCATCAGTCCTCGAAGGATACGTACGGGTCGTGAGGCTCTTCAATCCATTCGCATAAGATTCAATCAAGGATCGGTCGACGAAGATTCGCAGATGCAGCGACTCGCCTCGCAAGTCAAGCGCACCTTCCTGAATGCCGTTAGGTCGTTCCCTCGAATCTAGCGTCGAGCGGTTCCGGTCTACGCCGAGCCGTTCCCGAATTCGATCGTAAAAGAGTTCCGTTTCTTCTTCGCCTTCCGGTGAACGTCGTACCGACACGCCATAACGGTTCGCTGAACCTACTTGGAAGACGATGTCGATCTCCAGCATATCGCCATGTATATCCTGCAGTTGCCGATTCGCCTCCTCCATGGAAACATCCGACAACTGAAGGAGCAAACCGCCTCGCAATTGCTCGATCTCCTGGATCGGCTCGACCCCAAGCCTGCCGTCACTCCGCAAGTGAAGCGAAACCGGCATCCCGGCGTTATGGGCCCAACCGCTGTCGTATTCGGATTCTAGTGTGCGTTCGCCTTGAGCGATCGTATATAGCAACGACCGACCCGTGACCGGATCAACCATGCCGCTCGGTCCTGTGAAGTGATAATCACTGACGTCGATCGCACGCGGTTCTTCATCGTCCGGAATGAACCGAATATTGGCCGCATCATACGTTCCGATCCAGTAATGCACGATCATTTTCGCACCGATACCCCATGGGCTGATCAGAAAAATATGTTTGCCTGAATTCCGTCCGTCATGTTGTAACGGCAGAAGCACCGGCAGTTCCCATCCTGTCCCCAAGTGAGGGTACTTCGTATAATCGCTGATGCAGAACGTGCCTTCATATATCCAATCGACCATATTCTCCGAGACATAGACGAACGCCGTGCCGCCCCGTTCGATCAGACCGCCGCCGACGAGCATGATCCATCGCCCATCTTCCTTCCAGACGAACGGATCGCGAAACATCCCTGGCAGCGCTTCGACGCCTTGCGGTTGGACGGCAAGCGGCGTTTGACTTTTTACCCAACGGACCAAATCCGGATCTCCGTCTTGGGCGAACGTGCTTCTAGCGAGTGCTACACTTTGATCCGGGTTCTGACTGAAATCCCCCGCCGTATAGAAAAGCGCCGGAACTCCATCTTCATCAAGCGCTGCGCTTCCAGACCAAATACCGTCAGTATCGATTCCGGGTTCAGGAGCGAGTGCCGTCGGTAGATCCCGCCAATGGACTAAATCTTCGCTTACCCAGTGACCCCAATGGATCGATTGCCAGAAGGGGCCTTTCGGGTTGGACTGATAAAACAAATGATAACGGCCTTTATAATAGATCGGAGCATGAGGCTCATTCATCCAATGGCCCGGAGGGCTCAGATGGAATTGGGGACGATGCCGATCTTCGCTGAATAGCTCGCGCGGAAGAGTCAGCTGATTCCAAGGAATATCTGGGACTTGGCCGCCGTGGTGTTCAAGCGCTTCCCGGTATAGGCGGAGCACTTCTTCCCCTTGCAAGCTCCTCGAGTAAATTTTGATTTCGTCCATAAGCCCGTCGAAATGATTCTTGACGAATGGTCCGACCAGCACCGCTTCTTCATTATGGCGCCCGACGAGCAAATCGGCTTCGCAGGGAGCAATGCTTGCCGATAATGGAAGCGTTCGGCTAGCGGCTTCTTCTCCGTTGAGAAATAGCTTTAATGTGCCATTTCCTTTATCGTAGACTGCAGCCACGAACGACCATTTGTTTTTCGGAATAGGTCGGTCATGGCACCAAACTTCAACCCATTCTTTGCCCAAACCAAGCTGTATAGACCAAGAACCGTGTTTGTACAACCCGAATACATACCCCTGTCTTAGTTCTCTATTATGCTGATTCACGATAGGGCAGAGCCGATGATCATGGTCAATATCATAGGTGCGCGGCGCAATCCAAGCGGCGATGGTCAATTCATCGGTTGGCTTGCCTATCTCGCCGGACCAACGGCGGATATAGGTAGAATACCCGTCGAAAGATAAGGCGGTCCCTGATATTCCCGGCCGCCAAACCGGATGCAGTGGCGGCTGAAACCGCCCCTTGGCGAGTGCAAATACAATGTTGTCTTCCTTGCCTGATACGAAGTCAATTGCCTTGTTTCCTTGACCTTCATCGAACGACCAGCTTGCGATCAACGAATGCTCTCCTCGGTCTGTACGTGACACTTAATTCCTCCTGCACTCTGACTTTACGGAACAATAGGAGACTAGCCGGAACAGACTTGTGTCAGTTCCGGCCAGCTACTATAGACTCGATTCAACAGATCGTATTATTTCTGCGCTGCAAGATAGCGATCGTAACCGGATTGGTGGGCCTTCAGCAATTCTTCAATCCCCATCTTATCAAGGGTCTTCTGGAATTCGTCCCAATCTTTTTCCACGCCGCCGCTGAGCAACCATTTAGCGCGCATTTGGTTGATATAGGTGGAGATATCCGGCTTCAACCGATCGATGACTTCTAATTCCTCTGGGTTAAAGAAAAGGTTCGGGAATTTTTCTGTTTCCATTTGCGGCACGTAGTACTTGATGCTATCGTCAATACGCTGTTGAGCGCGCGGTTCGACATAGGCGACTTTCTCCTCCATGCCGGACAATAGAAGACCGATACCGTTCGTAACCGCGGATTTTTGTCTGAACTCGCCTGGGTTCTCTACCGTCTTCTGAATCAGTTTGCCGCTGGCGTCTTTGTCGTACCACACGCCGACCGGACCGAAACGAGCTTGTGCAGCCATCGTTGGCTCGTAGAAGATATCCAGCCACGCCGCCGTAATTTCCGGATTCTTATTATCTTTGGTGATAGCCGGTCCGTCGCGGCCGATACCGCCGCCGTTATTCCATTTGACTACCATGTCTTTGAACGGAGGGACAATGACCCAGTGTTCGCCTCTTTCGGGACCGGCAACGTCATTTTTGTCCCACCAGATCATGGCGCCGATCGTCTCGTCAGTCGTCTTGCCTCTTGCGAAGTAAGAATCGTAAGTGTGCGTGAAAGCATCGAGGTCTACCAGATCGTCTTTGAACCAATTATGAATATAAGACACTGCTTGCTTGAAGCCATCTTGTTGAGCGGAGATGGTGACTTTACCGTCCACCACGTTCAAGTGATCGATAAACGTAGGATTGTTCGGACGATACGTTTTGTCCGGTACCCCGAACGCGCCGAACAGAACGCCGATATCTCCTGTCCAGAAGTTATCGATGTACGTGAGCGGAATTTCATCCGCCTTGCCGTTGCCGTTCGGATCTTGCGTCTTGAACGCTTTCAATACGGCCGTGAACTCGTCGATCGTTGTCGGCATTGGCAGCTTCAGCTTGTCGAGCCACTCTTGGTTGATGTACAGGAAGTCCGGATTCGCGCCGATATCTTCTTGTCCCGCACCAAGCTCTTCGCCTACCGGCAGCGAGTAAATATTGCCGTCCGGTGCCGTGATCGACGCTTTAATATCCGGCCGATCCTTCAGGATCGCATTCAGATACGGCATATGCTTCTCGATCAGATCGTTAAGCGGAATGAGCGTGCCGTCTTGACCGTATTTCATCAGCTCCGTATCCGAGAAACGGCCGCTGAAGAAGAAGTCGGGAAGGCTTCCGCTCGCCAGAAGCAAATTACGTTTCTCGATAAAGTCGTTGTCTACGGTCGTCTCCCACTCGATGTGGACGTTAGTGTTTTTTTCGAGTTCTTGGATAAGCGGTTGCTCGTTGAAATCGCTCGGCCCAAGCGGCGGTCTATGGGCGGATGCTTTCAACGTAATCTTCTCTTTTAGCGGGAATTGGCCTGCCGCCGCTTCAGTCGCCGTTGAGCTTGCCGACGGTGCGGTGCTTGCGCTTGCCGAAGGAGATGCGTTGTTATTGTTGTCGTTTCCGCTACATGCGGAGAGTACCAAGCTCAAACCCATGATGCCTGCCAATCCGAGTGAAGATTTTCTTTTCATTTGTACAAAACCCTCCCTTTGATTATCCACGATCAAATTAACGGTCCTACGACTGATCCAGAGTCTCCACCGAGGAGAGAATCACCTCCTAATTTAGTTAACTATGTTGGGTTCTTAGCCCTTAACGGAGCCAATGAACACCCCTTGAACGAAATAGCGTTGCAGGAACGGATACAGGATCAAGAGCGGAAGCGCCGCGACGATAATGACGCCATACTTGATCAACGCTACGATCCGCTGTTGCTCGACGGCCGTCTGAATGTCCGAGACCAAATTGCCGGTAGGCTGGTTCTGTATGAGAAGATTCCGAAGGATCAACTGCAGCGGATATTTGGCTTCGTCTTTGAGATAAATCAAGGCGTCGAAAAATCCGTTCCACTGTCTCACGATCGCGAACAGGGCGAGTACCGCGATGATCGGTTTAGACAAAGGCAGGACGAAACTCCAGATATATCGAAGATTCGTACAACCGTCCATGCTTGCCGATTCGCGTATCTCTTCGGGAAGACCTTGAAAGAAGGTTCTCGCAATGATAATGACGAAGGCGTCTAAGGCCGGGAGCAGAACGACAGGCCAGATCGTATCCATCATGTGCATATTCCGGATCTGCAGATAAGTTGGAATCAAGCCACCGTTGAAGAACAAGGTTACCGCAAAAAAAAGCATGAATGCGTTGCGGCCGTAAAAATCCTTCCGCGATAAAGGATAAGCCGCCATGATCGCCAACGATGTGCCGATGAACGCCGACAGCACCGCGTATAAAAGAGAATTTCTATACCCAAGCCAGATGGCGCCGTCAGCGAAAATCCGCTGATAACCCTCGAACGTGATTCCTTTGGGGATCAACCAGATGTCGCCGGTGCCGACCCGATTCGGGTCGCTGAAGGAAGCGATCAGAATAAAATAGAGCGGATATAAAATCATAAGCGTGAATCCGATGAGCAACGTATAGTTGGTAATATCGAACAGCACGTCGCCGGTCGATTTTCTTTTCATTGTAAGCAAGTCCGATTCTCTCCTTTTCTAAAACAAGCCGTTTCCGCTCATTTTTTTGACCGCTCGGTTCACGATGAATAGCAGGATCAAATTAATAACGGCGTTAAACAAACCAATCGCTGCGGAGAAGCTGTATTGCGCGCGCTGAATACCGATTTTGTACACGTAAGTCGGAATGATTTCGGACGTTTCCACATTGATGTCCGTTTGCATCAGAAACGCTTTCTCGAAGCCGATGTTCATCAGATTGCCGACTGCAAGAATGAACAACACGACTATGGTTGGCATTATGCCGGGAATATCGATATGCCGAATCCTTCTCCATTTGCTGGCACCGTCCACGACTGCCGCTTCGTGCAAAGAAGGATCGATGCCAGCCAAGGCCGCCAAGTAGATAATCGAAGAAAACCCGGTCGTCTGCCACACTTCGGTAAAGATGTAAATCGGCCTGAACCACTCCGAATTCGTCATGAACATGACCGGTTTACCGCCGAATGCCATGATAATATGGTTCACGATGCCGCTGTTCGGGGACAGGAACACGAACACCATACCGATGAGAACGACGGTCGAGATAAAATAGGGGGCGTAGATGGACGTCTGCATAAACTTCTTGAGCTTCTGATGCGTTACCTGATTCAACATGAGCGCGATAAGAATCGGAATCGGAAACGCGATGGCAAGAAGCAATAAGCTTAAGTAAACGGTGTTTAAGACCACCTGCTCGAAATTATAAGATTCGAAGAAACGGACAAAATGATCGAAGCCGATCCATGGACTGTCCCAGATCCCTTTGGCTGCGGAGAAATCTTTAAACGCGATTTGAACTCCATACATGGGCATATAACGGAAAATGATAAAGTAGGCGACCGGAAGCACCATTAGCAAATAGAGTTCCCAATTGACCCGAATTCGTTTTAGACGATTATGCACTGCGATTTCCTCCGATTTCTTAATAAAACGTTTACGTAAACGTTTTTATGAATCTCTGAAAATAAGGCTAGCCATAATTAATTATAAATAGGCTAGCATGATTCCCGCATAATTAGCGTCGTTGGAAGGCGGTATTCGATCCCTTCGTGTTTATCCGAATTCTCGATTCGCCCAATCATCGCTTCAGCCGCCTTTACGCCGATTTCAAACGAAGGCTGGCGAATGACCGATAGCGGAGGCGTCGTAATTTTCGTCCAATCGTAGTCGTCGAACCCGATGACGGCGATCTCTTCCGGCATTTTTATTTTTTGCTCCTGAAGGTATGCCACGACCCCCATGGTCAACACGTTGTTGGCCACGAATATTGCGGTAATATCCGTTGAAGCGATAAGTTCTTTGGCGCACTCGTATCCATTTTCAAAACTGGCATTGGCTTCCCGCATGAGCGACGGATCGAACGATATGCCGCGATCGGCTAACGCTTTCTTGTAGCCGTCCAAACGTTCGTTGCTCGTAGATATTCCTAATGTACCCGTAATGATGCCAATTCTTTCATGACCTTTGTCCAACATCGATTGAACCGCTTTCAACGAACCGCCGAAGCCGTCGGCCAAGACGTAATCGCCAGGATAGCCTTCAGGCTTGCGGTCAATGAACACGACCGGGTAATGGGAGCGGACCGTGTCTTTCAAATAACTCGCATCATCGGCAATGGAGGCGATAATTAGCCCGTCGATCAGTTTAGAATTGAACAGCTTGATCTGCTCTTTCTCTTCTTCGAGTTCTTCCGTAGCGTTGTTGCTGAGCAGCAATTGATAGCCATGCCGTTTCAGTGTCTTCTGAATGCCTTGCACGATCGTCATGAAGAAGAAATTCGATGTATCCGAAGGAAGCATTGGCACGATTAGGCCGATCGTATTGGACTTCTGACTTCTTAAGCTTTGGGCGACTGCGTTGGGACGGAAGTCAAGCTGTTCCATGGCTTGGAACACCTTCGATTTCGTCTTTTCGGATACGAATCTTGTATTGTTCACCACGTGGGAAACGGTTGCGATGGATACTCCTGCGGCTTCCGCCACTTCTTTAATGCCGACGTTCATTCGTTTCCTCACCTTTCAGAAAAACGTTTACGTAATCGTTTTTATGAACTGATTATAAACGCTTTCAATCGATGCTGTCAACGATATTTTTACCCGATTTCTGCCAGCTTCGACGTTGGTCGAATCATCCAATATAGCCTAGTTCTCTAGATATTTCTTTAGCGGCTCTTGTGAGCTTATTCATCAGTTTCTGGTGCGTATGTTCATTTATTCGATGAATTGGCCCCATAATCGTGATGGCTGCTACGACGCAGTTCATGTAATTCCTAATGGGTGCAGATAAGCAGATCAGCCCTTCCAAATACTCGGATTCACAGCAACAAATCTGTTCTTTGCGAATTTCCATCAGTTGCTTCTGCAGTACTTCCTTTTCCGTAATCGTTTTTGCAGTATAGGACGTCAGTCCCCTTCTCACCACCTGATGGAGTCTTTCCGTCTCGTAATACGCCAGTAATAGCTTGCCGGCGCTCGTGCAATGCACGGGGCTGCGATGTCCCACAAGAGGCAATATAGGCTCCTTATGCCGGCATTCAATTTGTTCAATATATACGATCTCATCTTCAAGGACAGAGATTAAGGCCGCTTCTCCCGTTGACTTCGCCAATTCCCTAATGATAGCTTCCGCAGCGTGATTAATCTCTAATTGACTCGTGACTACGCTGTTCAATTTCAAAATCTGCAGTCCCAAGCTGTATTTTTGAGTGGTCGGTTCCTTTAATACGTAACCCTCGCTGGCTAGCGTGCTTAGCAAGCGACTGACTGCGCTTTTGCTGATCCCCAGCTCATCGGCCAGTTCGGTGACGCCTTTCGTCGGCTTCTTTACCGTAAAGCTGTTCATGATCCGCAATGCATTTACGACGGATGAGAGCATATAAGGCTGTTGATCTGGTTTTTCCGCCAAAATAGACCCCTTCTTTACAAAAAAGTGAGTGGCTGTTGCATATAGCAGAACAGCAAGCTTGAGAACACCTCTTCTCTTTAATACGTTTGATGTAAGAGATAAAAATAGTCTAATCATCTTCATTCTCTAAATCAATGACCATGGAGTGGCGTAAAAAGGAGCGAGTTGTTATGGTGTCCCGTCGTTTTTTAAGTTCAATTCTTGTCTCGACTTTTTTTTTGCAGCTTGGGATTTGGGTAAGGAATATTGCCATTTTGCTATACGTTGTAGAACATACCGGTGGGAATGGCTTTGCCGTTTCCATGATTTCTGTTGCTGAATTTTTACCCATATTTATCTTTTCTTTTATTGGCGGAACGTTCGCGGATCGATGGAATCCTAAAAAAACAATGGTATGGAGCGATATTCTTAGTTCCATTTCAATTTTATTTATTCTTCTTGCGCTGTCATTCGGATCCTGGAAGGCTATTTTTTTCGCCACCATTGTTTCCTCGATTATGTCTCAATTTTCGCAACCATCCGCCATGAAGCTATTTAAACAGAACGTAAGGGAAGAGCTGATGCAGAGCAGCATGTCCCTGTTCCAGACCCTGTTGGCCATCTTTATGGTGCTAGGTCCTATACTCGGGACGATTGTTTATCAACAGTTCGGGATTCATATTTCGATTGGCATCATGTGCATTTCTTTCTTGCTCTCGGCGATCGCCCTAACCTTCATTCCTTCTGATGGCATACGCAAGGGATCAATGAATACACAAGTATGGCAGGAAATGAAAGCTGGGCTCAACTATGTGCTTTCCAAGCGTTTACTGACGCTCCTCGGAATTTCTTTTCTAATTTCCGGACTTGGTGTCGGACTGGTTGTGCCGATGGGGATCTTCATTGTCACAGAGCGATTAAACCTTCCCGAATCCTACTATCAATGGATCGCCACTTCGAAAGGGATAGGCATGATCTTAGGAGGCGTGCTATCTGTCATGGCAAGCAAGCGCGTGGCTCCGCTGTATTTATTAACGACAGGCTTTTTGGTCAATGCCGCTTGCCTCGCTACAGCCGGTTTTTCTACTTTCTTCTGGTTAACATTCTCTGCGGAATTTCTTATTGGATTTGTGACCCCGGCCTTTCAGGTAGCCATTCAAACCCTGATTCTCAAAAATACGGATGAAGCCTATATAGGCAGAGTAAATGGAATGTTAACTCCGTTATTTATGGGGGCTATGGTTTTGACGATGAGCTTCTCCGGCTGGCTTAAGGATATGCTCTCGGTAACCGTTATGTATGAGCTGGCTGCTGTTTTCTTTTTAATCAGTACCTTAATCACCAAGTCCATGTATAGAGTTCTCCCGAGAAAGTCGACTGTGGGCCTAACCGATACTTTATCGTGATTTGTACTTTAGAATCATTGTATTTGGAACCCGTTCGTCCATTTTTCAATCAAAAGGCAATATGTTTTAAACCGAAGCGTTAATATATAGCAACGGCAGCCAAGAACAAGAAAATAACGTCCTAGACTGCCGCTGTTGTCATTCATCTATCGTTCTCCAATAGTGAGATGCCATGGATTATGCCGGAGGAGTCAAGGCCGTCGTGATTGCGATGCGGTTCCAGCCGTTGATCGTGATAATGGCGATCAACAGCTCGCTGATTTCCTGCTGGCTGAAGTGGCGGGCCGCTTCTTCGTACACGTCGTCCGGAACGTGATTGGAAGCGACCAAAGTCACGGCTTCCGTCAACGCCAGCGCCGCGCGCTCTTGCGGGGTGAAGTAAGTCGTTTCGCGCCAAGCGTTAAGCGTATAAATGCGAACCTCAGTTTCACCCAGCTTGCGGGCGTCGGTTGCATGAATTTGGAGGCAGAAGGCGCATCTATTGAGTTGCGAAGCGCGTATTTTTACAAGCTCCTTCAGTTTTTTGTCGAGACTTGCGCCATCCAGAAATTTTTCGAGTCCGACCATCGCAGCGAAAGCCGCAGGGTTAACCTCTTTCAACAACATTCTTGGTTCCATTGCCAATCACTCCTTAAATAGTAGTGCCGACCAGCTTGGATCGACTTTCGCTATCTAAGACCGAGCGGCGAATCGGTTTGTGACACTCGCAAGCTTGTCAGGGTTTAAAATAATAAAAATGCGCGAAATCCTCTTATCCGCGTCCCAACCGAACACCATGACCATGGCCGGCTGGCCGTTCTGGGTAACGATAAAGCCAGGTTGGCCGCTCACGTCGACCGGCAAGAACGAATCGCCCATCGTGCCTTTGCGCGCGTTAGCGATAAAGAATGCTGCAATGCGCTCACTGCCCTCGATCGGATTGATCGCCGCGCGGGCTTTGCCGCCGCCATCGGTTACGAATACGGCGTCATGCGCCAGCATGTCCACGAGGGCGGACGAATTTCCTGTCTCGGCCGCCTTTATGAACGCTTTGGCGAAAGCCCATGCTTGTTCCTGGTTGCGCCGCATGGGATCGATCGCTTCCGCGCTGCCGTATTCTCCCGCCGAACCTTGAAGCTTTTCCTTTGCCCGGCTGAAAATTTTGCGGCAATTCGCTTCCGACTTCTGCACGATGTCCGCAATTTCCCCATAGTCGAAGTTGAGCGTCTCGCGAAGAAGGAAGACGGCTCGCTCGACGGCAGTCAGTCTCTCCAGCATAACGAGCATCACGTACGTGATGTTCTCTTGCCGCTCGATGTAATTGGCAGGATTTCCGTTCTTTCCGAATGTGGATCCAAGCGCGGCGGCCGCACCGCCGCCATCTGCAATGGCAGGCTCCGGGAGCCACTGCCCGACGTAGAATTCGCGGCGTTTGCGCGCGGATTGTTTCAGCTTCAAGCTTCTGTTGGTGACCATTCGAACCAAATAAGCTTTTTCGTGCCTGATGCTGCCGCGATCCACAGTCATCGCATAATCGGTCAGCGCATCCTGTACGATGTCTTCCGCTTCGCTTAAGGAACCGAGCATCCGGTAGGCGAGCGTCATTAACAGAGGACGGTACGTTTCGACCGTCGACATATCCAACATCCCTTTCAACTCCTATCTCGATCTAATCCATTATGTCCCGTTATTATACTGCTTCCTTCCGTTATTCCGCTAACCTAATTGAATTCCAAACCTGTCTTCATACGTTTTTTCCCAAACGACTGAATTCGCATGTTATGTCACAAATGCGATAACAGATTGGTCTTTAATTAAAATAGTTAAAGGAGGCAGTACAAAATGAAAATTTTAGTTGCTGGAGCAAGTGGCGTCATCGGGAGGGCACTTATACCGATGCTAGTACAAAAAGGACATGAAGTGATTGGACTAATACGCAACCCGGAGCATGCAAAAAGCTTAGAGAACGCCGGAGCTTCATTCGTCCAAGCGGATGTATATGACCGCAAAAATCTGTTCAGCGTACTTGCCGAAACATCCCCAGAGGTCGTTATTCACCAACTGACTTCGCTGCAGGCTATGGATCCATCCGCCAATGCAAGAATTCGCGTGGAAGGAACGAGAAACCTAGTGGATGCTTCGCTCGCCGCCGGGGTTCGACGGATGATCGCGCAAAGCATCACAATGACCTATGCGCCCGGAGACGGGCCGGCAACGGAGGATTGTCCGCTAGACTTTGAGGCTCCGGAACCGCAACTAACAAGCGTGCATGGTGTTCATGCACTGGAAACCACCGCTGCGGAAATGCCGGAGCATGTCATTCTTAGATACGGCGTGCTGTACGGTGAAGGGACCTGGTACGGATCGAACGGATTGTTCGCAGAGCAAGTTCGAATGGGGAACTTGCCTGCTACTGATGGCATCGCTTCTTTTGTGCATACAGAAGACGCCGCAGTTGCAGCTGTTTTGGCACTGGAATGGCCTACAGGAACATATAACATTGTGGATAGCGATCCAGCAGCGGGTACCGAATGGGTGCCTGTCTATGCGAAAGCCCTTAACGCTCCTGAACCCAAGACAATGCCTGGAAGCGTAAGAGGAGAACGTGGGGCGCTTAATACAAAGGCACTTCGGAATGGTTGGAGTCCGCGGTTCTCTTCATGGCGTGAAGGTTTTCCTAAGACGCTTCGTTAAGCGGCAGTGTCCGGGGTGACAAATAAGTTTTGAAGTGCAAGAGGCCAGCAAACGCAAAGGTTTGCTGGCTTTTGCTGTAAAAACGAATAACGTTCTCCGTTAGTTTAACGACCCTTTTTTACTTTACTCGCTCTTTTGAGCCAGCATGTTCAGCAGAACCGTTACGGCCTCTGCTCTTGTTGCATGGTCCCCGGGGGCAAATCGGTTGTCGCCTTTCCCTTGCACGATGCTTGCTTGCTTTACATAAGCAACCGCGGCTTTTGCCCATGCCGGAATGTCCTTGTCGTCCGCGAAGTCAGTTGCCGTGGCATTCGCTTCGCTAGATTTACCCAAAGCACCCGCAATCATCGCTGCCATCTCTGCACGTGTAATTTCCCCGACCGGACGGAAAGTACCGTCCTCATAGCCATTAATAATGCCAGCTTGTACCGCTTGCGCGACCGCTTTCTGCGCCCAGCTGCCGATCTTCGCTGCATCTTTGAACGTCAGCGCCGCTCCCGCTCCTTGCGGCTTGATCGCATTCATAAGCATGACGGCAAATTCCGCGCGAGTCACGGTTTTGTCCGGCTTAAACGTGCCGTCCTCATAACCAGTGACGATTCCGTTGCTTACCGCTTGCTCGATGCTTGCCTTCGCCCAATGTTCGGAGATATCGCTAAAGTCAATCGTTGGTTTTGCCGCTTGCCCTACAACCAATACCGCGAATTTCGTAAAGTGGTTTACTTCCGCGGTAATCTCATTACCGCTAACAACGCCGCCGACTTCCACCCATTTCTTCAGCGCTTCATCGTAATAGAACACGGCTGCTCTTTGATCACCGCTCAATTTTGTCGGATCGAACTTAAAAGTCAGCGTTACCGGTTTGCTGAAGTTCTCCGAGAAACTTTTCAGAATCTCGAAGATCGGACTAGCCAGAACGTCTTCATCCTTTAGAAGACCTTGAGTCCCGGTCAATTTTTCAATCGTTAATTTCAGTTCTTTGTCCGTTGCATTTGCCGGAATAGCTATCGTGATAGCATCTTCCAAACTAACCTCGCCCGTTTTGCCTGCGGGAAGCAATAAATCGCCATTCTCTGAGATTACTTTGCTGTCATCCGGTGGCGTCGGGGTACCGCCGCCACCGCTACCGCCACCAGGAATGGCCGTCCACTGCGCGTACAGCGTCACGTTCGCCACTGCCATGGTGAAAGAAGCGCCCGCCGCATAGCTTGTGCCACTTCCGTTAGCCGCCGTGTTCCAGCCTGCGAACGTGTTGCCCGTCTTCGCCAAGCTTCCCGTGTTTCCTAATACGGTTACGGTTTCATTTTGCTCGTACGGATGGCCATCCGTTGGCACGGTTCCTCCCGTGCTGCCATTGCCGTCGTACGTTACGGTGTATGTCGGGTTGACCGTCCACTGCGCGTACAGCGTCACGTTCGCCGCTCCCATGGTGAAAGTAGCGCCCGCCACATAGCTTGTGCCGCTTCCGTCGGCCGCCGTGTTCCAACCTGCGAACGTGCTGCCCGTCTTCACCAAGCTTCCCGTGTTTCCTAATACGGTTACGGTTGAATGTTGCTCATACGGATGGCTATCCGTTGGCACGGTTCCTCCCGTGCTGCCATTGCCGTCGTACGTTACGGTGTATGTCGGGTTGACCGTCCACTGCGCGTACAGCGTCACGTTCGCCGCTGCCATGGTGAAAGTAGCACCCGCCACAT